>CAVCMI010000012.1:0-48420 GCA_963603365.1 Oscillospiraceae bacterium
GAATGCTACGAAGAGGGCTATGTCTTTTTCTTGTTTGCTCATCGTTTTATCTCCTTATTGTGGCTCTGCCGCGCATATCCATTATTCTTCTTTTTTATTGTCAATCAAAAGTTCTCTGATGCTAACATTGGGGTATACGGCGATATTCCTAATGATTTATCTTGATGCAAAAATAAAGAATTTTCAGCACAACAGCGTATGATTTGCGGATAATACTTTCCTGTCTCCAGCAGGTCTATGTCTGTCATCCGGCAGGTATAGCCAGTCTGCCGACAGGCATGGCCAGTCTGCCGGATGGCATGGCCGGTGTTGAAGCCGCCGGGGGGGGGCAAATCAGTTCAGGTTGTTGGACAGCGACACGGTGAAAGCGAGACCGCCTTGTTTGCGGTTGTGAGCCCGCACGGTGCCTTTGTGGAAATTGACGGCATTGCGCACGATAGAGAGGCCGAGTCCGGAGCTGTCGTTCTCCTGTCCGCGAGTGTTTTTGGCGCGGAAAAAACGGTCGAAGATCCGGTCTATGCTATCGGGCGGCACGCCGCAGCCGGTGTCGTAAAAGACGAAGCGCAGGAACTTGGCGTTGCTTTCTGCAGGTTCTATGCAGAGCATCGTGCCGGAGCCCGCATGCTTCACCGAGTTCTCCACCAGGTTGCGCAGCACGGCATAGAGAAGTGCGCGGTTGCCGCGGTAGGGTGTAGGGGAGAGAAGCCGGTTTTCAAAGTGCTGTCCGTTGCGGGCCAGCACACCGGCAAACTCGTCGGCCACCTCGTCGGCGATCTGGTGCAGGTCAAGTGGCTCAAGGGGAAACTGTTCGGGGACCTCTTCCAGTTTGTTTACGAGGGAGATGTTGCGTATCAGTTCAGAAAGCCTTACGCTTTGCAAGTACGACTGCCTCACAAAGGCATCTCGCTTGGCGGGGTCTAAGTCCGGGGTGTTGACAACGGTTTCGAGGTATCCCCGTATGCTGCTCACGGGCGTTTTCAGTTCGTGAGATATGTTGCCCGTCATCTGCTTTTTCAGTACCCGTATTTTCCTTTTCTGTTCCGAGTTGGTCTTGCGGTCGTAAAAGGCGAAAATGACGAGAATGACCACCACGGTGACGGCAAACAGGGAGGATATGGTAATGATTGCCAGCCAGTCGGGGTGGAAGTACTGCCGGGCGTTCATCTCAAAAGGCAGGGACACGCGTACGATTTTGTCGTCAAACATTTTGGCGTAGTAGAGGTGGCGTGTTCCGTCCGTGGAGGAGATGCGGGAGGCATAGCCGCGGCCGTGTTCGAGGCAGCCGGCCACCTCGGGGCGTTGGCGGTGGTTGTCGAGTGTGGCGTAGGTCTCGTGTGAGTCGAAGAACACCTCTCCCGAGGGGGTCATCATCGTCACACGCAGGTCTTCGGGCAGGAAGCCGCGCACCCGCCCGAAGTCGTCCGCCACATCAATCATGTCGGCATAGCTGTCGAGGCGCGACTGAAGGATTTCACGCTTATAGTTGTGTTCGCTGTGTATCTCCACGGCAATGATGGCTATGAAGAGCAGGCAGGCAACAAAGAGGAAGCCGTAGAGGAGGGCGCTGTTGTGTTTTCTCATGGCGTAGCGGGTGTGTGGGCGGTGTCGAGGCAGTAGCCGAAGCCGGTTTTGTTGTGGATGAGGTTGCGGTGTTTGCCGAGGCGGTTGCGGATGCGGGCGATATGCACGTCAACGGTCCGTTCGAGCACAAAGGGGGTTTCTTTCCACAATTGAGCCAGCAGTTGCTGCCGCGAGAAGTAGGTGTTGGGATTGGCGGCGAGCAGGCAGAGGAGGTCGTACTCTTTTTTCGGCATCTCTATGGGCACGCCGTCGATGAGCACTTGCCGCGCGTCATAGTCGATGGCGAGCGGCCCGCTGCGGAAGATGTTGCGGGTGGTGTGCGGGCAGCGTTTCAGCACTGCTTTCACGCGTGCAAGCACTTCCACCAAGGAGAAAGGCTTGCTGATATAGTCGTCGCCGCCGGCAGAGAACCCCCGCACCAGGTCGGCCTCGTCGCTGAGGGCCGTAAGGAAAATCACGGGCGTGCCGATGTTGTTGCGGCGCAGCTGTTCCGCCATCTCAAACCCCGACATGCCGGGCAGCATCACGTCAAGCAGGATCAGGTCCGGAGGGGTGACAAGCATCTTCAACGCCAACTCGGCTGACCCCGCCGCCATTACCGTATAGCCGGCATTCGCAAGGTTGAAGGCGAGGATCTCGCGGATGTCTGCCTCGTCCTCCACCACTAAAATCGTGTCTTTCTGATTCACGGCGCAAAGATAGCATATTCCGTTAACTTTTGGTTAATTCGTTTCAGCCTCTCTTCCGGTGTCTCGAAAAAGAGGACTTTTGCACCGTTTTTTTTCTTACAGATATTAAGATATGGAGACTGTTTTTCTCATTGTCGTCATCGTCCTTCTGCTGCTTGCGTTGGTAGATCTGAATGTAGGGGTAAGCAACGATGCGGTCAACTTCCTGGGTTCTGCCGTCGGGGCGAAAGCCGCCTCTATGAAAGTCATCTTTATCGTGGCGTCGTTAGGCATTCTGTTCGGGGCCATCTCGAGCAACGGCATGATGGAGATCTCGCGCAACGGCGTGCTGCACCCCCAGTATTTCACCGCCGCCGAGGTGCTGACCATTTTCCTGTCGGTGATGATTGCCGACATCGTGCTGCTCAACATCTTCAACTTCATGGGCATGCCCACCTCCACAACAGTGTCGATGGTGTTCGAGCTCATCGGCGGCGCCACCGCCATGGCTATCGTCAAGACCGGCCTCGACGGCAGCGACGTCCCCTTTGCCGCACTGCTCAACACCGACAAGGCATTGACGATGATCCTCGGCATCTTCATCTCCGTAGCCATCGCATTCGTGTTCGGCGTCGTGGTACAGCATCTGGCACGGCTGCTGTTCACCTTCAACTACAAGCAGAACCTGAAATGGAAAATCGGCATCTTCGGTGGCATCTCCATTACTACGATAATCTATTTTGTACTCATCAAGGGACTCAGCGACTCCGCGTTTATGACACCGGAGGTCTCGGGCTGGATAAAGTCGCACACGCTGCTGCTGCTGATGTGCAGTTTTGTGTTCTGTGCCGGGCTGTCTCAGATTCTCTTCTTCCTGAAAGTCAATGTGTTCAAAGTCATCATTATGGTGGGCACCTTTGCCTTGGCCATGGCCTTTGCGGGCAACGACCTTGTGAACTTCATAGGCATCCCTTTGGCGGGGCTCAGCGCCTATCAGGACTTTGCCCACAATGCCACCGTGCCGATTGACCAATATGCAATGGATGCCTTGAATGCCCCGGCCGGCACCCCTGTCCATGTGCTGGTCATCGCCGGCGGCGTGATGGTGTTCTCGCTCATCACTTCCAAAAAGTCGAAAAAGGTACTGCAGACATCCATCGGGCTTTCGTCTCAGGACACCAACACCGAGATGTTCGGCTCATCGGCGGTGGCGCGCGTCATTGTGCGCAGAAGTCTCGCTTCGGCAAACACGTTACGGCGCATCCTTCCCGAGCGTTTCAAGAACTGGCTGCACAAGCGGTTCGACACCTCGATGTGCGACCCTGGCGAGGCGGCCGCATTCGACTTGGTGCGCGGCTCTGTCAACATCGTGCTTGCCGGCTTGCTCATAGCTTTGGGCACCTCGCTGAAACTGCCGCTCTCAACTACTTACGTGGCCTTTATGGTGGCTATGGGCTCGTCGCTCGCTGACAAGGCCTGGGGACGCGACAGCGCCGTTTACCGTGTCACAGGAGTATTCTCGGTCATCGGCGGTTGGCTCTTTACGGCACTGGCCGCCTTCCTGCTCAGCTTCATCATCACGCTGATATGCCGCTTCGGCGGTGCCGTCGCGATGGTTCTTGTCATCTGCCTCGCCGCCTTCATATTCGTCAAGATGCTCTCCGAAAAGAAAACAGAACCCGAAGACACACTGCTCGAAACGCTCCGCAACTGCACTGACGAGGAGGCTTATTCCGACATCGTGCTGGGACATATCCGCCAAAGCATCTCCGGGCTCGTAGAGTTCTCGCGCACGGCGTTCACCAAAACCATCGACGGCTTCATCAAAGAGGACATTGTTGCCCTGCGGCAGGTCATAGCCGATTCCAAAGACCATAAAATTAAGATGAAAATCCTGAAAAGAAAGGAGATAAAGGCTATACAAATGTCGAAGAACAAAAGGATGATGAGGGTGAACACCTGGTTCCATCTGTCCTATAACTGTGTTGAGGAGATCCTCTACTCGTTGCGCCGTATCTGCGAGCCCGTCAAAGAGCACATCGACAACAGTTTTACGCCACTGGAGTCAAAATATTTCACTGAACTCGAAGAGGTGAAGACCAAGGTGCTCTTCTCTATGGATGAAACGATAGATGTAATCAAGGCGGGCGATTATACCGGTCTTGACGAGCTGCGCGGCATCCTCAAAGAGCGCAAGGACTACATTCTGGCCATCCGCGACCGCCAGATGAAGCGCGTGCAGCAGGGAGGCGACAACCTCAACGTGGCGCTGCTCTACCTCAACATCATCCAGGAAGCACAGGAACTCATCAACGAACTGCGCCACCTGCTCCGCGACATGTCGAAAATGCAGGAATAGGAGGCGGAAATTGTCGTATCTTTGCACCCGTCTACAAACCTGTCGCCATGATTGTCTTTCAGAACAGCCACGCCATAGAACTCGTTTCGCAAGCAGAGTTTGAACGCTTTGCCCAAGACTACCGTATCGTCCACGCCGCAGGCGGAATTGTTGCCGACGAACACAACCGGATACTGATGATTTTCAGGCTCGGATATTGGGACTTCCCCAAGGGGAAGGCGGAACCCGGCGAGCAGTACGCGCAGACCGCCCTACGCGAGGTCTCGGAAGAGACAGGCGTCCACACTTTGGAACTTGGACGAGCTTTGCCCGAGACATACCATACCTACACCTTGCATGGCGAGCCGATACTCAAAGTCACCCACTGGTTTGCGATGCGTGCCGCCAATCAGCCTCTTGTGCCACAGACTGAAGAGGACATCACGCAGGCAGAATGGACTCCCGCTTTCGGCGTGGCCCGGAAATTGCAGGATTCCTATCCCTCCCTGGCGCGTCTATGGGCTGAAGTTTCGTCTTTTTTTGTTGAGAACCATGAAGAAGAATAACTCCCCGACTGTTTTGTGGCTGTTGACAGCGGCTTTAACGCTGCTGGCAGCCTTGCCGTGTGCCGCACAGAACCTTGCCGGCTATTGGCAAGGTATGCTGCATGTGACGGGCAAAGACTCCCTGACAATCGGAATGTTTGTGCGGCAGCAAGGAGATACGCTCAACATCGTGCTGGACAGCCCTGACCAGTATGCCCTCGACATCCCTGTTGACGGAATCGGCTTTGCTGACAGCATCCTTTCTTGGAAAGTGCCCTCCATAAACGCCTCTTTTGCGGGGCGGTTGTCAACAGACGGGCAGCGGATAGAGGGGACTTTCAAACAAGGGCGGTCGCTGCCGCTGACCTTGGCCCGCGGTTTTGAGCGCAAGGTGATACACCGGCCGCAGACCCCGCAGCCGCCTTATCCCTATCGTGAAGAGGAAATCCGGATCAAGGAGAGCCGTGGACGCTATGACCTCATCAGCGGCACGCTCACGATGCCCATGCAGCAGCCCAAGGCTTTGGCAGTCATGATTTCCGGTTCGGGATGGCAGGACCGCGACGAGAGTCTTTTCGGGCACAAGCCGTTCAAGGTGCTGGCCGACATGCTGACACGCCGGGGCTATGCCGTGTTCCGCTATGACGACTATCCCGCCGCCGTGTTCGCCCGCAGCACCACTTTCGATTTTGCCGACGGCGTGGCCTTGATTATGGACACGCTGTCCCGCCGCATTGACCTGCAAGGAGTTCCGATCGGTTTGTTAGGGCACAGCGAGGGCAGCCTTGTGGCGGAGATTGCCGCCTCGCGCGACCGGCGTGTGGCGTTCATCGTAACCCTTGGCGGTGTGGCGCAAACTGTGCCCGAGGTGCTCCTCTACCAACTCCGGGCCATCGCCGAGGCGGAGGGCACACTTACGCCCGAAGAGATCGAGCATTCTGTGGCATTGTCGGACGCGCTGTACCGCTCTTTCGCAAAGGCCGGAAACGCGGCGCAGGCCGCCAATGTTCTCGACAAGGCCTGGACATGCCAGCAGACACGGCTCACGCCCGAACAGCAGCAACGCTACGGATTTACCGACGAACGGAAGATAACCGCCATGCAGCAGATGTGCTCGCCTTGGTTCTTCGCTTTTTTCCGCCTCCAACCAAAACAGTATCTCAAAAGGGTGAAATGTCCTGTGCTGGCTATAGGCGGCGACAAAGACTTGCAGGTGGATGCTAAAGCAAACAATGCCCTGTTTGCCAAATACTTGCCAAAAAACAGCCGCCACCGCTTCGTGACGGTGCCGGACGCAAACCATCTGCTGCAACCCTGCAAGACCGGCAGCCCAAAAGAGTACGGAGAGATTGAAGAAACCATCATCCCTGCGGTGCTCGACACTGTCGCCGACTGGCTCGACGGCTTGTTTGCGCAACCGTGAGGACGAGCAAAAACATAAGCCCGATGTGCTTTTTTTGTATTTTTGCGCCTCATTAAAAAAACATGGGACGAATATTGGCCATTGACTATGGACAGAAACGCGTAGGCTTTGCCGTGACCGACAAATTGCAGATTTGCGCCAATGCGCTGGATACTATACCGGTAGCCAAAGCATTTGACTTCCTGAAAGACTATCTGCAGAAAGAGGAGGTAGACGTCATTGTAGTAGGCGATCCGCGAAAGATGGACAATACCCCTTCCGATTCCGCCCGTTTCATTGAGCCCTTTGTCAACAGGCTTCGCAAAGCGTTGCCGCTCATATCGCCGGGCACTGCCATTGCACGCATGGACGAGCGTTTCACCTCAAGAATGGCATTCCAGACCATGATTGATGTGGGGCTCGGGAAAAAAGACCGCCAGAACAAGGCCCTGGTGGACAAAATCAGCGCAACAATCATTCTGCAGTCCTATATGGAACAGCAGGAAATTATAAAACAAAGAAATAAGGAAGAGCAATGAAATTACCTGTTTATGTATATGGCGAGCCGGTGCTGAGAAAAACGGCAGAGCCCGTAGAGGTTGAAAACACAGATTGGAAACCGCTGGTGGCAGACATGTTTGAAACGATGTACAATGCCAACGGCGTAGGGCTTGCCGCCCCGCAGATAGGCCGCTCGATCCGCATTTTTGTCATAGATTCCGAACCTTTCAAGGAGGCATTCCCGGAGGTGCGCATCTACAAGGGCGCATTCATCAATCCGGTCATCACAGAGGAGTGGGGCGACGACTTTGTTTTCGGAGAGGGGTGCCTCAGCCTTCCTGACCTGAATGAGGACGTGACGCGCAAGTCGCAGCTCCGTATAGAGTTCTATGATGAAGAGGGCAAGTTCCATGACGAGGAGTTTGACGGCTTGGTGGCCCGCATCATCCAGCACGAGTATGACCATCTCGACGGCAAGGTTTTCACCGACCGCCTTTCGCCTATCAAAAAGATGGTCATCAAGCGTCAACTCAACGACATAGCGCAAGGCAAGTTCAGGGTGTCTTACAAAACGGTCCACAAATAAGGAGGTCTCGGATGAAAGGACGTTTTTTGATGCCAATAATGCTGTTTGCTGCCGTTTTGTTGGCGGCAGGATGCCATCAGCGCGCCGCCAAGGGTGAGGGCCGAAAAATGGGAAGCCGGCAGAAAGAGATTGTGGAACTGTACAATATGGCCGATTCGGTCTATTACAAAGAAGGGCGCATTGACACGGCAATGTTTGCGCGCTTCATAGAGAAGGCCGTCTCCTTTGCCGAAACCTATCCTAAAGATGAAATCTCCGAAAAGATGCTTTACCGTGCCGGAATCGGAAGCATGATCCTCGCCAAGGCCGCACAGGGTCGTGTGCAGACCGCCGAATATGCCAAAAAGGCGCTCTATGTCTTCAATCTGTACCAGAAAAACTATCCTGATTCTGAAAATGCCCGATATTGCTATTACCAGCGCGGCATCATTTACGACGACATTCTGGGCGACTGCTTGAGCGCCGAAAACGAGTACCGTGACTTCATAAACCGTTATCCCGACGACCCGTTGTCTGCGCAATTGTCAGAATATATCAAAATGTTAGGCAAGTCGGACAAGGAAATCGAGAAGATGATGCACATCAACAGGATAGACTAAACGTCAAGGTCAAGTCTGAGTTGGCTTTTGAGATGGAAGCTTTTGCGGTGGTAGGGGCTGGGGCCGTATTGCCGCAGAGCGGCGATATGTTTCGGAGAGGGGTAGCCCTTGTTGTGTTTCCAGTCATAGACGGGATATTCCGCATCGAGCCGTTCCATCAGGGCGTCGCGGTAGGTTTTGGCCAGAATGGAAGCGGCGGCGATGGCAAGGTAAGTGCCGTCGCCTTTCACAATGCAATGGTAGGGAATATGCCAGTGGTCGTTGAAACGGTTTCCGTCGATGAGCAGCAGTTGCGGTTTTACGGAGAGCATGCCCACAGCCTTGTTCATGCAAAGGAAAGAGGCGTTGAGGATGTTGACCTCATCGATTCTTTTTTCCGACACCTCCGCAATCGCAAAGGCAATGGCGTCGCGCTCGATGACCTCGCGCAGCCTGTTCCGCATGGAGGCGGTGAGCCGTTTGGAGTCATGGATCTCTTCGTTGCAATAGTCGTGTGGCAAGATGACGGCAGCGGCACATACGGGGCCGGCCAGGCAGCCGCGCCCCACCTCGTCACAGCCACATTCAATCAGCCTGTCGTCAGAGAAATGCGGTTTCAAACCCATAGCAGCAGAGCGTAAAAAGCGATGATCAGAAGGTCGTGGAAGACAAACCTGCTCTTCTGTGTTGTGAGAATGCCGAAAAAGAAAGACAATGGAACGGTCATATAAATCAGGCAGTTGCGAAAGCTGAGACCGGAGAGCAGAATCATGGCGGCAGTGACAAACATAAGGATGTTCAGGGAGACCAGATGGCGGCGCAGCATGATGGCTTTGTTGTCGTAAAAGAGCTTGAGCCGGATGCCGATGTACAGCACACAGGCAACCAGATAACCGGCAAAGATGTAGTCTTGCAAACGTAACTCCTTGAAATTATGAAACAAATCAAATAAGCGGAGTTGCCGGAACGATTCCAGCAGCTCGGGGATGCGCCCGAGGAAGAAAAAGATGCTGAAAAGGTAAATATAGACAAACAGCAAACCGACAAAGAAAATGGTGATCTTTTTGCCTTTGGAATAATAGTGGTGAGCCATCAGCGACATCGTCATGAAAAGCAGGATGCCGATGGCGGCGGGGTCAATGAGCGACGCAATGCCTGTGAGGATGCCGGAGGTGAAAATCCGGTTGTTGACGATTTCTTTCCCCGTTTGTGCTTTGGAATTGAAGGTGATGATGATGGACAAGACGAGGACGGTGACGTGGGCAGGACCTAAGTTGCAGGCAAAACCTCCGATGTTAATCAGCAGAAGGAAAAACAGCGCAGGCATAAGGTTCCGGTTCTCTGAAAACTTGCTGGTGGAATAGAAATGCCAGATGAGCCAGGTCTCCAACAACAGCATAAGAATGGCAGAAACCATCCCGTAAGCCGGCTTCATACTCCAGAATGTCCCGAGCAACCGGTACAATACAGGCTGACCGCCGGAAGGACAGACCGTGAGACCTGTGACAATGGAATATGCGGACCAGCCTATGAGCAAAACCACTGCGATGACCTGAAAGACAATATGTCGGCCGAGATGATGGAACATTTTTCAAATTTGCTGCAAAAATACAAAAATGCTGCCACGTGGAATAAAAATGCTATTTTTGCGCCTTTTGTACATACATTGAATAATAACATTATTATGAAAACATATCGATTTACAGAAAATGCCCTGTTTTTGCTGGCTTTCTTTCTGTTTTTATGCGGAAATCCGACGGGAATCTTCGCCCAGACGGACATCCCGACGGATGAAAGCGACGTTGACCCTTGCGACACCGTCGTGATGGAACCCGACACTTTGCACTATTGTGTCTATCGTCTCAACCTTCCGTTTGTGTTTGGCGACAGCAGCCTGTCGTCACCGGGTGACTATACGTTCCGTTACCAGACTGTTGAGACGGGGTGCGACAGCTTGGTTGTCGTTCGCCTCAGAACACAAGATACCATCATTACCAAGGCGGTGACAATATGCTCGCACGAACTGCCGTATATGGAACTTGATTCGGCGCTCTATGAAACAAAAACCTATTCGTTCACGGTCCCCTCGTTGGTTGACGGCTGCGATTCCCTCTATTTTCTTCGTCTTTTCGTAATACCGACTCCGACTCCGGCAATCCACGGCAATCCATATCTATGTTCCGGCGACTCGACAATTCTCTACACAGACTCCTGTTCCTCCTGCACCTACCGGTGGAGTACGGGGTCAGACAGTCTCTCCATCGTTGTTGACACGGCAGGAACCTATTCCCTGACGGTGTCATCCAACGGCTGTACGGCTACAGATTCCGTTGTGGTTTCTGATGCTTTGAACCCCGTGTTCAGCATAGAGGGCGACACGTCGGTTTGCATTGGCGACCAGTTGGAACTCGCCTTGCCCGACGGGTTGGCTTACCGCTGGAGCACGGGCGACTCGTCAGCCCGCATACAAGTTGCCCCGACAGCGGACACGCTCTTTACGGTCACGGGCGCCGACTCGCTGACACACTGTTACAGCAGCGACACCATAGCCGTTTCCGTCCATTCGTTGCCTGCCGCACTCATCACGGGAAGCCCGCTGGAGATTTGCGAGGGTGACAGCGTGCTGTTCAAGGCCACGGGGGGCGTTTCTTATGAGTGGTCTACGGGTGAACATGCAGACAGCATCTATGCCAAGAACGGAGGAGTATATACTGTTGTCGCAACCAACGAATATGGCTGCAAAGACACCGCGAGCATTGTCTTCAAGGTAAACCCGTTGCCCGTCATTGTCATATCCGGGCAGACCGCTTTTTGCCGTGAGGAATCAACCACCGTGTCGATCTCGGGGGCGGACACCTACATTTGGAGCAATGGCTCTACGCAGACATCGATCACGATAGCCACGCCGGGGGTCTATATGGTTACCGGCACCGACAGCAAAGGGTGCAAGTCAACGGCTTCAGTGGAACTTACATACAGTGATGTGCGAGCCTCGATAGCGGAACGCTATACCTATTGTCAGGGCAGCACGGTCACATTGCGTGTTAACGGAGATTCGACAAATACCTACCGGTGGGACGATGGCACCGCCGGCGACACGCTGGTCGTGTCGGCAGAGGGCACATACCGGGTTTATGCCACCAATGCGTTGGGCTGCAGCACCTACCGGGAGGTTATTGTGAGAGAGTTGCCCATACCGACACCATTGATATCGTATGTCTATGGAAGTCAGGTGATTTGTCAGGGCGGGAGCGTGACGCTCCGGGCTTCGGTTGTGGGTACGCCCATTGCCTCTCGCTATGAATGGAACACCGGTGCAACGTCCAACACCATCAACGTGAGGGAGGAGGGGGTCTATACCGTCAAGGTTACAGCGGCCAACGGATGTTCGGCGGTGACGTCAGAATCCATCATTGTCAACCCCAGCCCGGTGGTCACCATATTGGCGCCGTCGTCGGCCTGCGTGGGCAGCAATGCCACCTTGTATGCAGACTGTTCCACAGGGCGCACGTTCTCCTGGTCTGGCGGTCAATCTACCCAGGCTATCACGGTGCAGCCCGATGCCGGAACCAGTTATTATATGGTCACCGTTGTTGACAACAACAATTGTTCGGCCACCGCCACTGCGACCCTCACAGCCATCGAGTCTCCCTCGGTATATATCAACAGTATGGTCAACGGAAGCGCTTCGATTTGCCGCGGCGACACCATCAACCTCACTGCCAGCAACGGCGCCCGCTTCCAATGGAGCAATGGCATGACATCCCGCACAATTTCGGCTACAACGGCAGGCATCTACACGGTGACGGTTTACAACGAGGGCGGTTGTTCAGGTTCAAGTTCACTCGAACTCTCCACTTTGCCGCTGCCGGTGGCGTCAATAACAGAAAACAAGACGATATGCAGCGGACAAACCGCCACACTGGCGGCTTCCGGCAGTTCAGGGTATGTATACCGCTGGTCTAACGGAAGCAGTACGAACCAGATCGAAACGGGCATCGCCGGCGATTATACCGTCACCGTCACGAACACAAACGGCTGCCAAATAGAACTTGGAACTAAATTGTTCGTCAATGAAGTTCCCAATGTGTCCATTACAGGCAACCTTTCCATCTGTTCGGGAACTGTGTCGCAGCTTACTGTCCATTCAGACGAGCCGTGCAGCTATGTATGGAGCAATGGTGACAATAACAGCAATATAACCGTCAGCACAACCGGCACGTACCGGGTGACGGCGCAGAACAGCGCCGGGTGCAGCAGCACGGCCTCGGCGAGTGTGCAGGTGCATCCGCTGCCCGAGCCGCAGATTGCCGGCAACACCTCCATCTGCAAGGGGAGCGGCACGGTGCTTACCGCCTCGGGCGGCGTGTCGTATGTATGGTCTGACGGCTCTGCTGACAGCCAGATAGCGTTAACGCCCAATGTCAGCAGTGTCTATTCTGTGACAGTTACCGACCGGTACGGCTGCACGGCCGGCACGACAGCAACGGTGACGGTGAAAGACCTGCCTGTTGTGCGCGTGTCCGGAAACCGCTCGTTCTGTGCCGGAGCATTGACAACGTTGACGGCCACGGGCGGCGTCTCCTATCTTTGGTCAAACGGAGCAGTAACAAGCAGCATCACGACCGACGAAGCAGGGACATATACGGTGACGGCAACCAATGCGAGCGGCTGCCAGTCATCGCTTGATGTGGAACTGACTATAATAGAAGCCCCTCACTTGTCCATTACAGGCAACCTTTCCATCTGTTCGGGTTCTGTGTCGCAACTTACGGCTCATGCTGATGTGCCGAGCCATTACGTCTGGAGCACCGGCGATACTAACAGCATCACAACCGTCAGCACAACCGGCACGTACCGGGTGACGGCGCAGAACAGCGCCGGGTGCAGCAGCACGGCCTCGGCGAGTGTGCAGGTGCATCCGCTGCCCGAGCCGCAGATTGCCGGCAACACCTCCATCTGCAAGGGGAGCGGCACGGTGCTTACCGCCTCGGGCGGCGTGTCGTATGTATGGTCTGACGGCTCTTCTGGCAACAGGATATCCGTGAATCCCAATTCAACCCTTGTCTATACCGTGACGGCAACCGACCGGTACGGCTGCAAGGCCAGCACTTCAGTGGCAGTGACGGTGAAGGTGGTGCCCTCTGTTCAAATCTCCGGCACGCCCTCGTTCTGCTCCGGCGGCTATACCACCTTGACGGCCACGGGCGGTTCCGACTATCTTTGGTCAAACGGTGCAAACACGCACAGCATAACCGTGAGAGCGGCCGGCCTCTATTCTGTCACCGCTACCAACTCCAACGGCTGTCAGAACAGCACCTCTGTCACGGCGACTGCCCTTGAACTGCCAGTCGTTAACGTTGCCGGCAAGTCGTTCATCTGCCCGGGCGAGCAAGACACCCTGACGGCCAACGGCGCAATCCGCTATGTGTGGAGCACGGGAGAGTCGGGGGACGCGATACTGACTATGCCGGCGCAAACCACCGTCTATACGGTGACCGGCTATGCCGAGAACGGATGCTCATCTGCAGTGTCTAAAACCGTAAATGTGGAAGACGTCGGGAATGTGCAGATTAACGGCGTTACCGAAATATGTCGCGGTGACACGGCAGTGCTGACAGCCAGCGGCGGCGTGACATACCGCTGGGGCGATGGCACAACTGCCAACAGCATCAAGGTGACCCGGGGCGGCAGTTATACCGTCGAGGCCTCTTCCCAGTCCGGATGTGTGGGCTATGCATCCATTGCCGTGACGGTACAGCCTACGCCATTGCTCTCCGTCTCCGGCATTTTCTCGCTCTGCGACAATGCGACTACGACTTTGACCGCTGCCGGCGGCGACAGTTATCTCTGGAGCACGGGGTCGCAACAGAATACAGCCACAATCAATGTGGCCGGCACCTATTCCGTGACGGCTTATAACACCTACGGTTGCGTTGCCGATACAACTTTCGCCGTGACAGCATTGCCGATGCCTCAAGCGGTAATCACGGGCAATGCCGACGTATGTGCAGGCGAATCCGGCACGCTGACCGTCTCGGAAGCGGCCCAATACCGGTGGAATACCGGTGAGACCAGCCAGACAATCATCGTTACACCGACAGAAGCCACCAACTATTATGTTACTGTGACCAATGTCTATGGCTGCGTCAATACAGCGCACGTCAGGGTCAATGTCAATCCGAGATACCAGAATCATTATACGGCAGAAATCTGTCAGGGAGAATCGTATCATCTGAACGGTTTCGACATCCCTGCACAAGACGAGGCCGGCGTGTTCCTCTTTACCGACAGTCTGCAGAGCATAAACGGCTGCGACAGCATTTTGTCGCTCACCCTCACCGTGAAGCCGCTTCCGGTCATCAACAGCACCATACAGGGGCAGGAACTTATCGGCAGCTACGGCAATTATTACTACTACCTGTCAGATGTGGAGAATGCCAACGTGTTTGAGTGGAGCATCTCCAACCCGAATTGGACACTCTCAACAAGTGCCGTGAACAGCGTGTTCTTGGACATCAGGACCTCAGGACGGGGAGAACTGGCTGTAAAGGCGGTCAATTCGTGCGGATACAAGGAGGCAAAACTCGACATTACCTGCAATGTCGGCATCGACGAGCTTGTCAGCGACAACCGGATCCTGGCATACCCGAATCCTGTGAGCCAGACCCTGAACATCCGCTTTGAGGATGCCGCCTCCACAGCAGCACTGGTGCAGTTGCTGGACAATGCCGGAAGATGCGTGTTTGTGTCGCAGGTCTCGCAAGACAAGATGCAGATCGACTGCACACGCCTTGCGGCCGGAGTCTATACGCTCCGCATCCTCGACGGGAAGGGCACGGCCGTTGACACCCGTAAAGTCATTGTCAGAAAATAACTGAAGAACTGATTATTCATATCAATCCGTAACGTAATAGAAGCATGGATTACAACTATCGTGAAATTGAAGCCAAGTGGCAAAAGAAATGGAAAGACTCTAAAATCTACAAAACTGAAATAGACCATTCCAGGCCTAAATATTATGTTTTGGATATGTTCCCGTATCCCTCGGGGGCCGGCCTCCATGTCGGGCACCCGCTCGGTTATATCGCCTCTGACATATATTCGCGCTACAAACGCCAGAAAGGGTTCAATGTGCTGCACCCGATGGGCTATGACGCTTTTGGTCTGCCAGCCGAACAATATGCCATCCAGACAGGACAACATCCTGCCGTCACAACGGAAATCAATGCGAAACGCTACCGGGAACAACTCGACAAGATTGGTTTTTGCTACGACTGGGACAGGGAGTTCAAGACTTGCGACCCTTCATACTACAAGTGGACCCAATGGACATTCATACAGCTTTTCAACAGTTATTACTGTCGTCAGGCAGGCCAGGCACGTCCTGTCGACGAACTGAAGGAGGTGTTTTCCAGACAAGGCACGCAAGGTCTTGACGTTGCCTGCACGGAGCAGATGACCTTTACGGCAGCAGAATGGAACGGCAAGAGCGAGACGGAACAGCAGGCTGTGCTGATGAACTACAGACTTGCCTATTTGGCTGACACTTGGGTGAACTGGTGCGCCGGACTTGGCACGGTGTTGGCCAACGACGAAGTCGTGAACGGGCTGTCGGTGCGCGGAGGCTATCCCGTGGAACGCAAACTGATGAAACAGTGGATACTGCGGGTGTCTGCGTACGCTGAAAGGCTGCTCAAGGGCCTCGAGAATGTAGAATGGACTGACTCTCTCAAAGAGATACAGCGCAATTGGATAGGACGCAGCGAGGGCGCATACATCCGCTTCGGCATTGCCGGACACGACGGACAAACCCTCGACATCTTCACCACCCGCCCCGACACGCTATTCGGAGTCTCTTTTATGACACTCTGTCCGGAGCACGAACTGATAGAACAGCTGACTACGCCAGAACAGCGCAATGAGGTTGAGGCGTATGTGAAATGGGCGCGCAACCGCTCCGAGACGGAGCGCCAGAGCGACGGACATAAAGTCACCGGCGTGTTCACGGGATCGTATGCTGTAAATCCGTTCACCGGCGAAAATGTCCCGGTATGGATATCGGCATACGTGCTGCAGGGATACGGCACCGGCGCCTTGATGGCTGTTCCCGCACATGACAGCCGCGACTATGCCTTTGCCAAGCATTTCAACCTCCCGATACGGCAGGTTGTGGCCGGCGGCGACATCAGCAAGGAGGCTTTCGAGGCCAAAGACGGGGTGTGCGTGAATTCCGGATTCCTGGACGGCATGACGGTCAAGGAGGCCGGCAAAGCTGTCGTCAGCAGAGTCAAGGAGATGGGCATAGGCTACGGCACTGTGAACTACCGGCTCCGCGATGCGATCTTCAGCCGCCAGCGCTATTGGGGAGAACCTTTCCCCATATATTACAAGGACGGCATGCCCTATACCATTCCCGAAGATGAACTGCCTGTCACGCTGCCTGAAATCGACCGGTTCCAGCCGACCGAGACCGGCGAGCCGCCGCTGGCACGAGCCAAAGACTGGAACTACAAAGGCTACAGGATGGAATACAACACAATGCCCGGATTCGCCGGCTCGTCAGGTTATTACCTGCGTTATATGGACCCGCACAACGACAAGGCCTATTTCTCGCAAGACGCTGTCCGGTATTGGCGCAATGTCGATTTGTATGTGGGCGGCGCAGAACATGCTACCGGACATCTCATCTATTCCAGATTCTGGAACATGTTTCTCTTTGATATCGGCTTGAGCTGCGAGGAGGAACCCTTCAGGAAACTCATTAACCAGGGCATGATACAGGGACGGTCCAATTTCGTCTATCGTATTGTCGGAACGAACCGTTACGTCTCTTACGGACTCAAAAACCAATACGACGTTACACCTATCCATGTGGATGTCAATATAGTACACAACGATATACTTGACACGGACGCGTTCCGGAAATGGATGCCCGACTTTGCGGATGCAGAGTTCGTGTTGGAAAACGGACAGTATGTCTGCGGCTGGGAGGTTGAAAAGATGTCAAAGTCGAAATACAATGTGCAGAATCCGGACGACCTTATCGACAAGTACGGGGCAGACACCTTGCGGATGTACGAGATGTTCCTCGGCCCTGTCGAGATGGCCAAGCCCTGGGACACCAACGGCATTGAGGGCGTGGCGCGCTTTATCCGAAAATTCTGGAAACTCTATGCCGGCAAAAGCGGCGAGTGGTGCATATCCGAGGAAGAACCTACGCGCGAGGAGTATAAGGTTTTGCACAAGACTATCAAGAAAATTGAGGAAGACAACGAAAAATTCTCCTTCAATACGGCAGTCAGCGCCTTTATGATCTGTGTTAACGAGTTGACGGAACTGCATTGCTGCAAACGCAAGATCCTCGAGCCGCTCTGCGTGCTTATGTCGGCATACGCCCCCCATGTCACCGAAGAACTGTGGTCGTTGTTGGGTCATGAAACCTCTGTGTTGTTGGCAGCGTTCCCGAAGTATGACGAGTCGTACCTGCACGAATCCGAGTTTATGTATCCTGTTTCCATCAACGGCAAGATGAGGCTCAAAATATCGTTTCCCGCGGATGCAGTTGCCGCCGACGTGGAACCGGTGCTGCTCGCCAATCCGGAAGTGCAGCGTTGGCTCAACGGCGCGACACCCAAGAAAATAGTATTTGTCCCCAAGCGCATTGTCAACATCGTCTGCTGACAATGCGCCGGCATAATGTATGAAACAGAAAGACTTTGTCTTCAACCTTTGCATCCTCCTGTCCCTGAATCTGCTGATCAAGCCGTTCTGGCTCTTCGGCATTGATGTCGGAGTGCAGAACAGGGTAGGCCCTGCCGATTACGGCATGTATTTCGCCCTGTTCAACTTTACCTACCTTTTCAACATTTTGTTGGATATGGGCACCACTAACTACAACAACTGCAGCGTGGCCCGTCAGGAGCGGCTGCAGGAGAAACAGTTGTCGGGCATTGTCACGCTGCGTTTCCTGCTCGGGGCAGTCTATATGATTGTCGTGTTTGTATTGGCGTTGGCTGTAGGTTACCGGGGGCTGCAGTTGAAACTGCTCTTCTGGACTGCTATAAACCAGTTCCTGAACGCCTTTATGCTCTATCTGCGCTCCAATGTGTCTGCCCTCATGTTGTTCAAGACCGACAGTGTGCTTTCGGTGCTCGACAAGTTGCTGATGATACTGTTTTGCGGCATCCTGTTGTGGGGCAATGTCTTGAAGCAGCCGTTCAGCATCGAATGGTTCGTTTATTGCCAAACGGCGGCATACGTTCTGGCGATACTCGCGGCATCGCTCGTTGTCGTGTCATACTCGCGTTTCCGCCGTTTCCGTTGGGACTGGCCGTTCTTCAAAAAGGTTCTGCGTAACAGTCTGCCGTTCGCCACACTCACGCTGCTGATGTCGTGCTATTACCGTATTGACTCGGTTATGATAGAACGGATGTTGCCTGAAAATGTGGCCGCGGCGCAGGCAGGCGTCTATGCTTCTGCATTCCGGCTGCTGGATGCCTTGGTGATGGTGGCGTATCTCTTCTCTGTCATACTGTTGCCCTTGTTTTCCAGAATGATAGCCCGGAAAGAGAAGCTTGTCCCGACAGTCAGAACCTCCTTCTCGTTGCTCTTCGTGTTCTGTTGCAGTGCAGTCACGATACTGTTTGCCTACCGTCAGCCGCTCATCGAGCTGCTCTATCATAGTCATATTGAGGAAAGTGTGCAGGTGTTCTCTGTATTGCTCTTCAGCATAGTGCCCATATCTTTCATCTATCTTTTCGGCACATTGCTGACCGCAAACGGCAATATGAAAGCATTGAACATTACTGCGGCAGTCGGTATCGCAGTGAACGTGAGCGTCAATCTGCTGCTCATTCCGAGAATTGAGGCGTGCGGCGCCGCCGTGGCCGGGTTGTGTACACAAGCGGTCGTGTGTATTGTGGAGACAGCGCTTGCAGCCAAAGCGTTGAGACTGCCGTGGAGGGCCTTCCCTTGGCTCTCATGTCTGCTGTTTGCCGTGCTGCTGGCTGTTGTGACTGCAATGTGTCACCGTTTCCTTCATTGCCATGTATTAGTTGCGCTTACATTGCTGGCAATAGCGGCAATAGGCATTGGTTTTGCGACGAGGCTGATACAAATCAAGCAAATGCGCGACTTTGAAGGCGAGCGAGAGACAGGTTTTTAGAGTTTTTTAGGACAATGCTGCAGGGCGACAATGTCAATCTTTGCGCTATGATCGTTTCTTCCGTATCAGCCGCAACAACTCTCCAGTCCAAAGGACAAAAGATGTAGCAACAACGATTACAAACCAATCAAGAACCTTGATGCCGCATTCTGCCACGTTGAACATCTCCTGTACCCCCGGAGCTTCAGTCATCACTACCTGACCGATAAAGATGATTATGGCTATCAATATGAACCACTTTGTGTCCTTCCACGACAACCCCTTGAATGCTGATTCATTTGTCATAAACGCCTTGGCATTGAAGAGATTCCAGAACTGAAGCATCACGAAAAACGTAAAGAACAGTCCGAGTTCGTATGGAGTCAGTCCATTGTAAGCACCCCAACTGAAATTTATATTCGTGAGCGAAGTAACGTCAGCGTGCTGAAAGAACAGGAGTATCGCCAACAGGATTACAGTGAATGTCAGGCCAACACCAAGAATCCCGGCTCCCATTCCCTTGAGGATATGTTCATTAACAGACCTCGGTTTCTCATTCATCACCGTATGGGTCGGAGGCAGTGATGCCAATGCAAGAGCTGCAAAAGTATCCATAATAAGGTTAACCCATAGCATCTGTGTAACGGTAAGTGGAGATTCCGTGCCGATGAAAGCACCAATAAGAACAATAAGGCACGCAGCTACATTCACGGTCATCTGGAACAGGATGAACCTCTTGATGTTCTTGTAAAGAGAGCGGCCCCACATCACAGCATTCGCTATGGTACTGAAAGAGTTGTCGATGATGGTCATATCGCTGGCCTCTTTTGCCACCGCTGTTCCGTCACCCATTGAAAGACCGACATTGGCAGCGTTCAGTGCCGGAGCATCATTTGTACCATCTCCGGTAACTGCCACTACATAATCGAGTTTCTTCAAGATGCGAACAACCCTCTCTTTGTCATTAGGCCGTGCACGGGAAATGATCTTCACGGCAGGAAGCCTCTCTTCGAGTTCCTCGTCAGTCATACGCTCAATCTCATGACCGACAAGGATATTCTCATCACTGTCGGATTCTGTCCAAAGGCCGACCTGACGACCAATTTCCTTGGCAGTGCCAGGGGTATCTCCCGTCACAATCTTCACCTGAATCCCAGCGTCCAGACACTCCTTTATAGCAGCCGGGACATCTTCACGGACCGGGTCAGAGATGGCCACTACGCCCATCATCTTAAGGTCAGAAACCTTCAGTTTCCCATCGAGTATCACATCCTGACCATCCATGAGTTCACGATATGCGAATCCGAGAGTACGCATAGCTTTACTCTGATACTCAGCAAGTTTAGCATCGTATTGTTTCTTATCCTCTGTGTTGATGTCACAGAGCCCCATAATAATTTCCGGAGCGCCTTTGACATAGACGATACGTTTGCCATTTACCTTTGAGCGAACGATTGTCGCCATATATTTCAACTCCGTCGTGAATGGCAGGCGGTCAAGGATTTCAGCATCTTCGCGAATTGTCAGATAATTCACGCCGTTCTTGTGCAGCCACAAGAGAAGAGCGCCCTCGGTCGGATTCCCGATCGCTTTAATCTTCGCTGAATCTGAAAAATCGAGATTTGCCGTCGTATTTACAGCGATACACTCCTTGAGAAGTTTTGAGAGCTCGTCATCCCCGAGTTTTTGACCAGCCAAACCGGAGAATGAAGTCTCGTAAACATTCATCTGGTTCTTGGTGAGCGTTCCCGTCTTATCCGTACAGATAACAGAAGTGGCCCCCATTGTTTCACAGGCGTGCATCGTGCGCGGAAGCGTGTTCTGTTTCATCAGGCGCTTCATACTGAATGCCAAACTCAAGGTAATCGCCATCGGAAGTCCCTCAGGAACAGCTACAACGATAAGCGTTACGGCAATCATTATAGTATCAAGCGCATACTTGACAAAACCGACAATCCCTGCTGCATCACCGAAATTGCCGTTCCCTTGAACAAAATAAATGACGAGTCGTCCTACAATGATAAGTGCCGCGATGGCGTAACTGGCCTTTGTGATCAGGTCTGCCAACTGATCCAGTTTTTCGCTCAAGGGGGTAGCATCGCCTTCTTTCACCTGAGCCGCCTCAAAAACCTTTCCGCTGTCTGTTGAATCGCCGACAGCAAAAACCTTTGCAGTACAATACCCTTCAATGATGGTACAGCCTTTCATTATCTGATTTGACGGATAGGTCGCATCTTTGTCAAACAGCGACTCGTCAGTAGTCTTTGAGCACTGCGGTTCACCGGTAAGCGTGGACTCATTGACATTGAGGTTCAGCGCTTCCAGCAGTTCACAGTCAGCCGGCACCTCCTCCCCGGTTTCCAGAATAACAATGTCACCTACAACGATGTCCTTACGCGGCACCTGGCAGACGTTGCTGTTACGGATAACCTTGACAGGTGTCTCATCATTTACCTCATTGAGGCTCTTGAATGTTTTTTCATTTTGACTCTCAAGGATATATGCGATACCCGTGGCAAGAAGCACGGCCACTGCGATGCCGATGGGCTCGAAATAAGGCTCAATGCCGGTCTCGCCGCCGAACACGCCTTGATAGAACGAAATGGCTCCTGACAGCACCAAGGCTGCAAGAAGAATCGTTATCAACGGGTCCATATCGAACTTCTTCTCGTCCTCATCCCAGTCTCCACCGAGGAAAGCAACAAGATAAGTCAATAAGAATAGTACAATGAGGATGACTGGCCCGACCCATACGTTCGCCGGCATTGCGACGCCTGCAATCTTAAGCCCTGCGACTGCGATTAACGAGGCAACGAAAAGCCCGAGAATAACTTTTACCAGCCAGTAATGCATGCAGTCCTTAACTTTATCCCAAGTTGACTGTTCTTCAGGCGGTGTGAGGATATTGGCGCCATGTTTTTTGCGGCTTTCGAGCACTTGGGCGTCGCTCAAGCCTGTGTAGTGATGATTGTTTTCCATATTTTTTTAATTTATAATTCCTTTTTCAGACCACTTCTCAGTTAAATCGTACAATTCGTCAACGGGCATCTGCTCTGAATTACATGCAGACAATAAGACACACGCTAATAAAAGCAATAACCCCTTTTCTTATGTTGGTTTCTTTGCATAAAATACAGCTTTATTGATACACGTACGAAACATTTCTATCACTTTCATCATATAAACTCTTTAAAAACAGCTAACGCGACCAATAGAACGGAAATGATACGACAAAGTAAGCGCAACGCTTTTCTGTCGCTTTTTTTCTTCACGTGCCCTTCTATAAATAATGGAGCTACAAACCACAGAACTATAGCCAATACTATATATAAAAACATTTCTTAACAATATCGCAATGGGCAGACGATTACAAGAGTCATCTGCCCATTTTCTGTGTTGACTAATTAGTGGACTTGACCGGTACGGTACATTTCATTAACCTTACTTTGTATCTCAGAATATCTGTCGCCAAGTTTTTGCTTCCTTACAGAACCATTTCCGTAAATACCACGTATGACTTGCCGAGCCTCTTCTTCTATAGAACCTGTAGGTGTATCGTTTCCAGATGTAGCAGATTGTACAGGTGCATTCCGGTTAGTACCATAAGGCGCTGTAGTCTCTGCATTTTCAGACTCAGTTGATTGATTCGAGGTGGAGTGACTTGCATTAGCTTCTTCTACGCCCGACTTGTCCTCATTCTCACCATTTGAAGCATCAGTATTGTCAGCTTCGTCTTGTTTTGCTTTGGTTTGAACTGAGCCGTCTTCTCCACCTGCATTTGTCGAATAGGCGGACGTGTTTGCTTGTTCTGCTCCATCGTTATTGCTGGATGAAGGATTGAACTGCATAAATCCTATAACTCCCACAACAACAATAATAGCAGTAATTGCCAACAAAAGCCACTTTTTGTTTGACTTAGGCTCATTGCCATGACCACGAATTGAAGTCTCATGAACCGGAGGCTCTTCAACTGCATGTTTGGTCTTTATGGTAACCTTACGTTTCAGTTGAACCATTTTACTCGTTGCAGATTAATGAAAAGCCAGGAATCTTTTCGAATGCAGTTCCAAGATCCATGACTTCAGGAAGGTCGCTACCGCTCTTCTTAAGAAAATATTCGCCATCCTTGTTCTTGATTGAGCATACGCAATAAACAGGACCGTGATCCGCAGAGTCGGCAATGACTTCAAGGTAGTCGCCAGAGTCGCTTTGCAACTCTACGCGTCCGCCCTCCTGAGCATACGTTACATCTTCTTCCTCTACTGCTGCATCGTAATTTACAATACAAACATAAGCTTCGTCAATCTCATTGAGACTGGCAACGTTAATCTGTTCCGTTTCTTCATCTCCAGCGGCAGGCTCTTTGTTGTCGCCCAGATGTAGCATGTAAGGAAATTCATTGAGATTGCCAAGGTCGCTCTTGCGACCGCGATACTCGTTAGAGAAGATACCGCCTACTTCGCCGTTCTTCTTCTTGAAGAATAAGCAAAGGTCGAGGTCGGTAGGAGAGCCCCAAAAGAGTTTTACTTTCAATTTGCCGTTGAATGTAAAGTCGGCAGTTTCCCCCTTTCTTTTAAGGGTAATCTTTTTTTTAAGTGTTGGCATAATTACAAGAGTTTTATAATGTTTATAATTAATATGTATTAAAAGTTAAAGTCATCATTAGACAGATGTCCGTTGATTGACTTGTTCGATGATTTTGCATTTTGACTGCCACTGTCCTCTTCATCAAAGAAAGAATCCGCTTCCTTTGTCGGGTTCGGCCTCTTCGTTGGTTGTGCAGGTCTATTTGGTGACGGCGAGTTGAAAAAATCGTCTCCAGAGTTTCTGGCAGTTTTCGTCTTGCCGGAAGAATTGTGGAAATCTTTGACTCCGTTTCTGCCGCCATTCGTCACAGCTGGACTTGCTTTAGCAGAAGCCGCTCTTTCCTCTTCTTCCTCTTTTTTAAAGATAAGACTCCAAAGATATTTTACTTTATCTGGATCAAGCTTGCTTTGAATCAGCTTTAGTTGTCCTTTTGCTTCTGAAAAACTGTTTTCATTGGTCAACTTGTGTATTTCATTGACCGTTGATTCTAATTGAGCCCTCTCTTTTTTAATGTTCAGTTTTTCTTCTCCCAAGACAAGTTTTCCTTTAATGTTTGTATCATCACAAATCTTTAAAGCGTCGCGACAAAGTGATACTAATCTTTCCCAGTCTTCTGAAATGAGGGCAGCATCGATAGCCTCTATCAATTGGCGATACTTCTTTTTCTCTTCTTCACTTTTTTTAATGTCACTTATCTTTGCGCTCCACTTTCTTGAATTAGCATAATCTAAGTCTATTAAAGAATCGCACATTTGCAATGCTTTTTGGAAATCCTCAGCAGCCAAAGCCTTATCGATAGCAGAGACAAGATTGTGAATTCTATTCTCTGTATCTTTCTGCTCATTAAGAATTTTGGCTTCTCGCTCTTTTATTTCATGGCTTTTTATGCCTAAAAGTTTTGCTTTTTCTATTTCTTGTAGAGCTTCTTTATATGCCTTTCGTGCATAAAACATGTCACAACGGTCAATAAATCGTTCCAGTTCCTTTGTGGACTGGATGATTCCTGTTGACTGATCTTTTATGCGTTTTGCTTCTGCTGATTCAGGCATAAAGCCAAGAGCCTCATCACTCTTTTGTTTTGCGTTTTCCCAATCCTTTGCATCAAAAGCATTCTTGGCCTCCTGTATTTTTTCTTTATATTTATTCTGAATGACGGTAAGCTCGGCTTTTTTGCGGAGGGCATCATCATATTTGCGCTTTGCTTCCTCATTGTCTGGTTGTAGTTTCAAAGCAATGGAAAAGTAGTCAGCCATGTCAGAATAATTCTGTCCTTTTTCGGCGACATATCCCTTTTCTACAGCGTCTTTATATCTTCGTTCTGCTTCGTATTCCTCTTTTTGGCGTTCTTGTATCGCTTCGGCTTCTTCTTTTGCTTTCTGAGCGGCGGCAGATTCCTCTTCTAATTGTTGTATACGCCTTAATTCCGCCTCTCCGGTTGCTCTTTGCTGATTTTGTATTGCTGAGAACTGACTACAATCAATGAAAGAATACGCACTGACAATTTCAGGTAAATCTGCTACAGATAAGTTTACCAACTTATCGGGTTGCAGATTGTAGCGCGATAAAAGTTCGTTCTTGAATTGTGTATTTGTAAATGTATTGCCTAAAAGTACAATTCCTTTAACCAGTTCCTTCTTTATGCCGCTGTCCGTTACAAACTTGGCAACAACGTCAATAATATTCTTTACAATTCTGCCCGTACGTTCATCTATCTTTGCCCCCTTGACTTGTACGGAATACTGTTTGTACGGATCTTTGGACAAAGTGATTCCTGTTAGTCGTACTGGAATGCGTGTTTTACATGCATTGAGTTTTATAAGCCATTCATCTACGTACATGGTCATACGAAGATATTCATGTTCACGCTCAGTTTCGGTCTGCAAGAAATGCTCTCTTTCATTTATAGCATCTACAACGTGTTCTATCAATGCACGACTTCTTACGTCCGTTCCCATACCTATGAGTTGATCCTCGTAATTCCCGCGCACAAATATATTGCTTTCACGTTGATACAGAGCATAATAAAGATTTTCATTACACGCATTTAGAATCAGGTAGTACCCATCCTCTGTAATGAGTGATTGTTTTGCAGCATACTCTAAGGCTAAATGACCAATGCGAGCTACATCTTGTTTGACAACAAATTTTTCCTTTTCTAATTCCTTAAGGAAAAGATTACGAGCCGCCAAACATATATCTTTTGAGAAAGAAATAAAAGTGTCAATATCGCCATCTTCACCAACTGACAAGCGTAGATCTTTGAAGATTTTTGCATCTTTGAATATACCTATAATCGGTTGTGGCCTTTTGAACATAATGTATTTAGCCGATGAATCTGTCAACAAAGAAAAAACATCGCCATAATAATGATTTTCATTGTTACGATATTTACTTTGGAATCCTTTTCCGTACGAAACTTCATCAGAGGCAACATCTTCATAAAAATATAGCCATATACGGTCTTCCTTATTCGGAAGCTTGATAGCACGAGTGATACCGTCAGTGCTAACAGCACCGACGATATACCACTTGTCTATGTATAAGGATAATATCTTCATTCTATGTGAATTACTTACTGGTTAAAAGCTTTTCGAATCAGAGTATTCAAGAAGCAGACACCTTCTGCTATAATTATCGGTTGATGATAATGAAATTCAGCTCCGGTCTTTGATTTTTTCTTTGCCTTATCATATTCTTTGTCATTATTGCAGATGAATCCTGGGATATTTCTCGGAAGTTCCTTCAAGTCATCTCGCAATTCCATCTCTGCCGTAGGATAAAGTTTCGTTTTTTGGCTAACAAACTCAATGAATACATCCATGAACTTTTCAAAGTTATTTACGCCAGAAAAATAGAAATTACCCATATCTTCAGTGAAGTAATTTCCTGTGAGTTCTTCTTCTACAGACAAGGCTTTCATGCTTCCATCAGGAACAAGAAACTTGACCCCTTCCTCTCCACAGATGTCAGAATCTCCTTTTCCCTGCTTCTTTATTACATCTTTGGGGTCGCACAATCCTTTAGCGATTTCAGCCTTATTGTCAACTTCTATTTCATCACGATACTTCACTGTCATTTCTTTGTCAACAACACATTTGACGCCAGTATTAAGGCATAGAGCATAGTACTCCCGAGTTGCACGAGCACCTGCTGAGTTAGGTAACCAATGGAAAATTCGTCCACCCTTGCCGAATGACAGTACATCTATTCTCTCGATACTGTCCAAACCATTATCCTTTATGGTTTTACCTACGAGCATACCTGAATAGAAAAGCAATAAGCCTGTTACGTACGCAGGTATTGTGAAGACAAACTTAGCATCTCTGTCTATTGTTTCATAGAAACTATCGTAATCTTCAGAAGACTTTAATTGATCAAAGATGTTGTTCAAATAATATGGAGCTTTCTTTGGTTCTGTCAACACTTCTTTTATATTGGATACATACACCGATTTCTGATTACTTTCATGGAAATTAACCAATGCTTGACGGAACAGTTCAGACTTGATAACAGCATCAAAAAAGACACCTGCTGCGAGTCTTATCGAACTTTCCCGGAACAAAGAAGCCTTGTTGTTGTTGGATGGATCTTTTGCCAACAAAAGAATGTCACTTGTACTACCACCGACATCAATACCAAGGAACATATTGCTGTTGCTTAGTCCGAAGTCCTGCGACAGGGCAAAACTGCACACGGCTTCTGCTTCTGTAGGATAGTCAGGCTTGACGGTAGGTTTCCTGTCACCAACAATAGGTGTTAACTTTGTCAAATCATTAAATATCTTGTCATAATCATTCACATCAGACTCCATCATAGCCCCCGGATGACTCCAGCTTATTTCCTCTGGCCGTATTCTGTTTTTATAAAGGAAAGCACAAGTCTGAAGCCAAATAGACTTTATATATGCCTTCTTTTTTTCCAGCCCTTTTTGGTTGTCCAGCCATTTCATATTATAGTGCAGAGTTCCAGCTTGGGTTTTAATCTCGTATTCGTCCATCTCACGCACCACAACATTTGGGCGATTTACAGGAACTCCTCCTGCAACTTCCTCAGATTGATTGTAACAGATGTATCTTGAGTCATGCTCGTGCAACCATGACTTCAATTGTCCATTCTCTGCAGGATAGTTTGTAAAAAACAAAAGTTCATCGTTCCCTGCGTTAGCGCGTTTGTCATCGTTTTCATTTCCCACCAAAACTGTTCTGTTGTTTTCAAACTGCACAGGCAGAGGACTCCTGTCATTGGCTTTATAGTAGACACATGTATTGCTGCTGCCAAAGTCAATGCCAACAATGGCAGAACAATTCATGTCAACAGAGGTGAAATCTTTGACTATGTCGTGTCTGAGCATAAGGAAGCCCGCTCTTTCATCTTTGCCACTCTTTTGGATTGTAGCGATAAGCCCTTCAATTGGTTTGTTCGCTGAAAAAATGTTGTATTTTGGCATATCTTCCCCCAAGCCTGCAGGGCATGTGACCAAGGTTTTTATGTCAATGCCAAGATCTTCATTTGGAACAGGCTGATAGTCTGGAGTAAGGAATGCATTGTTTCCATTTCGAAGCAATACACCGTCATATTTGAATACCGGCAAGAACTTATTTTTGGAATCTGTCGTGAACTCCGTATAGAGGTAGTATTTGTTCCATTTGTCGGACACGAAATTGGGCCATAGAATAACACGCCCCATGTCTTCCATCCAAGCTATATTATACTCTCTTGTGTTAAGGGTTACTCTTTCTCCGTCAATTTCTACAACCATTGTAACTGACAACACATCTCCGTTTTCACTGATTGACGCTGAAAGATGGCAGTTGCCGCCTGTACTGTAATCCAACAAGTCCCCTAACCGGTTCTTGAAAATGTCTATGCCCATTTCTGAGAGTGGTACCGTAAAATAGCAGAATGTGCCTGATTTCAAGTCTTTCACTTGCAGATAATACACAGATGCATCAGAGCGTTTTTGTCTCTGATTCGCATATTCAGCCCAACCGATGACATAATTGTCCGAACTGAGTAAGTTTTGAATGTCACCAATTTTCTGACAACCTTCAGAACAGTCAGTAAAAGTGAAAGTGTAATCTGCCTTCATGTATACAGGAACGTCACTCTTGAGGAGAATGGAGAAAGGGCAAGATAAGATGCCATATGATGGTATTGGCCCCTTGTCTCTCATGTTGCCATTGGCTTTTATGATTTCATTCTCCCAAGAACGGCTCATCTCCTTAAAACCTTTAATGTCTATTCGTTGATTCCCTGAACGGAAACGGTTGATTTCGTTCTCAAAATCATCCAAATTGCCATTCATGTTCTTTAAGAAAAGATATAGCTTTTGTATCTGATCAGGAGCAAGATAACGCATGGGGTCCTCTAATTTCCCGTTACGATACCAGCTGATGTCAGACATGCCATTAAGTTTTGAGTAATCAATTCCGGTAAACACCCCGGTCAAGGGTGAAGTGCCTCCAATAAGTTGGTCTTTATAGTAGATTAACTGAATAAAAGGTTGTGCACCAGGGTCTTTTGCCAATGCATCCTGGTTGCTCCAAATATCTTTGTCATTGAAGAGCATACGACCAAAGGCCGAGGCGATGTCATAGTCATCCCCATTTATATTCATTGTGACTGGCTTGGAAAACCGTATTCTGTCCGAATGAAGAGCCAGTAGCGTTATCAGTCCTCGCCATTCTCCATGGAGCATCTCATAGAACTGTGTTAGCCCGGAGTCTCCGATATTGGGGTCAGGGTTGGACAACGTCGACAAAGCAAAATTAAACAATTTTGCACGGGCCCAAGGAGTCGGCACTCCAGAAATCAGAGCGGCTATTTTGTCTGCAGTAACATCCTGAAGTATTTGTCCGGTCTGTATGCCCTGTATGTATGATGATGCCATGTTCAGGTCATTCCATGTTCCTTGGATTCCTGTTGTAAGCGTTGTATAACTTTTTATCAATAGAGCTTTTGACATAGCTGTTGTCCTTTAATTGATACTATATAATTTGCAAAGAGTGTCATAAACATGTTTATAAAAACGCTCTCCAGTATTAGTGATAGTGGTGGCTTTACCACTATTTAATTCATCTTTGAAAAGTTTCTTAAACGTATCGAACTTATTGCCAAACGGTCGTCTGACAGCAAAAGTCCAATCTTTGCCTACTCCCTCATTACGATAAAGGTTTTTGTTCCAATCGTATTTTTTCAATTCTTTCATTGTTTGGAAAGCAAAGAGTTTCGGGTTAAACAAGAACTTGTCCTCTCCGTTCGCAGAACGATGTATTTGACGTATCCATCCTTCTGCAAGTTGCCCGTTAACATTACGAACATGGAACAAACGGAAATACTTCTTCAGATGCTCAACTTGACTTACATCTATTCCATCATACCCGGGTAGATCTTTCTGTTTCCCACATCTGACACTCTCTACCAAATCAATGTCAGGATCGTTGCACAAAAATGAAAATGCAAGCAGCATTCCAAATTTCTTTGCAAATTCCTTGTCGTAATTATTATTGCTTCCAACAAAGTCTTGAAAATCAAATTTTTCTGAGGAATCTATTGAACGGAAGACATAATCAGGCGTTCCCGATTCCTTTTTTTGTGCAAGATAATTGTCGTCTGCATGATAAAAGTCCAACGCTGCGCAAGCTGCGAGCAATTCAATATAGTGTGAATCACATTTTTGGTCACCGCCTCCTGTTACAGTCTGCGTTAGTCTCTCTTTTTCACGTATCATCGGATCCCAATTCTGATTGTCCGTTCCCATCATATAGAATCGCTGATATGTGTTCTTAACCGTTGTGTCATCATCATAAAACATCATTGCCACTTGGGAGTTCAGTGCGAACTTATCACTTGTCGCAATCACTTTTTGCGAAAGCAGTTCTTCAGCCGACGGCGCTTTGAAGCTGAAATATGCCGTAAGGAGCGTTGATGCAAAAAATGCACTGCCGAGTACATTTGCCGCCCCATTACTCATAATTTCAGCTGCTTTAGATATGGCTTGTGGAATGACAGGGATAGAAGATGCTCCCGTTCCACCAAATACAGAACCGAGAATGAAGACTTTTGGCTTGCCATTTGTTGATGCTTTGATCAACTCTTGCAAAAAAGATTTCAAATCACTTGTATTATTTGAATGTGCTGCCTCAATGATGGAATGATACATCATCATTGAACCCAAATGAGTTTGGGCACGATAACCATGCCGAAGATTAAAGTTTTCAACATTATTGCTTAAGACCAAATCTGCAAGATCTGCTTCCTCGGGCCTATTGTACTTCGTGTTGCCATAATTGAAAACGTCTTTGAAAGAACTCTTCTTCTCGTAGTTAGGGCTGAACTCATAATACTTGACATTGGCAGAGAAGAAAGTGTCGCTTAATGCTGTTCTGCTGGCCTTGTCCAAATTCTTCGCATTGACGTATGCCTCCTTTACCTCTTTCAAGCGAGAGAAGTTCCCATTGTTTTTGTCTGTGTCAAGTGCAAGCAGATGAATTTCAGTATCATCAAACATGCCCATAGCACAAAGGTGCATCAGAGACTCAATGCAACGCATGCCGGTGCCACCTATACCCATTACAAAATATTGTTTTGCCATAGAGATCTATTACGTTAGTTGTTTATGCAATCTTTTCTTTCCCGAGTATCGATCCAAACTTTGTGTGCCGAAAACAGAACATAATTATGAGGCTTAATGCCGCAGAACCCAACAATGTTATAGCCAAACAAATCATATTGGTCGTTGAAAACTGATTTTGAAATGCAACTTTCTTAATGTAACTTGCTACATATATGTCGTTGTATATCCAAAAGCCCAATGAACCGACTGCCATACACACAATCCACCAAACGCGCCGTTTGATGTAGGAACGGTCGTTGCCGCCCTGATATGGTATCATCATGGAAATCAAGAAGGCGACGCCAAAAATCAAGATGGCGACAAGTGCTGCATAAACGTAAGTTTCGTTTTGCAAATCCTTTAATTGGTCTAAAGTTTGGACTGGTCTCATAAATTGCTATGTTTTAGTTGTTTATTTCTGTTCGCTCTTTACGTAAATCGTGTAAATTGTTTGCCCAAGCATTTTATACAATACATCTGCATCTGCCAAGCATTGCTTGATACTTGATGCCACCGAGACATTTTTACTGCCTGGTTGACAAATTGATTCAAACGTGAATTTGTCTTCATGAGAAGAGAATACTTCTTCTACTTTCTGTATTGTTATGTCTATTTTGAAATAGTTGTAGGGTTTCCCTGTAAGAACTCTTGGGTCGAACCAGTTCGGATTAAATGCAATGTTTATTTTGCTATGCTTATCAAACTCATTTTTATCGATTTGCATAAAGTTCTCAATTTCGGTGAGCTCGAAATTGTTATGCGCTGCCTTCCCTCCATTTTCTAAGGATGTATAGAAATCATTGTATTCCTGATTGATGTCATATACTGTTATTCCCAACTCGTTAATGCGGTAGCAGCCAAAAGAGTTTTTTTCAATTCCCATTTGGATGACAGGTGCTCCTGTTGGCAATGGTTCGCCGGTGTCCTCATCCACGGCATTAACAAGATAGCTTTCTATAGTTCCCCAATCACAACCGGTCCAATCTTGTATTTCAAATGTACCATAGCCCTTTGATTTGCTCTGGAGGATTTCATTTTGTATTGAGCAGTTATTGCCGCTTCCTTTTAATACCGGATGACTTGCAGCAATATGGAATTCGTCAACATCCGGATGTTTGGATAAATCAACAGTCCTCATGATTCTCTGATGAATGTTGTCTGGCAAGCGGTCGTCGGTAAATAATATATAGAAACGTTTCTTATTATATTTCCTCCCCTTGTTTACCTCCACATATGGTTCAGAAAGGATATAGATGTCGTGACCTTTCAATATCCATGTTTTGAATGCCTTAGCCAAATATGGATCGTTGTCATGACCTTTGGCGATTGATGGAGTATAGTATTCGCCGTCTGTAAGCAAAACCGCTTCCGTATTACCTTCTGCCATTTGATTTGCTGCGCCGGCTAAATCGGCATAATTCACTTCTTTGATATTCCTCAAAAGAGTATAGACATCTCCTGTCTCTTCTGCAATTGTTGCACCTTTTATTGAAAAATAGGTTGTGGTTTTGCTCACTAATGATGCCGCTATGTCTTGGAAGAATTGTGAATTTTGACCAAGGGCGCAGCATGTTGAATAGTCAACAAAAAGATTAAGGGAGTTTTCTCTAAGAGGTTTGTCTTGTTGTTCAAAGTTTACAATATGAAATGTATCAAGATATTTTGTGTCAGGCGGTGTTTCTTGGACATGGCTGCATGAGGCAAAAAAGCATATTATGATTGAAAACAAAACAAGACTTTTCATCATTCCATTTTTTCTTAATTTACACTGCATAGGTTACTTGATTTCACAGGAATAGCCCCAAACCTGCCACCTGCATGCACACCGAAACCGGGCGAATGAGAATCCGTCCGAGACATTTTTTGCAGAAATAGCGTGTCAGAAATTATGCGCCGATATGGCAGTGGGATGGGGGGGGCAAACAACTAATAACCAACGAGTTATAAGTGCCCTGCAAGGAGTTGGGATATCTTGCGGGGCACCTCATGGTTATATGCTTGCCGGTTGTTTTCATAATGGTTGCAAAGATAACATTTTATTTTTAACTGAACAACTTTTTTTGAATTGAAAATTGGCAAGTTCAACGACGGACCGCGAAAGGTGCTTTCTTTCGACACCGTTGCCAATGCTTTTTTTTATGACTTTGCCACTTTAATCTATCGTCTGCTTCAGAAAAGAGCCGGTCGGGCAGCAATAAAAAAACAAGGCGCTTGCCATTCTGATTTGAAAGTGCCTTGTTCCTTTGTCTGTGATCTGTACAAGATTTGAACTTGTGACCTCTTGCCTGTCAAGCAAGCGCTCTAAACCAACTGAGCTAACAGATCAGTTTCAACGAAAATCCCCTCGTGGCGGAGGGGGCTGGTGATCTGTACAAGATTTGAACTTGTGACCTCTTGCCTGTCAAGCAAGCGCTCTAAACCAACTGAGCTAACAGATCAGAATGTTAAAGAACATCTTTTGCGGAGAGACTGGGATTCGAACCCAGGAGGCGCTTTTGGCACCTACACGCTCTCCAGGCGTGCGCCTTCGACCACTCGGCCATCTCTCCCTCCTATCTTCATAGGAAACGGGTGCAAAGATACACTTTTTCCGTTATCCCGCTACCGCAAAAACGATATTGTTTCCTTTTTTTCTATTTCGCTGAAAACAGTCTGTAAATGAGCTGCTAATACGGCAGAAAGCCGGTTGACGCGCTTGACCCATTCGTCGAGTGTCACGTCGAGGTTGTCGGAAACGACCTTGTACGACACGAATTTTTTGCCGTAATGTGTTGCAATGGAGAAGAGGGCCGACGATTCCATATCGAAGCAGTCAACAGTATGCCGCAAACTGTCGAGATAGTCTCCGGTAAAAACGGCAGGGGAGACAAAGCTGTCGGAAGAGTAGAGCACTGCTTTTTTCAGTGCCGAATCTGCTGTTGCTCCGAGCGTCCCGGGAAGCATCCTGCCGGCATTGAATTAAGAATCGGCGGAGAGGATTTCCTGTACCGACAACAACGTGCCGGGGGCGATGTCGAAAGCACCGGCTGAACCCAGATTAAGGACAGTGAAATCCTCGTCGCAATGCCTGTCCATAAAGGAAAGCAAGCTTCGTGTAGCGTTCTGGCGTCCTATTCCGGTAAAGTTCACTTGGTTGTGCAAGATGCCGACCTCATCCGGCACGGCGGCAAAGAGTGCAATTTTCATTGCCGTTATGCTTTTCTTGATCGGATGATAGCGCCGGTCTTGGCTTTGCCAACCCTTATCATGTCAACAATGGGTCTATTGGCAGGGCATGAGAACGAGCAGCTGCCACATTCGATGCAGTTCATGATGCCGGACTTCTCGCAGTCGTCGTAACGTTTCTGGTCTGAATAGGCGTGCAGCAAGAACGGCTGAAGTCCCATCGGGCAGGCTGCGACGCACTTCCCGCAGCGGATGCATGGGCCGGCAGGCTTGCGCATGCTTTCTTTCGAGTTCATGAACAGCAGGCTTGACATGCCTTTCACCACATAGCCGTCGAGGTTGGAGATGGCCTTGCCCATCATCGGGCCTCCGGAGATGATCTTGCCGGTGTCTTCCGGAATGCCTACGGCGTTCAGCACGTCACGGACCGGCGTGCCAAGCCGCAGCCGGAAAATCTTGCATTGCTCTTTCGGCATCGACTTTCCGGAAACGGTCGTGTAGGCCTGCACAATCGGCTTGTTTTTCTGCACGGCTTGATAAAGCACATACATCGTTGTGATGTTGTTGACGATGCAGCCGACCGATATGGGGAGAGCCCCGTTGGGGACGCTGCGTCCGGTGATGGCCTTGATAAGCTGTTTTTCGGCGCCTTGAGGATACTTGATTTTCAAGGGCTGTATCTCGATGTTCGTGTATTGTCTGGCTGTTTTCAGCAATTTGGCGATGGCTTCGGGCTTGTTGTCCTCGATGCCGATGATGGCTTTGGAAGCCCCGGATGCGATAAGTGCAATCTCGATGCCGATCATGCACTGCTCGGCCCGTTCCAGAATGACGCGGTTGTCGGTGGAAATGTAGGGCTCGCATTCCGCGGCGTTCACAATCAGGTATTCGCATTTCTGCTCGGGCTTGAGCATATATTTGATGTGGGTGGGGAAACAAGCGCCGCCAAGTCCTACTATGCCGCGATCTTTCATCCTGGCGATGATTTCCTCTTTGTTCAGTTTTATTTCGCGGATGATGTCCGGCGTGGTGTCGATGTTCTCCTCCCATTCGTCGCCTTCCCGGTCAATGACGATGGCCGGCTTTTTGTATCCGCTGATGTCCGCAATCATGTCGATGCGGTTCACCGTTCCGGAAATGGGCGCATGAATGTTGGCGCACATGAAAGTCTGTGCCTCTCCGATAAGCTGCCCGACTTTAACCTTGTCGCCTTTTTTCACGATCGGCGTGGCGGGTGCTCCGAGGTGCTGCCCCATGAAAACTACGGCCTGGTCGGGGAGCGGGAATGTTTCGACATCGGCGGCGTGTGCGAACTTGTTGGATTCAGGATGGACACCGCCGAGGCGGAAAGTCTTGCGTTTCAGCTTTTTGACTATTTTAAGTTCGTTGGCGATGTCTGCTTCGAGTTCCTTGATGTTTGCTGATGCTATACGGTTCATGAATTGTCGGTTTTAGATGGGTTAGGCTTGGGCTGTTTCTTGTGCGGGTTCTTTGGGCGCCGGGAAGTTGACGGCATGGATGGCCCCGGTCGGGCATTCAGCCACGCATTTGCGGCAAGCCTTGCATTTGGTATAGTCGATGTAGGCCAGGTTGTCGGCGATGGTGATGGCCTCGAAAGGACAGGCCTTGGCACACTTGCCGCATCCTATGCAAGCTGCTGAGCAGTTCTTGCGGGCTACGGCGCCTTTTTCCTTGTTGTTGCAGGCTACAAATACGCGGCGGCTGTTGCGCCCTTTGTCGCGGATCTCGAGGACGCCGCGAGGGCAGGCATTCGCGCAGGCTTTGCAGCCGATGCAACGCTCTTCGTCTACTTCCGGGAGATGCGTTTCGGGGTTGATGCGGATGGCGTCATACTGGCATGCACCCACACAGTCGCCGCAGCCGAGGCAGCCGAACGGACATCCGTTTTCTCCGGAGAACACGGTGTTGGCAAAGGCGCACGACCATGCGGAGTCGTAGTGGGTCTTTGCCGGAGCGTTCTCGCAGGTGCCGTTGCAGCGCACAACGCAAACTTGCGGGTTGCGGGCTTCTGCCTTGATCCCCAAGACTTCACCGATCTTGTCGTAGTTGCCGCCGGGACAATAGGCAATGCTGAAGTCCATGCTTTTCACCATGGCTTCTGCCATAGCCCGGCAGCCGGCAAAGCCGCAGCCGCCGCAGTTGGCGCCTGGAAGGCATGCCTGCACTTCGTCAATGCGCGGATCTTCCTCTACCTTGAAGATTTTCGATACATAATGCAGTATGACTGCTGATATGAGCCCGATAAGGCTGATGATAATCGCTGCATAAAGAATGGTTGTTGTTGTCACTTTCTTCAGTTTAGTTGTACTCGTTGAAAATCAAGCGGCAAAAATAGAAAATTTATCAATAGGACGGGTGCGGCTTTTCAGCGGCATTCCGTTTTTGTTTTCAGCCCTTTTCATTCATCCAGAATGCAGCGGATGGAATAGGCATTGCCGGCCGGCATCGCACTATGGCCGAACTCGCCGCAATAATAGGTAAGGTAGTGCAGATAGGGTATGACGCCGCTCCCCGATCCGGAGGCGGACCAGAAATAGGCTTCGCCGAGCAGGTTCTCGTAGCGTCCGGCGGAGCCGTTATAGAAGCCTGACGGCAAGGCGGTGAATCCTGTGCTGTTGTGACCTCCGCTGCCGTTTATCCAATACCGGTCATCTCGCAGCGCCGCAGCGCCATGCCGGTAGAGACGCTCATACTGCGCAGGCTCCGGCAGATACCACCCCTCAGGGCAGGCTCCCCGTATGTGTCCGGAGGGCAACCGCCTGCCGAGACTCGCACTGTCTATGGCACTGCCCCAGTCGTACAGCATCCCGAAGACGGAAACGATTTCCGTTTCGCTGAACATTTCTGACAGATAGACAGACGGGGCGGGGATGGACCTTCCGTCGCTGTAGTGTATGGAGCGCAGGTTGCTCTTGGTCCAGCACAGCCCGTCAATGCGCGCTGCGGCGTAAATGTTGCCGTCAAAGTCGATGGCGTCAGGGCACGGGTGGTCCACCACATGGAGCACGATGCTGTCGCACAACGTGCCGCACCCCGCACCGTCGATGTCGATATAGTAGATGCCGGCACAGCCGAGACTGTCCAAGGGCAAGACGGCATTCTGCGCATAGACCGAAAAGCCGTTCGGACCATGCCAATGATAGGACACGTCGCCGAGCGACAGGCCGTACAGCCGGAAGGTGTCACCGATCCCCAATGTGATTTCGTTGAGTTCACGGTTTGTCCACCCTTTCCGAACTTTCTCCATGTTGCCGATGGTGAGGTCTGAGATGAAGTGGGCTTCACAGCAGTCGGTCATCTCCACGGAGACCCGTTGCGCATAACGAAGGGGCACATTGTCGAAAACGCCCGTGTTGTTTGTGCCCAAAACGGCGCCGGAGCCGCCGGGCGCGTCGAAGAGTGTGTAGCGGTAGGGGCGCAGGCCGTTTTTGCCTTTTGCGCGCACGAAGCCTGTGTTGTCGTTCTCTGAACAGATGTGCCCGTAGAGATAGTCAAGTTCGATGGTGTTGCCGCCCCATTCGATAACCGTATCCGTCACAAAACAGGGATTGTCCGGAAGCATGGATGCTTTGTCCTTTGGAAGGGCGTACATGCCGATGCGGTACAGCCCCGGCACTCCGGCAGAAAGCGTGTCGCCCAGCCGTGCCGCCGACGGGGTGTGGTAACACCGGTCATCTGGGAATAACTGGAAATAGGTCTCGGCAGGTGCGCCGTCCAGCCGCAGAGCCCCTTTCACGGGAATGATTTTCAGTTGGGTGCAGGCAGTGTCGAAGCGGTATTCGGCGTGTTCTTCAATCTCCGGCAATGGGTTCACACGCTCAAGCACAAGCGTGTCGATGGTGTCGCAGGCATGGTGTATCTCCCACGTGTAGGTGCCGTATGCGAGATTGGTGTCGGTGAGCAGAACACCCGGATATTGGTTGTATCTGTCCACCGTAAATGTGTGTTTGCTGATCCGTGCGCGGTTGTCGGCCCGCTCCTTGAATACTCTCAACGTGTCATGGTCGAAATAGGCGGTGAAGTTGTACTTGTTGCCGTACGGACTGCCGATCAGCCTGACGGTGTCGCCTTCGTAGGAATACTGGAACAGGCTGTTGCCGTAAAGCCGGTATCCGGAGCCGTATCTTTGGAAAACGCCGATGCTGTGCGCGGCTTCGGGGCATAATGTGTCGCTCTCCTCTTCGCGCGCGTCCCATATGTATTTGCGGTAGTACGCCGAATTGTGGAAATGTGCCCGGTTGACATATTTGACGAAGTAGGTCATTAACGGAAGGTCACCGGCATCGGTGATTTCTATGACGACGGTGTCGCCGTCAAGTTCTATTCCGTTGAGCAGGGTGTGAAACCAGGTGTAATTGTTCCCGTTAAGGACGCCGGAGGAGATGACGCTGTCAGCACTTATGTTGACGGCCATGTATTGTAGCGGAAATGATATATAACTGAAATTGTTGTTTGCCCCAAGGCGACCAATGACACTGTCTGACAGACTGTAGGCCTGAGGAGTGTTGCATCCGATGCTGTCCTCGGCAAGACAATCTTCGGAGACATGCCAACAAGTGATGCCGCTGGTCACGAGGTCGTAAGAACTTTCTCCGTACAGATACCCACATTGCCGGTATTCCCGAGTGGACTGTTGGATGACTTCGTAGCGTCTGGACAAGCCGCCGTAATTGTAGGTCTGGGGGTAGATGACAAACGGGAAGGAGAACAGCGTGTCTTCGCAGAACGGCTTCACTTGCAGGATGATTTTCTTGAAATAGAGCCCTCCGTAATCTGATATGCCGGTAATGGTGTCGTAGAAGAAAAGGGCGGCGGAACTGTTGTCCGGAAAAGATTTCCAAAGGGTGGTGTCTTGCGCTCCGCTGTAGGTCGGGTTGATGAAACGGTAGGAGTGGGGCATGTCTTGCGGCGCAAGAAGCCGGTAGTAGTCGTCGGTGTGCCGGACAGGCCCGTTTTTGAGCGCCGTTCTCTTGAACGTGACAATATTGCGGCTTTCCGGGATGCCGGAACTGTTGCGGAGCAGGAATGTCTCATTATGGATGCCGTATTTCACTTTGGGGACAGTGAAGAAAAGTGCGGGCATATAATAATTGCACCCGTCATGGCAGAGCACCTTGTATGAGCCTGCGGGCAGGCTGTCGATGGTGTAATAGTCACGGAAATCATAACGGAGCGGGTTGCCGCCTTGCTGCTGGTGAGAGTCGAAGGTTATGGTTTTCAGGAATGTTGTGTCCGGACCGGAGACAGACCAGATGTCTATGGTGTATGGAAAGGTTCCGTGTTCGATTTTCACTTGCGCTTTCCCCGTCGGCCGGCAGGGCAGGGCAGGCACGATGCCGAAAGGCATCGTTTCGGAGAAGATGTTGTAGAGCATGCCGTTGGACGGGACAATATAGTCGCTTGTCACGACGACTTCCTCGAGGGTGTCTGAAAGTACGGTATAGGCGTCTTCGCCCGGCAGACCGGTCGGGCAGAGCGCCTGTACAATTATTTTATATTTGTCTGGACGCAGGTGCGAGACGCAAGCGAGACTCGTCTCCATTACAGAGTCGATGCCGGTGCGGGGGATGTAGCTGAAGCGGATCTGTTCGAGACGGAGGTCTGCGGTGTCGTGCAGGCTGCAGCATATTGTGCCGTCGGCCTGGCAGCGTGCCGGCGCGGAGGTGGCCTGGAGCCTGATTTTTGGCGATTCGGGCTGTGCAGATGCGGTGAAATTCAAGACGCACAGCAAAAAGAGCAGTAGGATTTCTTTTTTCATGTTCCGTGGTTCGTTATGTGTTGTTTTGTTCCGGGAGGCGATGCCGCCCCGATGGTTTTTTTAAGTGATGCAAAAATACAAAAATAATTTAATAACACATAACAAAAACTAAATAATAATAAAATTATCATTCTCCGGTTTGGTGCGGAAAAAAGAGGGGGCGGAACTTGTAAATGGAAATAAGAGGGCGGGGAACAGGGGATTGTTCGTTTTTCCGTTTCCCCGTTCTCCAGTCAAGGACGCTTAGGCTTGGGCTTTGGCGCGGCTGGTAGTGACCAGGTAGACGCCGCAGATGATGAGCAGCAGCGCCACGGGCTTGTTCCAGGTGAAGATGTCCTGTCCGAACAGTATGGCGACACAGGCGGTGACGACAGGCTGCAGGTTGCTGTACATGCTCACCGTGGTGGGACGCAAGTAGCGCAGCGACACAGGCAGCAGGAAATAGCTGACCACGGTGGCGAAGATGAGCACGGCAAAAAGGTTAAGGAATGCCGATACGGGCGCGCCGCCGCTGAACAGGGCGTCGCCATGCGCCGACAGTGACACGATTGCGGGCGGCAGACAGATGACGGAGCCGAACAGGAACATCCATTTCATCAAAGTGACGGGACTGTATTTTTTGGAGATGCTGCGGGTGATGAGCAGATAGGCCGCATAAAAGAGGATGTTGAAGAAACAGAGCAGCAACCCCGCGGGCGACGCGTTGGCGTCTTTGTTCCACGAGAAGACCACCATGACCAGCGCCCCGGCGATGCCGACGCCCACGCCCAGCGACTTCCGGGCGGACACCGGCTCTTTCAGGAAAAGGGCGGCCAGCAGCATGACCCATAGCGGACTGGTGGCGGAAACCAGCGACACATAGCATGGAGAGGTGTATTTGAATGCTTCGGCAAAGGCAATGAGCGTGCCCGAGAGCGACACCGCACCGGCCAGCAGCAGCAGCATCTCCTTCTTGTCGGGCTTTTCGTGACGCGCCAACGGAGACAATAGCCAAAAAACCGCTGTGCCAAACAACATGCGCACAGCGGTAAAGACTTCCGGAGAGATGTACTCCGGTATGATGGCTTCAGAACAGTTCGGGTTGATGCCGAAGATGATGTAAACCGCCAACACGGCAAGATGCCCGATCCATTTTTTGTTGACGAACAAGGGTCGCTATTTTTTCAGGGCAGCAATTTCCTTGATGGCGTTGATGCAGGTGTCGATCTCCTCTTCGGTGTTGAAAGCGCCGATGCTCAAGCGGACGGTGCCGTCGATGGGCAGCGTGCCGAGCCGTTCGTGTACCAGCGGGGCGCACTGCAGGCCGGTGCGGCAGGCAATGTCATAGTCCACATCCAGCATAGTGCCGACATCCAGCGCGGCAAAGCCGCGTACGTTGATCGAAAGCACCGGATTCTGGTTTTCGGTGGAGGTGGCGCAGTAAACGGTGACGCCGTCAATGTCGCGCACACCGTCGCGGAGACGCTTCCAAAGCCTCATCTCCTGCGCGTGGATGTTTCCGATGCCTTTTTCGGTGATCCATTTCACGCCACGGTATAGCCCGCTGATGCCGAGCATGTTCATAGTGCCGGCCTCGAGGCGGTATGGATACTCCTCAAGGTGGGTGCGGACCGCGGAACGTACGCCCGTGCCGCCGAAGCGGGTCTGGCGCACCTCAACGCCTTCGCAAACGTAGGAACCGCCGATGCCCGTAGGCCCCATCAGGCATTTGTGCCCCGTAAAGGCATATGCGTCAACACCATAGTCCAGCATGTCCATCTCTACTGCACCGGCGCCTTGGCTGCCGTCTACAATGAATGTCAAGCCGTTCTCTTTGCACACATTCCCGATCTCTTTGATGGGCTGCACGGTTCCTATGACATTGGAACACTGGGTGCACACGACAAGGTTGGTGTTGGGACGTATGGCTTTCTTGAAGTCGTCAGGGTCCACATAGCCGGCCTCGTCAAATGGCAGGTAAGTGACTTCAATCATGCCCTGCTGCTCGAGGCAGTACAGGGGACGCAACACGGAGTTGTGCTCAAGCATCGTGGTGATGACATGACCGCCCTGCTTTGCAAGTCCTTGTATGAGGATGTTCAACGAGTCGGTGGCGTTGTAACTGAACGTCAGGCGACGCTCGTCTTTGCCGCCGTTGAAGAGTTTGGTCAACATGCGGCGCGTGTCGGTGAGCAACTCGCCGGTTTCGATGCCGGCGTCATACCCGGCACGGCCGGGACTTACGCCATGCACGCGGTAGAATGTGTCCATGAAGTCATAGACCTCTTTCGGTTTCGGGAATGAAGTGGCGGAATTGTCTAAATATATCATATCAACTATGTTTTAGTCTTGTTTGTAACGTTCTTTCAGTACTTTGAGCATGTCTTCCGTCATGGCAGCGAGGTCGAACGTGGGTTTGAACCCCCATTCCTCACGTGCACAGCTGTCGTCCATACAGTTCGGCCACGAGTCGGCAATGCCCTGGCGCAGCTCGTCGTACACGTATTCCATCTCGAAACTTGGGATATGCTTTTTTATTTCGTTGCAGATCATCTCAGGGTCAAAACTCATTGCCGTGATGTTGAAAGAGTTGCGGTGAATGAGTTTCGACGGGTCGGCTTCCATGAGGTCTATGGCTGCCTTGAGGGCGTCCGGCATGTACATCATGTCCATGAATGTGCCTTTCGCGATGGGGCAGGTGAATTTCTCGCCCTTGACCGCTGCATAGTAGATCTCGACGGCGTAGTCGGTGGTGCCGCCGCCCGGCAGTGTCACGTTGGAAATCAGACCGGGGAAGCGCACCGAACGGGTGTCCACGCCAAAACGCTTGAAATAATAGTCGCTGAGCAGTTCGCCTGTGACTTTCGTGACGCCGTAGATGGTTTTCGGGCGTTGGATGGTGTCTTGCGGGGTCATGTCGTGCGGGGTCTCAGGCCCGAACGAGCCGATGGAACTGGGTGTGAAGAGGGCACAGCCCATCTCGCGCGACACTTCAAGGCAGTTGAGCAGCGCCCCTATGCCGACGTTCCATCCTAACATAGGGTTGGCTTCGGCCTTGGCGGAGAGGATGGCAGCCAGATTGTAGATGGCGTCAATCTTGTACTTCTTTACGGCATCTGCTATCTCTTGGGCGTTGGTGGCATCGATTTTGCACGAAGGACCGGCTTCTGCCAAGGCTCCTTTCAGCGGGTAAATCATGTCGGCGGCGACAACGTTGTCCGTGCCGTATTGTTTGCGCAGGGCAGGGGTCAACTCTGAACCGATCTGTCCGCAAGCTCCAATAACCAGTATTCTTTTCATCGCAATTGTATTATTATTAGTTGTTATACGTTTTTTCAAATAAAAGCGTGCAAAAGTACAAAAAAATGAGAATGGGCAGCATTATTAAAAGATAGCACAATCTCAACATAGATTCAAGCGGCAAAGTTAACCCAAAACAGGAGTAGGGGTGTCGGCGGAAAAACAGGAAACCCCACAACGCATCACTGACCAGCCGATGTGATTATAATGCCGTCTGCTTAAAAAACTGAGTTTGTACGAAATAAAAAAATTGAACCAGCATCTTACACCTCCAATTCATTCCTCATTCCTCATTCCTAATTATCAAATCGATTATCAATGAATTGTTGGTAGAACTCCCGGAGCGTTCCCCGCGGCTTAATGAATGATTCTCAGTTCTTCAAGTTGCAGCCGCACTTTCAGCCATTCAGCGAGTGTCTTCTCTTTCGCGGCATCTCCGCTCCCGTTTTTCCAGCGGATGTAAAGGGTTGGTATTGTGCGGTGTCCCATAGTCTTAGGATTGTAGTATTCCATGTTTGCAATGGCCATCTCCTCAATTCCGGGATACTGGACTTGTATTTCCATGGCGACCTGTTTTGCTTGGGAGCCCGTGCCGGTTATCTTGCTTATCTGCTGTTCCAGCGCGCGTATGGTGGAGTCCTGCTGCTGGATGATGTCCTCCTTTTTCTGGATCATATTCTCTATGATTTCGTTCTGCTGCGTAATGTCGATGGTCTCGCCGGTCTGCCTGACAATAAGTCTTGCGTTTTTGAGCCCGTATTTGTCGTGGATGATGTTTTGCATATTTTCGAGACTCTCGTTAGAGAGAGTCTTTCCTACAAGGGACAGTTCAATGGTCTGGCTGCGCGGATGGTATTCGCGGTTATATTTGATGATTTGCGTATTCTGCATCAGCGCATTGTCTTGTATGTCGTTCACAAACCTTATGCTTTGTGTGTTGAAGGCCGACTCTCTGACCACGTCGATGGCCAGGAAGATGCTCGGCACCAGCACGACGACCGTGAATATGGAGACGATCCGTTTCTCTTTGCGTTTGCGTTTTGCGTCAGAGAAATTCTTTTTAGGGAATCCGAGGAAGCGGACCATCAGGTAGGTGGCGAGGGCAATGAAGAAGGAGTTGATGAAGAAGAGGTAGAATGCGCCGAGGAAATAGCCGAGTTGTCCGGTGGCGATGCCGAAGCCGGCGGTGCAGAGCGGCGGCATCAAGGCGGTGGCTATCGCCACGCCTGAAATGACGGTGAACGGCTGCGACTTCCGCGAGGTGGCCACGATGCCCGCCAGTCCGCCGAAAAAGGCGATGAACACGTCGAAGATGGTCGGGCGGGTCCGTGCCAGCAGCTCCGACTGCGCGTCGCTGATGGGGGATATCAGAAAGTAGAGCGTAGATGCCGTGAGGCTTATCAGCACCATCACGACCAGGTTCTTGAGCGACTTGCGCAGCAGGTCTTCGTCAAGGATGCCGACGGATAGTCCGATGCCGTTGATGGGGCCCATCAGCGGGGAAATGAGCATTGCGCCGATGATGACCGCCGTGGAGTTCACGTTCAGTCCCACCGAAGCCACGATGATGGCGAAGAACAGGATCCAGACGTTCACGCCGCGGAATTCCACGCTTTTGGAGATGGATTCCACCGTCATCGGATAGTCGGTGTCATCCCTCAGCTGCGTGTATTTGCGGAGGGTGATCCAGAACGAGCGTGCCGTTCTGGAAGCCGGCTTTTTCTTTTTCGGAGAAGGTTCAGTTGTATCCATAGTGGCTGTTGTGTCAGGTGGTTAGTGTTCGCAATCCCGGTGTGCGGTGATGTGTTGCGTAAGGTTGTCAAGTGTCATTGCCAACTGGGTGCCGTCGGCCATGTTCTTGAGCGTATAGATGCCTTTGGCGCGTTCGTCTTCTCCGGCAATGACCACAAAGGGGATGTGTTTTGCATTGGCGTATGTCATCTGCTTGCCGATTTTGACGTTGTCGGGGTAGATTTCAGACGAGAGCCCGTGTTCTCTCAAAGTGCGCAGTCCTTTCAGTGCGTATTTCTCCTCTTCGCCGCCGAAGTTGAGGAACAGTGCGTCCACGGGGTTCTGGATGCTGGCGGGGAAGAGCCCGAGTTCGTCCAGCACGTCATAGATGCGTTCTGCGCCGTAGGAGATGCCTACGCCCGACATGCTCTTGAGTCCGAAAATGCCGGTAAGGTTGTCGTAGCGGCCGCCGCCGGAAATGCTCCCCATAGCGGCGTCGCGGGCCTTGACCTCGAAGATGGCCCCTGTGTAGTAGTTGAGCCCTCGCGCAAGGGTGACGTCAACCTCCAAGGTGGCTGAAAGTGCCATGTCCTTGGCATAGTCAAGTACGGTTGTCAGCTCTTCGATGCCTTTCATTCCGGTTTCGCTGCCTGCGAGGAGCCCTTTGAGCCTCTCCACCTTCTCGTCGTTGCTGTGCTGGCAGAATGAGAACACGGGCGACAGTTTGGCGATGGCCTCGCGGCTGATGCCGCGCTCTTCCATTTCGCGGCACACCTCGTCTTGTCCGATTTTGTCCAGTTTGTCCAAAGCCACGCAAAGGTCGGTGACGCGTCCGGCCTCGCCGATGACTTCAGCAATGCCGGAGAGGATCTTGCGGTTGTTGATTTTTATGGTTACGGCAATGCCGAAACGGCGGAAGATCTCGTCGGTGATTTCAACGAGTTCGGCCTCATTGAGGAGTGAGGCGCTGCCGATGATGTCGGCATCGCACTGGTAGAACTCGCGGTACCGTCCTTTTTGCGGTCTGTCGGCACGCCACACGGGCTGCATCTGATACCTCTTGAACGGGAAAGTGAGTTCGTGCTGGTGCTGCACCACAAAACGTGCAAACGGTACGGTGAGGTCATAGCGCAGCCCCTTTTCGCAAAGCTTTGAGGCCAGCCGGTTCGGGGAAAGGCCGGGTTCGCTGAAGTCGATGCTGTGCGTGAAGTCGCCGGAGTTCAGGATCTTGAACAGCAGGCGGTCACCCTCGTCTCCGTATTTGCCCATCAGGGTGGTCAGGTTCTCCATGGCCGGCGTCTCGATGGGAAGGTAGGCGTGGCGGTGGAAGACAGAACGGATGGTGTCGAAGATATAGTTCCGCCTCATCATCTCGACGGGCGTGAAGTCGCGGGTTCCTTTGGGAATGGAGGGTTTTACCATAGGTTATTCATTGTTTTTTTAGACGGCGCAAAGGTACGCATTTTTCGGGGATGCAGCGGCAACGCGCGACTGGAACGCCACAGATCCAGACAATTATTGAATGAGGAATGAGGAATTAGGAATTGCGATGGAACTTTTTGCGGCATCTGTGCTCTAAACTCTACGATCATAACACTAAATTCTTGCCTTGCCGCTATGGACAGGTGATGCTGCCGGAAATGAATTTACAATATAACGTACTAATACACAACATTTTGCCCCCCCCGAAAATTTTCTGAAAGAAGTAAAAATTAACAGAAAAAACATTACATTTGCCACGTCGGTTCCTTTGGATTTTGTCCTGCCTGTCTTGCCTGTCTTGCCTGTCGGCAGACGGGTCGGCAGACAGGACAGGCAGGAGAACGGACTTCACAAGGTTCAGAGGGAAGGAAGACGAGAATTGGTTAAAAAAAAGAAGTACCATGATAATTAAAAAAAGTATGAAAAAACTAAGAGGAGTTTTACTCTGTATTGTCGGAGTTGTTTCTATTGGATTGGCTATCAAGAGTTATACCATCAAGCCATCGTACTATGAGTCCATCCAATTTTATGGTGGCGATGCTTATACTGGCATTCAACATGCTGCAGCCAGAACTTCAGAAAATGTCGCAAAATTGAAAGACAGTATAAATTTCGGATTTGGTTCTGTACTATTGATAACTGGCTTAAGTCTGCTTGCAGTTGGAGCGACATCTTTCAGTTCTGAAAAGCAGGGGGAAAAAGCAACTGACTTTCAACAGCAAAAGAGAATGGCACCTCCAACAATTAGCCAGGAAGTATAATAGTTTATTCGCGAGATTGAGGATGCAGGTTGGTGCGAGTTGACGGAGATGGGGTATTGTGGTGGAAAATTGTAAAAGAGACAGAATAGAAAAATGAATTTGTTAAACTGTTACAAGACTCTTGACGGAGCAAAGCTTTGCGTTGCTATTCCGTTGGAAATGTAAACTGACATTGCAATTATAAGTTATGAATGAAATACAAACAAAACCGATAGGGCAACTTATTTTAAACAAGGAAAACCCTTCACATCCAAAACGCGTAGAACATTAACCTTGTCCCATCATACCAGCGTGGTTACAGATGGACAGAGCTTCATGTTCAGGCTCTTTTGGAAGACATAGATGCTTTCTTGCAAAAACAGTCCGTTGGGGCTATGATTCAATCCTATTGTCTTCAACCTATTGTTGTCGTTGAGCAATTTGATGAAGAAGGAAAGATAATCTGGGAGATAATTGATGGACAACAACGACTTATTACCCTATATATCATCTTGAAAAGACTGGGCAAAACTCATTATGAGATTTGTTTTGATAAACGTGAAAAGAGTGCGGATTTTCTGCAAAAATTGTCGAATGAGACTCTCTGCGATGACGATCCTGACTGCCATTTTATGAGCGATGCCTATCGCTGCATAGACAACTGGTTTTCAATAAAAGAAGAAGAGGATATTGCATA
>CAVCMI010000013.1:0-44170 GCA_963603365.1 Oscillospiraceae bacterium
ACACCTCCCCGGCGCCGGCTTTCGGAACATTCCCTCCTTGCTTGCAAAAAAAACGATGCAGTATGCTTTTGTCGAAGACCTCCCAACCCCTCAAAAAAAACTGTTTTCTTTACATATTATTTCTTCCTCTATTCATATTTTTCGGATCAACTCTGTTATATGGTATTGTTAGACCGTCGGTCTTTTTTCTATTTTATCGTCTGCCAAAACTAAACTCAAGGATACAGCCGCTCCGTTTTACACATCAACCGTCGTATTCTGTAGAAAAAGGAGATTGGAGGCAAAGTCAGTTTTTGTTACCTTAATTATAATAATGGCATTTTCCACACATAAAGAAAACATCCTTTGCTACGCTTATAGACATAACAATCCATAAAAAAGGGCATTTCTATAAGATTTATGAAAAACGGCGCAGGAACTCACGTATATATTCAAAAAAGTGTACTTTTGCAGCCGTTTATGTAACACATTTTTATTAACAAAAAAAGAAAGAGGTATTTTTTATGATTATTGTTCCCATCAAGGAAAATGATTCCATCGACAAAGCGCTCAAAAGGCTGAAGAAGAAATTTGACAAAATCGGAGTGAAGAAAGAAATCCGTCGTCGTCAAGAGTTCACCAAGAAAAGCGTCATCAGGAGGGAGCAATTGCGCAAGGCTATCTACGTGCAGCATCTCCGCGAAGCTGAAAACGAATAAAGACAGTCGTGCCAATCAAGAAAAACAGGGATACACCCTGTTTTTTTTATCGCGGAAAATTAGCCGGAATCACATATACCATGAAAGAGAGTGAGCAATTTATCGAATATCTGAGATGTGAACGGAGAATGTCTGTCCACACTTTGACAGCATATCGAAGCGACTTAGACCAATTCTTCAGTTTCGTCAAAGAGATTTATGGCATTGACGTTCCAGGGGCGGTGACGAGCAAGCAAATCAGGGCATGGATTGTCTCGCTGCTTGAAGACAACCGGCACTCTGCCCGTTCCGTCACCCGAAAAATGAGTGCGTTGCGCAGTTTTTATCGCTACGAAGTCAAGCTTGGACACATCGCACACAACCCGCTCAATCAAATCCAGTCTCCGAAATACCACACCAAGCTTCCGGAATACGTCGAGCAGAAAGACATGGAAAAACTCTTTCCGGACAATTTCTTTGAACAGAGTTTCAAGGGGCAACAAGACCGTCTCATCATAGAATTGTTTTACGACACGGGCATTCGGCTGTCGGAGTTGCTGAATATCAGGAGATACGATATCGACTTGTCGGCAAACACCATAAAAATAATGGGGAAACGCAATAAGGAACGGCTGATTCCGTTTGGGAATAAGTTACACGACATAATTATGTCCTATCTGGAAGAATATGAAAAAAGCATTGCCGTTGACAACGGAAATTATTTTATCTTTGTTGCCGTCAATGGGAATCGTTTATATCCGAAGGCAATCTATCGAACTGTACGCAAATATCTCGATATGGTTACAACAATAGACAAAAGAAGTCCGCATGTCATCCGGCACACCTTTGCCACCCACATGCTCAACAATGGGGCGGACTTGAACGCCATCAAGGAGATTCTCGGGCACAGCAGTCTTGCCGCCACCCAGATATACACGCACAATTCAACGGAACAACTTAAATCCATCTATAAACAAGCCCATCCCAGGGCATAAAAAAGGAGGTTACTATGACAATCAACATCAATTCTGTCCATCTTAAAACAGACCAGAAGTTAGAGGCTTTCATCAACGAGAAAGTCGGGAAACTGAACAAAATGCATGACGGCATCATCGGCTCTGACGTGACATTGAAAATCGAGAACACGGATGCGCCGGAGAACAAGACCGTCGAGATCCGGATGAAAATACGGGGCAACGATGCCTTGGCCAGCAAAACCGCCAAAAGTTTTGAAGAGGCCACCGACCTTGCCATTGACGCTTTGAAAAAGCAACTGGTCAAAATCAAAGAAAAAGAACAGGAAAAACGATAGTTTGTCCGTGATGCCTGCATTGTTCAGGAAACAGTTGAACGCTTCGCTTTCTATTGGAGTATGGAGGATTTCGGAAAGCGAAGCGTTTTTCCATTCATTCCTCGCCACAGATTCTGGCAAGACTGGAGCGATTTCCTCTTTGAGAAACGAAAAACGAAGACTTGAGAGGCTGGCGTGCCGCGCCGCCTTGACAGACCTCATCCAACATTTCGGTCTCCGCTTGTCCATTGAACATCTCCGCTATGCAGAAAACGGGGCGCCGGTCCTGCACAATCCGTGGCACATCTCTTTTTCTCACTCAAAACAACATGCAGCTGTCGCCGTCTCATCTGGTCCAAGCGTCGGCATAGACATCGAAAAAGAGGACGGCCGCATCTTGAAACTATCCGACAAGATTCTCAATGCAGAAGAGAAAAAATGGTGTGACTTCAGCAACCCTGACGAACTCTATTATTATTGGTGTGCCAAAGAATCCATCTACAAGATTGTCAACACTCTGCGTTTCCCCAAAGACATCACCATAAGTCCCGTCCAAAAACAGACAGGCTTCATTGAAACAAATGACGGATTCCGAATGTTTCGTTTGTTTCGGGTAGAGATGGCCGGTTTCTGCCTCGTCATAGCAACAGATCAGTAATGGGCTTTGGGGTTTCAGCCACTCACCTTATCGTTCACCTCAACAGCGTAACAGAGCCATTCAAAAGGTAGGAATACTCACCTGTTAAAGTATTCACAAAAACTTCGCAGCCATAGTAATACACGCCTTCTGAGCAAGGTTTTCCTGTGTTCTCATCTGTTCCGTCCCATAGTATAGCCGGTGCTGACGCGGTAAATACGCGTCTGCCCCAACGGTTATAAATCTGCATATTCACCCTTACAACACCATAATAGGGCAAGTACGGCTCAAAACGATCATTAAACCCGTCACCGTTAGGGGTAAAAACATTAGGGAACCGGTATTCGAGACAGTCATAGACGTCCAAACAGACGACATTGGAAAGGTCTGACATATTCCGGTTTTGGTCTGCGGCCCTCATTGCAAAGCATCCTACGACAGTCTCAACATCACGGATCAAATACTCACAATGCGTACCGGAGCAAGCCTCTGCCGCCATAAACGAATCCACACAAGAGAAAGCGGCCTCTTCGGACGGCTTGTAGTATACATAATACTTGTTGTTCTCAGAGGCGGCACTGTCTGAGTCAAAAAACCATTTCAATGCCACATTCTCACAATCTGTAGAAACCTCAAGCACTGGCATCTCGGGCGGCTCATTGTCAAATGGCGCAGCAAATATGGACTGCGACCGGTTAAAAAGAGGCCCGACCGTATCATTCATCAAATAGTAACCTCTGGCGCGGATAAAGTAGCCATACGTCCGGTCATTCTCAAGGCCGGAATCGGTATATTCTGTGTTTGAGGTAGTCGCCACGGAGTCCCACACCCCATATATGTCATCTTTTCGGAAGACTGTATAATCCACATTGACCCAAGGCTGGTGCACTGACCAAGACAGGTGCATTTTTCTGTCGCCGGGCGTGAGGGACAAAAAGATAGACGTGGCGGGGTCGGAACTTTCAATTAGCGTATCTTCATTCAGGAAGAGCACCCTGTAAGAGTAGTTGCGGTTGGCAGTGTTGAGATCGTGGTCAAGATACTCTTCCGGTTCTTCAGAAAACGCATCTGCCGTAGTCCGGATCAGGAGCGAAGTATCACCGTTTGATGGCAGGATACGGTAAAGTTCATAGAAATAGGGGGGCTGGAAGGCGATAGTGTCTATTTGGGGAGGGCGCAGCCATCTCACCTTGAGGGTTCCGTTCAAAGAGTCGGTTGTGACAACGTCAGCATTGACAATCAGAGGAGCGTCATTGAAAATAGCGGCACACACCTCATCAGAAACATAGCTTTCGGCACCGTCGGCAAACAGAGCCACCACCCGATAGCAATAATCATTGGCGTGGTAAAGGGGGCTGGTGGACCCATCGTCCACGAATGAGGTTGCATTCCAACCCGAGGTTGAGCCAATTTTGTAATAGCCTGTTCCCGCAGGCACTCCTGTCTCACAATAATCCGGTTCAAACGGATTGCTGCCGTTTCTGCGATACACATCATAGCCCACTGCATTCTCGCAAGAATCGGGGTGCCAATGCAGCACAATACTGTTATTCACGGGTTGAGCCTGCAGATTCTGCGGGGCCGGCGCCACTACCTGAACGCGGAGAGTCTTGTACGTGGCCAGTTCAACTTGAGGGCCGTTGTCTTGTGCTTTCAGCAACAACGTATAGGGCGTTGTTCTGACATGTTCGCACATTGTTTGCCAGTTCAGTTCCACGTTATAAGGCACCGAATCCAATACATCCCCAAACGAAAGTGGAGAATCTGCCAAATGGAGCAATTCGCCGCTGGCTGTCAACGTCACCATTGCAGATGTACTGTCTGAGATCCGGACAGGGATTAGCAGTTGCGTCCCTGCCAGCACGCAAGTGTCACGAGCCTCGATTACTGGCGGGCGGTTGTTGCATGGGGCTATCGTAATCTGCATATCGCGGATGGTGCTGCTGATCATGATGCCGTTTCTCCATTCTTGAATGAGGATCGCAACATTGTATTCGCCTGCCGTTGTCGGGCTGTCCCATACGAGGTCTCCAGTCCGGGGATCAATGGAAATGGCATTGGAGGCGGCAGGAAGTGTATAACCGGGTATCTCTTCCCCGTCAAGCCCCCGGCAATTCACAAGTGCATATGAAAGGCTGTCCCCGTCGGGGTCATACGCCCCGGGATTATGGCAATAAATGACATTTGTGCAACCGTTGTCGATAGGCGGATTTTCCAGCACTGGCGAGGAATTGCCGCCAATGAAAGGATTAATCACGATTGTAGTTTCAATAAAAAACGGTATCTCTACGGAGCTTGGGATGTTTACAATGCCGGCGTTGCGGTTCGGGTCTTCAAAAGAAACGTGATAATTGCCTGCGGCGGGGAACGTATGCCGTGTAATATAGATATTTTTGCTTATATCGTTTCCCAAGTTCAGTTTCTGGGTCCTTTGAACGGTGCTTGTCGTCCCGTCGCCCCATACGATTTCTATTTCCTGACGGTCGGCGGGGCTTGGTGTATAGGTGTAAGTCACTATTGTGAACTCGTATGTCAGTCCTGACACATAAGTATAACTGATTTCGCCTGCCCGTTGGTGCGTAGCAAAAAGTGAAAATGCCGGCAGCAGGAGCAGCAGTGTAAAGAAAAGGAACTTGCTATATATTTTGGATTTCCTCTCCATCCGATATTTTTGCGATAGAATTATGCTCAAGTCTATAGCGCTGTCCGCTCTCCGGGCATATTGCGATACCCTCCTTGTCGAAATTGAGTTTATGTCCGTACTCGCTGACCCATCCGATCTGGAGAGCCGGGTTGCCTGCCACCATGGCATAATCCGGCACAGACCGGGTAACCACAGCGCCTGCGCCGACAAAAGCATAACGTCCGATGTCGTGTCCGCAAACTATAGTGGCATTTGCGCCGATTGTAGCACCCTTGCCGACCATCGTAGGGAGGTATTCATCCTTTCGACTTATCGCGCTCCTGGGATTCAGCACATTGGTGAACACCATCGACGGTCCTAAAAAGACATCGTCCTCGCAGACAACTCCTTCGTATATCGAAACATTATTCTGCACTTTCACATTGTCGCCCAGCCTCACATTAGAGGCCACAAAGACATTCTGTCCGATATTGCAATTCCGACCTATGGCGCTTTCCGGCATAATGTGTGTAAAATGCCATATCCTGGTCCCTTCTCCGACGGAGGCTCCCTCATCGACAACAGCGGTGGAATGAGCGAAATAGCGTTTTTCAATTTTCATTTATCCTGTAAATGCAAACAATTAGTCATTAACGATCCGTAAGTTCTTTTATTGTCATAACGATTGATTTTTCGGCTTTTTGGGGTTTCACCTTTTCGTCTCCAACGACAGCGTCTGTTCTGTGATGTAAAGCAGTTGTTCTTCGTCCAGTTCGGTATGCATCGGCAGGGAGACGACAACATCAGACAACATTTCCGACACAGGGAAGTCGCCACGCCGGTATCCCAGGCTGTTGTATGCTCTCTGAAGGTGCAGCGGCACAGGGTAATAGACCATCGTAGGGATGCTGGCAGCATTCATGGCCGCCACAAAACTGTTGCGAGCCATGTTCTTCAGTTTCAAAGTATATTGATGAAAGACGTGGGTGGAGCGGTCTGCCGTTGCGGGCAAGTCCACGAAAGAGCACCCTGACAACGCTTGGTCATAGAAAGCGGCGGCGGCGCGTCTTTTTTTCACAAATTCGCCAAGATGTCGCAGCTTTACGCGCAACACGGCGGCCTGAAGCGTGTCGAGTCGGGAGTTGGTCCCTACTGTCGCGTAGTGGTATTTCTCGGTCATTCCATGGTTGGCCAGTTGTCTTGTCTTTTCGGCCAATTCATCGTTTTGGGTCAAGATCGCGCCGCCGTCACCGTAGCAGCCCAGGTTTTTGGACGGGAAAAAGGAGAGGCATCCCAGGTCTCCCATCGTGCCTGCTTGTTTTCGGCTGCCGTCGGCAAAAGTGACGGTCGCGCCAATAGCCTGGCATGCGTCTTCCACCACAAAGCATCCGTGCCGGTGTGCAATATCGAGAATGGTCGGCATGTCTGCGCATTGTCCGTACAGATGCACAGGCACAATGGCTTTCGTTTTCGGGGTAATGGCGGCTTCAAGTTGTTGTGCGTCCATTGTAAAAGTGTCTGGACGAACATCGACAAAACGGGTTTTAAGTCCCAGCAGTGACAGCACCTCTGCCGTGGACACGAAGGTAAACGGAACGGTTATCACCTCATCGCCGGGGTGCAGACCAAGCGCCATTATCGCAAGCATCAGGGCATCGGTGCCGCTGCCGCAAGCAACCGCATAGCGTGAACCCGTCCAGGCGGCAAGTTCGGTCTGGAAGCGGGCGACTTCCTCGCCGTTGATAAAGCGGCCGCTGTCCAGCACTGCGTGCAGCTGTGCGTCCATCTCGTCTTTTATCCGGGCATACTGCGACACCAGGTCTACCATTTGAATCGGTTTCATATTTCAGATTTACAGCACCGCAAAAATACAATAAAAACGGATTTCATTATTTTTCTTACTTTTGCGCCTGTAATAATTCAAAAACACAACAATAGTAAAAACATAAAAAATATGTCTATCATCAAACCATTTAGAGGCTTCCGTCCTCCCGTTGACATTGTCGAGAAACTGGCAAGTCGTCCTTATGATGTTCTGAACACCGAAGAGGCCCGCAAGGAATGTGCCGGCAACCCCTACTCTCTGCTGCACGTCACCAAGGCTGAGATTGACCTTCCGGAAGGCATCAAAGACACCGACCCTGAAGTTTACCTTCAAGTTGTCAAAAACTACAATGCATTCAAGGACTACGGCTGGCTGGTACAAGACAAAGAGGAGAAACTGTACATCTATGCCCAAAGCATGAACCCGACCGATGCGAATGCCCATTGGCAGTACGGCATCGTGGCTTGCGCCTGCAGCGAGGATTATGTGAACAAGGTCATCAAGAAACATGAGTTGACCCGCAAAGACAAAGAAGAAGACCGTATGAAGCACGTCCGCATCACCAATGCCAACGTTGAGCCGGTGTTTTTCGCTTATCCTGCCGTAAAACGCATCGACGAGATAGTGGCTTCGGTCACCGCTGGCAAACCGGTTTATGACTTCATCGCCAAAGAAGACGGTTTTGGCCATCGTTTCTGGGTCATCGACGACCGCAAGCTCATTGACGAGCTGGTTGAGATTTTCGACAAGCAGGTCCCCGCCATGTACATTGCCGACGGTCACCACAGAAGTGCAGCCGCCGCTTTGGTAGGCCAAGAGAAAAAAGAGCACAACCCCAACCATACCGGAAAAGAGGAATACAATTTCTTCATGACAGTCATTTTCCCTGACAACCAGTTGAATGTCATCGACTACAACCGTGTAGTGAAAGACCTCAACGGATTGAGCAAAGAGGCTTTCTTGCACGCTTTGAACGAGGCCTACGAAGTTGAAGATATGGGCACAGAGATTTACAAGCCTGCCAAGTTGCACGAACACAGCATGTATCTGGACGGGCATTGGTACAAAATGACGGCAAAGGCCGGCAAGTATGACGACAACGACCCGATCGGCGTGCTGGATGTCAAGATCCTGAGCGACCATGTTCTGGACAAGGTTTTAGGCATCAAAGACCTGCGTACTGACAAGCGCATCGACTTTGTGGGAGGCATCCGCGGACTTGGCGAGTTGAAACGTCGTGTGGACAGCGGCGAAATGACCGTTGCATTCGCGCTCTATCCGGTTTCCATGAAACAGATCATCGACATTGCCGACACGGGCAACATTATGCCGCCCAAAACCACCTGGTTTGAGCCAAAACTCCGTTCCGGCTTGGTAATCCACGAGTTGGCATAACTGAAAGACTAACCCACAGTTTAGGATAAAAGATGTTCAAGGTTCCTGTATTGCTCATACTATACAACAGGATAGAGGAGACGCACAACGTGTTCCAGATTTTGCGTACTGTGCAGCCCACACAGCTGTACGTGGCCGGCGACGGGCCGAAGGCAGGCAGCATGCTGGACCGGAAACGGGTGTACCAGACCCGCTCTGTCATACAACCCGAATGGCACTGTCAGAAACACACGCTTTGGGAAGAGATGCACCAAGGCAAATCTGTGATGATTGACAAAGCTATGCGGTGGTTCTTCGAAAACGAAAGCGAAGGCATCATCCTTTTTGAAGACACCCTGCCGAGTTATGACTTTTTCCCCTATTGCGAAGAGTTGTTATGTCGGTACAGGAACAGTGAACAGATATACAGCATTGGAGGCACGTACTTGCGGCACCACAGCCGCAAACGGTACGGCAAGAGAATGCGCAAAGGCGAAAGCTCGTACTTCTTCTCCGCTTATGCCTCCATCTGGGGATTTGCCACCTGGCGCAACAAATGGAACGGCTTCTCGCTCTCTATGGACCAATACTCTGCCGACGACTTTTCGAAGATTGTTGCGCCCTATATGAAGAAAAAAAAGCAGAAAATATACTGGACCAAACGTTTCGGCATCATCAAACGCTACAATGCCACCTACTTGGACTACCAGTACAACCTGCACATCTGGGCGCATGGCGGAGTGTGCATCACGCCCTACCTGAACCTTGTCACCAACACCGGGTTCGGTCAGCAGACCAAACGCAAGATACGGCGGCTGAAGCGCAACGCCTACCCTATCATGCCCCTTACGCACCCCGACGAGGTGGTGCAGAACCACAAAGAAGACAAATACATGTTCAAGCACATTTTCAAACGCGCCTACCTTTATCTGTTCAGAGACTGGGTGAAAGAAATCCTCTCCAACAAGTCGAGCGGGGAGTAAACAGTCAAAAAACGCTGATGGACGCAAAGCACCATGAACTGCAACAACTTCTGTAACTATGCCACAAAAAGAAGCCACATTTTCGTTGTTTGATTTCTGTAAGAAGAAAGCAGACAAAGTTCAGATATACGGACAAGAGACTCTTGATGAGGATGGTAATGTTATACCCTTTGTTGATCAGGCTGCTTTAATAACACATTATTTGCAGTTGCGCAACAAAAAAGTAGATATGCCTTACGCTCGACAAGCAGAGGATATATACTTTTCAATGTAACTTATAGTTTATTAGTAGCATAAAGCATGGTGAGTAAATGGACAAGAGAAGAGACAATTATTGCTTTTAATGTGTATTGCAAAATTCCGTTTAAGGATAGTAACAAGACACATCCAATGATTGTGAAGTATGCAAAAATCATTGGAAGAAGTCCAAGTGCACTTAATATGAAAGTTGGCAATTTGGGCAGACTTGACCCTAACTTACAAGAAAGAGGTATTGTTGGCTTAGCACACGGAGCAAAATTGGAGGAAGATATTTGGAACGAGTTTTATAGAAATCCGGATAAGCTTGCATACGAAAGCGAATGCTTGATAGCAAAGATTACTAATAAAAATATTGAGAGTGTCGCAAACATTGACGTTAGTGATTTACCAGAAGGGGAAGAGCGTTTGGCAATCGTTAAGCAAAGAATAAATCAGTCTTTCTTCCGTTCTGCTGTCATGTGTTCATACGATTTTAAGTGTTGCATTTCGGGAGTTGGCAATCCTGAATTGTTAGAGGCATGTCATATTGTTGACTGGAGTGTAGACAATGGAAATCGTAGCAATCCGCAAAATGGATTATGTTTAAATTCTTTATTCCATAAGGCATACGACAAATATCTTATCGCCATAACGCCGGACTACAACATCATGATTTCGGATGAGATGACAGAAAAGACTGAAGACAATTCTTTCAAGGAATATCTTCTTGGATTAAAAAATAAAAGATTGCTTCTGCCTAATCGCTTCCTTCCAAAACAAGAATTTTTGGATTACCATTATCAAAAGTATTTGAGGAAATAGCCCGTCGTTTCTATCCTCTTTCCTGTTCGTTTGTCATCAGTTTGCGGAACTGCACGGGCGTGAGACCGGTCTCGCGCTTGAAAGCGGAATGAAACACTTGCCGGTTACGGTATCCGCACATTTCACCGATCACCTCCATCTTATAACCACCCGCCTTCTTGTCCGTCAACAACCGTACCGCCTCTTCAATGCGGTATTCGTTCAGCAAGGTGGGGAAATTGCGGTTCATTCGCATATTGATGGTGTGCGAAAGTGTCGACTTGTTTGTGCCTAACCTCTTTGCCAGTTCATTAATACTCAGGTCTTGGTTTAAAAACACCCTGTCTTCTTCAAAAAGTCGATGCAGGTCTTTCAACAGCCGTTCTTCCGCCGCCCCCTCGCCCTTGACATCCAGAAACGAGGACTTCTCTATCAGTTCAAACTTCTTGTCGGGACGTTGCAGACTTTTCTTGAGCAACTTCTTGTACGCAAATCTCCACTTCACATACAGAATGACGAACACGATTGTAACAATAAGCAACATGAAAAGCAACAAATAAAAAAGCGTTTCCCTCGTCATGACATCCGGCATTTGTTTCAGGGAGCAAAGATAGCATTTCCTCCGCAATATCCCGGAAGTAAAACACCGCACCTGAATAAGGTTATAGCATTCTTAAATTCAGCATTTTATATCAATCCTTACAGTAATGATTCGGTATTCTTACACACTTTTAGCAAATGCTGACAACAGGCAATACCGTGTGAAATACTTTTGCAAACACAAATAAAATGAGTGAAAAAACCAGACTTGACGGCATGAAAAAACAGTTATCCTCTTTCATTATTATGACTTTATTAGGGCTTTCTTCTACGTCGATGGCACAACCCATAAATCACGCAGGCGACAGCATCACACCGCGCAAGTTCCATATCAGCGACTATCTTTCTGTTGGCGGTATGGTGAACATGCAGTACGACTACACGAGCCAGACTGCCAACGACAACAGGCTGTACGAAACCAGTGCGTTCCAAATACGCCGCGCCCGAATTGACCTCAAAGGAAACATCACACCACGCCTTGACTTCCGTTTACAGGCCGACTTTGCCACGAGTCCAAAACTGGTGGATGCTTTTGTAAGGGTAAAGTTCTGCCGCTACCTCAACCTGCAGGCCGGGCAGTTCAAGACTCCATTCACGCTCGAGAATCCATACGCTCCGCTTGACCTCGAATTTGCGGACAATGCGCAAGTCATCTCCGCCCTTGCCGGTTACAAGGATGTTTCCGGCATCAGCAGCTATGCTATGGGACGTGAGGTCGGTCTCCAAATCTACGGCAACTTGGCGCAATTTGAACGCGAAGGCAAAAAATACCCGCTGCTCTCCTATTACGTCGGCATCTTCGGCGGCAACGGTGTGAATATAAAAACCGACAATATGGCCAAAGACCTTGCCGGGCGCATTGAGTTCCGTCCGTTTCTCAAGCAGCTTACCCTCTCCGGTTCTGCCTATTGGGGAAGTTATGACGACGACAAGTCCGAAAACCTGCTCCGCTTGCGCTACAGCGGCGGCGCCGAATACGAGGACGGGAGCCTTACCGTTCGCAGCGAATATGTATGGGGAAAGACCGGCATATCTACGCTCAACGAAAGCCAGGAAGCCGTCATGGAAGAAATCTGTACACAAGGTTTCTACCTCACGGCCGGATACTGGTTCCGTTTCGGATGGGGCAAGTTCAGCACGGCAAAACAGAAACTCAGACCGGTGCTTCGCTACGACTATTACCGGAAAAACCTGTCTGACGACAAAAGCGGTTCTGTATATTACTCTGCCGGTTTCGACTGGTGGCCGGAAAAGCACCTTAACTTCCGCGCAAGTTACACATTGCGCGACATCCGGAAAAACAACAAGTTAGGGCACGGCATGACCGCTATGCTCTCTGTAAAATTTTAATCATCCTCCATAAAGCATCTCATTTATGACTAACACCATCAAAAAACCATTCATCAACGAGGAGTGGCTCATCGTAGTGCTCGGATTCATCGTCCTTTTCCTCATTGTCGTTGCCCCGTCCCTTATGAACCATTTCAAAATGCTCGATGTCACATCTTTGGCTACAGCATCCGGATGGATCAACACGGGAATAACCTTTCTCTTCCTGCTGGCTATCATATATGCGGCAGCAGCCGTGTCGCGCAAGCCTGTCAAAGGCATTTTCGCGTCCTTTCTGCTGATATTCATCCTTACCATGTTGGCCCAATTATGTGCCAGCATCCCTTTCTGCAAGAAATACGGACTTGAGGCAGTGTTGTTTGCTGTGCTGTTCGGGTTGGTTATCAGCAACTGCTTCCGTGTGCCGGACTGGTTAAGACCGGCCATACAGAGCGAGTTCTACATCAAAATTGGCATTGTATGTTTAGGCGCCACCGTCATTTTTGGCGAAATCATGAAATCCGGCGCGTTCGGTCTGGCGCAAGCGCTCATTGTCGTCGTCTGCGTCTGGTATTTTGGGTTCTGGGTGTCGCGCAAGGTCTTCAAAGTTGACGATGAAATGGCAACTATGTTGGCCAGCTCTGTCAGCATCTGCGGTGTTTCCGCAGCCATTGCGACGTGCGGGACCATCAAAGGCGACCGGAAAAAACTCAGTTACGTGATCTCGTTGGTTATGGTAATCGCCATTCCTATGCTTTACATCATGCCGCTGCTGTGCAAGTGGATACTTCCGCACCTGTTCAGCGACCGCGTAGCCGCCGCACAGGTGGCCGGAGCCTGGATCGGGGGCACCATCGACACCACGGCTGCTGTGGCCGCGTCGGGCGGACTGCTTGGCGATGTTGCCGGAGACACCGCCGTCATCGTGAAAGCCTCACAAAATGTGCTCATCGGCGTGGCAGCTTTCTTCATCTCATTGTATTGGTCTATCAGGGGCACCAAAAATGTGCAGAAAGTTTCAGGGACCGTCATTTGGGAACGGTTCCCGAAATTTGTAGTCGGCATGGTTGTTGCCTCCATCGTTTTCAGCATCTGGTTTGCCGGCGACACAGCTATTGCCGGTGGAACCGTCAAATACAAATCGTTGGCAAAGAACTTTCAAGGCATCTTCTTCTCGATTGCTTTTGTGTGCATCGGACTGGAGACTCGATTCAAAGAAATCTTCTCCAAAGAAAACCGGCAGTCGCTGAAAGCATTCCTCACGGCGCAGAGTTTCAACATAGCCTTCACTTTCGTCGTAGCCTGCATCCTTTTCGGGGCAATTGCGAACTAAATGCCAAGCGTAGTTATCATTTCTGACATTTTCGCCCGGCAGTCTTGAGGTTGCCGGGCGTTTCTTTTGGAAATCAACCTTGCCCTTGGGGAAAGCATCGTCGTCACGATACTTCTCTTTTTTTGTATTTTTGCCGCCTGTATAAAATAAAACGTGCGTTTTCGAGTTAACGCAAATAACAATTATGGCATTTTCGATAAAACGACCGGACCCGAACAGATTAGGCTACCACATTCTGGTTGCTGTGATCATAACCATAGCAATTGGGGCAGTAACCATGTTGTCTCTACGGATATTCACAAGACACGGCAAAGAGTTCGACATGCCCGATTTTACCGGGCAAGATTCTAAAGAGCTGACCCAACGCGGCAAACAAGAGGGCTTTGTCTTCGTAGTGAACGACCAGATGTATGAAGACGGGGCAATACCCGGAACAGTCCTCAAGCAGGATCCCTCGCCGGGCGAGAGGGTCAAGAAAGACAGGAAAGTATATCTGACCATAGCTGCCACCGACCCTCCAACCGTTATGATGCCTGAATTGCGCGACATCTCGCTCCGTCAAGCACAGATCATGCTCGAAGCGCAGGGTCTTAAGGTTGACCAAATCATAGAAAAACCGAGCCCTTACGAAAATGCCGTTCTTGAAGTGCTGTACCGCGGACACAGCATTGCTGCCGGAAGCGAAATCAAGATGGGCGAAAAGATCACTCTGGTTGTCGGCAAAGACATCAACGAGTTGCCCGACAGCACCTCTGCAAGTGGCGAACAAAATATATAACCCCCATGACTCCCTTTAGCCGATTAAAGACATTTTCACTATTGGTTTTGCTCACAGTGTCCGTTTCGGGGCGGGCGCAAGAAATACTCACCGGGCTGCCTCAGAACCCGGCTCTTGTAAAACAGGCACAGCAGGCATTGCGGGGCAAAAGCAGCACTGACATCACCGTAAAGCTTCCTTTTGTGGAAGATTTTTCCAACTATACCGGATTCCCTGACAGCAGATTATGGGTTGACCGGCAAGGCTTCGTCAACAACACCTACCCCATCTATCCGCCCACCATCGGGGTGGTGACGTTGGATGCGCTGGACGAAGACGGCAAGATCTATGCTCATGCCGACAGAGACGTTTTTTCTGCCGACACACTCACTTCCGTAAAGATCCGGTTAGACAGCAACTTTACGAAACGACGCAAGATGAACGTCGGCGACTCGCTCTATTTCAGCTTCTACTACCAGCCTGGCGGCGGCAGCAAGAGTTATCCGACCCAAGCCTGGGAACGCATCGGTGACGCTCCTGAACAGAACGACAAACTGTTCCTTGAGTTCGGATACGCCACAGGAGACACTATTTTCATCGGGCTGCAATATGGTGAGTATATTCTCGCAGACGACGAGCATTATGTCGCGGGCGACTCCATCGAGAATCCTTTTATGCCGGGAACCTATTACCATTTCGACCACACCACCTCCGTCAACGAGGTCATCCTGATGCCGATGGACTCGCTGTGGGGGCCTGAATATGTATGGAATGAGGTTTGGTCATCAAACGGCTGCGAACTCGACACTTGGCTCGCTGTCAACAGCCTCGATTATTTCAAGCAAGTACTCATTCCTATCACCGACGAACAGTATTTGCGCAACAATTTCCAGTTCAGATTCCGCAACTTGGCAAGCCTTGACCTTGACTCGTGGAGCGGGAACAACATCACGGGGTGGGCCAGCAACTGCGACCAATGGCACATTGACTATATCAGGCTGGATGCCGACCGGACACAAAATGACCTCTACCCTACAGATGTCTCTTTCGTCTCTCCCTCCACTTCTGCGCTGAGCCAATACCAGTCTATGCCTTGGAGTCAGTTCCGAGAGTCTGACATGGCTGCCTCGTTCAGCAACGACTTGAGCAACCTGTCGAGCACTACGCGCAACACCTTCTACAACTACCGCGTGGAAAAAGAGGACGGCAGCCTGGTGTTCCAGTTGCCCACCAAGAACAGCAACGCGCCCTCGTACTACAACAACGGACTGGTCACATACCCCGACCATGCCACTCCCGACATAGAGTTTTCTTTTCCTCGCGACAATGCCGACAGCGCTGCTTTTACAGTCTCCCACATTTTCAGGATGGAGGGAACTGCCGATGCGCGCACTTGCAACGACACGTTCCAATTCCGTCAAGAGTTCTACAACTACTATGCTTACGATGACGGAACGGCAGAGGCCGGCTATTGCCTGCTTTCCACCCTCAGCAGCCCCGAGGCGTCACTGGCGGTTCAGTTCACCTTGGCACAGCCAGACACGCTCAGATGCGTCAAGATGTGGTTCAACCGCACCTTCAACGATGAAAATGTCGAACCTTTTACGCTGATGGTTTGGGCGGACGACAACGGAAGGCCGGGCGACATCCTCTATTCCCAAGAAGCCCAGTTGCCCGCATTCGCTGACAACTTTTTAGATTTCATCCCCTACACGCTGGACACGCCTGTTTTTGTAGAAGGCACGTTCTATGTAGGCTTTTATCAAAACCATAACGTACAACTGAACCTCGGCTTCGACCAAAACAACGATGCCCGCGGACATTTCTTCTACAAAACAGCCGGCACTTGGAACGAGTCTTTCTACAAAGGTGCGCCTATGGTCAGGCCGGTGATTGGCAAAGCCCTCGTTGCATACGATGTGCCAGATATCAACAGCCCTGACATAACCCTTTATCCGAACCCGACCCTCGGCAGCGTGCGGATAAACGGTGTCGAGGATGCCGCAAATCTGCAATGGCAAATATTTGACCTGCACGGAAAACTGCTCGTGTCCAAAAGCGGCAGTGCCGACATTGACTTGTCAAGCCTTGCGCCAGGACTCTATTTGGTAAAGGTTATGACAGGAAAACAGATTATCACAACAAAAAAAATCATCAAGCAATAACAATGAAACTGCAATTAACGAGACCCCTCATCATCTTCGATTTGGAAACCTCAGGACTGAATGTCGGGAAAGACAAAATCGTAGAACTCTCACTTATAAAATTGATGCCCGACGGAACGGAAATCCGCCGTACAGAGCGATTCAATCCAGGCGTGCATATTCCGGAAGAGTGTACAGCAATACACGGGATTTCAGACAGAGATGTGCAAGACAAACCTTTTTTTGCCGACATAGCCGACGATTTGCTGGCCTTCATCGGTGATGCTGACCTTGCCGGGTTCAATTCCAACAAATTTGACGTTCCTCTTTTAGTGGAAGAGTTTTTACGTTGCGGCAAACGTCTCGACCTTCACAACCGCTACCTTGTGGATGTCCAAAACATCTTTCACCGTATGGAGCCCCGGAATCTTGCAGCCGCCTACCGGTTTTATTGTCAACAAGAACTTGTGTGCGCACATCAAGCCAGTGCCGACACCGAAGCCACCTACCGCGTCCTGCTGGCACAACTTGAAAAATATGACGGCGTGACATACACAGACCCCAAAACAAAAGTCACCTCAACGCCCATCGTTGGCAACATCAAAAAACTCAGCGAGTTCACCAAGGAGCACAATTGCGTGGATTTGGCCGGTCATATCGTGCTTGACAAACACCAGAATGCCGTTTTCAACTTCGGGAAACACAAAAACGTGCCCGTCAAGGATGTCTTCATAAAAGAGCCCGCCTATTACGACTGGATGATGAAAGCAGATTTCCCGTTATACACAAAAGATATCATCACACAAATCTACCACGAAGTGTGTCTGGAGCGTAAATTCGGAAGAATCAACCACGACAACCGTTAAACGGACTTCAACATAGCAGCTGTCTCTCTACGGCACAATCATCACCCGACGGAGGTCGAGCATATTTACCGGATTCGTGCCTATGTTCTTCACGTTCTTACGAACAAACCTTACGACTTTGTCGTAGTACAGCACCACCACGGGGGCATCTGCCATCAGCATAGAGTCCATTTGCACATAATACTCGTTTCGGAGTTCGGGAAGCAGACATTGCTGCGACTGTTCATAGAGCCTGTCAAAAGCCGGATTGACATAATAGGTATAGTTTGACCCTACGGGCTGAAGGTTCTTGGAATAAAAGAGCGACATATAGTTCTCCGCATCGGGGTAGTCGGCGATCCAGGAACCGCGAAAGAACGGCAGTTGATAATTTCGCATCATTTGGCGCTGTTGTGCGCCCTGCACCACCTCCATCTTGAGGTTCACGCCAATAGCGGCAAGTTCGTGCTGCATATACTGCACAAGGTCAGCATACGAGGCGGATACAGCCACGGTTACCGGAGGAAGTCCTTCCCCATTCGGGTATCCGGCTTCGGCCAGCAGCCGCAGGGCTTTCTGCGGGTCATAGTCGTAGCCGCCGGTGCGCTCCGGCAAATGCGACGGCATGCCGGCAGGAACGAACCCGGCCGTTCCCGGATAGCCTATATTGTTCCGAAGGTATTTCATCATCTTCTTCCGGTCAAAACCGTAATTGACAGCTTTCCGGACACGCTTGTCGAGCAAAGGATTGTTTTCCCCATCAACAGGTTTCAGCATAAAACCAAGATACTCCGTATTAAGGTACGGACCTGTGATCAATTCTATATTGTTCTTGTATTCAGAATTAAGACTGCCCTCTTTTGTCAGTAGCGCATCTTTATAGCATGCTTCCAATCCGGACATGAAATCAAGCGACCCTTTCATGAACTCCATGAAAACCGACTGTTTGTCCACAATAAAAGATACGGCCACGCCGTCAATATAGGGCAGCGGATGACCGTTTTCATCTTTCTCGAAATAACAGGGGTTCTTGCGGAGCACAAGTTTCACCCCCTCCTGCCACATTTTGAACTGAAACGGGCCTGTTCCCACGGGGTGGTTTCTGAAATCCTTACCATAGTGTTCGACCGCCTCAAAGGGCACGACTGAACAATATTTCATCGTTAAAATGCCCAGAAAAGGAGGGAAAGCCTCTTCGAGCGTTATCTGGAACGTAGTGTCATCGAGTGCCCTGAATTGGGGTTTCCCGTCAGGGTCCCGCTTCACTTTTTGGAATATCCATGCGCCTGGCGAGGCCACTTCAGGGTCAAGGATGCGGGAAAAACTATAGACGAAGTCCTGTGCCGTAACCATCCTCTTCCCGTCAAAAGGGAAGAAGTCGGTTTGATGGAACTGCACATCATTGCGCAAAAAGAACGTATAGACACGCCCGTTGTCAGAAACCTGCCAGCTTTTGGCGATAGACGGCACAACATTGAGAGAATCGTCAAGGTCAACCAAGCCGTTATACAGTTGGTTGCAAGGCCATATAACTGCCTGTCCTGAAGCAAAGGCGGGGTCGAGTGTCTGTATGCCGTTTGATTCGTTGTAATGGAATATCCTCTTGTCAGGATGCGTGTATTGGTGTTGGCATGCCACCGTCAGTGCAGCAACAATGCAGCAAAGAGCCGCAGCACAAAATGCCCTGATCGGCTTCCGGAACGCCATATTTGGGTTTTGGTTTCCCGGACCTACAAAAGTGCCAATTGCCCTGTTCTGCTTTTCCGGCATCATACAATCACGAAAGGGCCTGGTTGACCCGTTTTGAGGATTCGAGAATCTTGTTGTATTCAGCGGGCGTGATGTCGGCGTTGAAATAATAGACGGGGTTGACACGCTGACCGTTTTTGATGACCTCATAATGGAGGTGCGAACCGGAAGCCAGGCCCGTTGCACCCACATAACCTATCAACTGTCCACGTTTTACTTTCTGTCCGGGCTTTACGGCTTTCTTTGAAAGATGGGCATAAAGCGACTTGTAATTATATCCGTGGTTGATTACAATACACAAGCCGTAGCCACTGCCCGGATTCTCGTTTGTCACAACGCCATCGGCAGTTGCATACACCGGTGTGCCCTTAGGTGCGGTGATATCGACGCCAGTGTGGGCGCGCAACGTCTTGAGGATTGGATGAAACCTGCGGCCGAAACCAGAGGTTACCGAATACATGTTCTTAAGCGGACGGATAGCCGGGATAGCGTTGAGCATTTCGTTTTTCTTGTGGGCTATTTGCTCCAGCGTGTCCAGCGAGCGCGACTGCACCGCCAGACGCACCGTCAGTTGGTCTGCTTTCTTGTTGGCTTGCTTCAACATCTCGTAGGCTTCAGAATGTGACATGCTGTCAAGACGGCTGTCCTCTGTAATCATCGGATAACGAACCGAGACCGGCACCGGGTCCGCCTCGAAAATCGTACGGTAGATGTTATCGTCACGGTCTTCTATGTCAAGCAACACTGCCGACATCTTGTCGAGACGTTGAGACATATTCTCCACCTCCGCCTTCAACTCGGTGTTCTCCTTCTCCAGGATTTTCACCTTCGGGGAATCTATATAGTAAAACGCAATCCACACAAACACCAATGCGAAAGCGATGCCGCTGACAAACACACCAAGCAAGCGCTTGAAAATATGCCTGAAACTCAACTTGACCTTCTCAAACGAGAGCGTTTTAGGATTGAAGTGATACAGCGACTTTGGCATTCTTCCGTTCTATGCTTGGTGTCTATTTGCAGCCGATGCAGATTTTGTCTCCCACCTGATAATTCTTAATCGCGCCGCTGTTTCGCTTCACAATAATCTTAAGTTGAACGCCGTACTTCTGTGCAATATAGCGATAGGTGTCCTTTTCCGTCAGAACGTGATAGTCAACCGGCGACTTTGTTCCTTTCATCTCCACATACACCACTTCGCCCTCCACCGGTTCAGAGTCGTCATAGATGTCGTTATATAGCCTCAGGTTCTTCTCCGACATCTGTAAAGTCTCGGCAAGGCTGGCGTAGGTATCCCCTTGTTGTGCGATCAGGAACTTAGTCTTGTTGTTTTCGTAAACCGGACGTTTGGTTGCCGGATGATAGGCCTGTTCATACGGCACGTCTTGCGGGTCAAAAATGAATATGTTGACAGGGTAGCGGGCAGCGTCATTCCGGACGGAGGGTGATGCCGGCTTGGTGTCTGCGGCTTTCACCTTTTCATCCGCTTGCGGTCGTTCTTTCTTGACCTCGGCTTTCTTTTCTTCCTTTACAACCTCATCTTTCACGGCCGGTTGGCTTTGTTCCGTCGTGGCCGGTTCTTGCGTGCGGTCGTAGTCATAAAGGCGGTACTGTTCAATGAGTGCGATGAGCGTATCTGCATAACGTGCGTTTCCGGAATAGCCGGCTGCCTTCAGTCCTTGTGCCCAAGCCCGGTAGTCATCTGCCTTAAGGTCAAAAAGGTTGGCATAACGCGGTCTTTCTGCCAAAAAGAGTGAGTGGTCACGGTATGAGGCCTTTGCATCTGCATATTTGCGGTAGCAATAGTCGCTGTTTCTGTTTTCGGTCTCATAATAGGTATCGCCTGTCCACTCTTTCGTATGGCACATGATGCCGAAATGGTTGTTGGCTTCTTTAGAGACCTTGTTAGTGCCCGCTTTAGAGGCATAGATGGCCTGAGCCAGTGTGATGCTGGCCGGCACCTTGTACAGTTTCATTTCCTGGACGGCCAAGTCCCGGTATTCATTGACGTAATCGCGCACCATATTCTCCGTCACAGGCTGCGCAATGCTTGCGGCGGCAAGCAACAGCATACCTGAAATCATAAGTACTCGTTTCATAATCATAATGTTTATCGTTTTAGCATAATCTTATCTCCTGGCTGAATAATCGAGTTTTCGTTCAAATTATTGTATTTATAAAGACAATTCAGTTGCACGGCATAGCGTTGGGCTATATAACGCAGTGTTTCTCCCTTTTCGACCGTATGGGTTTTGGCGGCATTGTGTTTGGCCTTGGCTTCGATATAGATGATTTCGCACAAAACCGGCTGGCTGTTCTTGCCGGCATCGTTGAAGCGGCGGAGGCTTGCCGGGGCGACTTGCACATCGCGGGCTATGGTCTCGTAAGTGTCATTCTCTTCGGCCACCACAAAGAAGACGTGGTTGTTCTCGAAAACCTTGCGGAACGTGAACGGGCTTTCGCCTTGGGGGTAATAACCGTCAGACGTGAACACTTTCCAAGTGCCGGCGGCGGCAGGGCTCTCTTGGACTGTAAATTGTTCTTTGTCATTTATGTTCTTGCTTGTCTTTTCTGTTTTTTTCACATACTCCACCGGAGGGCGTGCCAGAGTGCGGTCGGCCACGGGTTCACATTCTTGCATCTGCGCCAACGTGTCAAGTCGGGCAATGCTGAAACGCTCAATCAGGCTGATCAGACGGTCGGCATATTGCGGGTTGGTGGCATATCCGTCCGCTTTCAGCGTGCGCGCCCATGCGGCATAGTCCATTATATCAAGCGTAAACAGGTTGGCGTAGCGCTTTCTCCCTGTGAGGAAAAGGGAATGGTCTGTATAAGAGTCTTCCACGCTGTTGTATTTGCGGAAGCACTCCTGCAGTTCATCATCGTCGATCAGGATTGTGTCGCCGGTCCATTCATTATGGCATTTTATGCCGAAATGATTGTTGCCGTCAACGGCGAGGCGGCTTTTGCCGCAGGCGCTTTCAAAGATACCCTGCGCAATAGTGATGCTTGCCGGTATTTTATATTCGCGCATCTTCCGGATAGCCACCGACCGGTACTGTTCGATATAGTTCACGATATCCTGTTCATTGTACTGTGCGGCAACCTTCGGGGCAAAGCCCAAAGCCGGCAATGCCAACAAGAGGAGACCCTTCAGGAATGTTTGCTTCTTCATACAACTCATAGTGCCCATCGTACTGAAACGGTTTTGCAGATTTCTCATTTTGAGTCGTTTTCGTTTTCTTTCTTCTCTTTCATCGCCTCAAATATCATCTTTGTATAAAAATCTTTCAAGTCAAGGCCGTTACAGGTCACTTGCCCCGGCACGATACTCATGGCTGTTTGTCCGGGAATCGTATTGACCTCCAGAAAATAGGGTTTCCCGTCGGTTTCTGAAAGGATAAAGTCAATGCGCACCACGCCGCGGCATTCGAGGCCGCGGAATATGGTTTCTGAATACTGCGACACCATGCAGGTCTCCTCATCGGTAAGGGCGGCCGGTGTAATAAGTCGATGTCCGCAGTCTGTATATTTCGCATTATAGTCATAAAAATCATTAAAGGCCACCACTTCCGTAACTGCAAGTGTGCGCACGTCACCATAGACGGAGGTCACGCCGCAAGTAAGTTCCCTGCCTTTGATGAACTGCTCTATCAGCACTTGTTCGTCATGCCGGAACGCCTCGGCGAGTGCCCGGTCAAGTTCGTCGCGGCCATAGGCTTTTGACACTCCAACACTTGAGCCTGAATTGCACGGCTTCACAAAGCATGGGTATCCGCACACAGAGGCTATCTGCTCATAGTCAACCTTGTCGTTGCGGTGCAAGTGTACCGACGGGGCCACGGGCACGCCCAATGCCGCGACTGAGAGGCAGCAATAAAACTTGTTGAACGTCAAGGCTGAACTGCAGACGCCGCAACCTGTATAGGGCAGATGAATCATCTCGAAATAACCTTGAAGCATGCCATTCTCGCCGGGGATGCCATGAATGGCTATGAAAGCCACGTCAAACGTGACTTTTTGACCGTTCAACTGCAGAGAAAAGTCGTTCCTGTCTATGTCATGGCGGTTGCCGGCATCATCGGTATAGGTCCATGCGGCATCCTTGAAATTGATGAGGTAAGGATTGAATATGCCCCTGTCGAGCATGTTGAAAATATTGTCTGCCGTTTTCAGCGAGACTTCATATTCTCCGGAATCACCTCCGGCAATTACAGCAATATTATACATTATTAAAAAGAATACAAGTTTCGGCGCAAAAATAGTTATTCGTGGCAGAACGTTCAAGGTTCTCGCAGCCGTTTTTTTAAACCGCCTTTTGTGTATAACGGCTATGAAGTCTGCTGGGCGGAACAGAAGTTGAAATATGCGCCTTTGCGGGACATCAGTTCCTCGTGTGTGCCGCTTTCAGCAATGCGTCCGTCGGCCACGAAATAGATGGTGTCAGCGAAGCGGACAGTGCTCAACCGGTGCGCCACAATGACTGTCGTGACCGTGCCGGAGAGATGTCCGAGGGCTTTCTGGAACAAGTATTCGGATTCGTTGTCAAGTGCGGAAGTTGCCTCGTCGAGGAGCAGCACTTGCGGATTTCCCAAAACGGCACGGGCAATGCTGAGCCGTTGCCGCTGGCCGCCTGAAAGACAGATGCCGCTGTCGCCGACAACCGTATCATATCCATTCTCCATCTCCATAATAAACTGGTGTGCCTGCGCTATCTTGGCGGCCTCCACCACCTGCTCCTTTGTTACCCCCTCGCGACCGAACACAATGTTGTTGAACACGGTATCGTTAAAAAGTACAACATCTTGGTTTACAATGCCAAAAAGCGACCTCAAGTCAGCAATGTCATAGCGGACATTAGGGATGCCGTCAATCAACAGTTCGCCACTGCTCACATCTATAAAACGGGGCATCAGGTCCATGATGGTGGACTTTCCGCTGCCGGACGGACCCACCAGCGCGACTGTCGTGCCACGCTTCACGGCAAGGTTAACCTGATGAAGGACCTCGTTGTTTTCGCCGCCCTCGTCGCCGTATGAGAACGAGACATTCCGGTATTCTATGCTATCTTGCAGTCCATGAATGGGCAGCGGGTTTTCGCACTGCGTGATCTTCTCCTCCGCGTCAATGATCTCGTAAATCCTCGATGCCGCGGTCAACCCTTTTTGTAGTGTGTAATAAGTAGAAACCAGCGACTTTGCGGACGGTATCACCCGGGCAAACACCACAAAAAAAAGCATGAACGAAGTACCTTTCACGGCCTCTGAAGCAGGCAGGCACACCAAAGCGAACAGCGAGATGAAAAGCAGGGCGAGAATACAGAGAAACTCTATCAGCGGTGAGCCAAGTTCGTTGATCCTGAAAATCTTGGTATTGTTTATATAAAAAAGGCCATTCTCGCGGCGAAACTTTTGGGCGGCCTCTTTCTCTGCATTGTAGCCTTTAATGACGCGGAGCCCGCCAATGGTCTCCTCAAAAAGGGAACTCATCCGTCCGAGCAGTTGCTGCGACTGGAGCGAATAGCGTTTAATGTTGCGGCCGATGACCGCCAGCAGGTAGCCCAACAGCGGCAGCACCACAATCGTAATCAGCGTCAACGGGACATTGACGGCGAAGAGCGTGCCCACGAACACGACAATCAGAAACGGGTCGCGGCACAGCGCCATCAGCGACGACACCACAGACCACTCCACCTCCTGCACGTCAGCGCCCATGCGGCTCATAATGTCGCCCTTGCGCTGCTTCGAATAAAAAGAGAGGGGCAGAACCAGAATTCGGCGGTACAAATCGGCACGGACATCGCGGAGGATTCCGGTACGGACCGGAGCCAGACAGAACATGCCCAGATAGCGGCACAAGTTTGACAGAAACGACAGCACGACCATCATACCGGCAATGTAAAACAATGCCGCCGTCTGACCATGCCGGGAAATAACCAGCCCCATGTAATAATAGAACAAGTCGATGACATAGTGTGAAGAAAACGAAAAGACAGGCTTCACGGAGACGGTATCCACCTGTTGGAAAAGCACCGACAGGAACGGGACCACCATTGAGAGCGTAAAAACGGAGAAAACCGCATACAGCAGATTAACGAAAACCACCGCCACGATGTTCGCTTTATAGCCCCGAAGATATCCCAGCAATCTTTTTAATACAACCATACGAAAACAAGGCGCAAAAATAATATTTTTTGTACTTTTGCACGCTAAAAAAAACAAGATGGCGACTTATCCAGACACCCTTGACAAGATCACGAAAGCTCGGCTCCGGCTGTCGGCATTAGGTTCTGTGCTCAGCATAGCCTTGTCAATGTTCTTCATCGGGACATTGGGGTTCTTTGCGTTCTTTTCCACACAATATCTGAACGACCTCTCCCGCAAAATCGAAATGGAGGTGCTGTTCTATTCTCACGTCAAAGAGGCGGACATCATTGCCATGGAGCAGACCCTAAAGCTAAAGCCCTACATTGCAGCATCACGCGTGTCGTCGCGAACTGAAAACACCGAAAACGCAAAGAAGATCATCGGCAGCAATTACACAGACATCATTCCTAACCCGCTGAACGCCTCCATCATCATCAATGTGGCGCCGGCCTATGCCAACACCGACTCGCTCGCCAAAATCTCGCACGAACTTAAGAAAAACGAAATCGTGCAAGATGTGGACTACCCTGACTTCATCGTAAAGTCGGTGAGCAACAATTTCCACAAAATCCAATGGATCATCCTCGGCGTGTGCGCCGTTTTTGTGATCATCTCTATGCTTCTGATTGCAAACAATATACGGTTGAACATCTATGCCAAACGTTTCAACATAAAGAGCATGCTGTTAGTAGGAGCGACACCGCGGTTTGTCCGCAAACCTTTCATTGCCAAAGGTTTCGTTCAGGGCATTTGGGGCGGCATTATCGCCATCCTGCTCATCGGAACGCTCCTCTTCTTCGGGAACAGGGCAATGCCGGAATTCATCGACTTTTCCCAAATGCTCATCGTGTCAATCATGTTAGGCGGCGTGCTCGTGTTCAGCATCCTCTTCACGACAGTTACTTCATCTGTATCCGTGAGACGTTACATCCGCATCAACGACGAAAGACTTTACCTTTAGAACAACGGCCTGACAATGTCTATAAGAATGTGCAATAAAGGAAGAATCGTGAAGCCGGAAGAATTTGCAAAGGTTAACGGCACATATTCTGACACCGGTATCCTTCCTCCTTTTCATGTTTTATGTATGGAACAGAAAACATTCCGGGCACCAAAGTGCCATGCCTGATTATACAACAACAATAGAAAACAACGACTGAATTATAAACAAGCGATATGGATATCATCAAAACGAATAAGCATGCAGACGCTTCCGGCAACGAGAACGGCGGACGAAAAGCGCCTCTTTTCCGCAAGACAAACTACATCCTTATGATTGCCGGTGCGGTTCTTCTGTTCATCGGCTACCTCTGTCTGAGCGGCGGCGCCGTTGAAGACCCGAACACCTTTGACGGTGAAATTTTCAACACGCGCCGCACCGTAACGGCCCCCGTACTGCTGTTTCTCGGTCTCTGCACTGAAATAGTGGCCATTATGTGGCATCCCCGCCAAAAGAAACAACAAAACGTCCAATAAGGTTTCATTATGGAATGGTTTGAAGCGATCATCCTCGGAATAGTCCAAGGACTGACCGAGTTTTTGCCCGTAAGCAGCAGCGGACACCTCATCATCGGGAAAGAGATTTTAGGGGTGAATGCGGCCGAAAATGTGACTTTTGAGGTGATGGTTCACGCTGCCACCGTATTGAGTACCATTACGGTGCTGTGGAAAGAGATTGCCGGCCTCGTCAAGGGCTGTTTCAAGTTCAAATGGAACGGTGAGACCCAATACATCTGCAAGATTCTCGTCTCGACGATCCCCATCTTTATTGTCGGGGTGTTCTTCAAGGATGCCGTGACAAGCCTTTTCGGCGAGGGTCTTGTGCTGGTAGGCTGCATGCTGCTCGTAACTGCCGTTCTGCTTACCCTCACAAAGTTTGTCAAGTTCAAGGAGAGCAAGCCGCTCTCTTTCGGCAGAGCACTGCTCATCGGCTGTGCACAAGCCGTAGCCGTGTTGCCCGGGCTTTCGCGCTCCGGAACTACCATCGCCACGGGGCTCCTCGCCGGCATCAAAAAAGAAGAAGTGGCCCAGTTCTCGTTCCTGATGGTCATCATCCCCATTTTGGGCGAGGCCTTTCTGGAACTCGTAGGCGGCGGATTCTCATTTTCGCAAAGCGGCATCCCTGCTTCCTCGTTGATCCTCGGCTTCTTTGCCGCCTACATTTCAGGCATGCTCGCCTGTAAATTCATGATCAACCTCGTCAAGAAGGCCAACCTGGCCTGGTTTGCACTCTATTGCGCCGTCGTCGGCATAATAGCCATCTGCTTCGGTATATGCTAAAAAAAAGGTTCATCAACTCCGCCTCCTTTTCGCTGCCCGAATTTGACGCGAACCCGGAAGGTGACATGTTGCTTTTCGACAAACCTTACAGTTGCACCTCTTTCGACATTGTAGGGAAAGTGCGCAAAAAAGTACAACAGCAAGCGGGCCGGAAAGTAAAAGTTGGGCATGCAGGCACGTTAGACCCGCTGGCAACAGGACTGCTGATTGTTTGTATTGGAAAGATGACCAAGCAAATTGACACCATACAGGCACAAGAGAAAGAATACACGGGCACTTTCACATTAGGGGCCACAACACCCAGTTTTGATCTGGAACATCCTGTTGATGCCACCTATCCTTACAAGCACATCACGGAGGAAATGGCCGGAAAGGCCGCCCATTCCTTTGTAGGCATCATCTCGCAAATGCCACCCGCCTTCTCGGCCTTGAAAGCAAACGGGCGGAGGGCTTACGAACTTGCCCGCGAGGGCATTGATGCCGGACTTGCCGCAAAGACCGTCGAAATCTACAGCTTTGACATCACGCGCTTCGCCCTCCCTGAAATTGATTTCCGTATCCGCTGTTCCAAAGGCACCTACATCCGCTCCGTTGCCCGCGATTTCGGCGCGGCTCTGCAAAGCGGCGCGCACCTTTCGGCACTGAGAAGAACAAAAATCGGGGACTGCCTCGTGGACAATGCCATCAAGCCTATCCTGCTTGACTGAACACCGCACACGCCGGAAGCCCCCGAGCAATTTGCCTTTCGGCAAACTGTTAGAACCTTACACGGATCCCTCCCAGAAAGTTAATCCCTGCTTGAGGATAGTATCCCGCATCAGAATGTCTTTCATAACTGCTATAGTAACTGTACACATAGCCGTTGCTTTCGTATTTCGTGTTAAACACGTTGTTGACCTGCACGAAGAAATTGATGGATTCCAAAACACTCCTTAGGTCAAGTCTGTATTCAAGTCTCAGGTTCGAGTAAGTATAGGGTTTCAGGCAATAGGTGTCATTCCCGGAATTGTCCATATACTGTTTTCCTACAAACTTCGTAGAAAAAGTGATGTCGAACTTAGGCAGCGGCGTGAATGTAAACTCGTTTGCCAGCACAATGCCCGGGGAAAATGAAATTGGCGTGTTCCCTGACTTTTCTTCTATCTGAGTTCCCCCGTCGTAGTTGTCCACGTATGTCACGAAATCTACAATCCGGTTGCGGCTGAAATTGCCGTTGATGCGCCATTGGAAGAATCTCACCGGCTTGTAGGCCACTGCCAGCTCGATGCCGGCGCGGTAACTCTTGTCCACATTCTGCATAATGGATGCGCCGACGTCATTAAGTGCGCCCGTCAGCACCAGTTGATTGTGATAATACATACCATAGACTGTCGCATTCACATAAAACTTGCTGTGGTGCATCATATAACTGAATTCCAAGTCATAAAGCGTTTCCGGCACAGGCTTCTTTTCGGTTGGGCCATCGATGATATCTGAACGGGTAGGCTCTCTGTTGGCGGTTGAGAAAGAGAGGTCGAAACTGTGTTTCAGCGTTTTCCCTTTATCTAAATAGTAGTGCAAGGCGATTTTAGGATTCGTGAAATTCCAGCGGTACTGTTGAGTAATATCCAACATGTTGTCATCGGTGCCGGCAATTCTGTAGTCCAAATTTCGGCACTGAAGTTCAGCGCGCACCGAAAAACCGTCATAGAGATATTGGACAGACCCGAACAATTTAGTCTGGAACTTGTCGCCGGTGCCATTATACCACTGGTAGTCGTACGGGAAGTCACACACATAGCCCGGTTCTGACCAGATGACATTGCCGTAGTGTTTGCCTTGGTAATTGTCAACATCGATGCCGGCCTGCCAGCCGAGTTCGCTGTACTTGTCGGTTTTGAATTTCACATTGCCCGCATAATCGGTATGGATGCCATAATAATAGTTGTCAAGGTATTTCTGTGTGATGAAATCGCATTTTTTCAGAGAGTCCGGGAATAGCGCCTGCAGTCCGTACTTTGAAGGTTTCTTGTCATCCTTATACTGCTGGTAATAACCGATGCCGCGGGTAAGGTGGGCAGCCACATTAAGGCTATGGTGCACTATGCGGTTGGGATTGTTCCAGTTCTTCACATAGTTGAGTTGGTAATGGGTCTGGCGATAATTGTCTTTCTCGTCGGCATAATAACGGCGTTCTCCGTCAGCCGTATAGTACTCGCCGCAGGAGTTATAGGTTCTGTTTGTGGCGAGGGAATCGGCGGGCACGGCATTCCATGCGAGACCCGTATGTTCGGTGCCGTGCAGGATGTTGAACTTCAGTGTCCCGTAGTCGCGGTGCCGTTTAAAGTCAAGCAAGCGGTACTGGGCGGTCACAAATGTGGCGTTCAGCCGAGCCGAGGCGCGGTCGATAAAGCCGTCGCTCCGGATGTCGGAGAATGAAGCCATAGCCGAAAAGCGTTTCCCTATGAGGCCAGTTCCGGCATTGATATTGGTATGCAGCGTGTTAAACGAACCATAGGACACACCGGCTTCGGCAAATGCCTGCTCGGGGATGTTACGGGTACGGAAATCGATGCGTGCACCGTAAGATATGGCGCCCGGCGAAGTGTTGGCGCCGTTCTGTACTTGCACATCTTCCACATACGACCCAAGGTCTGGCAAGTTGACCAGCCATGAACCTTGCGACTCTGCATCATTCACGGTGACACCGTTCAGGGTCACGTTGATACGGGTCTGGTCGATGCCCCGGACGCGCATATAGGTGTATCCGATGCCCGTGCCGGCATCCGAAGTGGTCACCATCGACGGCATCCATTCCAACAGATTGTTCACGCTTCCGTTGCCCTGCAGTTTCTTGATTTGCGGCAGCGAAATCGTCGTGACGTTGGCAGAAGTGCGCACCGTTGGCGGCGTATATTGGATATAGACATCTTTTAACTTGCCGTGCTGCACAGTATCCTTCTGCGCCAAGGCAGTGAATGTGCTGACACTTAAAGCAATTGACAATCCGGCTATCATCCGGAAGCCATTCCGGCCTCTTTTGTGCCGGCTCTGAATTTTGGAACGATTAAACATACCTTTCAGTTTTTTTAATTTAACATTGATAATTACAAATACTGAAAGAGGAAACTTGAAAATAGTAACTGTCATCTCCCTACGGCGGCATTATCCGCATCAGGTTCAACGGGTCTGTTCTCAGCCTTTCGGCACCCCTTTCAAAACGGCGGCAAAAATAGTATTTTTTTGTACTTTTGCCACCTTGAAGAAAAAATCACGCCGCCATAATGTTTATGAATGAAAACCTTTTCGTTGACTTCCTGAACAACAGAGAAATATTATGGACTGGCATCAACTTCACGAAAGCCAAGTTCACCAAACAGGGATTTGACTTTCCGCAGGAAATCATGCAGCATTATCTCCACGACTGGAATATGCTCATCCTCAATGACCAGAAAAAGTACGACATCCGGATGAGTTTCCGCAAACCCGTCATGCAATACGACTTGTCGTTAGTGACCAAAGCAAACAAAGGGGTAAAGGTCGGGCAGTTATTGACCAACCACATTGACCTTAAAGACATCCTTTCGGAAGAAGCGCTTGCGGACTATATGAAAAAGTTTGTCTATCAGCACGAATTCCGTTACGCCCTTACCTTTGTCGTTGAGTCTTTCGATGCGGTCACCAAGATGGCTTCCATTTGGGTAGTATTGAGCGTGACGGCAAGCGGCGAGATTGTCTTATGTGAAAAGTTCTTCAAAACCCCGGGCGGGTTCGGGACTCGCAACTACTGGGCACGCACTTTCTACAATCTTCTTTACGACATCAAGACATACGCTTTCTTGCGGTGGGAGAACATGGTACAAGGTCATCAGCCCGAAAGCGCATCAACATCAAACCCTTCAGACAGTTAACATTAACACCATGAGTGCATTCAAGGCTTACGATTTCAGAGGTGTCTTCGGAAAAGATTTCGGTCTGGACACCGTTTACCGTTTCGGTTTCTTTCTGCCGTCACTGCTGAACACTACAAAAGTGCTGGTTGGCAGAGACATGCGCATTTCTACGCCTGCCATGTTCGAGGCTCTTTCAAAAGGCGTCACCGATGCGGGGGCTGACGTGTTCGATATGGGCATGACAACCACCCCGATGGTTTATTATTTCACGGCAAAGCACCGTTTCAAGGCCTCTGTGATGATAACGGCTTCGCACAACCCTAAAGAGTACAACGGGATGAAAGTCTCGACCACCGATGCGCAGCCTGTCGGGCTCGACTCGGGGCTCGGCGAACTGGAACGGCGCATCCGCGAAGAAACAGTTGTGCCGGCAGCCCTAAAGGGAAGAATCATTGATTACAATGTAAAGGGAGAGTATCTGCGGTTTCTGTCGCGCTATCATGACGACCTGTCGAACCTGCGCATCGTGATGGACTGCAGCAACGGCATGGCTTCTCTATTGGTGAAAGACATCTACGGGCAAGGGCCGACCTATCTTTTTGACACCCCCGACGGGACATTCCCGAACCATGAGGCAAACCCGCTCGAGCCTGAAAACATAAAGCCATTGCAGGCCAAGGTGCGCGAAACCGGCGCCGATGTCGGTGTCATCTTTGACGGGGACGCCGACCGCGTGATGTTTGTGGACGAGCAAGGCGACTTCATCTCGCCCGACCTGATGATTGCGGTGTTAGGGCACTATTTCATAGAGGAACAAAACTGCGAGGGGAAAGTCATACAAGACATCCGCACCTCAAAATCGGTAACGGAATACATTGAAGCCATGGGGCGCGAAGTGGTGATCTGGCGCGTCGGCCGTGCATACGCCGCCAAGAAATTCCGGGAAATCGACGGCGCTTTCGGCGGCGAATTTGCCGGACATTATTATTTCCGCGACTTCTTCTATTCCGATTCCGCAATGGTGGCCTCGCAAGTGCTGCTGCACATTTTCAGCCGTATGAAGAAAAACGGCATTTCCGTGTCGCAGCTCATCGGCAAAATCAAGAAATATGCCAACTCTGGCGAAATCAATTACACCATACAGGACAAGAGCGGCGCGATGGAAGCCGTCAGAAGCCACTTCTGCGCCAAAGAGAAACCCACGGTCTTGATGGACTTCGACGGATACCGCATCGAATTTATGGATTGGTGGTTCAGCATACGCCCCTCCAATACCGAACCTTACTTGCGCCTGCTTATGGAAGCCCGCAACAAAGAGATGCTCGACGAAAAGATGGCCGAGATGAATGCAGTACTCAAAAATTACTTTTTTGTATCTTTGCGCCCCAATAATGAATAGCCTGTTCTTATGTTGAAAATCGAAAACTTACACGTTTCCATTAAAGGAAAAGAAATCTTGAAAGGCGTGAACTTAGAGGTCAAGCCTGGGGAAGTGCATGCCATCATGGGACCAAACGGAACCGGGAAAAGCACCTTGGCATCTGTCATTGCCGGGAAAGAAGGCTATGACGTCACAGAAGGCTCCATCTTTTTCAATGGCAAAAATCTGATGGAACTCTCCGTCGAAGACCGCGCCCGCGAGGGCATTTTCATCGGCTTCCAATACCCCGTTGAAATCCCCGGCGTTAGCATCGCCAACTTCATGCGCACCGCCGTCAACGAAATACGCCGCTACCGGGGACTCGACCCGCTCAACGGCGCACAGTTCCTCCGCTTGATGAATGAAAAGCAGAAAGTGGTGGAACTTACTGAAAAACTGAGCAACCGTTCCGTGAACGAAGGCTTCTCCGGCGGCGAGAAAAAAAGGAACGAGATTTTCCAGATGGCCATGCTCGAGCCTTTGCTCTCTGTTCTCGACGAAACAGACTCCGGGCTTGACATCGATGCCCTCCGCGTGGTGGCTAACGGCGTCAACCAACTGAAAAACAAAGACAACGCCACCATCGTCATCACCCACTACCAGCGCCTCCTCGACTATATCGTGCCAGACGTGGTGCATATTCTGTTTGACGGGAAACTGATAAAGTCGGGGCCAAAAGAACTGGCCATTGAACTGGAAAAACGCGGTTACGACTGGATTAAAGAGGAATACAAACAAGGAAAACTCTCATAGATGAAGTCTTTTGCAGAACAAGCGGGACGGCTGGGGCAATACCGGCTTCAAACGCAACCGGACCCCTACCGTCCGGTAAAAGATTATTTCCGTTGCCAGGTCAAGAATATGGAGACCAGAATGTTGCCGCTGCTCAACGGCTGGCATGTCTATGAGGGCGAAAACCTTGTCGTCTACCCTGACGGCGTGACCGCCGGCAGCCTGAAAGCCGCCCTCCAAAACTGCCCCGAAATGGTTAAGCCTTACCTGTTTCAGCTTGGCGAACAAGAACAGGACGACCTTACCCGAGCCAACGAAGAGACCTTCACCGACGGCATATTCATCTATGTGCCCGACAACGTGAAAGCCGAACTCCCTTTTCAGATTGTTTCCCTGATTAATTCGCAAGACAACCTGCTGGTACAGAACCACAACGTCATCCATGTAGGAAAAAATGCGGAACTCTCTGTTATACAATGCGATGATTCCATCAGGTATTATAACACCTTCATCAATATCGTAACAGAAATCAATCTGGCGGAAAACGCCTGCCTTCATTACTACAAAACCGAAAACAAAGAGGCGGACTCTGTCTTGTTCAACCATCTCTACGTGAACCAGCAAACCGGATCGCTCTTCCGCTCCAACGCCATCACATTCAATGCGGGCTACGTTTACAACAACATACATGTAAACCTCAACGAACCCTTTGCGGAAGCCGACCTGTATGGCCTTTACCTCGTTGACAAGAGGCAGCAGTGCAGCAACTGCATAAAGGTGAGCCACAATGCCACCGACTGCAAGAGCCTTCAACTTTACAAAGGCATTATGGACGACAAGGCCGAGGCTTGCTTCGCCGGGCACGTCATCGTGAAGCCGCATGCCCAGCGGACCTTTGCCTGCCAAACCAACCGCAACATCCTGCTTACCGAGAAAGCCGAAATCAACACCAAGCCTTTCCTCGAGATCTATGCCGACGACGTGCAGTGCAGCCACGGCGCCACCGTAGGACAACTCGACGAAGAGGCTCTCTTCTATCTGCGCTCCAGAGGTGTCAGCAAACAAAACGCCAGACACCTTCTGATGTTCGCCTTCGCCAACGAGATATGCCAGCATGTCGAAATACAGTCACTTAAAGAGAAACTCAGCGACATGGTGCAACGACGCCTTGACGGGGAACTCACCATTTGCGACCAATGCCTCCTGCACGATGCTGAGCAGACCGGCCTCATCTTCCCTATTGACCCGTCGAAAATATGAAAATCAGGCTGGTCTGGATCGGCAAGCCGGACGGCGACATCTTCCATGATGCCATTCAGCACTACACCCAGAAGGTGAAATTCTATACCGCTTTTGAGCCCTCCGCCATACCTTACCTTAAAAACACCCAGTCGCTGTCTCGCGAAGAGCAAAAAAAAAGAGAAGGGGAACTCATCCTCAAGAGGATTGCGCCGGGCGACTTTGTCGTTCTGCTGGACGAGAAAGGGCAGGAATACACGTCAGAATCATTTGCGGGATTCATCCGGCAACAAGCCGTAAGCGGCACCAAGAACGTAGTCTTTGTCATTGGCGGGGCCTACGGTTTTTCTGATGCCGTATATGCTCGCGGCAACAGCATGATAGCCCTTTCAAAACTCACATTCCCGCACATTATGGCACGCCTTGTCTTCACTGAGCAATTGTACCGGGCTTTTTCCATCCTCCACGGAGAACCTTATCACCACTGACCTGACCATTATGGAAAACCTGACCGAAATCCGTCGCCGTCTGCACCGGTTGGCTGAACCATCCGGCAAAGAGCACAAGACTAAAACCTTTATCCTGAAGACGCTGGAACAGTTTCAGCCATCGGCCATACACACCTTTAGCGACTGCAACAACCTATTGGCCGTATATGACTTCGAGGGGATAGGCGAGACCCTGCTCTTCAGGGGCGACTTTGATGCCGTCCGTGTGTCAGAAACCATCGATGTGCCCTATGCGTCAGAATCAGCCGGCGTGTCACACAAATGCGGGCACGACGGGCACACGACCATCCTGTTAGGGCTTGCCGAGCAACTTTGGCGGCACCCACTGCCTGCGGGACGTGTGTTGCTGTTCTTCCAAGGTGCAGAGGAGACCGGGGACGGGGCAGCACAACTGTTGAGTTCCAACATCCTGGACCGTTTCTCCCCGAATGCCGTCTATGCCCTGCATAACATCCCCGGCATTGAGGCCGGCACCGTCATCTGCCGGAAAGGCAGTTTCACCTGTTCGGTCATCAGCTGCGACATAGAACTGCACGGGCACACCTCGCATGCGGCAGAACCGCATCTGGCGTGCTGCCCCTACAACGCCGCCAAGAACATTGCCGACGAACTGCTCGCACGCTGCCGCACCGACATCCGCAAAGAAGACTACCTCGTCATAACCCTTGTCGAGTTCCGCATTGGCGAGCCGGCATACGGCGTCACCGCCGGTCACGGCGTGCTCCGTTTCACCGTCAGGGCCAGAAGCGACCGCAACCTCCAGCAAGCAAAGAATGCCATTGCGGACACCGTAAATGCGGTGCTGTCTCAAAACGAAGGCCTATCGGGAAACATTGTATGGAAAGAACACTTTGCCGCCGCAGAGAACCACGCCGCCGCCGTGCAGCGAATACGCAATGCGGCTGACGCCTGCAACGTGCCATACACCGAAAAAGAGGCGCCGTTCTCTTGGGGCGAAGACTTCGGGCTGCTCACCCTGCACTACCCCGGCGCACTGTTCGGCCTGGGCTCCGGAATCAACCAACCGCCGCTGCACCATCCACAGTTCGACTTCCCAGACCATATCATCCCCATCGGCGTCAACCTCTTCCGCCAAATTGCCGAATCACACCTCGCCACGAAGCCGATAGTTTAGATCTTAGAGGTTAGAGCTTTGAACTAAGAACCATTCCGCAAACACCCCAATTCCTCATTCCTCATTCCTCATTCCTCATTCAACAATTCATAACGTTCGGCAGCCGTAGTCACTTGAATCTATGGACAAATTGGTTGTTGCTGTGAATTGGTAATCGAAAAAGAAGGTATTCCAACAACAAAAAAAGCACCGGTTCAGTACCAACCAGCGCTTTTTTCTTTTTGCGCTCCCTCAAGGACTTGAACCTTGGACCCTCTGATTAACAGTCAGATGCTCTAACCAACTGAGCTAAGGAAGCGTGTGGTTAACGGCTATCGTTAACGGCTGCAAAAATACATTTTTTTTCTTTATATGCAAGCATTTGTTTTTTTTCTTTATTTTTGCATTGAAAAATTTTCAACAGCTACTACAACAAACTGATTTATAACGATATAAAAGGTCTCATATTATGGCAAAAGGCAAAACGATCCTGAAAGAACTGAATAATTTCGTCTTTATCACCATTGGCCTGGCGTTATTTGTAGGTGGATGGTCTGCATTTTTGACTCCTTTTGAAGTCACGGGCGGCGGCGTGGCGGGCATCGCCTCGATACTCTATTTTGCTACCGGATTTCCCATCGGCATCACCACATTCGTATTCAACGCTGTGCTGATTGCAGTTGCCTGGCGGATCTTAGGCACGCGTTTCTGCATCAACTCCCTGATATGTACCATTCTCTTGTCCGCCTTTTTCTCTGTCGGTCAAATGTTGTTCACCAAGCCCATCGTTGATGACATGTTCATGAGCGTCATCATCGGCTCCTGCCTCTCTGCTTTCGGCGTCGGCATGGCCGTCAACTGGGGCGGAAACACCGGAGGCATCGACATCATCGCTTTAATCATCGGCAAATACCGCAACATCTCATTCGGGCACGTCAACTTTTACACCAATATTTTCATCGTCGGAAGTTCTTATTTCATCGTCCACGACCTCGAGCGTCTCGTTTACAGCTTTGTTGTCCTTTTCGTATACATGTTTGTGGCAGACTGGGTCATTGACGGATACCGGCAGACCTACCAGTTTATGGTATTCTCGCAAAAGAACGCCGAGATTGCTGAACGCATCAACAAAGAGCTGAAACGCGGCGCCACCTTCCTCAAGGGTTATGGGTCGTATAACCGGCAAGAGAGCGATGTTTTGCTCATTGTCGGGCACAAGACCGACAAAGTGCAGATCACGCGTATCATCAAGGACATCGACAAGTCGGCATTCATCACAATCACAAAGACCTCGAGCGTTTACGGCAAAAATTTCGACACCTTGAAACTCTAACATCTTCAAAATCTGCACACACTATGTTCCGGTTTTCGCAAACCTTCGGCTGCAAGGTAAACCTCGGCTTGCAGATTCTCCGTAAAAGGGAGGACGGCTATCACGACATACGCACAGTGTTCTTCCCGACCGACTGTTTTACCGACCAATTGACCGTGGAATCTTCACCCCACCATTTGGAATTTGAATGCAAGAGCGCTGTTGACCTCGGTCCGCAGGAAGAAAACCTTTGCGTAAAGGCCTTTGGTCTGCTGCGGGAAGACTTCGGCATAAAGGGTGTAAAGATCACCTTAGATAAACACATCCCCATGGGGGCGGGGCTCGGCGGCGGTTCGGCAGATGCGGCTGCCGCACTGAAGCTGCTGACCCAAGCCTTCGACCTCCGCTTAGACCGTGATCGGCTGAAACAATATGCTGCCAGACTGGGCAGCGACGTGGCATTTTTCATCGACAGCAAGCCCGCATTGGCATCCGGGCGCGGCGAGATATTAGAGCCCATAGATTTGGAACTGTCCGGCTATAAAATCCGCATCCTAAAACCTGACTTCGACATCTCCACGCGCGAAGCCTACGCAAACGTTAAACCAACTATGCCTGCCACAGACCTGCGGCAGATCATAGCGCGCCCCGTGACACAATGGAAAGATGCATTGCACAACGATTTTGAGGACTCCCTGTTCCCGAAATACCCAGCGTTGTCGGAACTCAAAGCACAACTCTACAACGACGGCGCCGTTTTTGCGTCTATGACCGGCAGCGGCTCGGCGGTATTCGGCATCTTCAGGGCATAGTGCGCAAAACTGCGTCAGCGGCAGACTTTCAGGACAGTGAAAGCAATCAGCTCAACCGTCAGCACAAGGTAAATAAGTGCCCAAAGCAGACGTTTCGTATTCTTCGAGAAAACGAAGAACTTGTTCAGCAGGTAATTAAGAAGGCCAACCGGTATTGCCACGACTGCGGCGGCAATGTAATTGTTGATGTCCAGACAATCCTTGAACATACGAATGCTGAAATAATTGATGAAAAAAGTGACCGTATAGGACAATACAAACTTGAAAATCAGCTTTTTGCTTTTGTTTCTAAACACCAGCGCGCCGTATGTTTTGAAATTGAAAAGGACGCTGAACACCGTGCCGAAGAGATTGGCGAAAAAGAGCGGGTCGATGCCCGGCACCATCCCGAACAGGAACCGCAACATAGCGAAAACGCCCCATCCCACTGCCGTATTCAGCAAAGCAACCGGCACGAAACGAATGAACTGCACCGAGAACACCTGATCCAGAAATAGCCTGATCTTCTCCATCGTTTTAAAAAGGCTGCAAAAATACGAAAAAAATGCGCCTTCGCCCTTTCTGCCAACCATATCTGGCACGGCTACCGCTGTTTGACGGGGCAAAAAACGCGGTTCTGAACAAATGCTTTTCAGACGCTTTTTGTATTGAAAAATATGCTACATTTGCTACGCTTTTTCAACAAGTCATTTTTCAAGGAAGAAACGAACAAACTTACATAATATAATACTTTAATTCAACAACTTAAAAACTTTCATTTAAATGGAAAAAATCAAATCATTGGCAGACCTCAAGAAGAGAAGGGAGGATCTGCAGTCCAAGATTGAGTTGCGCGAAGAGGGTGACAATGTCGAGAACTTGGTCCAAATCAAGGTTGCCATGGCCACTTGCGGAATCGCTTCTGGCGCCAAGCAGACGATGGAAGCGATCATCGAAGCCTGCAAGCAGAACGACATCAAGGCTGTGGTCACCCAAACCGGCTGCATGGGTTATTGTTACGCCGAGCCAACCGTAGAGGTCAAGAAGCCCGGACAAGAGCCTATCGTTTACGGTCATGTGGACACGAAAAAAGGACAGGAATTAGTAACCAAATACATCATGCAGGGTGAAATCCTGGAGGGTGTCATTCCGGTCAATTACGAACAAATCGACAACAAATAATCTAAGGAGGTAGCCAATGTCAAACTACAAATACCACATTTTGCTCTGTGGCGGTACAGGATGTACGGCTTCAGACAGTCCGAAAATAAAAGAGAATTTCATCAACCTGCTGGCGGAAAAGAACCTGAGCGACGACGTGCAGGTCATTGCAACAGGCTGTTTCGGTTTCTGCGAAAAAGGACCCATCGTCAAGATTCTGCCGGACAACACTTTCTACACACAAGTAAAGCCGGAAGACTGCCGTGAGATTATCGACGAGCACATCATCAAGGGAAGAAAAGTAACCCGCCTGCTCTATGAGAATCCGGAAGACAGGAAACACATTTCCGACTCCAAGCATATGGGATTCTACAAGAAACAGATGCGTATCGCACTGCGCAACTGCGGTTTCATCGATCCTGAGAACATTGACGAATACATTGCACGTGACGGTTACAACGCATTGGCATCCGTGCTGGAGCAGAACGACCCCGCCGCCACCATCGACATCATCAAGAAGTCGGGGCTGCGCGGACGCGGCGGCGCCGGTTTCCCTACCGGCCTGAAATGGGAACTCTGCCGCAAGAACAGCGCTGACCAGAAATACATCATCTGCAACGCAGACGAAGGCGACCCGGGCGCATTTATGGACCGTTCCATTCTTGAGGGCGACCCGCACTCCATCATTGAGGCTATGGCTATCGGCGGTTTCTGCATCGGCGCCACTATCGGTCTGGTGTATATCCGCGCCGAGTACCCGCTGGCTATCCACCGCCTGCAAATCGCCATAGACCAGGCCCGCGAATACGGGTTGTTAGGCAAAAACATCTTCGGCACCGGTTTTGACTTCGACATCATCCTCCGCTATGGTGCAGGCGCATTCGTCTGCGGCGAGGAAACCGCCCTCATCCACTCTATGGAAGGAAAACGCGGCGAGCCTACTTTCAAACCGCCGTTCCCTGCCGTTGAAGGTTACATGAAGAAACCCTCTAACGTGAACAACGTTGAAACATTCGCCAACATTCCGGTCATCATCAACAAAGGCTGGGAATGGTTCTCCTCTATCGGCACAGAAAAGTCAAAAGGCACGAAAGTGTTTGCTCTTGCAGGCCAGATCAACAACGTCGGCCTTATCGAAGTCCCGATGGGCATCACCCTCCGCGAAGTCATCTACGAGATCGGCGGCGGCATCAAGGGCGGAAAGAATTTCAAGGCTGTCCAGACCGGCGGACCTTCCGGCGGCTGCCTCACCGAGAAATTCCTCGACACCCCTATCGACTACGACAACCTCATCGCTGCCGGCTCTATGATGGGCTCCGGCGGTATGATTGTCATGGACGAAACCTCCTGTATGGTATCTGTCGCCAAATTCTACCTCGACTTTACCGTTGAGGAGTCTTGCGGCAAATGCTCCCCATGCCGTATCGGCAACAAACGGCTCTGCGAAATCCTCGAAAAGATCACCAAAGGCCACGGCACAATGGAAGACCTCGACCAACTGAAAAACCTCAGCAAGGTCATCAAGGACACTGCTTTGTGTGGTCTCGGACAAACCTCCCCGAACCCCGTGCTTTCCACCATCGACAATTTCTGGGACGAATACGTAGCACACGTCGTAGAAAAGAAATGTCCTGCCGGACAATGCCGCGCCCTCAAGAAATATGTCATCGATGCGGACAAGTGCAAAGGCTGTACGGCTTGCGCAAGAAACTGTCCTGCAGGCGCTATCAACGGCACAGTCAAGATGCCGCACGAGATCAACCAAGACCTCTGTATCAAGTGCGGTGCATGTATGGAAAAATGTAAGTTTAACGCAATTTGTATCAAATAGTAAAGGGGGTTAATATGGATATGATAAAATTAACAATAGATAACAGAGAAGTTGAAGTACCCAAGGGTACCACTATTCTTAAAGCCGCAAAAGGCATGGGCATTGACATTCCGACCCTTTGCCATTTTGAAGTGAACAACTTAGGCATTCACAACAAACCGGGCGGATGCCGTCTTTGCGTTGTGGAAGTGGCCGGACGCCGCAATCTGGCGCCTGCCTGTGTCACGGAATGTTTGCCTGACATGGTTGTCAGGACAAACTCCATGCGCGTCATCAATGCACGCCGGACCGTGCTCGAACTGATTCTTTCCGACCACCCGGCAGACTGTTTGCAGTGCGCCAAGAGCGGCAGCTGCGAACTGCAGGATCTGGCCATCCGCTTTGGAATCAGAAGCAATCCTTTCGCCGGCCCGGGACATGCACAGTCGTCCTACCAGATTGAGGTGTCGCCCTCGATCATCCGCGACATGAACAAGTGCGTGATGTGCCGTCGCTGCGAAACGATGTGCAACGAGATGCAGACTGTAGGTGCATTGTCCGCCATCGAACGCGGATTCCCCGCAGTGGTCTCCACCGCCTTCAACCAGCACCTTGACCATTCTCCGTGCACGTTCTGCGGACAGTGCGTTGCCGTATGTCCGGTTGGCGCCCTCACCGAGGTTGACCATACCCCGAAAGTTATCCGCGCCATCACGGATCCGGACAAGAAAACGGTTGTTCAAGTGGCCCCGGCAGTCAGAGTAGCCCTCGGCGAAGAATTCGGTATGGCTCCGGGTTCTGTCATCACCGGCAAGTTGGTGGCCGCCTTGAAGGCCCTCGGCTTCGACTATGTGTTCGACACCGACTGGAGCGCCGACTTGACCATCATGGAAGAGGGCACCGAACTTATCGGCCGCCTCACCAAATATCTCAACGGCGACAAAGACGTGGCTCTTCCTATCCTCACCTCCTGCTGCCCGGCATGGGTGAACTTCTTTGAGCACCAGTTCCCGGAACTGAAAGACCTTCCTTCAACGGCAAAATCACCGCAACAGATGTTCGGCGCCATTGCAAAGAACTATTTTGCAGACAAAATCGGCATCAGCCGCGAAAAGATGGTCTGCGTTTCCGTGATGCCTTGCTTGGCCAAGAAGTACGAATGTTCTCGCGACGAGTTCAAAGTGAACGGGAATCCCGACGTGGACTATTCCATCTCTACCCGCGAGTTGGCACACCTCATCAAACAGGCCAACATCGACTTCAACGCACTTCCTGAAATGCCGTTTGACAGTCCGTTAGGCGAGTCCACCGGAGCCGGTGTCATCTTTGGCACAACTGGTGGCGTCATCGAGGCCGCAATTCGTACCGCATACGAGGTAATCACCAAGAAACCGCTTCCGCGCATCGACTTTGAAGAGCTCCGCGGTCTGGAAGGCGTCCGTTCTGCCACCATCGATGTAGATGGTCTCAAACTGAACATCGGCATCGCCCACGGCCTGCACAACGCCCGCAAATTGCTGGAAGACATCAAAGCCGGCAAATGCCAGTACCATGCCATCGAGATTATGGCTTGTCCCGGCGGTTGCATCGACGGTGCCGGACAGCCGCTTCACCATGGCAACGACGAAGTGATCAAAGCCCGTTGGAAAGCCATCTACGACATCGACAAATCCATGCCTATCCGTAAATCTCACGAGAACCCGTCTATTCAGACCATCTACAAGGAATTTCTGGGCGAGCCTTGCGGCCACAAATCCCACGAACTCCTCCATACGCACTATTTCGACAGACAAACCACGGTAGAAGTTGATTTAAGCAAGTAATTCACAAGTTAAGAGCAAAAAATAATGGATAAGATCATAATCAAAATGAAAAAAGAGGTCAGCGACAAGATTATTGAAATCTGCAAGAGTTTCAATAATGATGCTGGCGAACTTATTAACGTGTTGCACCAGACGCAGGACTATCTTGGATATCTTCCCGCAGAGGCGCAGGAACTGATCGCCGAACAACTCCATATTCCTACGGCAAGGGTTTACGGCGTGGTTTCTTTCTACTCATTCTTTACGATGTCTCCGAAAGGAAAATACCCCGTATCCGTCTGTATGGGCACGGCATGCTATGTGCGTGGCGCCGAAAAGGTTCTGGACGCTTTCAAGAAAGAACTCAATATCGAAGTCGGCGAAACAGATGCCAGCGGCATCTTCTCCCTCACATCTTTGCGTTGCGTGGGAGCATGCGGGCTTGCCCCGGTAGCATTGGTTGACGGCAAGGTGTTCGGACGCCTGGCCTCCGCCAACGTCAAGGAAATCGTGAACGAATACAGAAATGCAGAATAAATATCTGTAATTCCCATTCTCACAAACGCAGGACAGCCTCAGGCTGTCCCGCGTTTTTTATCGTTGAAAAAAGTTGTCTTTTTCCTATTGCTGTCCGCTAAAACTTTTTGAACCCATAAAAGAAAGGGCTGGATTCCTCGCTTGGAATTCAGCCCTATTTGTTACTTTTGTTTTTGCACATAAAAAAAGCAACGATGAACAAAAGTACACATTTTATCGGACAGCCGATGTATGGTC
>CAVCMI010000014.1:0-28463 GCA_963603365.1 Oscillospiraceae bacterium
TTATCTAACCGTTTGATTTATAGCGAAATAAAAATTTTTTGATTTTTTTTGGTTTAAAAAGGTCGCAGAACTGAAAAAAATGTACTTTTGCAACCGCAAAAAAGGGGGAAAAGGATGTCCCAGTAGCTCAGCAGGTAGAGCACATCCCTTTTAAGGATGGGGTCCTGGGTTCGAATCCCAGCTGAGACACGAAGAAAAGCAGTTCTGACAAAGAACTGCTTTTCTTGTTTATGACAGAAAAACAATAATTAGCACGCAATGAATAACCAGAACAAAGAATCAGAAAAGATTTTGACCGAATTGGCACGCGTCTGCACCGGCAAACAGGTGACCGCCTTCACGCCGCTGCCTGCCTCTGGCTCAAATCGCCGGTATTACCGGTTGGCACTCGACGACGGCACGTCATTGATAGGTGCCCGCAATGGGGATGTGGCCGAAAACGAGGCTTTCTTTTACTATTCCGGTTTCTTTGTGAAACACGGTCTGCCCGCCCCGCGCTTGCTCTGTGTACACCCCGACAGACAACATTACCTGCAGCAAGATTTAGGAACAATTACCCTTTATGACTACCTTTGCACCCATCGCGATGCTCAAGGGAACCCCTCCCCTGAAACAGTCTCCTATTACGAACAGGCAGCCAGACAATTGCCACAGTGGCAGCTGTCAGGACGGCACGGCCTCGACTTTTCTAAAGCCTACCCACGCGCCGCCTTCGACAGGCAGTCGATGCAATGGGATCTCAATTATTTCAAATACTATTTCCTCAAATTGCTGCACGTGCCGTTCAATGAGCAAAAACTTGAGGATGATTACGATACGCTGATACGTTATTTGCTTTCCGCCGAAAGCGATTTTTTTATGTTCCGTGATTTCCAGTCAAGAAACGTCATGATAGATCAAAATACGGTCTATTTTATTGACTATCAAGGAGGCAGAAAAGGTGCACTGCAATATGACATTGCATCGCTGCTTTATGATGCAAAAGCGGATCTCCCGATGCACGTCCGCAACCATTTGCTGGAGGTCTATTTAGAATCGCTCTCCCAATACGTCAGCATTGACCGGGAACGCTTTCTCTCGTTCCTGCAAGGCTTTGCATTGCTCCGTATTCTGCAGTCTATGGGCGCGTACGGATACCGTGGCTATTTTGAAAGGAAGCCGCATTTTTTGCAAAGTATTCCCTACGCGGCACGCAATCTCGCTTCCCTGCTTGACGGTTTTTCGGGACCGTCGCTGCCGGAACTGACAAGCGCTTTGCGTTTCTGCATAGCCTCCGACTTCGTGAAACCTTACCGCCCCAATGGCACGCTGACCGTACTGGTACAGAGCTTTTCCTACAAGAAGGCAATGCCGTCAGACCCTTCGCCCAACGGCGGCGGCTTCGTGTTCGACTGTCGCGCATTGCCCAATCCGGGACGTGAAAAACGGTTCGCAGACAACACCGGACGCGACGAGTGTGTTGCCCAATACCTTGAAAACTGCCCCGAAGTGCACGAGTTCCGGAAACACGTCTTCGCCTTGGTGGACCAATCCGTAGACAACTATCTGGACCGTCATTTTACACACCTTTTTGTCTGCGTCGGCTGCACAGGCGGCCAACACCGTTCGGTCTATTTCGCTGAACAACTGGCGGATCATCTTCGCCACAAATATGCCGGCATCCATGTGAAACTCGAACATACGGCTTTATGACAAACTCTGTTCAACTGACGCGAACAGTTAGGCATATTTTTTGCTACAACCCCAAAAGCTTTTTAGCACAATGAGTACAAAGAGGTCTATATAATATGTAAATAGTTTAAATTAAACAATATATGGAAAACGAAAAAAATGTTGACCAGTCTGTTGATCCGACAGAAGAGATAAAAAATCAGCAGGATGATACCCTGCAAACTGACAATATGGCTGAATCTGAAGAGGCAGAAGAGAAGAAAAAAGGCGGTATATTTTCAAAGAAAACCTCTAAAGAGAAAGTCAGAATTCAAGAGTTGGAAGAAAAGGTAAAGCAGCTTGAAGATGAAAAACTGGAACTGAATGACCGATTCTTGAGGCTCTATTCAGAGTTTGACAATTATAAGAAACGTGTCGGGAAAGAGAAACTTGACCTCCTTTCAACGGCTTCGGAGAAAGTTATTGTGAATCTGCTCCCTGTTGTCGATGACTTTGAACGCGCTATTGAGGCAAACCGCAAAGCGGAAGATGTGGCAGCCATAAAGGAAGGCTTTGTGCTTATTTACAACAAATTGGTGCAGTTGTTGAAACGCTTTGATGTGGAAGAGATTGCAGCTAAGGGTGAAGCGTTCAACACAGACTTCCACGAGGCTGTGACCCATTTCCCGACCGACAAGGAGGAGGAGAAAGGCAAAGTAATAGATGTCACCGAAAAGGGATACAAGATAAAAGAGAAGGTCATCCGCTATGCAAAAGTGGTGGTAGGCCAATAATATGCAACAAAGCAGGAGGAGTGAATATGGCAGAGAAAAGAGATTACTATGAAGTGCTTGGGGTCGCGAAGGATTCCTCGGCAGACGAGATAAAGAAAGCATACCGCAAGATGGCTATGAAGTACCATCCCGACAGATGGGTGCAAGGTACGGAACAAGAAAAGAAAGACGCCGAAGACAAGTTTAAGGAGGCAGCAGAAGCTTACGATGTGTTGAGCAACCCTGACAAGAAGGCGCGCTACGACAAATTCGGGCATGCCGGCATGGGCAACGCAGCTTCCGACTTCTCCGGCGCGAACATCAGCGACATATTCTCGCATTTTGCCGATGTGTTTGGCGGAGGGTTCGGCTTTAATGTGGGCGACTTGTTCGGCGGCGGCGGTCAACGCGCAGCGCGCAAGGGCGGCAATATCCGTATTAAGGTGAAACTTACACTCGAAGAGGCTGCAACGGTTACGGAGAAGAAAGTGAAAATCAACAAGTACATCCAATGCGAACATTGTCACGGCACCGGCGCCAAGGATGATCATTCAAAACAGGCTTGCCCGCAATGTCACGGCAGCGGCCAGGTTGTTCACCAACAACGCAGCATGTTTGGCATTATTCAGCAAACCGCAACTTGCCCACAGTGTAACGGCAGCGGCGAAATAATAAAAGACCCATGCTCTTTCTGCCACGGCACCGGCATCGTGCAGGGCGAAGAAGTGATCCAAATCACTATCCCCGCAGGCGTCGATGACGGAATGCAGTTGGCTATGAGAGGGAAAGGACATGCCGCCGCAAATGGCGGAGTGAACGGTGATCTGATTGTGGCAGTTGAGGTCGCAGAACACGAATTGTTTGAACGTGACGGCAACAACCTTTACCTTAATTATTACATCAGTTTCCCGCAGGCAGCATTGGGCGCATCTGTCGAGATCCCTACGCTGAACGGAAAGGCAAAAGTCAAAATTTCGCCAGGGACACAAAGCGGACAGGTTCTTCGTCTTCAAGGAAAAGGCCTCCCAGATGTCCATTCGCGCAATGTAGGCGACTTGATTGTCAATGTTAATGTGTGGACACCTAAAACCCTGAACAAAGAGGAGAAGGAAATCATAGAGAGCCTGAAAGAACACGAGAATTTCACGCCTAAACCGGGCAAGAACGAACGCAGTGTCTTCAGCAGAGTCCGCCAATTTTTCCGCAACTGACCCATATAGACATAGACTTTGAGGATATTTCTCCTATCTGAACTCTGGTAATTCTTGTATTGGAACGATTCGCCCCGTCTCAAAATCAATGCTGAAAAAGTGTGACGTTTTTCCGTTCGTCACGCCGACGACGGGAGCATGCAGTGTTCTGTTGTAACATCCTGCCTGCTCCAAAACACATTGTGTGATTTCTACATCGGGAGCCTTGCACTCGATGACGACCATTGGCTTCAGTTGCGCATCGTAAACTACAATGTCGTAACGTTTGGTCAGGCCGTTTACAGCGATGGCCTTTTCAACGGAAATGTGCGAAAGTGGAATGTGCTTGACGTTCAGCAAGTAAAGTACAAACAATTGCCGAACTTGCTCTTCAGGTGTCATCAACAGCCATTTTCTTCTAACATGGTCGAAAACTTCAGTCTTGTCCCCAATGATACGTTGTTTGAATGTGAATGGCATAGCAGGTTATCCTAACTTGGCTTTGTATGCAGCAAAGTCACCCGGCTGTGCCAGCAATTCAAAGTCGCCGCCTTTGTGAATGATTCCGATAGAGGGATGCCGGACACCGTTGAAGAATGTGGTTTTTACCATTGTGTAATGGATCATGTCGTCAAATACAATGCGGTCGCCCACTTCCAGCGGTTCCGGAAAGGCGAAGTCGCCCATTCCGATGTAGTCGCCGGCCAGACAAGAACAACCGCCGAGCCGATAGACGAAACGGCTGTGTCCGTCTGGTTCAGTCGCGCCTAAAACCGTCGGCTTGTAGGGCATCTCCAGACAGTCGGGCAGGTGGCACGAGAACGAGATGTTGAGCATCGCGATTCTGATGCCTTTGCTTACGACAATGTCTTCCACGGTTGAGGTCAGCACGCCGGTTTGCCAGCCTACGGCCTCGCCCGGTTCCAGTATGACCTCTTCCAGATTGGGATAACGTTTCCTGAAGTCCGAAAGCAACTGTATCAGGTGCGGCACATTGTATCCGTTGCGGGTGATATGATGCCCTCCGCCTAAATTGACCCAACGGCATTGTTTGATATGGGACGAAAAACGTTGCTCAAAGGCTTCAAGGCAGTGTTGCAGTGCGTAACTGTCATTTTCGCATAGGGTGTGGAAATGCAGTCCCTCAATGCCCTCAGGCAACTTATCGGGCATATCTTCGGCCAAGATGCCAAGACGGGATCCCGGCAGCGCAGGGTTGTATAAGTCAGTTTCTATTTCAGAATATTCCGGATTAACCCGAAGCCCGAAACTCACTTTCTTTGGAGTTTCGCGAATGACAGGCTGAAAACGCTTCCATTGACTCAAAGAGTTGAAAGTCAAATGGCTGCTGTATATTAGCAACTGCTTGAATTCGCTTTCGTCATAAATGGGTGCGTAAGTGTGTGCTTCGCAGCACATTTCTTCGGCTATGAGCCGTGCTTCGTTCAAGGACGAAGCCGTCGCGCCGGCGAGGTAGGCTTTAATGAGCGGAAAGGAATGCCAGAATGACATTCCTTTCAACGCGCATATTATAGAGACGCCGGCTTCTTTCTGTACTAAATCCAGCAACCGGAGGTTGGCTTCCAGAGCCTCCTCCGACAGGATGTAGCAAGGCGAAGGGCAGGTGTCGTAAGCGGTCATGGATTATTGATGGTTGGCATGGAACAACTCAAGCCGTTCTTTCAACAACGGGAACTGGCTTCTCGGTGTCAGCGAGACGCAGGCACGAAGTCCGTCTGTCCGTTCACTTCCGCAGGTGGACAAAGAGATGGCGCTCACACCGTAGTAGAGAAATTCGCGGAGCAGTTCATCGCTGCTGAGTCCGGGATAAGCAACGGTAAAATAGAAGCCGTCAGCCAGATTTTTGTCGCCATCTTTGTCGTAGACAATGTAGAACCCGTTGTCAGTAAAGAGTTTCTTCATGATAGCGGCTTTCTCGCCGTACTCTTTCACATCGTCAAGGTAGTTGTAAGTGCCGTCGTTGCAAGCTTTCAGGATGGCTGCCATTGCATATTGGGTAGAGTGGGCGGTGCCGGAACTGATGGCATATACGGTGCCGTAGATGATGGCTCTGCCCAGTTTCGGAGTCCCGAAATAGGGCACAAGGTCAGGAAACTCGCTGCTGTACATTTTGTTGGAGAGCACCAGCATGCCGATACGTTCACCGGCATAGCTGAATGCTTTGGAACCGGAAATCAGCAGGGCGTAGTTGTCCGTGTATTTCCCGACAGAAGGCTGGAACGGCGGAACGCCCGGCCGGGATATGTCGTGGCGGAAATCCATGCCGAAATAGGCCAGGTCTTCAAACACCAGCACATCATACTTGTTTGCCATTTCACCGATGATCTGGAGCTCTTCTTCTGTAAGGCAGATCCAGGAGGGGTTGTTGGGGTTGGAGTACATGATGGAGTGGATGTTGCCCTTTTCGAGGTAACTTTCGAGTTTGGCTCTCAGTTTCTGTCCGCGATAATTATACACGTCGAAAGTTTCATAGCGTAGTCCGAGCACGCGGTGCTGTTGTTTCTGCACAGGGAAGCCCGGGTCGATGAAAAGGGTGGTGTCGCGTTCCTTGCGAGCACGCACGAAAGTCATGAAACCTGCCATCCCGCCCATCATAGAGCCAACGGTCGGGATGCAGTTCTCGGGGTTCACGTCCAGGTCTATGAAGTTCTTCACAAAGCGGGCCATTTCGGTTTTCAAGGCAGGAAGGCCTTCAATGTCAGGATAAATGGCGGCGCATCCGTTCTGCAGGGCCTTGATCTGGGCTTCTACCCCGATTCTGCAGGCCGGCAGCCCCGGAATGCCCATTTCCATACGGATGAATTCCTTCCCGCTTGCCTGTTCTATCTGGTTGATAAGGCGTTTCACTTCACGGATAGATGCTTTCCCGACGGATTTAATGCCGCTTTCGGCAACAATTCTGTCAACAGTTTCGACAGGAATGGGTGTGTTTTTCATTATGCTGAATATTATTTTAGTTTAAAAACGTGACGGACAGCAGCCTGTCCGGGTGCGGCAAAGATACAAAAAAAAGGACAACCCTTTAGGATTGCCCTTTTTGTATTGAAAGATAATGGGTTATCTTTTTTTCTTGCCAGAGTTGACAATCTTGTTGGTGGCTTCTGTCTCAGCCTTGTCGATGGCAGCGTTGGCCACGTTCTCGGCAGCCTCCGTAGCATTCTCCTTTACGGTCTGCTTGCTGGATGTCGTTGTGGTAGTTTTCTTTGCCGGAGCAGCCTGTTCCTGGGCGGGGGCTTCTGCAACTGCCGGCTCCTCTACGGGAGCAGCTACTTCCTCAACAGCGGTAGAATCGGCTGCCGGAGCTTCCTGATTGGCTTTGTTACCGCAAGCGGCGAACATGCCAGCGCATAATAAAACTAAAAATACTTTTTTCATTGCTATGATGATTTTTAATGAATTGGATGTTCTAATGTATTATTTTTTAGGAACGTATTGGAGCGTAAACGTGTAGGTTCCCTTTGCTGCCGGGTCGTCATCGTTGATTGTGCAGTTGAATCTGAATACGCTTTCAGTGAGTTCTATGATGTGGCATGTCTCCTGAACATCGTCATAGAAGAAAGGCACCTGCATATAAATGATGGTGGAATCTGTCTGATCCAATGACCAAAGATAGGATCTTGTCTCGGTGTAACCCTCAGGATCCGTCAGTTCCCCGGGAGCGATGGTCTGACCACCTGTCGTCGTGAAAGCGATGATGTCGTCTTTCTCATAGTCGAGAAGATAACCGCCGTTCAGCAGGTCGGTGACATATTCACCGCTGCCCATCAGATATGCAGGGGAAGAGGTTGCGCTTTCAAGCACCCAACCATTCTTAGGGGAAGCAAGAAGTTCTGCGGTTGATTTTTCAGTAGGGCCGACGCAAGAACAGAAACTCACTACAAATGCGGCTACTGTCGCCAGCAAAAAAACTGTTTTTTTCATGTCTTTGATTTTTTGGGTTAATGTAATTTAGTTTAAGTTAATTGATAATCCTATTTATGATAGCCAAAACAGACTGCAAAAATAATTTTTTTTCTCACACCCTTTGCCTTAAAAAAATGAAAAATGCAGGATGGAAAAAAATGTAGCCTGTCGGAATGTTGCGTTTTAAAAAAAATGTACTTTTACACCCTTGAAAAAATTGGGCTCAAATCAGAAAGGCAAATATAGGGGAAGAACCCGAAAGCAAGTTTCAAGAATAAAAGAAGGATAGCATAAACAACTGAAAATCAATAGAAAAAATTAAAGTTTAAATTATCAAAAATTAAAACGAAAAGGTATTATGAAAAAATTACTCTCATTTCTTGCCGTGGTCGGTTTCTTAACCTTCGGTATTGCAAACACAACATTTGCACAAAATGACGTAAAAAAAGACAAGGCTGCAACAGAGCAGACAGTAGACTCTACTGCTGAAGCACCGGCAGCTGCGCAGGCCGAATTGATGGAAGATCCGGACGATGTTCCGAGCCAAGGACTGCACTATACATTAAAAGAAAAATTCATTCAAGGTGGCGCCGTGTGGATGGCCCCTATCCTCATCTGCCTTGTGCTGGGTCTGGCACTCGTCATTGAACGTATTTTCTATCTGAACCTTTCCGCTGTGAATTCCAAGAAACTCCTCGATAAACTTGAGTCCGCCATCACAACCGGCGGCGTAGAGAAAGCAAAAGAACTCTGCCGCGACACCAAAGGACCTCTTGCAGCCGTGTTCTATCAAGGTCTCGACCGTTATGACGAGGGTCTTGAGTCTGTTGAAAAGTCTGTCGTTTCTTACGGCGGAGTCCAAATGGCTAAACTTGAAACCAACCTCACCTGGATCAGCCTTTTCATCGCATTGGCCCCTTCTTTGGGATTCTTGGGAACTGTGGTCGGTATGGTGCAGGCATTCGATGACATCGAGCGCGCAGGTGACATCTCCCCGACGATTGTGGCCGGCGGTATGAAAGTGGCTCTGTTGACGACCGTGTTCGGCTTGATCGTGGCTATGATTCTCCAAGTCTTCTACAACTACCTGCTTACCAAAATCGACAGCATCGTGAACGATATGGAAGATGCTACCATTTCCTTTATGGATATTCTGGTAAAGAACAAATAATGCAGACCCGGTCTGTAAACTATACAATATTATTATAAATACTATGTATAATAAGTAATGAAAGAGAAAATTTTAAAATACACGATATTTGCAGTCGCAATTGTGGATTGCCTTCTTGCACTTGTCTTCTCGTTACGGTTTAATGATGAGAAGAAAGACGGCTATGCACAAGTGCAGACCGTAAAGTCGCACAACCCGCAGATGTTGAGCGACATCCAGACTGCAACCCCAGAATCTCTTCCGGACCTGGTTTCCAAGTATCAGGCCACTTTCGCCGCTTATGGCGACTCCCTCAAAAAAGTGCAGATGCAGAAAGATATCCTCTATACCTATCTTCAGGAACTGAAAGGTCTTGATGAAAATTCTTTCACTGAATATAAAGCAGGATTCAAAGATCATTCTGCCATCCTTTTTGCTAAAAGCGACAACAAAGAGGCGTACATCAATGGTTTTAACGCAGTAGGCAGTTTCGCTGCCCTGGAGTCCTATGCCAGCAAGGTTGAATCTGAATACGATGTGCTGAAACAGAACTACCTCCTTGACCGCGATTATCTGAAAGCCGCCAATGCTTTGGTTTCCAAGGTTGACCTTATCAACTCAACCGCTTCGGCAAGCAAAAAGACAGCGGACTTGAAAGACCTGCAGAACGACATCAAGAGCTTCGGAGCAAACGCTTCGTTCCAGACTGCTTTCATCTATATCGCATACGTGTTGCTTGCAATCACGGTACTGCTGATGGTTGTTTTTGCCGTTGCCAAAATTGTCCAGAACTTCAGAACCTCCTACAAGATTCTTGTGGTTCTTGCACTGGCCGCGGTCATCGTCTTTATCGGCTATCTGTTAGGGTCTCCTGAACTCAGCCCCTCTGCCATCAAGATGGGAATGTCAGTGACAGGATACAGAATGGTGAACGCCGGCTGCTTCATCGTTTATATCGGACTGCTTTGCGCAGTGCTCGCCATTGTCGTCACTTCGGTCATGAACGCTATTAAAAACAGAAGATAAAATGAGTAAACATAGCACACCAGGATTAAATACAGGTTCAATGGCGGACATCTCGTTCCTGCTGTTGACGTTCTTCCTGTTGACTTCGTCTATCAATACCGAGCAGGGTATCCCCCGTAAACTTCCGCCTCCAAAAACGGACGAATCGGAAGAGGTGAAGGCAGATATCAACAGAAGAAATGTATTGAATGTTTTGGTGAACTACCTTGACCAGATTTCAGTGAACGGCGAGGTGATTCCCGTCTCTGAACTGAAAGATAAGGCTAAAGAGTTTTTCGCCAATCCCAACAACGTTGCTACTCTCCCGGAAAAAGTTAACAAGTCTATCGACGGACTTGGAGATTTTGCCGTGTCAAAAGGCGTTGTGTCCCTGACTAACGACCAAGGTACCAGTTACAACACCTACGTCCAAGTGCAGAATGAACTCCAACGCGCCGTCAATGAGTTGCGAGACGAGACCTCGCTCCAGTATTTCGGAAAGAAATACGAAGCGCTCGACTCTGCCGCCCAACGTGCCATTACGGCTGCTATCCCGATGAGCATCTCTGAGGCCCCGCCTATGGACTACAGCAAATCTAATTCCGCTAACTAAATCCCTTAATAACGCTAAGATTATGTCAAGATTCAAAAAGACAGGAGAAAAAGATGTTCCAGGCTTGAATATGTCTTCCATGTCTGATATCGTGTTCATGTTTCTGTTCTTCTTCATGGTAATCTCTCAGATGCGTGAAGCCTCCCTCAAAGTGCGCTTTACACCTCCCCAAGCCACAGAAGTGCAAAAACTTGAAAAGAAATCCCTCGTGGCGAACATCTATGTCGGAGCTCCTATTAACAAGAACGAAAACACATTGCCCCCCGGCGAGGTTTCAGTACAGTTGAACGACCAGACGATAAAGGCTGAGGAACTTGTTGCCGATGTCCGCGATTTCATCGGTACCGAAAAGGAATCCCGTGACGCTATCGACCGCGACAAACTTACGTTCTCGCTTAAGGTGGACAAAGATGTGCAAATGCGTTATGTCAACACGATAAAACAGGAGTTGCGAAAAAACAACGCCCTGAAAATCAATTATGCTGCCGGAAAAAAAGGCAACTAAATCATTTTACTATATTATTTGTTTGAAGACCGGCTTTTCGTGCCGGTCTTTTTTTTAGAAAAAAAACTATGCCAGCGTTTTTTTCTGAAAAAAAGTGTTGACATTTTGTTTTTTTATTCGTATTATTGCAATGTTATTTGAAATAAAAGTTGGTTATATCGTTTTTTTAATATATTAATCATTAAAATCCTTTTAATATGAAGAAGTTATTACTTTCGTCCCTCTGCATTTTGGCTATTTCAGGCACGCTGTCGGCTCAGCAGGTTGTGAAAATGTCGAGCGCAGCAGCCAAAGCCATCAGCGCAGAACAAAGAGTTGGCTACCACAATGCCCCTTACTCTATCGAAAATGCCCCCAAGAACTTTGATGTCCTGATGTGTGGAAGTATTGTGGGTGTTACCTATTATGACCTGCAGACCAATGCTTCCATGCCTCAGAAAATCGTGGCTCATAACGACGGCACTGTTTCTGTTGTTTGGACCACTTGCGGCAACCAAGCCGCATCAAGAGGTACCGGCTACAACTACTTCGACGGCACAAGCTGGACGCGCGGCTCAGGCTACACTGCTCCGACAGACCGAATCGAAAATGTCAGAACCGGTTGGGGTGTCATAGCCGCTGTTGGCCAGTCCGGTGAAATTGTGGTTTCTCACAATGGTTCGTCTGCCCTCGTGGTTGGCGTTCGCCCTCAGAAAGGCACAGGAAACTGGACTTTCACCGACCTGCAAGGCCCCGTTGTACATAACGCCTCTTACGAGAGCACCGCTCTTCTTTGGCCCGCCATCGCCACAAACGGCAACACAATACATTTGTTGGCATGCACGGATTCTGAGACGGGCTGTCTCTACGAAGGCATTCAGACATGTTTGATATACATCCGCGGAACCTATAATGAATCAACGAATACAATCACATGGGAGTCTCCTCGCATAGTTGGCGGTGTCACCCCTTCCCAGTTTGCAAGTTTCAGCGGCGACAACTATGCTATTGCAGCAAAAGGAAACAATGTGACAGTGCTGGTTGCGGATACCTGGAACAATGATGTTTTTCTTTGGAAAAGTGCCGACGACGGCGTGAACTTCACCAAGACGACCATCGTCAAGACCCCCGTCCCAGATGGCTATGACGAGGCCACCCACGTAATAGATACTGCAAATGGTCACGCCATTTATGTCCCCGATGGAGTTTGCGCACTTGCATTGTCCGACGACGGCACGGCTCACGTCTCTTTCGGTCTTATGAGAGTGGCTAATCCCGTTGCTGGGGATGGATACTATACCCATTGGCCTTACACCGACGGCCTTCTCTATTGGAACGAAACCATGACACCGCTACTGTCTGGCTCTGACAATATGCTTAACCCTGATACGCTGGAAGCCAATGGCTATAAAGTGTTTTACCGCCCTGACCTTGACGGCAATGGCGCGGCCTATATTTACACTGGACTTGACTGGATACCATCTAATTATAGAATGACAATGTCATCAAACCCTCAACTGGCCGTTGAGAACAATAATGTTTACCTCCTCTATTCCACTTATCTCGACTTGCCTTTCACCGACAGAGTGCAAAATTACTACTTCCGCGGCATCTTCGGTACGGCTTCTGCTGATAACGGCGCAAACTGGAACGGCATCAGCTGGCTTTCCTACAACAAGGATTGCTTCTACTATTCTGATTGGAGCCAATACGACACTTCTGACATTACCAGCGATAACAATATCAACCTTATCGAGAGAGAGAGCGAAAACATGTATCCATGCTTGGCTTCCTCTGTTGTGAACGGCAAACTGAATATGGTTTGGCAGTTTGATGATTTCGCCGATAACAATGGCGGTAGTATTGCTTCGAATGATTCAAAAATCTATTACAAACAACTCGATGCTAACCAACTTGGCATCTATAACAACACTGAAGAGATTCCTCAAGGTCTTTGGATTGACGAGACAGGCATCCATAGCCAAACGCTTTCCGGGATGAAACTCTATCCCAATCCGGCAAGCGACAGAGTTACGGTTTCGTTATCTTCTGCCGAGGAAAGTGAAGCCGCACTCTCTGTTCACAACCTTATGGGACAATTGGTCTACAGCAGCCAAATCGTACTCACTGAAGGCATCAACCAGATAAATGTCAGCACAAGCGACCTCACTTCTGGTGTCTATACGGTAAACGTTAAAACTAACAAAGGCACGTCAACACAGAAACTCATCGTCAGATAGTCTGTATAGATGTTCCGACAACAGCGGGCAGGGGAAAGGTTCTCTGCCCGCATTTTTTGTATTTTTGCACGCTAATTGTTAAGGCTATGATAAGATCTATGACCGGATTCGGACGAACCTCCGTTGAAAAGGCCGGAAAGTCCGTTATTGTGGAAATAAGAACACTCAACAGCAAACAGCTTGACCTCAATGTTCGCCTTGCCCCATTGTTCCGCAACAAGGAGAACGAGATCCGCACGATGGTTTCCCATGAACTTGAAAGAGGGAAAATTGATGTCACGATTACGGTTGACAACAATGCAACATCATTGGTTTCTGTCAATACAACACTGGCAAAAGCCTATTTTGAAACGCTCACCAAATTGTCGGAAGCGGTTGACAATCCCGTGCAGAGCGATTTGTTTGCACAGGTGCTCCGCATGCCCGATGTGCTCTCGACCCCTCAAGAGGAACTCTCCGATGAACTCTGGCTGGCCGTCAAGGATGCGGTCATGGAATCCTGCTCCAAGGTCAACGACTTCAGGATTTCGGAGGGTGCAGTGCTCGCCGAAGATTTCCGCAAGCGTATCCTAATGATAAACGATATGGTTGATGAGGTAACCCCCTTTGAAGAGAATCGTATTGTGGCTCTGCGCGAAAAACTCGAGAAAAACCTTGCCGAATTCCTGCCAAAGGTGCAATATGATGCCGGAAGACTGGAACAGGAGATGTTTTACTATATTGAAAAACTGGATATTACAGAAGAGAAAGTACGTCTGCGCAAACATTGCCGCTATTTTCTTGATACGATGGAGGAACCTATGGCCAATGGCAAAAAGTTAGGCTTCATTGCTCAGGAGTGCGGGCGCGAAATCAACACGTTAGGTTCTAAAAGCAATGATTTCGACATCCAGCAGATTGTGGTCAGGATGAAGGACGAACTCGAGAAACTGAAAGAGCAATTGGCCAACATTTTGTAGCCTTCAACACTGCCGCAGGCAATAAAGGGCATCATTTTCATATTGTAAAACCTGAAAAAAAGAAAAACATGTCAAATATACTCTCATTGATCGGAAGACCGAATGTCGGCAAGTCCACCCTCTTCAACCGTTTGATAAAGGCCCGTGAGGCCATCGTTGATTCGGTGGCGGGCGTCACGCGCGACAGGCACTACGGCAAGTCTGACTGGAACGGATACGAGTTTTCTGTGATTGATACGGGCGGATATGTGGTCGGCTCAGATGATATTTTCGAGTCTGAAATCCGCAAGCAGGCGCAACTCGCAATAGAAGAGTCGGACGTCATCGTTTTCATGGTGGACGGACGCGACGGGCTTACACCGCTCGATGAAGAGGTGGCTCTGATCTTACGCCGCTCCAAAAAACCATACTACCTTGCCGTGAACAAGATTGACAGCCCAAGCAACTATTTCGACTATGCAGAGTTCTATGCATTGGGAATATCTGAAGTATTCCCGATTTCTGCCGTGTCCGGCGGCGGCACCGGCGACCTGCTGGATGCCGTAGTTAAGCACTTCTCTAAAGAAAACAACGAAGTGCCCGACGATTTGCCTAAAATAGCCATTGTAGGGAAACCGAACGTCGGGAAATCTTCCATTATTAACGCTTTCTTGGGCGAAGAAAGACATATTGTAACCCCTTTGGCAGGCACTACACGCGACACTAACTTTACCCGCTACCGCAATTTCGGTTTCGACTTTTACCTTATAGATACGGCTGGACTCCGCAAAAAAAGCAAAGTTGAGGAGAACCTTGAGTTCTATTCCGTGATGCGTACCGTACGCTCGATTGAGAATGCAGATGTGTGTGTCGTGATGGCAGATGCTTCACAAGGCTTCGACCAGCAAGACCTCAACATTTTCGGACTTGCCGCCCGCAACCATAAAGGGGTGGTGGTAGTGATGAACAAATGGGATTTGATAGAAAAGGACAACCATACCCATAAGGAATACGAAGACCTTGTGCGCAAGAGAATCGCCCCTTTCAGCGATGTGCCGATTATTTTCACTTCCGTAACGGAAAAACAGCGTATTTACAAGGTGATTGAGTCGGCAGTGCAGGTCTTCCAGAACCGCACCCGCAAGATATCGACTTCTGAACTTAACGATGTGATGCTTCCGATAATCCAGAATACGCCACCCCCGATGAACAAAGATAAGGTTATCAGGATAAAATACGTTACACAGTTGCCGTTGGCATACCCGGCTTTTGCATTCTTCTGCAACTTGCCGCAATATGTGATAGACTCTTACAAGCGTTTCCTGGAAAACCAGATTCGCAAGAACTGGAACTTTTCAGGCGTGCCGATGGAGATTTATTTTCGCAAGAAATAGCACATCGTTCTGTCGAGTTCCGTCTCCAATAGTGCGTCATTCCCGTCTCGTTGGATCAGCACACTGATATTGCCGGATCCGCTGCCAGAAAAATGCCGCTGACGGACGGATTGTCAGTCAGCGTCGCGCTAAAACTTTCCAAGTTGAACCATTGCTTGACGTTGTAACCGTATGCCTCATATTGTAACAGAAACGTAACCGTACAGCAATGCTCCCGTAACAATGCTTCTGTTCTTTTGCCACGTAAAAAAGCATATAACAGTGGCTTATGAAAGACAGATTGTTTAAGATATTGTTGTTGACGGCGGCATTGTTCATCTTGGTGGCGGGCGGCGCTATGCTTTACTCGCTAACCACTGGCGCATTGCCCGCCTTTAAGCAATACGGCTTCTTCAGGTTTCTGTTCTCTTCGTCATGGGACTATACGGCAGGGAGTGAACAATACGGAGCACTGCCCTTTATTGTGGGCACGCTGCTCACGTCGCTGCTTGCATTGCTGTTCTGCATACCTTTTGCTTTCCCGGTCTCGCTCTTTACGGGCGAATATTTCAAGGGAAAGAAAGTCGCTGCCGTATTGGAGACGATGGTTGACCTGCTGGCCGGCATCCCCTCTATCGTTTACGGATTATGGGGTTTCTATGTGCTCCGCCCTTTAATAGCCCGCCTCGATTTCTCTCCACAAGGCTTCGGAATCTTCACTGCCTCGGTGGTGTTGGCCATTATGATAATACCTTACGCCGCCTCGTTGAGCAGCCAGTTTGTGAAGATGGTTCCGGAAGAACTGAAAGAGGGAGCCTACAGTTTAGGGGCAACGCACTGTGAGGTGGTTACCAAGGTGATGATCCCCACGGTGTTTTCGGGCATCTCGTCCGCTTACATACTGGCGTTGGGGCGCGCTCTTGGCGAAACGATGGCCGTGACGATGTTGATCGGCAACACGAACTTGATGCCGCACTCGCTTTTCGATACGGGCAATACGATGTCGAGTATCATAGCCAACCAGTTCGGAGAAGCCTCGGGCAGCCGTCTGTCTGTGCTGATAGCCATGGCTTTCCTGCTGTTCATTATCACGTTGGTTACGAATATGATTGGACGGTTTTTAATCCGCAGGGCATATAAAAGATAGCATAATAAGATGAAAGAAGAGAAAATCAGGTTGTTTAAAGACAAGGTCTTTCTGGCTTTCGTGGTCGTATTCTCTGGCTTGGCGGCCATTCCGTTGGTGGCTATATTGGGGAAGGTGTTCATTGAGGGCATCCGGCAGGTCAACTGGGCTTTCTTTACGGAGGTGACACCAACAACGTTGGAAGCAATGCTGGCTAACATGGCCGGCGAACGCATTCCGGGCGGCATTGCCAACGGCATCACGGGCATGTTCCTGATGGTGGCCATGGCTGCTCTTATGGCAATTCCCATTGGGGTGTTCTGCGGCATTTATGTGTCGGAGAACCGCACGCGCCGCTTTGCCGGCATCGTGCGGTTTCTGTGCGAACTGCTGCAAGGCACCCCCTCTATCGTCATCGGCATCGTGGTCTATCTGTGGATTGTCATCCCGATGCGCAGCTACTCGGCCATTGCGGGTGCAGTGGCATTGTGCATTATGATGCTGCCGTTGATTGTCCGCTCTACGGAGGAGACGCTCAACTTGCTGCCTGTAAGTCTCAACGAGTCGGCGCTGTCGCTGGGTGCTTCGTATGCTTCTATGATCTTCAAGGTTTGGCTGCCGTCTGCATTCCCGGGAATATGTACGGGCGTGCTGCTGGCCATATCGCGCGTGATGGGTGAGACGGCACCGCTGATGCTGACGGCTTTGGGCAGCGCCTATATCCAATGGGACGTCACGCGGCCTAACACCTCTGTGTCTTTATTGATATGGGAGTTCTACAACGACCCGAATCTTCAGCAGATGATCTGGAGCGCCTCGCTTTTCCTCCTCCTGTTAGTGTTGTTGTTTAATGTTTCGTCTAAAATAATTACAAGAAAATGGAACTCATAAAAGACCCTGTACTCGAAATAAAAGATGTAAGCATAGCCTATACACCGGAGAAATTTGCTGTGCAGCACGTGTCCGCCGATGTGGCGCGCCATTCGATAACGGCAATTATGGGGCCGTCGGGATGCGGCAAGAGCACGTTGCTCCGCGCCATCAACCGTATGCACGAACTGCATGAGGGCATCACCACTACCGGACAAATCCTCCTCGACGGGCAAGATGTGCTCAAGATGAATCCGATTGACGTGCGCACAAAAGCCGGCATGGTGTTTCAACGCCCCAACCCTTTCTCTACTATGAGCATTTACGACAATGTCATCGCCGGATATTCGCTCAAGGGCATCAAACTGTCGAAGAGCCGCCGCAACGAGATTGTGGAGCAGAACCTGCGCAATGTCGGACTTTGGGACGAGGTGAACGGGTCACTCCACAAGAAAGGGACGTTCCTCTCGGGCGGACAGCAGCAACGCCTCTGCATCGCCCGCGCTTTGGCATTGGTGCCCGATATCTTGCTGATGGATGAACCCACTTCCGCCCTCGACCCTATCGCAACCCTTAAAATCGAGGAACTGCTCGTGCAACTGAAAGAACAGGTTACAATCATCATTGTGACGCACAACATGTCACAGGCTTCACGCATCTCCGACTATTCAATGTTTATGTATTTGGGTGAACTGATTGAATATGAGTCTACTAACCAGATGTTTACCAATCCTAAAGACAAACGTACCGAGGATTACCTTATCGGCAAGGTGGGATAAAGAGTAAGTTTCATTTAACAGACAACAACAAAAAAAAAGACAATAAAATGATAAGAGAAGAATCATTGAAGAAATTAGAAGACGATTTTACCGCCATGGCAGAGGTTCTTAATCAGCAGTTTGTGTTGGTGGGCAGACATTTGGAAGGTATTTCCACACCGGAAGAGATGGCGCACGAGGGTGAGAACGAAAAGCTGCTTGACCAGTATGAGGTGCAGTTCCGCGAGGCTATAGTCAACGAGATCCTGCGCCTTACGCCGCGCGCCCGTGACCTGCGCCGCATGATTGCGCTGCTGAATATCATTGTTGACCTCGAACGTATGGGAGACCTTTTACATAGTATCAACAAACGCCTCGATGTAGTGCTCGAAACAGAACAGGTGTGGCAAATGTATCGCCAGCCTGTGCTCCGCCTCTTCGGTATGGTAAACAGAATGTATGAGAATGTGATCTATGCGTTCCAGTCTGAAAATGATTTTATTGCACACAACGTCATCGGTATGGACGACGAAGTGGACTCGTGCTACCACGAGGTGCACCGCAGCCTCTTCCAGCAGGATGTGAAGTCGCCCGACATACAGGCTTACCTTGACCTGAGCCGCATTCTTTATCTGATGGAACGTATCGGCGATTCTTGCACAAACATCGCCGAAGATTTAGTTTATCTAATTGAGGGCGTGAATATTAAGCATACAAAAACTAAATAATGCCACGGAAGGCGCTCTGATCGCGAAAGGTGCTTTTCCGATGTTCCCCGCAATTGTTTCTTGAATCTTTGACGCTTGAATCCATGGACTTCCGTTTCAGAAGACAGGATGCTTTTTTCTGATCAGAATTTGAAATGATAGGTGAAAGACGGGATGATCGGGAAAATGCAGACAGATTTAAGCACCCTTTTTGAGGTGTTGTTGTCCAGGTCGTACGCTATATCCACATAATAGTAGAATGGGTTTTTGTAATTATAAACATTGTAGATGCTGACCTCGAAAATGCTTTGGAATCGCTCCCCGTGCGGTTTTAGAAACTGGACGCCAAGGTCAAGGTGATGGAACGGCTTCATTCTGAAGTTGTTCTTTTCGCCGTAGCTTTCCACATAGTAAGAAATTGTGAGGGGGTCGTGCAAATGGAGCGTTTCGAAGAGGTATTCGAACATGCCAAAGTTGCCGTAGGCCACCGTGGGCAGAGTGACGGCATTGCCGGTGGCGAATGTCCACGAGAGTGACAGGTTGATTTTTGCAGTAGGGCTGTACATCAGCACAATGGAGACATCGTGTCGGCGGTCGTGGCGGGCATAGAAAGGCTTTCCGAAGTTGAGGTCGTCAAACTGCTGGCGTGTCCACGAGAGGGTATAGCCTATCCATCCCGTGAACTTTCCGACCTCTTTCCGGACCAGAAACTCCACGCCGTAAGACCAGCCTTGCCCCGAGGTTACGTTGTCGCTCCAGCGGCTTTGGAAATCGGCGTTGCCCATCTCTTCGTTTAACAGGTCTTCTATCAGGCTGGAAAAGAACGATGCCCCCTCCTTGTAGGCGAGTATATGGTTGCTTTTCTTGTAATATCCCTCCAGAGAGAAGGAAAGCCTGGGCTTTTTCAGGTCATAATGCAGTCCCAGTGCCACTTGATGGGAGCGTTGCGGCTTTATGCAGTCGGTTACGGGCACCCAAAGGTCGGTGGGCAGTCCGATGGTGCTGGTGCTGAGCAGTATCATGCTTTGGCTCATTGTGGCGTAAGAGGCTTTGACGGCCAAGTCATTGCGGATGTTGAAACTGGCAGACAAGCGGGGCTCAGGCGAGATGTAGGTTTTCCCGGGCACGGAGAAGAAGGTGAGCCTTAGTCCGGGGTTGAGCCGCAGCCGTCCTTGTATGGTGATCTCGTCTTCGGCGTATAGGGCATATTCCAGACCTGTCTCCTTCTCGACTTTCTGCAATAGGGCAGTGTCCTCCGCAAAGGATATGGCACTGGGGCGCGCCTCGTGGAAGGTGGTCAGGATGCCGCCCTGTATGCGGTGCCCGGCATTGGAAATAAAGGTGACATCGTATTTCAGGGTGTAGTCGCGGATGCCCGAATTGTAGGCCGAATGGAACTCATAGCGGCTGTTGTCGGCATAGTCAGTGTGTTTTTCGTTGTCGTAGAATTTCATGGTATAGTCATTGAAAACAAAAGAGAGGTTAGAGAAGATGCGGTTGCTGAAAAGGTGATTCCAGCGTGCCGTGGCGGTGGCGTTTTGCCAGAAGAGTCCGCTGCTGCTTTTATAGTCGGAGGAATCCATCTTGTCTCTCTGTTTGACGTAAAACTTGTCTCTCCCGAAGTAGGTGCTCACGAAGAGCCGGTCTTTGTTGCTGAGGTTGTAGTTCAGTTTGGCGTTGAGGTCATAGAAATAGTAGCCGGCGGTCATCCCGTCGGCGGTGAGTTTCATGACGGACCGTGTCAGCAAGTCGAGATAGGTGGTGCGGGCGGAGACCATAAACGAGGATTTGCCTTTCACAATCGGGCCTTCGGCCATCACATGTGAGGAGATGATGCCGATCCCGCCCTCGCAGTGGTACGACTCCTTGTTGCCGTCTTTCATGTTGATTTCAATGACAGAGGAGAGCCGTCCCCCGTAGCGGGCGGGGAAACCGCCTTTGATCAGTTCTACCGACTTTATGGCATCGCCGTTGAAAATGGAGAAAAAGCCCAGCAGGTGACTGGCGTTATAGATAGTGGCCTCGTCGAGGATGACGAGATTCTGGTCTGCACTGCCTCCGCGCACATATATGCCCGACGTGCCCTCTGTGCCCGACTGCACACCGGGCATCAGCAGCAGCGTCTTGAAAACGTCTTTCTCCCCGAAAAGTATCGGGATGCTTTTGACCTCTTTGGCGGATAGGGTGACGGAACTCATCCGGGTTTCCTCGCTCAGCCTCCGTGCCGCAGTAATGTTGACCGACTGCAGCGTATTGATGTGGTATAGCAGGGCATTATAGTTGATGTCTTCTGCCTTGTCAATGAAGATGGTGTCGTTAGTATAGCCAAAAGCGGAAAACACCACAAACAGCGAATCGCGGAAAGGGAGGCTCAAAGAATAGAAGCCGTAGGTGTTAGTGCTTGCCGACTTTTGCGAAACAGGATCGTAGGCAATGCCTCCGGGCAGGGTTTCCATACTGCCTTTCTCATACAGGTATCCGCTCACGGTGATGTTTTGGGCAGAAACGAGGCCGTACAGAACCGACATTGCAACGCACAAGAGAACCTTTCTCATCGTATTTTCAATAAAAAAACGCCTTGCATTTATGCAGGACTATTTGGCGGCAAAGATAGGTGTTAACTCAAAACGCCCGTCTGTACAGTTCAGAAAATAGGACAAGATGGGGCAAAAAATGAAGAGAGGAGAAGAAAAACGGTTTTCTTCTCCTCTCTTTCTGCATATTGAGGGTACAAGACGGCGGCATTGTTATTTGATGCCGAGTTTCTTCTTGATGTCTTTCGGGATGGCGTCCTTGTGAACCACGATATTCATCGTTTTGTAGCGGGCAAAAGCCTTTGAAGCGTAAAACATGCCGTGATACTCACCATAGTCGCCCCAGCTGTTCTTTACCATATAGTACTCGTTGCCGGTCTGGTCGGTGGCTTTGCCGTAAATCAGCATGCCGTGGTCGTCGGTGGTCTCCCAGTTGTCGTAAGCCACCTGGCGTTCTTCTTGGGTCACCCAGCGTTGCGGGGTCGGGTGTTTGGCGGCCTCGTCCTGAATCTGCTGTGCGCTCATGCCGGTCCAGTGTGCCATGTCGCTGCCGATCATAGCAGATGCTTTTGTTTCAGGAAGCACACAGAAACCTTTGCGAACGCCCATTCTGAAACCTTTCTCGCTCACGTCAGAACCCCAAGCTACGGTGTAGCCGTTGTCGATAGCATAGTCGAAAATCTGCATCATCTCATCCAGCGGCACGTTGTAGCACTGCGACCAACGCCAGTTGTCCTGGATCTCAAGCACGAATTTTTCGTAGAAAGGATGGTGCGTGTAGGAGGTGATGGAGATGTAATCGTCGGCATTCAGCCCCAGAGACTCATAGAAAGACTTGGGTGTATATTCTTTGCCGTTGTAGGTGAACTTTTCGGGAGCCGTGCCCAGATATACGTTATGGACGGCGGCGATGGCATTGAGGCAAAGCAATTCGTTGTTGGCGTTGGTCTGGAGTTTCTTCTGTTCGCCTTTGGCAACGGCTTTTACCATGGCATCCGTCAGGGCAGACAGTTCGCTGTGGTCAGACAGCGTGTCGCCGTATGCCGTGCCGGGACGCATCTCGCTTTCCGGCATCAGACCGAAATGCTTCATGCCGTAAATGACATCATAGAAAGAACCGCCTTGGGAGAACGAAACGTCGCCGTGGGTGCGGATAGCAGCCTTTGCCCTGTCGTTGTAGGTGTTGGAAACGATATACATCTCCGACAGGTCATATTCGCCCTTGCCCATACGAAGCAGCTCAGCCTCAATGAAGCCCAGCCCGGAGTAGCACCAGCATGTGCCGGCACGGTTCTGGTCTTTCACCGAAGTGACAGGATTCTCTTTGACAACCTTGAATACATAGCCTTCCTCTTTCTTGGAGGTGTCGCTCTCCTGCGCAAAAGCGAAATTGCCGCACAGAAGGCACATCATAAAAATGGTACTTAATTTTTTCATTGCTGTTATACAGTTTAGAATTGACATTTGTCTAAAATCAAGCGGCAAAGATAGTTTTTTTTTCATAGCGACCGACAAGTTCAATTTGGAAAGTTATAAATGCGGGGGAAACAAGAAAGCCCGCCGTACGGCGGGCTTTCTTGAAAAAATGCCACTTTTGCGGTCTACACAAACACAATGCAAATGGCACATATAAAAGAGACGCAAAGATACACAATTTACCGGATGAGGAAAGACAAAAATCTGTGAACATCAAGCAATTAACATACAACACACCATTGGTTGTTCAAAAAAGGTAAACTACAGACCTCGAAAGGCGCTTTCTTTCGATACGCCTGCTAATGTTTTTTATATCTTTGCTACTTGATTTTATTTGATGCTTATCTTGTTAGTCACCCTGAATTGTTTGTGTAAATGAAAGTAGTAGATTTGTTTTGCGGTTGTGGTGGATTAAGCCTTGGATTCCAAAAGGCCGGAATGGATGTCGTTGCTGCTTTTGACAATTGGCCTGACGCATTGGCAGTTTACCGAAATAACTTTTCCCATCCTGCAATACATGCTGATTTGATGAATGTAGACGAGTCCGTAAAGGCAATCCGTCCCTATGAGCCGGATATGATTATCGGCGGTCCACCATGTCAGGATTTTTCGTCTGCGGGCATCGGTATACCCAATGCTCTTGATGCCCGCTTTGCAAAATCCAGCTTCATCTCCAGTTCGCCTATCTTACGCAGATGACGGTCGCGTTCCGCCTGAATTTCCTTCTCCGTACGGTCTGTGCTGCCTCCGAAGGCCGCTGCCGCATTCTTGATAAACTCGTTTTTCCAATGGCTGATTTGAGCCTGTGACAATTCATACTTCGAGGACAGCTCACTCAGAGTCGATTGCTCGCGAAGTGCTTCAATTGCCGCCTTGGCCTTAAACTCGGCTGTGTGTTTACGTCTTGTAGTTTTTCCCATTTGTGTGCAAAGTTACTAATTTTTTGTTTGACTAATGCACTGGTCCGAATAATAGGGAGTAATATACGCTATGCGCCTATACCTAATTTGTATTTTTGCTGATTTCTTCTTGTTGAATTTATGTAGTATAAAAGTCTTATCTCTTGTCCAATCCCTTTTCATGCAACCATTTCGCCATGTGCTCCGCCACCTGGAGGTTGTTCAAATCGGAGAAAGGGAAATGCGTGTTGCCATGCAGTCCGATTTCGGGCAGATGAACGACCGTGGCATCACCGCCATGCTCGTTGATGAGAGCCGCCCACTTGCGCATCAAGTGCAGTCGGCGAGTCCACTCGTAAAGCTCTGGTCGCTCGTTGGTCGTGGGCAGGTTGTCGCCATAATAGATGATGATGGGGATTTGGGTGAACCTCATGAACTCCTCCATCGGCACTTCCACGCCCTCCGTCTTGCCCGACAAGGTGCGGACGCTTCCTTCCTCAGGCATCATACCCCTTGGGAAAGGAACGTTGCATCCTGGCTCAAAGGCGACGATGGCACGGATGTTCTTGGTCTTGGGGAGGGTAATCCAGCCGACACCACCGCCTTGCGAATGGGTGACGAAAATGGCTGGTCCTATCTTGTCGAACAAGGTGGCGTATGCCTCGGCATAGACATGGAGGTCGGACGGTCCGAGCGTCGGGGTCATCTGTCGGAAGTATTGGTCGAGAGCCTCCTTGTCGTGACAGAACTGCACATTCTCGAAGTATTCGGGATAGATGCCCAAGCGGAAACGGTTGAACCAAACTTCCTCATCGAACTGAGGGGATATGGTTGCCGTCACCGTGCTTCGACTGGCATTGCCACGGCGAGGCTGATCCACCAGATAAGTGGCATAACCCTTTCTCAGAAAAATGGTCTGAAAGCCCTCACGTCCATCGGGAGTCGTTTCCCATGTCTTGGAAAACTGTCCTACGCCATGCGCAAACACAAGGGGATATGCCTTTACCTTGGCTGGCTTCTGGTAGAACACGTAGGCATGGTCGCCATGATACTGATGTCCCATGCTATCGGTGATGACGGTTCCGCCCACGGCAAAGCTACCTTGGTCGGCGATGGTTATCGGCTTGAACGCCTGTTGGGGCGTTGCTTTTTGCGCATAGCTTGTTGTTTTATGCGCTTGGCTTGGCATCGTGAGGATTGCTGAGCAAGCGAGAGCAAAAAGCAAAATTGAAATCTTGTTTTTATTCATATTTATCCTTATGACATTCATTTTTCGGATGTTCGGAATCATTTCTGTCGTCTCTGATTACTTCTGCACTTTCGATTCCTGCAAGGCATCATATCGGCTTCCCACGACAGGTATTGCCGAAACAGCCTTCTCCAACTCATCCATTTCTTCCTTTGTAAAGACGATGTCCGTGGCACGAAGGTTCTCTTCGAGATGCGATAGCTTGGTGGTACCTGGAATCGGGATGATATACGGACGCTTGTTCATCAGCCAAGCCAAAGCCACTTGTGCGGCGGTAATGCCACGAGTGCGACCGAAAGCGTTCAAGACCTCCACGATGCGAAGATTCTGACGGATGGCTTCGGGCTGGAAACGAGGCAAAGTCTGGCGATTGTCGTTGGATGCGTCAAACTGGGTATATTCATTGATGTTTCCACCGAGGAATCCACGGTTCAGCGGACTGTATGGCACGAATCCGATGCCCAGTTCCTCACACGCCTTGAGCACACCATTGTTTTCCACAATGCGGTGCATCAAGTGGTATTCGCTCTGAATGACCGTGACAGGACAAACCTTGTGCGCTCTACGGATGGTTTCGGCATTCACCTCGCACATGCCCCAACGCAGAATCTTTCCCTCCTTGATGAGTTCGCCACAAGTCTCTGCCACCACCTCGATAGGGGTCTTCGGGTCGATGCGGTGCTGATAGAAGATGCCCAAGGTCTCCACGCCAAGGTTGCGGAGAGAGTTCTCGCACACTTGTCGGATATTGGCTGGCGTGCTGTCCTCCTCGGTCTTCACCTGAATGCCGTTCACAAACTTATGCCCGAACTTCGATGACACAAAAACATGGTCGGTATATCCCTTGAGGGCTTCGCCAACGAGCTTCTCGTTGACATGATAGCCGTAGCTTTCCGCTGTGTCGAAGAGCGTGACACCTCGCTCGATAGCCTCATGCACCAAAGCAATCTCCTGTGGGCGAGAAGGGTGCTGGCTTCGGTTGTGGTTCAGTCCCATGCAACCATATCCCATCGCAGAGACGGTGAATGCCGCCTTGCCTTTGCCCAAGGTACGTTGGGTACGAACAGCCGCCATAACATTTGGTATCTGCTTAGTAGGCAAGACTGGCTTGCTCTTTTGGTAGATAACATGTTTTGCGGCAGATACTTTGTTCATTGTTGACTCAATACAAAATGTGGCTCCAGTCAATGCCGCTAATTTTAAGAAGCCTCGGCGACTCATACTATTCTCACTCATATTATATTATTATTTTACAAAAAAAATACTTACTTCATACAATAGCCATATCGGCACGGACACCAGCAACAACGTAAACACATCTGATGTTGGTGTTATGATTGCTGCAACCGAAAGAATGCAGACGATGGCATGACGACGAAAACGTTTCATGGCATTTGCGTTCAATATCCCTATTCTTCCTAATACCCAACTTACAATAGGCAGTTCAAACAAGATTCCTAACATAAAACTCATCATCACCAATGTATCAATATAGGACTGTAAGGATATTAAATTTTCGACTTCTCCACTCACTTGATAATTTCCCAAAAACTGGAATGTGAACGGAAATATTAAGAAGTAATTGAGCGCAACTCCTAAGAAGAACATCGCATACCCACCAACTGCGATTTTAGTGGCATACGCTTTTTCTTTACCAATAAGTGCGGGAGAAATGAACTGAAACAGCAGATATAGAATGTAGGGCGAGACTATCAACACGCCGATATATAAGGATAGTTGCATGTGTATGGCGAACTGCCCTGTCAATCCTGTGTTGATGAGAAGAATTCCGTATTTGTCTTTGGGAGCAAGCAGAACAGCAAATACCTCATCTTTTAGTAAGAAAGAAATAATGGCACCTATCAGTACAGCCACAAACATCTTAAGTATGGTGAAGCGAAGCACATCAAGATGTTCCCAAAAACTCATCCCGTCATTCTTCTGTTTTTTCATTCTCAGAGTCAACAATTCCATTCATGCCATCTTTAAAACTCCTCACACCTTTACCTAAACCTTTCATGAGTTCTGGTATCTTCTTTCCTCCGAAAAAGAGAAGAACGATAAGTGCTATAAACAGAATCTCTTGCGTACCTATTCCAAACATAATATTATCTTTTTATTGTTAATAATGATTTTTTGCTCGCAAAATTATGAAGTAAGTTCATGTACTCTTGTATCTCAATCACAGAACAAATGCACCATTTCATCGTATTTGCATATAATCAGTGATATTGTGCATTTAGACAGTGATTTAGTTTATACAAAATAAGTTGGAAATCATTAATTTTGCTCACGTATCGTACGATAACAAGGGATTCCTCGTTATCTACTATGAATATAAATGCAAGAAATAATGGCAAACGTGAGACATATCAATTCCATTGAGGAATACAACGACTATTTCGGGGTGGAAACCTTGCATTCCCTGGTAACGGTGATAGAAGGAGCGAAGTGTAAGCCGCTTCATTTCGGACAGAAATATTTCAGTTTCTATTCCATCATCCTGAAGGATGCGGCATGTGGAAATCTGAAATATGGTCGTAGCATCTATGATTATCAGAAAGGGGCGATGCTGTTCATTGCCCCAGGGCAACTGATGGGCAGTGAAGATGACGGCAAGTTGCACAATCCAGAAGGATGGATTCTCGCTTTCCATCCAGAATTGTTGCGTGGCACGCATTTATCCAACATCATGCGCGACTATACCTATTTCTCTTACAATGCCAACGAGGCGTTGCATCTCTCTGAGCAAGAGCGAGGCATCATCATCGAGTGTATGGAAAGCATTCGCCGTGAGCTTCAAAATCCGATAGACAAGCATAGCCGTGCCTTGATTATCGACAAGATAAAGCTCTTCCTTGACTATTGTATCCGTTTCTACGACCGCCAATTTGTGACAAGAGAGAATCAGAACAGCGACCTTTTGGTTCGTTTCGAGATGTTGCTCAACAATTACTTCAAATCTCGCCTGCCTATCACCAAAGGTTTGCCAACCGTGCAATATTGTGCTGACAAGCTCTGCCTGTCCACCAACTACTTTAGTGACCTACTAAAAAAGGAAACAGGACTTTCTGCTAGCAAACATATCCAGCAGAAAGTTCTCGACATAGCTAAAGAAAGACTTTACGACAATAAGCAATCTGTCTCACAGATTGCTTATGAAATGGGCTTTCAATATCCTCAACATTTCTCACGTTGGTTCAAGAAGTTGGAGGGATGCACTCCTAATGAATATCGTATTCAATGTTGCTGATAATACAAAAACTCATGCTATAAGTACAAAAATCCCAACAAGAATGGTTCTAAAATTCTTTTGGGATAATAGTATAATAATTTCTAATAGCCAATGTTACGGATTAACCTTGCTCCAACAAATCCTTGTCTGTCAGAAAATCCAATAATCCAATTGTCAACACACCGAGTTCATCTTCTTTTCGATGGATGTCATCACCGACAATAACGATTTTACGGAAGTGGTCATTGATTGACAATAATGGGCGACGC
>CAVCMI010000015.1:0-204208 GCA_963603365.1 Oscillospiraceae bacterium
CAAAGATACAATTATTTTTAGTTTTATACAATATTTAGATGTTACAATGTACTAGTGATATGCAACGAGTAAGGTTGGAAGATGGCCGACGTAGAAGACTAACCGACAGAGAGGCCGCAAGACTTCAGAGCTTCCCTGACTGGTTTGAATTTTCAGGCAATGAAACACGGCGTTATTATCAAATAGGAAACGCCGTGCCGCCTTTATTGGCATACAAAATTGCTTTAAAAATACGTGAAACTTATCATATGGAGCAACGCAATCCACAAGAAATCATTAACACCATAATTCCTCAGTCTCTTTTTGAATATGCAGATTAAGATAATAAAAACAACCCCTGTCATCTTATGATGACATCCGTCGTCAAGATTTAAAATTACTGGTTGAAGCAGGTATTGTACTTAATTCTTCCTCCAAAGAACAACAAGCGACCAACAACCCCTCGAGAGGATATGCATTAAACCCCGCTTTTGTAAGCCTTATCAAAAGCTTTGACACAAGTATGTGGAAGAAATCTATAGAAAATTTTGTTCAACAAACACAATCATTAAAAGAGGAGCTTGAAAGACGAAGAGAACTCATGAAAGTCCCTGTAACTCTACCTGGAGGTAAGACTATCGACTTGTCTTATGGTGAGCATAATGATTTGCAAAAGGCTATAATTGAATCGTTTTTACCGCTATATGGATTTGGAGCAGAAGTTCTTTATGTTGGTGATACAAAAGATAAATACTTGCACTTAGAAAAAGAGGCTCTTGAGAACATAAATTTCTTCCCTCTCGAACACGAAGAATTACCTGATGTTGTAGCATATAGCAAAGAAAAGAATCTGCTATATCTAATTGAAGCCTACCATTCTACTTTCCCGGTTCTCCGGGAACGGTGTCCTCATAAACGGGCGTTTTGCATTGACGACAAAGACACCCCCATCTCAAATCCTAACTCCTAATTCCTCATTCAATAATTCCTTCGAGGCAACAGCCGTGGAAGGCTTTGCGACCATTGCTGCCCAAAAGTCCCTTTTTTTGTACTTTTGCCGTCTGATTACAACATACTGCAATAATGGCAACAAACGTATTAGGAACTGTCACATGGACGGTCAATCCCGTAGCATTTCATCTCGGGGCTGTTGAAGTAAGGTGGTACGGCATTCTGCTGGCGTTTGGGTTTCTGCTGGCATATTACACGCTTCAGCAGATTTTCAAGACGGAGCATCTTTCTATGAAATTGCTCGACAAGATTTCTGTCTGGACGATTGTGTGGACCGTCGTCGGGCTGCGGATCGGTCATTTTCTCTTTTACGAGCCCGAGCAGTTTATCCTAAACCCTATTGAGATCATCTTGCCGATACACGACGGCCATTTTGTAGGATACCAAGGACTTGCGAGCCATGGCGGTGTCATTGCCATCTTGTTGTTCATCATTTACTATACGCGGAAGCACAAAATCAACATTTTTTGGCTGCTCGACCGTTTAGCCATTGCCATCCCCATCGCGGCGGCATCAGTACGTTGCGGAAATCTGATGAACCACGAGATTGTCGGCAGCATTACCGACGTGTCCTGGGCCTTTGACTTCACGTTGGGCGGGCCAGGCGTGGCCGGCACTTTCCGCCACCCGGCACAGCTTTATGAGTCGGCCGTCTACCTGCTGCTTTTTGTCGGACTTGTCATCTACTACTTCAAATTTGCCAAGGGCAAAGTCGCTGCCGGACGCACCTCGGGGCTTACCCTCACGATCATCTTCACGGCCCGCTTCATCATCGAGTTTTTCAAAGAGGTGCAGGTTGAGAGCGAAGTTGGCCACGCTCTCAACAACGGACAACTGCTCAGCATCCCCATCATCCTCATCGGCGTCGGACTGCTGACATACTCTCTCCTCAAGCCCAACTATCCACAGTGTCCCTACAAAGAAGAACCTGCAAGCAAGGCTAAGAAATGATTTGACGGTAGGGGCTATTTTGCTATATTTGGCCCAAACCTCAAACCATGAAACTCTCAAAATACCCTCTGCTCAAAGTCCTGATTCCGCTTGTTTCAGGCATTTTATGCTCGTATTTGTGTCAATTTCCGTTCAAAACGTGCTATTGGTGGCTGGCCGCAGCGGCATTCTGCGTGCTGATTGCCGCAGTTTTGCTGCCGATCAAGAACCTTTTCCGTCAATGGCTGAATATGATTCCGTTGTTGCTGGGATTCTTTTTTGCGGGAATGGCTGTCACAACTTTCCGACAGACCCTGCGTCTCTCGCCAGAAAAGCAGGCACTGACCGAAAAAGAGCAACGGTGGATTGTGCGCGTGGCCGACTTTCCGTCGGAACGTGAAAAGAGCATGAAGATGACGGCCGAAGTTCTGCAGGCCGCAGCAGGCGTGCCGATGAAAGGCAAAACGCTGCTCTATCTGTCCAAGAGCGCCGGATCCGCCGCCGTCACACACGGCGACATCCTGATTGTCTCCGCAACGCTGAAGCCACTGTCGCCGCCAGCCAACCCCGATGCCTTCGACTACCGGAAATACATGCAGAAGAAAGGGGTTTTCTATACCGCGTACGCAGGCGACGGGTGCTGGCAGCTGCTCGGACGGCACACCTTTCGGCCATTGAAAGCGGTCACACACCGCATACAGTCCTATTTGTCTTCCGTCTTCACTGCGGCTGGCATGAAAGGTGCGGAATATGACATCATCAACGCCATCTTGCTCGGTGACGACGACACGATGAACCCGGATCTGAAGCGCACCTACGCCGCAGCCGGAGTCAGCCACATCCTTTGCGTGTCAGGCATGCATGTGGGGGTCATCTTTATGATTCTCGATTTTGTGTTGAAACCGTTAGACCTGTTCCGCGCCACACGCCGGCTGAAAGCGATAGCCATACTGTTCTTCATCTGGTTTTATGCCCACGTCACGGGGCTGGCGCCTTCCGTCTCGCGCTCGGCGGCAATGTTCACGTTTGTGACAGCCGGATCGCTGCTCAACCGCCGCACTACCGTATTCCACAGCCTTTTTGCCTCCCTGTTTGTCTTGCTGTCCATAAACCCGTTGCTGCTGCTTGACATCGGATTCCAGTTGAGTTACCTGGCCGTATTCGGGATTGTACTGATTCAGCCACTTCTGGCGAAAGTCTATGCCTGCAAAACCAAAGTCGGCAACTATTTCTGGGGACTCGCCACCGTGTCCATCGCGGCCCAGGTCAGCACATTCCCTATATCTGTACATTATTTCGGGCAGTTTCCGAATTATTTCTTGCTTTCTAACATCTCTGTCATCTCTTTGTCTTTCATCGTGATGGCTACAGGCATCGTCCTGCTCGTCACGGCATTTATTCCGGTAGCCGCCAAAGTCGTCTCTTTTTGTCTGATTTGGGAGATTAAAGCCATGAACGGCATCATCTCGTTTGTGGAGAGGCTGCCCGGCGCGGTCACGAATGACATTGACTGCTCCGCAGCGCAGGCACTTTTGCTGTATGCACTCATCTTACTCATCTATTTGGCCTTGCATTTCCGGGAAAAGAGATACGCCTGGTGTGCATTTGTCACGTTTGCCCTCTTTTCAGGAACCTTCTTTCTGCGCAAAGTGGCGTTGCAGCGGCAAAATGAGTTATGTGCTTACTCGATACGGAACACCAGTGCTGTAAGTTTCTGCCTGCGACAGCAATGCGTGCTGTTTTCAGACTCCATAAACACTACAGCCCACCCCCAATACGGATACGCCATCCGGAACCATGCACGTCGGCAACATGCGGAACTGCACATTGTGCCTGTCGACACGCCTCGCTACGATGCAACGTTCCTGCACAAACGGGGAAACTTCATCATATTCGGAAACAGACGGTGCTATCTGCTGAAAGGCAAAGAACGCGTTTTCATCCTCGACAAGCCGATGCCTGTTGACGTGCTGCTGCTCCAATACAACCCGCGGCAAAGTCCTGACGAAGTAGCCAAAGCCATAGCTTTCAAGTCTGTAGTCGCCGATGCCACCTCCTCTGAATACTGCCTCGGGCGATGGCGCACCTGGTGCACGGAAAACGGGATTCCTTTCCGTCAATAGCTGAAAGCATCCGTGCTGAATACTCTACAACAATCTCTTCTATCTTATAGTCAATCAGTTGGAAACTCTCTACAACAACATTAAAGAGAAAAAACTATTGTATTTTTGCGACCCTCAAAAAAAAAGCGATTATGACAATGTTGAAAATGAGCAAAACATTCAGCGGCACGCTTTGCGGCATCATCGCCGCCGTCTGCTACGGGACGAATCCGTTGGGGGCATTGTTCCTTTACGATGACGGTGTGAACACCAACACCGTGCTCACTTTCCGGTTCGGGCTGGCAGCGGTCATCATCGCCTTGATTATGGCTGTGCGCCGGGAATCGTTCCGGATAAAAAACAAAGAACTGATTGTGCTGGCTATTTTAGGATTTCTTTTTGCCGCCTCCTCTATGAGTCTCTATTACAGTTTCAAATTCATAGATGCGGGAGTGGCCTCCACCCTGCTGTTTGTCTATCCGATTATGGTAGCGGTAATCATGTCCATTTTCTTCAAAGAAAAAATAACCATTGTAACGGTTTTGTCTATTGCGCTGGCATTTTCGGGCATAATGCTGCTGTACAACACGGGCACGGGTGTCACACTCAATGCGACAGGCGTATTGCTGGTGATGATTTCATCCCTCACCTATGCTCTTTACATCATCATTGTAAACCGCTCACAGATAGCCATGTCGCCGTTCAAGATGACATTCTATGTACTGTTGTTCTGCGTCGCCGGCATTGTGCTGCATTCCTTTCTGTCGCCAGACACGCACATTCATGCGCTGCCGACGCCGAGGTCTTGGCTTTTCGCTTTGATGTTAGCCATCGTACCCACCTTTTTGTCGCTTGTGCTTATGACGGTGTCCATCCGGAACATCGGCTCTACGCCATCGGCAATTATGGGGGCTTTAGAGCCGCTCACGGCCGTATTCATAGGCATCACCGTATTTGAGGAGCCGCTCACTTTGAGGCTTGTCTACGGCATCATGCTGATTCTTTCGGGAGTATTGCTCATCATTGCGGGAAAGACCATTACACTTCATTCCCACCTTGCATGGCAGCATGTCAAGCAGAAGATGACGAAGCATCCTCACACTAACAACAGGCAATGATTTCAACCTCGAAGTTCGCGGTAAACCAGCACGGTGCCCGGCGCATGCATCTCAACGGTGAACGTGTCCGACAAAGCCTCGTTAAGGCTTCCCTCCCACAAATGGGCAAAGCTGCGCCGTGACACAGGATACCGCAATCCGTGAAAGGATACCGGAAGATGCTCGTCTTTGACGAAAACCGACACCTGCTGTCCCTTTTCCGACTCAAACTCGGCAGTTTCAGAAATGCAGTTGAACACACCGTACCCCGTCAACATAGCCAATTCCATACGATGACTATAGGTAGCCATAATGCTGACATTGGCAAGGAAATGGTCATCTCGTATGCCGTCGCAGCCCAGCAAGAGCGCCGATTTAAGGTCGTTTTCAATGCAATATCGGAGCGCTTTCTGCAAATCATTGTATTCCTGACTCTTGTCTGGGAAGAGGCAATGTTTCCACTTGGTCAGGTTTTGCGCGTTCATCGAATCACAATCGCCCACGATAGCCGTGGGGACGAAGCCGGCGGCCGTCAGTTTGTCCACTGCCCCGTCGCAGCAGACAACATATTTCGCCCTTTTGATCAGTGTCAAAGTGTCCGGGCGTGTAGGGAACGTTCCGTTAGCCACAATTACCGTTGACAAGTCATCCAGCATCTTCATCTTTCCCGTCTTTCTTTCTGAAAAAAACCGCTTCAGGCTAAAGCCATCTCACAAGATTGAAATCCATATCGTGAGGCAGCAACGGATTGGCGGGAATGATGCGGACAGCAAAATTCCAAATCCCCACATGCTTTGCGTTTATCTGGCATTGACAGACCACCGTACCGGCATTTTCTGAAACCATACGGAAAGGATATTTGGCTTGCAGTCTGACTCGTCCGGTCTTATCATCTTCCTTCGCAAAGAGCATCTCCACTTTGAGGTCTTCCGAGGAAAGCGATCCTGTCTTGAGTGTAAGGTTCATCGTCAGGTCTTCGCCCACATAGAAAGCATTGTCTGTCTGGGCAGGCCTTGAGATTTCCACGCAGGCTATTTCGTTCCAGTTGGCAAGCACCTTCTCTTTCCACTTGAGCAGAGCGACAGCTGATGTGAGGCGGTCCGCTGTCAGTGTTTCGGAACGGCTTTCGAGTTTATGGTAAAACTTGGCGTAATAGTCATCCAATTGCCTTTTCATAGTATAATGAGGGGAGATATGCGTAAAGCATTTTTTCATCATCTTGACCCATTGTGCCGGCACATCGAGGGCGTCGCGAGTATAGAAAGCGGGAGCAATCTCTTCCTCGACAGTAGCATAGATCGTGGCTGCATCGAGTTCGTCTTGCAGGCGGCCGTCATCGTAGGTGACCTGTTCCTTGACTGCCCAGCCGGCGCCCGGCACATATCCCTCTGCCCACCAGCCGTCGAGCACGCTGAAGTTAAGCACTCCGTTCATCACGGCTTTCTCGCCTGAAGTGCCGGATGCCTCTAAAGGACGCGTCGGCGTGTTGAGCCACACATCGCATCCCGACACCAGCTTCTTGGCCAAAACCATATCGTAATTCTCGACGAACAGTATCTTCCCTATAAACTCCGGCTGCCGGGAAAGCTGGATGATGCGGGTAATCAGGTCTTGTCCGGCTTTGTCGTTAGGGTGGGCCTTGCCGGCAAATACAAACTGCACGGGACGTTCGGGGTTGTTCAACAGTCTCTGCAGACGTTCCTCGTTCATGAACAGCAAGTATGCCCTCTTATAGGTTGCAAATCTGCGGGCAAACCCTATTGTCAGCACATCTTCGCGTATTGACTTCAGCGTTTTGTCGATGAGGGCAGGCGACTCGTTGCGGCGGCGCATCTGTACGGCAAGCTGCCGCTTTATCATGTCAAACATCTCCTTACGGAGTTCCTGCTTGATGTCCCAGATTCTGAAATCCTCCACCTCATTGATTCTGTTCCATATCTTCGGGTTTGAACGGTCTTGTTCAAATTCAGGCCCAAACACTTCGCTGTGCAGTTTTTGCCATTTCTCGTGCGCCCATGTTTTGTAGTGCACACCGTTTGTGACATAGCCAACATGGAGTTCCTCCGCAAAGCGGCCTTCATAGAGTTCGGCAAACATCTCGCGCGACACTCTTCCGTGTATGCGGCTCACGCCGTTGATCTCCTGTGAGAGGTGACAAGCCAGAATGCTCATCGAGAACTTGTCGGATGTGCAGTCGTCGCGTTTGCGCCCAAGTCCCATAAACGTTTCCCATGACATGTTGAGACGTTCGGGATACGCGGCGAAATAGGTCCGCATCAAGTCTTCCGTAAAGGCGTCGTGTCCTGCCGGCACGGGCGTATGGGTTGTATATAGCGACGATGCCTTGGCTATTTCCATCGCTATCGACATGTTCACATGCCTGCTTTGCATAATGCGGTAAACACGTTCCAGATTCAGGAATGCGGCATGGCCTTCGTTCAAATGGTATAGGGTTGCGTTTTCGCCTAAAAGGTTCAACATGCGCACGCCGCCGATGCCGAGCAGCATTTCCTGCTTGAGCCTGTTTTCAGAATCGCCGCCGTAGAGCGTTGCCGTCACCTTCCTGTCCTCGTCCCAATTCTCGTCAAAGTCGGCATCCAACAGATAAAGCGGTATGCGTCCCACTTTCACTTTCCAGATGCGTGCGTACATGTTGCGTCCGGGAAGTGCCACGCTCACCTTTTTCCACTCGCCGCTTTCGTCTTTCAGCGGTTCGATGGGAAGTTTTGAGAAACTCTGTGAAGGATAAAGGTTCACCTGCTTGCCCTCTATCGATATTTCCTGCGTAAAATAGCCGTGTCTATAAAGCAGTCCCACACCGACCATATCCACATTGTCGTCCGACGCTTCCTTGAGATAATCGCCGGCGAGCATGCCTAATCCGCCGGAGAAGATCTTGAGTTCATTGCTGATGCCGAATTCCATGCTGAAATAGGCTATTTTCTTTTCGGCACGGGTGCGTGGCGCTGACATATATGCCTCAAAATCGGCATACACCTTGTCGAGCCTTTTCAAGAAACTCTCATTCTGCGAAAAATTTTCCATTCTGTCAAACGGGAGTTCCTGCAGCAGATGCACGGGGTTTTCGTTGCACGCTTTCCACAATGCCGGGCCGGCGATGTCTTCAAAAAGGTTTCTGGCTTCAAAATTCCAACTCCACCAGAGGTTTTCAGAAAGCGTCTCCAGTTTTTCGAGGTTTTTGGGGAGGTGCGACTTGACTGAAATCTTGCGCCACTCCGGCGTTTCCCGTTTAATATGTTCTGACATCAAGCCGATGCGTGAAGTCTTGTTTTGGTATTGAGCATAACGCAACGCACTTTTTTCCAATGCTTTCTGATAAGCAATCTTATAATTATCATAAAGGTTTTCCCAAAGGGCTTGGTGAGAGATCATTCGGGTGTCCTGATTGACTGCTTCCTTGTCTGACGAAGTGCAGGTTCCGTAAAAGCGAAGGGCGTCCGCCACACCGTCAACCACCTGGTCATCGTTGTCGTCGGTGCGTTCAACCACCGTCACGCTCGGGTGCGTCTCAAAACGGCCGCGCACCCAAAGCCCGAAACCGGCGAGCGAAGTCGTCACCGTAGGGATGCCGAAAGCGATGCTCTCGAGCGGCGTATAGCCCCAAGGCTCGTAGTAGGACGGGAACGCGCTCACATCGAAGCCGACAAGCAGGTCATAATAGGAAAGATTGAAAATCCCGTCATTCCCGTCGAGGTAAACAGGTACATAAACAACCTTGACGGGGCATTCGGGGGCATTGTCGAGGCCTTGGTCGCGCAAAGCATTCAAGATAGGGTCATGTTGCGGGTCGTGCAAGACATGCGTCACACAGTCTCCGGTCACGGGCGTATTGTTCAGCGGCTCTTGCATCTTGCGCAAAAGGTCTTCTCGGCAACCGCTGTTGCCGGCGGGCACCATAATGAACGCCACCACTTGACGTTCCGGCTGGCAGGCGGCGAGCCTTGACAATGACTTTATGAAAATATCGATACCCTTGTTCCGGAACTCGTATCTGCCGCTGTTGACGACCAGCAGTGCGTCTTCGTGCAGCGGCTGCTGCATCAGCGAGGCGGCCACCTTCAAGAGGGCGGCGCGGGCAGCGGCACGCTTCTCTGCATAGCAATCACCCGTGGGGACAAAGCCGTCCTCAAAGCCGTTGATTGTGATGACATCGGCAGACTTGCCGAAAAAAGCCTCACATTCACGGTCGGTGATATCGCTCACCGTTGTATAGGCATCCGCAAGCTGTGCCGAGAGCGATTCGAGCGAGAACTTCGACTGCACCCCAAAGTGCCTGGCGGTTTCCTGAGGATTGTATTGGCGGATGTTGCCGTACAATGGCAACCCATTGCCGGCAATGCAGCGTCCGAGCACCGTGGCATGGGTGGTGAACACCGTAGCCACCTGCGGGACTGCAGATTTCAGATAGAGTATGCCCGTGCCGGTCATCCATTCGTGAAAATGGGCAACTATGCGGTCAACGGAATTGCAATAGAAACCATAGAAACTCTCTATCACGCGACCGGCGGCATAGCCAAACAATGCCGGCTCTATATAGTCCCACTGCCCGGATATGGAATCCAGCTTGTAGTTCAGCCAAAACTGCGTCAGGATATCGTTCTTCTTTTCAAAAAAAGTCGTGAAGTCAACCAGGAAAACCACAGGCGAACCGCACACGCGCCAGCGTCCGACCCTGACTTTCAACCCCTCTTGCGGCAGCATATTGCGCCAATTCCGGTAAAGAGTGTTGTCTTCTACAAATTCGCTGTCATGCTCTCGGGAAAGGTCCGGGCCTATGCAAATGTAGTTGTCGTGAAACTGACCCTCTGCCGTACATGCTTTTGTCGATAAAACTGTGTGGATGCCGCCTACTTTATTGCATATTTCCCAGGCGGTTTCAAAAACATAATCCGCAATCATATAAAGCTTTTTTTTAGCGTGCAAAGATAGGAAAAAGCAGCCAATTTTTTTTTATTTTTGCGTGCCTCTTGACAAGGCATTTTTTAGCAACTTAAAAACCTAAAGAATATGAACAAACTTATTTCTGTTGAAGAAGCCGTTTCCTATATCAAGGACGGAATGACGATTATGTACGGCGGTTTTCTGGCCTGCGGTTCTGCCGTCAAAGTTATTGAGGCCATTGCCCAAAAGGGAGTGCGCGACCTTACCATCATCGGAAACGACACAGCATACCCCAACAAAGCCATCGGCATGCTGATTGCCAACCATCAGGTAAAGAAACTGATTGCTTCGCACATTGGTACAAATGCCGACACCATTCAGCAGTTCAACGACAAGACCCTCGAAATAGAATTCGTTCCGCAAGGCACATTGGCAGAACGCATCCGTTGTGGCGGAGCCGGTCTTGGCGGCGTGCTTACCCAGACGGGTCTCGGCACTGTTGTTGAAGAAGGCAAACGCAAAATCGATATTGACGGCAAGGAATATCTCCTCGAGTTGCCCCTTCACGCTGACGTGGCCCTGATCGGCGCCAGCATCTGCGACACGATGGGCAACTGCATCTATAAAGGCACCACCCAGAACTTCAACCCGATGATGGCTACCGCTGCCGACCTGGTCATCGTCGAACCCAAAGAACTGGTGGAAGCCGGACAGATTCCGATAGAGCAAGTCCACACTCCTGGCGCGTACGTCAACTATATCGTCCGCTAACACAAACAACGCATTGACAGTCTCGCCTGAGGATTGTGAGACTCACAACCTTGACGGCTTCCGTTGCATAGTTGCCTCTCTCGTCAACGCAGTGTAACGTCGCAATTCTTAAAAACAGGAAACTATTGTCCTTTTCCGGACGTGTTTCCTGTTTTTTTGTCTCCGACAGTTCTGTGTATAGCGCATAACGTAGCCGCAACAGAAGATTTTGTAATTTTGTCGCGTTTTATAATTACCGCCAGCAATGATGCTTTTCAAAAACTCCTTTGAACACAACCAAGGTCTTCATTTTGTTTTTGAACACCTTAAATTCACTTCCGGCCTCGGACGCAACCGCCTGTTAGAACTGCCGTTCAGTACAGATGCTTCCGCTCTTCAACACGAATTCGACCTGTTGGGCATAGTTATGGGCATGCTCCAAAACGAGACGTTCCGGGGCAAATTGATGCATCTGCGCAACAACCTGCACCAGATCAACGATATCCGCCCTACGTTGAATGCCTTGTCTGGCGGAACGGTGTTAGACGACATTCAGCTTTTTGAAATCAAGAAAACCGCCATCCTTACCCGCAACATCGCTGCAGACCTGAAAGCCATGGATGCTGTCACTTTCAAACTGGAAAACACAGATGCCGCCATCGCCCTGCTGGATCCTGAACATACAAACATTCCGCACTTCTACGTCTATTCGGCGTACGACCCCGAATTGGCTGCACTCCGGAAACAAATCACCGAGACACAAGACGCGAGCACGGCTGAACGGATACGCTACAAGGCTCAACAAGTTGAAGACCGCATACGGTCGCGCCTGTCCGGAGAGTTGCAGCAACACTTTTCAGCACTTTGGCACAACCTTGAAACGCTGGCGCATCTTGACTTGCTGATGGCAAAGGCACAACTGGCCATCGAATGGGGAGCATGCCGCCCCGAAATTTCAGACCATACAGAACTGATACAGTTCTACAACCCCGAGGTTGCCGAAGCCCTCAAGACAAAAGGACGTTCTTTCCAACCTGTCAGCATCAGGTTCGGCAACGAAACCATACTGATAACGGGAGCCAACATGGCAGGCAAGTCCGTCTTACTCAAAACTGTATCACTTTGCCAGTATTTGTTCCAATTTGGTTTTTATGTGCCCGCTGAAAAGGCTGCAATGACCTTGCAGGACGAGATCATCAGCAGCATCGGCGACCGGCAGTCAGAGCTCAGCGGACTCTCCTCTTTTGCGGTGGAGATTTTAACCATAGACAAGATTATCAAGTCGGGGAAAGCCGGCAAACGCGTATTGGCTTTGGTGGATGAATTGGCCAGGACCACCAACCCGGAAGAGGGGAAACAGCTTGTGAACGGCTTCTTGACCATGGCCAAGAAACTCGGCATTACAGCGATTGTCACCACTCATTACAGCGGCATAGCGGCCGTCTGCCGAAGATTGAGGGTAAAAGGTCTTCACCTTAACCCCAACGACCCGCCGACAGCCGGCAATATAAACGACAAGATGGACTACTCTTTGACAGAAACCGACGGGGACGAAGTGCCGCGCGAGGCTTTCGCCATTGCTACGCTGTTAGGCATTGACGAGGAGTTTCTTGAAATGTGCCAAAAAGAGAGTGGACATTCATAGGACTACGGTTCCCATAGCCTTCAAACCCAAACAAAAAAGGATATGCAATGGCATATCCTTTTTTTGTTCGTGGGGCTGAAAGCTTATCCGTTGAAAACCTTATCAAGGTTAACTCCGCGGACTTGTGCAACCGTATAGGCATCGCGCATTTTGGAGAGGGCATCAAAAGTGGCCTTCACCACGCTGTGCGGGTTAGAAGAGCCCTTTGACTTAGCCAGCACGTTTTTCACGCCTACGCTCTCGAGCACGGCACGCATAGCGCCGCCGGCGATAACGCCGGTACCGGGAGCAGCGGGTTTCATGAAAACAGTGGCACCGCTGTATTTGCCTTCCTGAGCATGAGGGATAGTGCCTTTGAGCACAGGAACTTGAATGAGGTTTTTCTTTGCGTCTTCAGTACCTTTTTCGACAGCCTTGGAGACTTCCTTTGCTTTTCCGAGACCATATCCTACGATACCGTTTTCGTTACCGACCACCATAATGGCAGCGAAACTGAAAATACGACCGCCCTTGGTAACCTTCGTGACTCTGTTTACAGCCACCATTCTTTCTTTCAATTCGATGTCGGCTGCTTTAACTTTCTTGATATTTACGTTAGCCATAAGTCTTGATGTTTAAAATTTGAGACCGCCCTCTCTGGCTGCTTCTGCCAAAGATTTGATTCTACCATGATACAAATAACCGTTACGGTCAAAAACGACCTCGTTGATGCCGGCGGCAAGAGCACGAGAGGCGATTTCCTTACCGACGAGCGCAGACTTTTCGCATTTTGTGATTTTCTGTTCTGCGATGCCAGCGATCTTAGAGGAGGCAGACACCATTGTGACACCTGCTTCGTCATCTATCAACTGAACATAGATGTCGCGGTTGCTTCTGAACACAGACAGTCTGGGACGGGCAGCCGTACCGCTGACAATCTTGCGCACGCGGTTTTTAATCCTGTTTCTTCTATATTCTTTTTTGTTGTAAGCCATAATAACAAATTTACAAGGTTATTTTTCTGCTGATTTACCAGCTTTCTTCCTGATATATTCGCCTTGGAAGCGGATACCTTTGCCTTTGTAAGGTTCTGGTTTCCTGTAAGAGCGGATTTTGTTGGCAACTTGACCAAGCAGCTGTTTGTCTATGCAGCTGAGGATGATGACAGGGCTTTTACCCTTTTCGTTGATCGTCTGTACCGAAATCTCTTCGGGAAAGTCGAACAGGATGTTATGGGAATAGCCAAGTCCCATATCCAGCTGGTGGTCACCTTTTGCTTCAGCCTTGTAGCCGACGCCGATGACCTCCATCTTGATCTGGAAACCTTCGGAAACGCCTGTTACCATATTGTTGACCAGCGCTCTGTAAAGACCATGCATTGATTTGCAGCGTTTGCTGTCGTTCGGGCGGGTGAAATGGATATGGCCGTCTTCGATGTTCATGGCGATGTCAGGATGAACATACTGTTTCAGTTCACCTTTGGGTCCCTTCACGGTAACCACATTCGACTTTTCGTCTCTTTTAATTTCTACCCCTGCGGGGATAGCGATTTGCAATTTTCCTATTCTTGACATATCAATTCCTCCTCATTAACTAATGTAACAAATGACTTCACCGCCTACGTTTTGCGCCTTGGCTTCCTTGTCGGTCATCATGCCGTGGGAAGTGGAAATGATGGCGATGCCAAGTCCATTGAGCACAGACGGCATTTCATCTACGCCGACATACTTACGCAAGCCCGGGCGGCTGACGCGTTGCAGCGTGGTGATGGCTGACTGTTTTGTGGCAGGATGGTATTTCAAGGCTATCTTGATAGTAGGGTGACCCTCTTCAATGAATTTATAGTTGAGAATGTATCCTTTGTCAAAGAGAATCTTGGTGATGGCTCTTTTCTCGTTAGAAGCGGGAATCTCTACAACTTTATGGTTGGCGCGGATAGCGTTTCTCAAACGGGTCAAATAATCTGATATTGGATCGGTATTCATAATCTTATGCTTCTAAAATATTTATTACCAACTTGCTTTCTTTACACCCGGCAAAAGGCCTGCCATTGCCATTTCCCTGAAATTGATACGGGAGAGACCGAACTGACGGATATAGCCTTTAGGACGGCCGGTCAGTTTGCAACGGTTGTGCATTCTGATGGGATTTGAATTAGGCGGTAATTTCTGAAGGGCGATATCGGCTGCTCTTTTGGCGTCATAATCGTCACCTTTCATGATTTTCTTGAGTTCTGCGCGTTTTGCGCTATATTTAGCAACTAACTTTGCTCTTTTTACTTCTTTAGCCTTTAAGGATTCTTTAGCCATAATTATTTTTGATTTTTAAAGGGTAATCCGAATTCTTTTAATAGTGCAAGGCACTCCTTATCGTTCTGGGCTGTCGTCACGAAAGTGATGTCCATACCGTTGATCTTGGCCACCTTGTCGATGTCGATTTCCGGGAAAATGATCTGCTCAGGGATGCCGAGGGTGTAGTTTCCTCTGCCGTCGAAGCCGCTGTCGCTGATTCCTCTGAAGTCGCGGATACGGGGGATGGAAACAGACACGAGTCTGTCGAGGAACTCATACATACGGTCGCCGTGCAGGGTGACGCGGACGCCGATAGGCATGCCTTTTCTCAATTTGAAGTTAGAAATATCCTTCTTTGACTTCGTTGCGACGGCTTTTTGGCCGGCAATCATCGTCATTTCCTGGACGCCGGCATCGATAAGTTTCTTGTCAGCGATGCCGAATTTTCCTAAACCTTGGTTCAGGCATATTTTCGTAATGCGGGGAACGCGCATCACAGATTTGAATCCAAATTGTTCCTTGAGGGCGGGAAGAACCTCTTTCTGGTATTTTTCTTTATATCTCGGTGTGTACATTATTTGATCTCCTCTCCTGACTTTTTAGAATATCTGACTAATTTGCCTTTGTCGTTCAATCTTCTACCAACGCGGGTAGCGTTTCCTTTTGCATCAACAAGCATAAGGTTGGAAATGTGGACAGGGGCTTCTTTCTTGATAATGCCACCGTTTGGCGTTTTGGCGTTCGGCTTCATGCTCTTGGACACCATATTGCAGCCTTCGACCAGAGCCTTGCAATCACTTGGCATAACCTCAAGGACTTTCCCTTGAGTACCTTTGTACTCGCCGGTGATGACTTTTACGATGTCGCCTTTCTTGATTTTAAGTTTCATTGTCTTTTTCTGATTTTTAATGTTTGCCAATTGGTCTTTGTCAATTGTGTATCTAATGTAATTCTATTGTTACAATACTTCGGGGGCCAAAGACACGATTTTCATGAACTGTTTTTCGCGGAGTTCACGAGCAACAGGTCCGAAAATACGGGTGCCGCGCAGTTCGTCTGCGGCGGTAAGCAGCACAACGGCATTGTCGTCGAATTTGATGTAAGAGCCGTCATTCCTGCGGATGTGTCTCTTGGTGCGTACCACTACGGCCTTTGACACGGTACCGGCTTTCACCTGACCTGAAGGTATAGCGCTCTTGATGGCGACCACAATCTTGTCGCCTACGCTTGCATAGCGTTTCTTCGTGCCGCCCAACACGCGAATGCAGAGGACTTCCTTTGCGCCGCTGTTGTCAGCAACAGCCATTCTTGATTCTTGTTGTATCATAATTATTTAGCTCTTTCAATGATTTCTACTAAACGCCAACATTTGTTCTTGCTCAAAGGGCGGGTTTCCATAATTCTCACTCTGTCACCGATATGGCAGTCGTTGTTCTCGTCGTGTGCCATGAATTTAGTGGAACGTTTGAGGAACTTTCCGTAAATGGGGTGTTTCATCTTGCGTTCGACCATAATGACAATGGACTTGTCCATCTTGTCGCTGACCACGACACCTTCTCTCACTTTTCTATTGTTTCTTTCCATAATATCCGGTGATTATTTATTATCGTTCAATTCGCGTTTCCGCAGTTCTGTGTACAGCCTTGCGATGGTGCGGCGCTGTTCCTTTATCTTCTGGGGGTTCTCAAGCGGAGATATCGCATGGTTGAGTCTCATCTTGACAAGCTGGTCCTTTTCATTGTCCAGCTTCTCTTTTATTTCCGGAGTGGTAAGTTCGTTTATGACTTTCTGTTTCATACTGCCTCGTGTTAAATTTCTTCTGAATAATCTCTTCTTACAATGAACTTCGTATGGACGGGCAGCTTCTGGGCTCCCAGTCTCATGGCTTCCTTTGCCACTTCCAACGGAATGCCGTCGGCTTCGAAAAGTATGCGTCCCGGACTTACGCGAGCGGCGAAATACTCGGGAGTACCCTTACCTTTACCCATACGGACTTCAGCAGGTTTCTTGGTGACCGGGCGGTCAGGGAAAATGCGGATCCACAACTGCCCTTCACGTTTCATTTCACGAGTGATGGCCTGACGGGCTGCTTCAATCTGACGGGCACTGATCCAAAACTCATCCAGTGTTTTCAGTGCGAAAGAACCGAATGAAATTTCCGCGCCACGCTTGGTGATTGATTTCATTCTGCCTTTCTGCGGCCTTCTGTATTTGGTCTTTTTCGGTTGTAACATTGCTTTTAATGTTTTTTATTTGTTATTTATTGCCGGCATCTTGGCGTCGGCATTAGTTATTGTTTGTCTTGTTGTTTCTGGGACCGTTGCCGCCTTTGCGGGGACCGCGGTACATGCGCTTTGCCGGACCGCCTTTCTGTTCCTTGTTGTCAACGTTCTGGGCAAACAAGTCGCGCTTCCCGTAAACGATGCCGCGGCAAATCCATACCTTGATGCCGATACATCCGTATGTCGTATGAGCCTCTACCGGAGCGTAGTCGATGTCTGCTCTCAACGTGTGCAACGGGATGCGCCCCTCCTTGAAATGTTCTGAACGGGCCATTTCGGCGCCGCCCAAACGACCGGCTGCCGTAATCTTGATGCCGTCAGCCTGGGCACGCATGGTGGACGAGATGGCGGTCTTGATGGCTTTCTTGTATGCCACACGGCCTTCGATCTGTCTGGCGATGTTCTGGGCCACAAGCTGTGCGTCCAAATCCGGACGTTTCACCTCTACGATGTTAATCTGTATTTCCTTGCCTGTAATCACCTTCAACTCCTCCTTCACTTTGTCCACTTCCGTGCCGCCCTTGCCGATGATAAGGCCCGGACGTGCGGTGCTGATGGTGACCGTGACCAGCTTCAATGTTCTTTCAATATAAATTTTCGAGATGCCGGCTTTGGAAAACTTTGCATTCAGATACTTTCTGATTTTGTCATCTTCGACAATCTTACTGGCGAATGATTTGCCGCCATACCAATTAGAATCCCAGCCTCTGACAATGCCGAGGCGTAAGCCTACCGGATTTACTTTTTGACCCATACTTGATTAATTATTGTATTTATTCTTCTGTTGTTATTTTTTCAGCATTTGCTTTCTCCATGTTCCTGTCGGCAATTATCAGGGTCACGTGATTGGAACGTTTCCTGATACGATTGGCGCGCCCTTGCGGTGCCGTGCGGATGCGTTTCAACATCCTTCCGCCATCTACCATGATGGTCCTGACATACAGGTCGGCATTCTCCAGCCGTGCGCCGTCATTCTTCACCTGCCAGTTGGCCACAGCCGACTTCAAGAGCTTCAACAGCTTCTCAGCTGCTTCTCTGCGACTGTATTTCAACACGCTCATAGCATAATCTACATTCTTGCCGCGAATTACGTTTGCCATAATTCTCATTTTGCGCGGTGAGGTCGGATTATCAACTAATCGGGCCATATAGATTGTCTTGTTGGCTTCTTTACGCGCTTCGGCTGCTAATTTCTTGTTTGCACTCATTTCGTTTCTTACCTTATTTTATTCTTATTTATCTATATACAATTTCAATGACCAGTCTTTTCCCACCCCAAAATACCCATACTAATCGGGCGGCAAAAATAGAATTTTTTTTTATACAATCCGTTGTTTATAAATATTTTTCCTGAAAGATTGTCTTATGATTGTCGGATATGTACATCCATTTGATTATAAGGTATTTCAATACCCTCGCGACGGAACTCTGAATAGATATTCTCGTTGAGTTCATACAACACGGCCCAATAGTCCTCGGGCTTCATCCAGACATACAGGACCAGTTCCACTGCATGCGCACCCAAACTGTCTACAACCACCTTGGGTTTGTTGGGCTCGCGCAGCACCGGCTTGCAGCCGTCGGCCACCCGCAACATCGCATTGCGCGCTCTCTCTACTGATTCTCCGTATGCTATGCCCACCCTGACAGACACTCTGCTCATTGGCCAACTGGTATGGTTGGTCACCGATTTGGTCGCCAACTCGGTATTGGGGATGATGATGTTTTTGTTGTCATAAGTGCGGAGCGTAGTGCTGAATATCTTGATGCTCTCTACATAGCCGGCGTATGTGCCCTGTTCAATGTAGTCGCCCACCTTAAAAGGACGGAGCAGCAAGATGATGACGCCACCTGCGAAGTTCTGCAGCGTGCCTTGCAATGCCATGCCAACCGCCAAGCCCGCAGCGCCCAAAATTGCCACGAAAGTGGTCATCTTGATACCCACTATGCCCATAACGGTCAACACTAACACGACCTTGAGGGAAACGTCGATCAGAGAGTTGAGGAACTGCTGCAGCGACGGGTCAACTTTGTTACGTTGGTATGCCTTGTTCAGCAATTTGCCCAACATCTTGATCAGCTTCAGTCCGACATACAATACCAGCAACGCTATTATCAACTGCGGTATGTTCTTGAAGATCACATCAGACAGAAATGTCTTGGCGGCTTCGACGATTTTTTCCATTTCCTATGTTTTTTGATTATTGTTCACTGAAAAAAAACAGAAACGCCGCAGAACCAGCGTCTGCGGCAGTTTCCGGTATCTGCATGCGCCATGGCTACCGGAGATTGAACGGGAATGTTTCGCCAGGATTCTTCTCTTCGGGTTCTTTCCCGTAACGGAGCACAACCATCTTCCGGGTTCCCTTGAGCGTAATGCGTTCATTCTCTACCCACAACGCCGTTCCCTCGCGCAGCCCCGCCACCGTCATCCGCTTGTTGACGGCCAGATACTCTGAAAGGCGCACCTGACGCGTTTCGCCGCCATGACGGATGGCATCGTTGATGTCTTGCGGATAAGGGTCAATATAGTGCGGGTTGATCTGGAAAGGAACCAGGTCGAAACATTTGAAACTTTCCGGCATCACTATAGGCATGTCGTTGGTGGTGCAGAGGGTCGGACAGGCCACATTGGAGCCGGCGCTCCAGCCAATGTAAGGCGTTCCCTCCATCACTTTTCGGCACACGGGCTCTATGAGCCTGTTGCGGTGCAACTCGGCAACCAGATGAAACGTATTGCCGCCGCCAACTACAATGATGTCGGCGTTTTCGACAACCTCAGCAGGTCTTTCCGACGTATGGACTGAAATGATTTTTTTGCCGAACTGTGCAAACACTTTCTGCACCCGCTCTGTATAGGCATCATAACTGTCTGGGTAGACCTTTCCGCCTACATCTACGCCAGCATACGGGACAAAAGCGATTGTCTCCGCCGTACCTTGCATAAATTCTGCCAGAAGAGGCTGACACCAGCCCAGATAGGGCTCTTTATAATTTGTCGAATTGCTAATCAGTAAAAGTTTCATACGCTATGCTTTTATAATGTCCTTCTTTTCTTGTAGGCCTTCATCGTGTTCTGCAGCAGGCAGGCCATCGTCATAGAGCCCACGCCGCCGGGCACCGGTGTTATCGCTTCGCACTTCTGGCTCACCTCATCAAACTTCACATCGCCGCAAACGCGGTAGCCTGACGGATAGCCGGGGTCAGGGACGCGGTGAATGCCCACATCTATCACCGTCGCTTTTTCCTTCACATAGTCTGATGTTATCATCTCGGGTTGACCAATGGCCACAATGAGGATGTCGGCACGGCTGCAAACCCTTTTCAAATTGGCAGTGCGGCTATGGCATACCGTGACGGTAGCATTGGCGTCTTTCTGCAACAGCATCATAGACAACGGTTTCCCTACAATGTTGCTGCGCCCTACTATGACACAGTCTTTTCCGGCCGTCTCGATATGGCTGCGGCGGATCAGTTCCATGACACCCTGCGGTGTGGCAGGAGCGTAACAATCCTTTCCCAGCAACAGTCTTCCCATATTGACCGGATGAAAGCAGTCCATATCTTTGTCGGGTGATACGTGGGCGGTCACGTTGTCGATGGAGACCTGTGCCGGAAGCGGCATCTGGATAATATAGCCGTCGATTTCATCATCGTTGTTCAGAAAGTCGATTGTGTTGAGAAGATCCTCTTCTTTCACATTCGATGGGAATCTATATACGGAAGCCATATAGCCTACGGCTTTGCACTGTTTCTCAATGCTGTTGACATACGAGAGGGCGGCGCCATCCTCACCGACTATCAGAACTGCAAGATGGGGGGCAGGTTTTCCACTGTCGAGCAGTCCTTTCACCTCCGTTGCCAACTCCGTCTTGATGGTAGCGGCAATTTCCTTGCCGTTAATAATTTGTGCCATTGTTATTGGTATTTTTCTGTCATTGTTTCTGTTTAGAGAGGACGGCGGCCGGGTGCGTTCATCGCACGCATAAGGTTGCCGGCTTTGCCGTTGTTCACCATCTTCATCATCTTGCGGGTATCTTCAAACTGCTTGAGCAGGCGGTTCACCTCCTGGATGTCACGGCCGCTGCCTCGTGCAATGCGCTTGCGTCGCGACCCGTTGATGATGTCCGGATTGGATCTCTCCTGCGGGGTCATCGACTGTATGATAACCTCAACGCTCTTGAAGGCATTGTCGTCGATGTCCATGTCTTTCACCACCTTGCCCATGCCTGGAATCATCGACATCAGATCCTTTACATTGCCCATCTTCTTGATTTGCTGGATCTGTGACAAAAAGTCGTTGAAATCGAACTGGTTTTTGGCCAGTTTCTTCTGCAGTTTGGCGGCCTCTTCCTGGTCGAACTGATCTTGGGCCCTTTCCACGAAGGAGCGGATATCGCCCATTCCGAGGATGCGTTCTGCAAGCCGGTCGGGGTGGAACACGTCAAGGGCTTCCATCTTCTCGCCCGTGCCGATGAACTTGATCGGCTTTTTGACCACGGCGCGGATGGTAAGTGCGGCGCCGCCACGTGTGTCGCCATCCATTTTAGTGAGAATGACACCGTCAAAGTCAAGTTTGTCGTTAAAGGCTTTGGCGGTGTTCACGGCATCCTGGCCGGTCATGGCATCCACCACAAACAGAATCTCATGCGGGTTAACAGCATCCTTGATATTGCCGATCTCCTTCATCATTTCATCATCAACGGCAAGGCGGCCTGCTGTATCTACCAGAACCACATCATAGCCATAATCTTTGGCATATTTGACGCCGTTCTTGGCAATCTTCACAGGGTCGTGGCAGTCTGCCTCCGTATAGACGGGAACGTCGATCTGCTCGCCCAGAACCTTCAGTTGGTCGATAGCCGCCGGACGGTAAACGTCGCCGGCCACCAGCAACGGCTTCTTGCTGCGCTTGTTTTTAAGCAATTTAGCCAATTTGGCGGCATGGGTTGTCTTGCCGGATCCCTGAAGACCTGCCATCAAGATAACGGCCGGACTGCCTTTCAGGTTAATGTCAACGGCGTCACGCCCCATCAGGGCTATCAGTTCGTCGTACGTGATCTTGACCATCAACTGGCTCGGGGAGACAGCGTTGAGCACATTCATGCCCAACGCTTTCTTCTTGACCTCATCGGTAAAATCCTTGGCGATCTTATAGCTGACATCGGCATCAAGAAGAGCCTTTCGCACCTCTTTCATCGTTTCGGCCACATTTATCTCTGTAATGTGACCTTGACCCTTGATAATTTTAAAAGCCCTTTCTAACCTGTCGGATAAATTCTCAAACATTCTTACGTGTTATTCTGTTACTTCAACTCGTTTTCTATTTCTTTCTGCATCCGCGTCACAAAGTCGCCTGTCGTCATTACGCCGTCGTCCACATTGCCATGCCTGCGCACGGAGACGGTTCCGTCGGCAGCCTCTTTTTCACCCACAATCAGCATAAACGGCACTTTAGCGGTTTCGGCGTCGCGGATTTTGCGGCCGGTTTTCTCGCTGCGGTCATCGATATAGGCGCGAAGGTCATAACTGTCGAGCGTTTCTTTCACCTTACGGGCATAGTCCATGTATTTTTCGCTGATCGGGAGGATTACGGCCTGGTCGGAGGTGAGCCAAAGCGGGAAATTGCCGCCCGTATGTTCGAGCAGCACAGCCACAAAGCGTTCCATGGAGCCGAACGGGGCGCGGTGTATCATGACTGGCCGTTTCTTTTGTCCGTCGGAGTCGGTATATTCAAGGCCGAAGCGTTCGGGGAGGTTATAGTCAACCTGTACCGTACCCAATTGCCATTGTCTGCCGATGGCGTCCTTGACCATAAAGTCGAGTTTCGGTCCGTAGAATGCGGCTTCTCCTTCCACCTCAATGGTGTTCAGCCCTTTTTCGGCGGCGGCTTCAATGATGGCACGCTGGGCCTTTTCCCAGTTCTCGTCGGTGCCGATGTATTTTTCCGTATTGTTAGGGTCGCGGAGTGAAACCTGTGCTATATAGTTGACAAACTTGAGCGTCCTGAAGATATAGAGGATAATGTCGATAACCTTGCAGAACTCTTCCTTGATCTGGTCGGCAGTGCAGAAAAGGTGGGCGTCGTCCTGCGTAAAGCCCCTTACCCTTGTCAGTCCGTGCAGTTCGCCGCTCTGTTCGTAGCGGTAGACCGTGCCGAACTCTGCCAGGCGGAGCGGGAGTTCCTTATACGAACGCGGCCGGGAGGCATAGATCTCGCAATGGTGAGGGCAGTTCATCGGTTTCAGGAAAAACTCCTCGCCCTCTTGCGGGGTCGTGATCGGGCGGAAAGAGTCTGCCCCGTATTTCTGGTAATGTCCTGATGTCTTGTAAAGTTCCACATTGCCGATATGCGGCGTAATGACCTGCATATACCCGTATTTTTTTTGGACTCTGCGCAGGAACTGTTCCAGGCGGTCGCGCAGTGCGGCGCCCTTAGGCAGCCACAGCGGCAGGCCGGCGCCCACCTTCTGCGAGAATGTGAAGAGTTCCATCTCTTTGCCCAGTTTGCGGTGGTCGCGCTTTTTGGCCTCTTCGAGCATAGCAAGATACTCGTCAAGTTCTTTCTTTTTCGGGAATGTTACCGCATAGATACGGGTCAGTTGCTTGCGTTTTTCATCGCCGCGCCAGTATGCCCCGGCCGTTTTAAGCAGCTTTATGGCCTTGATGGCCGACGTGTCGTAGAGGTGCGGCCCGCGGCAAAGGTCCGTGAATGCACCGCTCTCATAAAAAGTGATTTGGCCGTCTTCAAGACCGTCGATGAGTTCGAGCTTGTACTCGTCACCTTTGCGGGTAAAATATTCTATTGCTTCCTGTTTTGACACTTCCTTGCGGACGAATCGGGTCTTGCGGGCGGCAATCTCCTGCATTCTTTTCTCTATCTTGGGAAAATCATCGGCCGAAATCGGGTAGTCCATAAAGTCAATGTCATAGTAGAAGCCCGTTTCGATATGGGGTCCGATGCCGAACTTGACACCGGGGTACAGTTCCTCGATAGCCGATGCCATCAGGTGCGCCGAACTGTGCCAGAATGTATCCTTGCCTTCTCTGTCATTCCAAGTGTAAAGCACGAGAGAGGAATCTTTGCCGATAGGACGGTCCAATTCGACCATCTCGTCGTTAACCTTGGCAACCAATACGTTGCGCGCCAATCCTTCACTCAGGCTCCGGGCTGCCTCGTATGGCGTAATGCCCTGTTCAAATTCTTTCACCGAGCCGTCAGGCAGTGTAATTCTAATCATGATATTCCTTAAAATTGAGTTTTTACAGCCGTTAAAAAAGCGTGCAAAAATAATAAAAAAACACGTAAGGCCTCATTGCCCACAATAGCGGATACAAACCGAAATATTTAGTACTTTTGCGGCTCTAAAAAAAGCCTTTGCAAGGCTTTTGGCTGGAAACGTTTCACAAAAAACATCATCTATTGTTATGAAAAAACATTTTTCGCTCTTTTTATTGATCATGGCGGCGGCGCTGACCTCTTTCGGACAAGCATGGCTTCACCACGCCATCCCCGACGGACGTGTGGACCAAGTGTGGCAAGGTGACGGGCTGCCGCAAGGCTTTGACGGCAACGGCGTCATCATCGGACTCACTGACTGGGGCTTCGACTATACGCACCCTGTTTTCTACGACACGACCCTTGTGCAGTACCGGGTGCTGCGCTCCTGGGACCAGTTCAAGACTGCCGGCCCCGCCCCCGAGGGTTTCAATTACGGGACTGAATACGTCGGCATGGACGCACTGCTGCAGGCGCACTGCGACACGGCCAATTTCTACGATTATGCCTATCACGGCACCCATTGCGCTTCCATTGCCGGGGGGTCGGGCGCAGGCACCGAATACCGCGGCGTGGCATCCGGGGCGCAGTTCCTGTTTGCCACCATCGACATCACCGCGCAAGCGGTCATCGATGCCTGGAACTGGATGTACAACGTGGCTATGCAAGAGGGCAAACGGCTGGTTGTCAGCATGAGCTGGGGCGTCTATTTTCTGGACAACATGGACGGCACCGGAGCCCTCGCCAATGAGGTTCGCCGCCTTACCGACAACGGCGTTGTGTTTGTGGCCTCCGCCGGCAACAACGGCAACGCCAACTTCCATGTCCAACACGACTTTCCGCAAGACGGCGACACCATGTTCACCCAAGTGACCTTCCCCTACAGCTCTGCTAACCTTTGGGGCACCTCCGTCACGATGAGCAATTCCGCCAACGCCCCGTTCCGCTTTTCGCTACAGGTGCTCAACAACGCCTTCACCCCCGTTGCTGCCACCCCTTTCATTGCTACAGCTGACGGTGACATCTACAAGGACACCTTTATGGTTGTAAACAACGACACCGTGTTCTACAATTACGAAGTCACCGCCTCCTCCCAGTATAACCAGTCTCCGAAAGTGCGGCTGCGCCTCAAGACAAACAACAAGCACTTGTACAGCCTTGCCGTTACCGCCGAAAACGGCACTTTCCACGCCTGGAATCTGGCAGAACTCTCCAAAGCCTACGGCAATTGGGGGGCAGACTTTCTGAAGCCGGCAAGCCGTCCGAGCTGGAAAGCCGGCGACAACCGCTACGGCATCGGCATACCGGGCAACATTGACGACATTGTCACCGTGGCTGCCCACCAGTCGCGCTACACCATTGCCTCTGGCAGCATAATTGGCGGACAGATTGCCGACTTCTCCAGTTCCGGTCCCTGCTTCCACGAGGTCGTAAAGCCCGAGGTCTCAGCCCCAGGTCGAGGGGTTGTCTCTGCCATCTCTTCATACACCAACACATACGAGGGAACATACAAGGCCTCTGTGGACTTCAATGGCCGCACCTACCGCTTTGCCGCCCTCTCGGGCACGTCCATGTCGGCGCCTTTCGTCTCCGGTGTCGCAGCCTTAGTGCTCCAAGCCAACCCCTACTTGTCGGCAAGGCAGGTTAAGGACATCCTCACCGCTTCGGCCTATCAGGACGAGTTTACGGAATCCGCCGGCGTCGAGCGTTTCGGCTACGGCAAAGTGAACGCATGGCAAGCCGTGCAAGACGCCTTGAACACCACTGGCATCGAGACAGGGACGCTGACGCAAGATTCGCGCTGTTCGGTATTTCCGAACCCCGCCACCGGCTTCTGCTATGTCTCTGTACAGAGCGACAGTCCGGAAATCCGCTGCCGCATTTACGACCTTAAGGGCCAATTGCTCCGGACTGAACGGCTGCAACAGGGCGTGAACACGCTCTCCCTCGCGTCCCTGCCCTCCGGCTGCTATCTGCTGCGCATAGATGATGCCTCAAAATCCATGACTAAAAAACTGGTTGTACGATAGACCGGCGGGATTGTGCCACGCCGTCACCGCTCTTGACTTACAAACGATATGGAAATCAACAACGGAAACCGCACCGAATACATACCTAACGAAGTTCTGGAGAACAAGACTATTGTAAGGAAGTACCGCCAACTGCTCACCATCTTGTACCACCGCACCGATGCCGAAGAACGCAAGATGATAAGGAAAGCATTCGTGCTGGCCACAAACGCCCACTACGGCGTGCGGCGGAAAAGCGGAGAACCTTACATCTACCACCCTATCGCCGTGGCTCTGATATGCTGTCAGGAAATGAACCTCGGCTTCACATCCGTAATCTGCGCCTTGCTCCACGATGTAGTGGAAGACACCGAATACACTCTGGAGGACATTCGTGACATGTTCGGGGATGCGGTGGCAGAAATCATTGACGGACTGACAAAAATCGAAAACCTTGTCATGGACGACCGCAGTTCCATACAGGCCGAGAATTTCAGGAAGATTTTCCTCTCCATGTCCAAAGACGTGCGGGTCATCCTCATCAAACTGGCTGACAGGCTGCACAATATGCGAACCCTTTCTTCGATGCCGCCGGAGAAACAACTGAAAATCGCTTCCGAGACCTCCTATTTCTATGTGCCGTTTGCCCACCGTTTAGGTCTCTATTCCATCAAAAGCGAGCTGGAAGACTATGCCATGCTTTATACAGACCCTACCGACTATTATGCCATCGCTGCCCGGATGAAAGAGACTGAAGAAGAGCGTGCTGCCTTGATCGACGAGTTTGTGAAACCTATACAGGAAGCCATCGCCGCCAACGGCATCAAGGCAGAGGTTTCCTCCCGCACAAAGTCCATTTTCTCTATCCATCAGAAAATCCTCCGCAAAGGGGTGAACTTTGATGACATATATGACATTTTTGCAGTCCGCTTTGTCTTTGACAGTCCCATCGAACAAGAATTCGAGATTTGCTGGCGGATTTACCGCATCGTTTGCCTGCTGTATCAAACCAATCCCTCCAGAGACCGGAACTTCCTGACCCACCCCAAGCCTAACGGATACCAGTCGCTGCACGTCACCGCCATGAGCAAAGCGGGGAAATGGGTCGAGGTGCAGATCCGTTCCAAACGGATGGACGAAATTGCCGAGAAAGGGCTTGCCGCCCATTTCAAGTACAAGGAAGAGGGTGAGATGCCGGCAGACCAGATTGTGGAAAAACGGCTGGAAGACTGGCTCAGCAAAACAAGAGAAATCCTCAACAGCAAGGATGCCGATGCGCTCGATTTCCTGAACGAGGTGAAACTGAACTTGGGACTGAAAGAGGTTTTCGCTTTCACCCCAAAAGGAGACATGAAAACGCTTCCGGCCGGTTCTACAGTCCTTGACTTCGCTTACGCACTGCATACAAAACTCGGAGACCATTGCATCGGAGCAAAGGTCAACTACAACATTGTACCCGCCGACAAGAGGCTGGAAAACGGCGACCAAGTGGAGATAATTACCTCCAAGAAGCAGTCGCCGAAAGTGGAGTGGCTCGATTTTGTCAAGACGCCGAAAGCACGCCGGAGCATCCGCGACTTTTTCCGTTCTGAACAGAAAGACCAGCCCGGAACACCGGGAAGCACGCCGAAGCAAAGCAAAGAACTGGCAGAGTTCAAGGAAAAAGTGTCAAAAGAGATTGCCAACAAATCGCTTGACCAGCTTATTGAAGAGCAGTTGGACGTAACGCCCAACGCTTTCTTGCTTGACAAGAACACCGACATCTCCAAGTATGTCATTGCCCACTGCTGCGACCCCATACCTGGCGACCCTGTAGTCGGGTTTCTCTTTTCTGACAAAATTGTCGTGCACCGCACCAACTGTCCGCGCGCCATCGAGCAGATGTCGAAGTTCGGCAACCGCATCATCAAGACAAAATGGCGCAAAGGTCAAGACATCGCCTTCCTTTCCGGCATACGCATTACCGGCTTTGACCGCAAGGGCATACTCAAGGAAATCATCGACGTGGTGTCGGCGCAGATGGACCTGAACATCCGCTCACTGCACGCAGAGACCAAAAAGAGCGTGTTTACCGGAACTATGATGCTTTACATCCAAAACACCCGCGCACTCACCGACCTCATCCGTTCACTCGAGCAAATTGACCAGATAGAAAAGGTGGAACGAATAGAAACGACAGAGAAACACAGCTGATAATGTTTTTCGGCACACTATTTGCAACTGGACTCCGTGGTAATTTTTTTAATCATAAATCTAAAAACCTTTTATTATGAAACCTACAGAAATTTTAGCATTCGTTGCCGGCGCAGCAGCCGCCACGGGAATCACCCTCCTGTTCACGACAGACAAGGGGCGCGATCTGCGGAACAATGTCTCTGAAAAGCTCTCCAAAGAAGAGTTGGACAAACTGATCGCCAAGCTGAAATGCCGCCGCGAAGAAGTTGCCGCTGAGGAAGCGATTGAGAATGCCCTGGATGAGGAATTGAACGACTAATTCCCGAAAATGGACATTTTTGAAAGATTTTCTAAAAAATTAGCACGTAACGCCCGGACAGTGAAAGACGCCAAAGCGTACCTGTCCCGGCGTTATGATTTGCTGAAATTGGAGTTTGTCGAAAAGTCTTCCCAACTGTTGTCGATAGTACTGTCGATGCTGATTGTGGTTGTATGCGCCTTGGCAGTACTGCTCTATCTTTCGTCGGCACTGATCAGCTGGCTCACCATAGCCTTGAACGAGGGCTGGGCTTACACCATCGTATGTGCCGTTTTCGTAGCCATCATCGGATTCGTGCTTCACAAGAAAGACACACTGTTTGTAAAGCCGCTGATCCGTAAGATCAGCTCAGTGTTGTACAGCGAGAAACAAGACGGTACGACCGTCACAACCATAGAAGAAGAGGATGCAACCCCTCAGGAAGGAGGATCTGATGAGTAATGGGAAAAAAAGCGCGACGGCCCCTTTCAACAGTTTGGAAGAGATTGCTGCCCGCAAAGCCGTGCTGAAGGCGCAACTAAAGCAACAGGAAGAGGTCTTGGCACAAGACCTGGAAGCCTATCGCGACGATATCGACACACTCAAACTGATGTGGAGCCAGATAGTCAGTCTCCGGAAAAAGGGGGACGAGGTCAGCAAAATATTCACACAGGGACCATTCAAAGCCGGAGGTTCCAGTTGGCTGGCAGGATTGTCGTTAGGAACAAGCCTTGCCAAAATCGCCTGTACGGGCATACTGTCCAAAAGATCCGCCTCTTCAAAGAAGCCTCTTGCGACAACATTGTTTTCCTTGGCTTCCAATGTCATCCCGTGGCTATGGCAACGCAGGGAGAAACGAAAACAGCAGAAACCGAAAAACGAATAATTTAACATACAAGCACATTATTATGGAAAGAATCTTATCAAAAGTAAAACCCGGCGTAGTTTACGGGGAAGACCTGCTCGAAATCTTCCGCATTGCCAAGGCCGAAAAGTTTGCCCTCCCCGCCGTGAATGTTGTCGGCACCGACTCCATCAATGCCGTCATGGAGGCTGCCAAGGCTGTCAATTCACCCGTCATGATCCAGTTCTCTAACGGCGGCGGCGTGTTCTATGCCGGCAAGTCGCTGAACAATGACAATCAAGCCGCAGCCATCAAAGGCACGGTGTCGGGCGCTATGCACATCCACGAGATGGCCGAAATGTACGGCATCCCTGTCGTTGTCCACACCGACCATGCAGCCAAGAAACTGCTGCCTTGGATTGACGGGTTGCTCGACTTCGGAGAGAAATACTACGCACAGCACGGCAAGCCGCTGTTCAGTTCGCACATGCTCGACCTTTCGGAAGAACCTTTGAAAGAGAACATCGAGATCTGCAAGAGATACCTCGCCCGCATGGCCAAGATAGAGATGGTGCTCGAGATTGAATTGGGTATCACCGGAGGCGAAGAAGACGGCGTGGACAACACCGGCATCGACAGTGCCCGCCTCTATACGCAACCCGAAGACGTAGCATACGCATACGAAGAGTTGAGCAAAATCAGTCCTAACTTCACCATTGCCGCCTCTTTCGGCAATGTACACGGCGTTTATAAACCCGGCAACGTGAAATTGGAACCCATCATCCTGCACAACTCTCAGGAATATATCCGGGAAAAATTCAACACGGCCGCCAACCCCGTGAACTTCGTCTTCCACGGCGGCTCCGGTTCTGAACCTGCCAAAATCAAGGAAGCCATAGAATACGGCGTGGTGAAAATGAACATCGACACCGACACACAATGGGCCTTTTGGGAAGGAGTTATGACTTACTACAAGAAGAACGAAGCCTACCTGCAGTCGCAGATCGGCAACCCCGAGGGCGATGACAAGCCCAACAAAAAATATTACGACCCTCGCGCTTTCCTCCGTGAAGGCGAGAAGTCGGTGGTAGAACGCCTCAAAATAGCGTTCAAAGACCTCAATTGCCTCGACAGACTGTAGCAACGTCTTTTTCAATTGTTCATATAAGGGCATGACTCAACCGATAGTCATGCCTTTTCTTGTTTTGAACAACCAACAGTTTGTTATCAATTAATTGTCTGATGAGTTTGTTGGTGTTCAAGGACAAGTTCAACTCGGAAAGTTTTAGCGGACAGCAATAAAAAAGAACAGCGTCTCCGGTGCATGGCATCAATGCGCTGAAAAAAAGAGATTCGTTGCACTTAACGAATCGCTTATGGTATCCACTTCAAAACCCTTAGCTTCTGTCGGGGTGAGAAGACTCGAACTTCCGACCCCTTGCACCCCATGCAAGTGCGCTAGCCAACTGCGCCACACCCCGATGAGCAGAGTTTGATTTCAAAGCCTGAAACTTTAGCGGAGAGGGCGAGATTCGAACTCGCGGAAAGGTTTCCCCTTCGACAGTTTAGCAAACTGTTGGTTTCAGCCACTCACCCACCTCTCCAGATGGTTTTGCTTTTGAAATCGGCTGCAAAAATACACTTTTTTTCATATAGGGCGGGCATCCAAAAAAGATTTTTTTCAGAGCCCTGATTCCTGTCTCATTCCTTTCTGTTTGTCCTTGACACAATGATTGCCGCTGTTTCCGTCGGGCTGGATGCCAAGCGGATCCGCAGGACCGAGACGACTGCCGGTCAGCAATTTGAAACAGGCTTTCAAGTGCGCCCGTATGCCTTGTCTGCCTATCGCTTCAGCATTGCACAACTGCATCCGTCCCTGTTCTGTTGCCTCTTCCCCAAGACGGGTGAAATGGCGGCGGAATGTGGCATTGGTGATGCCCCATTTGAGCATAAACTGCCACGAGCCGTCGTTTTTCTTTATTCTGCCCGTGGTCTTTGTCTCAAAATGATAGGCCCGGCAATTCCCTAACCCTTTGAAGTGTCGAACGCCGGCCATCCACAACTTTGCAGCCAGGTCAGGGTCGCTGTACATGCCTGGCGTGTATTCGATGCTGTATCCGCCCACAAGGTCCCACACGTCACGGTGCAAAAGATTTGGCGGCCAGGTGGCGCCCAGCCAGTCCTCTTTATGATAGGTCATGTATTCGCGCAGAAGTCTCTCCTCTTCAAAAGTCTCGAGGCTATCGCCATAGTTGGCGCGTATGCCCACATCAAGCCAGTTGTGAGGCTGTATCATAGTGCCGGAAAGGAAGAAACGGTTGTCTGGCAGTCTGTCTATCTCATCGGAAAGAGCCTTGTCCCAGCCGGGCAACAGGTACATATCGTCGTTCAGATAGAAGATATAGTCGGTTTTTACCTTACTGCGCATGCTGTTGGCGGCAAGGCACACCCCAACATTACGCTCCGACCAGGTATAGTCAAGTCCCTGCGCCCGCACCCAATCGAGCGTTCCGTCTGTTCCTTCGTTCACGTGAACAATGATCTGATGACGATAAGCGGAGTTTTTGCGGATGCTCTCCACGCAGAGTTTCAGGAAGCCAAGGTTGTTCCAACTGGGGATAATGACTGAGAATGACTGTTCCATAGGCATATATTAAAAAACTGGTGCAAAGTTAGTAAGATTAGGGCTTATACAAAGAGTGTCTTAAAAGTTTCCTTTCAAGACACTCAAAAACAATGGAGTTAAAAACCCGTAGCATCATTCCAATGGGGAATGATGCAGGATTTAATGGTTCTATTCGTCAAAATCAGGGAATTCGGGGAGGTCAAGGGGTGCGTTGTCGGCTTTAGGCTTATGTGTCTCGCCGTTGTCGCGGTTGTGTGCGCGGTTGTCTCTGCCGCCACGTCCCTGGTCGTTGCGGTCGCCTCTTCCGTTGCCTCCGCGACGGTCTCCGCGGTTGCGGTCGCCATGGTCGTGATGGTTGCGGTCGCCTCTTCCGTTGCCTCCGCGACGCTGTTCGGGTTCTGTATATCCCTCCGGCTTGGGCAGAAGCACCTTGTGTGACAGTCTGTATTTTCCGGTCTTCTCGTCTATTTCAATCAGTTTGACCTTTATCTTGTCGCCGGTTTTGAGAACATCTTCCACATTTTCGATGCGTCTGTAGGCAATTTCAGTCACATGGAGCAGACCGTCCGTTCCGGGCAAGAACTCCACAAAAGCGCCGAACGGCATGATACTCTTGACTGTGCCTTCGTATATTTCGCCGATTTCCGGCTTTTGTGTAATCAGTTTAATGCGTTCAATAGCGGCATTGATGTCGTCGACGTTAGAAGCGGCGATGTCGATAACGCCAAATTCTCCCACCTCTTCGATGTTGATGACGGTATTGGTTTCACGCTGCATCTCTTGGATGATCTTGCCTCCCGGTCCGATGACGGCACCGATGAACTCTCTGGGGATCTGCATTTGGACAATACGCGGCACGAACGGTCTGTAATCCTCGCGCGGTGCGGGCATTGCCTCCTTGATCTTTCCGAGAATGAACATACGGCCGCGGTGAGCCTGTGCCAATGCTTCAGCCATCACTTCGGACGAAAGGCCGTGGATCTTGATGTCCATCTGGCAGGCGGTGATGCCGTCTTCCGTACCACAGACCTTGAAGTCCATATCGCCGAGATGGTCTTCATCGCCAAGGATGTCTGAGAGTATTGCATATTTGTCGGTAGTCTCGTCAGTGATGAGTCCCATAGCAATGCCTGACACCGGTTTTTTCATCTTGACGCCGCAGTCGAGCAGTGCGAGTGTGCCGGCGCAGACGGTCGCCATAGACGAACTGCCGTTAGACTCGAGGATGTCAGACACAATGCGGACTGTATAAGGGAACGAGGGGTCGTCAAACGGAATCATCGGTTTGAGGGCGCGGTTGGCAAGGTTGCCGTGTCCTATTTCTCGGCGGCCGGTACTGCCGATGCGTTTCACTTCGCCCACGCTGTATGGAGGGAAATTATAGTGAAGCATAAAGCGGTTGGTGCCCTCCACAACAGCGCCGTCTATAATCTGCTCATCAAGTTTGGTGCCTAACGTGCAAGTGGCAAGCGCCTGCGTTTCGCCTCGGGTGAAGACTGCCGAGCCGTGGGCTGACGGCAGGTAACCGGTCTCAATCCAAATCGGGCGTATCGTCTCAAGGTCACGGCCGTCAAGGCGGATGCGTTCATGGAGAATCATGTTGCGCATAGCGTGATACTGTACGTCGCTGTAATAGCGTTTCACCATCACGGCTTTCTCATCTCTCTCCTCTTCAGGAATCGTCAGCATAAACTCTTCGAGGATCTGGTCAAAAGCCTCGTTGCGGGCCTGTTTGCCCATAAAAGACTTGGCAACGGCATAAACCTTGTCGTAAGTCTCCTTGCTGATGCGTTCCCTGAGTTCCTCGTCGTTCGTTTCGTGGCAATAGACACGTTTGGGGAAAGCAGAAGGCACTCTGGAGGCAAGGTCCATCTGCGCCTGGCATTGCACCTTGATAGCCTCTTTAGCGAAATTGAGAGCTTCTACCATATCGTTTTCAGAGATTTCCTTCATCTCGCCTTCCACCATCATAATGTTGTCCATCGAGGCGGCAACAATCATGTCGATGTCCGAACGTTCCATATCGGAAATGGTCGGGTTGATGACGAAGTTGCCGTCTATGCGTCCCACGCGGACTTCAGAGATGGGGCACTCGAACGGGATGTCAGACACGGCGATGGCAGAGGAGGCGGCAAGGCATGCCAAGCAGTCGGGCAACTGGTTCTTGTCGCCGCTGATGAGCGTAACGATAACTTGCGTTTCAGCATGGAAGTCTTTCGGGAACAGCGGGCGGATGGCGCGGTCCACAAGGCGGGCTATCAGGATTTCATATTCCGAGGGACGGGCTTCACGTTTGAAAAAGCCTCCCGGGAAGCGGCCGAGTGCGCCGTATTTTTCCTGATACTCTACTTGCAGCGGCATGAAGTCGGTGCCCTCAACGGCCTCTTTCTTGCAGCATACGGTGGCCAGCAGCATTGTGTTTCCCATTTTGACTACGGCAGCGCCGTCGGCCTGTTTCGCCAACTTGCCGGTCTCGATGGTCACTGTGCGGCCATCGTTCAATTGAAATGATGTATTTATTCCTAACATTATAATTCAGCTTTAAGATGATAAAATCGAAAAAATGCAAGCCATTTCTGCAATTTTTCATAAACCAAAAAAGGCAATTTCGACAATTGCCTTTTTTATAAAAACAAGTTTCCGGATTATTTTCTAAGACCTAATTGCTTGATGATGGCTCTGTAGCGTTCAATGTCCTGCCTTTTCAGATATTCAAGCATCTTTTTCCTCTTTCCGACCAAAGTAATCAGGGCTCTCTTTGTCATGCGGTCGCTGTTATTCTCTTTCACATGTTCGGTGAGATGTTTGATGCGGTGCGTGAACATAGCGATCTGAGCCTCAGGAGACCCGGTATCAGCCTCGTTTTTTCCGTATTTTGCAAAAATTTCCTTTTTAACTTCGCTTGTCAAATACATAGTTTAAAACGTCTAATTTTTATTATTTCTTCCTTATCTTTTTTCAGGCGGCAAAGATACAATTTTTTTGTACCACATCTTTTGAAAAAAAACTATCTTTGCAAACTTTTTTGTAAAAAAAGAGAAGCGTATGACCAAACTCGCCATCGTCATCCTGAACTGGAACGGGAAAAGATTCCTCGAACAGTTTCTTCCCTCTCTGGTCCGTTCATTGCCGGATTATGCAGAAATCGTTGTGGCCGACAATGCCTCGACTGACGGTTCTGTCCGTTTCCTGAAAGAGTGCCATCCGGACGTATGCGTGCTGGAACATGCGCACAACGAGGGCTTTGCACAAGGTTACAACATGGCTTTGGCGCATATTGAGGCGCAATACTACTGCCTGCTCAACTCCGACATCGAGGTGACGGAGCATTGGATTGAACCCGTCATCGAGATGATGGACGCCAACCCGACAATCGCAGCGGTGCAGCCCAAACTGCTCTCTTACAGCAACCGTGACGAGTTTGAGTATGCGGGAGCATGTGGCGGCTATATTGACAAATACGGCTACCCTTTCTGCCGGGGACGCGTGTTCGAAAGTCTCGAGAAAGACTACGGACAATACGACTCCGAAGCCGACATTTTCTGGGCTACGGGGGCCGCGCTTTTCGTACGCAGCGACGTCTACCGGACTATGGGCGGCCTCGACCCCGACTTCTTCGCGCACATGGAAGAGATCGACTTCTGCTGGCGCATCAAAAACGCCGGATACAAAATAAAAGTGAACCCCGCCTCCGTGGTTTACCATATCGGAGGGGGAACCTTGCCTAAAAACAACGCCTTCAAAACCTACCTCAATTTCCGCAACAACCTGTTTCTGTTGCTGAAAAACCTCCCGGAAGAGCGTCTTACCGTCACTTTCGCGTTGCGTTTCTTCCTTGACCAACTTGCCGCGTTCGCGTTCCTGCTTCAAGGACACTTCAAGGACTTCGCCGCCGTCTATAAGGCTATGTTCCAGTTTTATTCACGTTACAAGGAGTTCAAAGCCAAACGCAACACACTGCCCAAACTGGCATTCGCGGACACTTTCCCCGAGTCCGTCGTCTTCATTCACTATTTCAAACGCAAAAAAAGGTTTGACGGCCATAAATTCCTATAAAAACGCCGGTTAACTATGTTAGAATTCTTCAGCACTGCGTACAACTATATGCTCATCATCATGAGTGTTTTAGGTGTTGGCGTATTCGTCACCCTTCAGTTTGTCACCCCGGCCTACGGCATGACATTCAACAACCGTTGGGGCGTTTCCGTGCGGAGCAACCTGGGCTGGTTCATTATGGAGTCTCCCGTGTTTTTCGCCATGTTCCTGCTCTATGTCGTCTCGTTGATAGAGTGGGTGAAACCTTTCAACATCGTCACGTTCATCATGTTCTTCTTCTTCGAGTTCCACTATTTCCAGCGGTCTTTTGTATTTCCGCTGCTTATGAAGGGGCAGAGCAAGATGCCTATTTCAATCATCATCACAGGATTCATTTTCAACACTTTCAACGCCTTGATGCAAGGCGGATGGCTCTTTTTCTTCTGTCCTGAGCACTATTATGACATCTCGTGGCTTTGGTCGTGGCAATTCATCGTCGGCACGGTCATTTTCTTGTTCGGCATGGTGTTCAACATTTACGCCGACCGCATCATCCGTGGGCTGCGCAAAGACATCACCGACAACAACTACTACATCCCAAAAGGATGGCCTTTCAACCGCATCAGCTCTGCCAACTATTTCGGCGAGGTGCTGGAGTGGCTTGGCTTTGCCATCCTCACCTGGTCGCTGCCCGGACTGGTTTTCCTGCTTTGGACCTGCGCCAACATCATACCGCGTTCAAAGGCTGTATATGAACGCTACACACAGTTTTTCGGGCGCGAGTTTACCGACCTCAAGCGTTACAAGATTTTCCCCTGGATTTATTAGTTTCTCGTCCGCATAATGAAAAAATGCCTGATTATAACGATTGTACTGCTGCCGCTGCTTGTAGGTTGCGACTTCTACAATCATCCCACCATCCCCAACGCAAGCGTTGATTTCACAATATACCCCAACGATGCCATGTACTACAGGCTGAACACTTACGGAGGGTACGAATATTTCACGGGAGGGGTGAACGGCATCATCGTTTACAGACTCAGCGAATGGGACTTTGTAGCGTTCGACCGTGCCTGTTCGCACGATTGGACAAAGCAAGGGTCGTGGCTCTATGTTGCCCCCGACGGGCTAAGGCTGGTAGATTCGCTGTGCGGCTCCACTTTCAACATCCTGGACGGCAACGTGCTGAGCGGACCGGCCATCTATCCGTGCCGCCGTTACAACACCCGCTATGACGGGGTTAGGCTCCGGATTTACAGTTAAGCCGCCGTTTCATTCTTTCTTCTTTATTATCAGGATATTAGATACGCAGCGTTCGCCTTGGCTGTCAAAACGTCCGTTGTCGGATGGATGATTGACTATGCCATTGTGCGGAAAGTCTTTGACATACATTGTGGTGGATCCGCCGCCGTCGAGGTTGACAGCGTCGCGGCAGCCAAGCCACTTCATCGTCAGTGCCAGTTCATCGAGCGACAATCCCTCGGCCTCGCGGGTGCGGCCGTCTGCCGTCAGCAGCAACAACGTGCCATCGGCCTTGATGCCGAATGCTGTACGGTTATGCCGTTTGCCCACGAATGAGAGGTCGTTGCGCATGGGCAGTCGATTGCCTTGGCAGAGGAGCAGCGGACCTGCCGTCATAATGTCGGATTCCGTGAGCGTCCGCTCCCAAAGGCGCGCACTGTCGGTATGCAGTATGCGCACCTCGCCTTTGTCAATCACAATAGTGCCATACTGATAATATTTTCTGTTTACCGTGTCTGTGCCCGGCACGTTGACGGCAATCTCTTCGCCTCCAATGCGGAGATGACAAATCGGATTATGCTTTTTCATATCAAAGAACGAGCCGTTCACGGCGGCCAACGCACCGTGTTTGCGGGCCATCACAGAAGTGCGCGTACGCACCGGCTCCCACGCCAAAGCCAAAGCAAGTCCGGCGTCAGGACTGACCTCAAGGACAGCAATGTACTGATTGCTGCTGAAATATTCATGCCCGGAGAAGCGCACCCTCCGCAACACCATGCCATCGAGTGAGTCTGTCTGCCACGATGCTGCAGCCAGCACCACAGAATCCGGTGACACGGATGCAACTTGCGGCACATCAACAATATGGCACACAGGCATTGCCGCAGGCATACCTATTGTGCCGCCACATGCCAACATCAAGGCCAAAGCCGCACGCAAGCATCGTTTCAACAGCATTTGCGGATTATTGCATTCTTCTTTTACCCTCATCGTTCCTCTTTTTTCATATCGGCAGACACAGTGTCAGCATAAGAAGCCCGGAACTCCGTCTTCAAAAAATCCGGAAGTCTTGCTACCCCCGGATTTTTGTTGACACGGCCTGTCGAATCGTGTTGCTTAATCTATTATGGAGGTCAGATACTAATATCTATACAAGTCTGTTTTGTAAGGGCCATCCACCTTAACGCCGATATAGTCGGCTTGTTTCTGCGACAGTTTGGTAAGTTTGGCTCCGATTTTGCCGAGATGAAGTCTGGCCACCTCCTCGTCAAGGTGTTTAGGCAGGTTATAGACGCCGACTTCGTAATTGTGCTGCCAGAGGTCGAGTTGAGCCATAGTCTGGTTTGTAAACGAGTTGCTCATCACGAAAGAGGGGTGTCCGGTGGCGCAGCCCAGATTGACGAGGCGGCCTTCTGCCAAGATAAAGATTGAGTGGCCGTCGGGGAAGATATACTCATCCACTTGCGGTTTGATGCTGCGTTTGCGGATGTCGGGCTGTTTTTCGAAAGCCTCCACTTGAATTTCGTTATCGAAGTGGCCGATATTGCAAACGATTGCCTGGTCTTTCATCTTGTTGAGGTGCTCTTTGGTGATGACATCGCAGTTGCCCGTGCAGGTAACATAGACATTCCCTTCTTCGAGGGCTTCGTCCACCGTCTTCACTTCAAAGCCTTCCATGGCGGCTTGCAGTGCGCAGATCGGGTCAATTTCCGTCACGATGACGCGTGCGCCGTACGACCTCATTGACTGGGCACAGCCTTTGCCCACATCGCCGTATCCGCACACCACAACCACCTTGCCGGCGATCATTATGTCGGTGGCGCGTTTGATGCCGTCAGCCAGAGACTCGCGGCAGCCGTACTTGTTGTCGAACTTGGATTTTGTCACGGAGTCGTTCACATTGATGGCCGGGAAGAGCAGTTCGCCGCGTTCCATCATCTGATAGAGCCGATGCACGCCCGTGGTCGTCTCTTCAGACACGCCTTTGATGTCTTTCACCACATTGTGCCATTTCTGCGGGTCTTCTTTCAGTATTTCTTTGAGGGTATTGAAGATGACGCCTTCCTCGTGAGAAGAGGGTTCTTTGTCGAGGACGGAGGGGTCGTTTTCGGCCTTATAGCCGGTATGTATCAGCAGGGTGGCATCGCCGCCGTCGTCCACGATGAGTTGCGGGCCTTTGCCGCCGGGGAACGAGAGAGCCTGATTGGTACACCACCAGTATTCTTCCATAGATTCTCCTTTCCAGGCAAACACGGGCACGCCTGCGGCGGCGATGGCAGCGGCTGCATGGTCTTGGGTGGAAAAGATATTGCAGCTGCACCATCTCACATCGGCGCCCAGTTGCACCAGCGTTTCAATCAGCACGGCCGTCTGCACGGTCATGTGCAGGGAACCCATAATGCGGACTCCTTTCAGCGGCTTGCTTTCACCATATTTCTCTCGGAGCGCCAACAGTCCGGGCATCTCCTTTTGGGACACCTCTATGTCTTTGCGCCCCCACTCTGCCAAACTCATGTCGGAAATCTTATACTTTAAATCGTAATTTGTCATTTTCTTTATGTTTTTTCTTAATGTCTATTCTGAAAAAAAGTTTGAACCTCAAAAAAAGGAACGTTTTTACTCCCACTCTATCGTTGCAGGCGGTTTTGAAGAGATGTCATAGCAAACGCGGTTCACGCCTTTTACACCGTTGATGATGTCATTGGAAACCTTGGCCATAAATTCGTAAGGCAGGTATGCCCAATCGGCAGTCATGGCATCGGTGCTTGTGACGGCGCGCAGTGCCACGGCCTGCTCGTATGTGCGTTCATCGCCCATCACGCCTACGCTGCGTATGGGCAGTAGAATGACGCCGGCCTGCCAGATCTGGTCGTAGAGCGAGACCTCCATCTCCCCGTCGGTCATATTTGCCGGCACTCCAGCCGAGAGCACCTTGCGGGCCTCTTCGCCCTTGAGCCTGACTTTCCAGTCGCGAAGGCCCTGAATGAAAATGTCGTCAGCATCTTGGAGCACACGCACTTTCTCGCGGGTGATGTCGCCCAATATGCGCACGGCCAGGCCAGGACCGGGAAACGGGTGGCGGGTGATGAGGTGTTCGGGCATGCCCAGCTGCCGTCCCACACGGCGCACCTCATCCTTGAACAGCCATTTCAGCGGCTCACACAGCTTGAGGTGCATCTTTTCAGGGAGTCCGCCCACATTATGATGGCTCTTGATGACCATGCCGGTAATGCTGAGGCTTTCTATTCTGTCGGGATAGATGGTGCCCTGCGCCAGCCACTTGGCATCCGTAATCTTCATGGCCTCCGCATTGAAGACATCTATGAAGCCGGCCCCGATGATTTTCCGTTTGCGTTCGGGGTCTGAAACGCCTTCCAGTTCCTTGAAGAACTTGTCGCTGGCATCCACGCCAACGACATTCAAGCCGAGGCCTTCATAGTCGTTCATTACATTGCGGAACTCATTCTTGCGCAGCAGCCCATGGTCCACAAATATGCAAGTCAAGTTCTTGCCGATAGCGCGGCTCAGCAACACTGCGCAGACGGAAGAGTCAACTCCGCCGCTGAGCCCCAGAATGACGCGGTCGTTGCCAAGCTGCTCCTTGAGTTCAGCCACCTTAGTCTCCACAAATGAGGCCGGGCTCCACGACTGTTTGCCGCCGCACACGTCCACGACAAAGTTCTTCAGCAAGAGGCTGCCCTGTTCGGTATGGAACACTTCGGGGTGAAACTGCACGCCCCAGGTTTTCTCGTTCTCGAACTGGTAGGCGGCAAACTCCACCTTGTCGGTAGAGGCGATCCTGCGACAGCCGGCGGGCAATTGTGTAATAGTGTCGCCATGGCTCATCCACACTTGGGTTTGGTCACCAAGACCTTTGAGCAGCGGGTTGTCGTGCTCAAAAGAGAGCAGCCGTGCCCGTCCGTACTCGCGGGAACCGGCCGATTCAACCCTGCCTCCGGCGGCGTGTGCCATATATTGGGCTCCGTAGCAAATGCCCAGTACGGGATAGTGTCCGCGGATGCCGGAAAGGTCAACATGAAAGGCATGCTCATCATATACACTGTAAGGCGAACCGCTGAGGATGACGCCAATCACGTCCTTGTCGTCCTTAGGAAACTTGTTGTACGGCAATATCTCGCAAAACATATCGAGTTCGCGGACACGTCTGCCTATCAACTGGGTTGTCTGTGAACCAAAGTCAAGTATGATAATCTTTTCCATTAGTCGTTATTGTGGTATTTAAGAATTGAGGACTTTGTTAATCGTTTCGGGGTAATGGCAGTGCTCCAGTTTGTGGATGCGCTCTTCAATCTCTTCGAGAGTTTCAGAACCGTCGGCGTGGAATGAGAACTGGTCGATGATCTTGCCTGTATCCACCCCCTCATCGACAAAATGCACGGTAATGCCGAACACCTTGACACCGTGGTTATAGGCATCTGCGATACCGTGCGCTCCAGGAAACGAAGGCAGCAATGCCGGGTGCAGGTTGATAATACGCTGGGGGTAGGCTGTCAGCAGCACCTGGCCGATGTAACGCATATAGCCGGCCAGCACAATGTAGTCCACGGCCCGTTCCTGCAGCCGGCGCAGAATGTCAGTCTCGTAAGCCTCTTTGCCGACATAATCCTTGGCATTAAACGTAAAAGCATCGATATGGTACTGTTCGGCGCGCGCCACGGCCTTGCAGCCGGGCTTGTCGGAAACGAGGAGCGCGATCTCGGCGTCAAGCGCCTTGTTGTGTACCGCCTCAATGATGGCTTGGAAATTAGAACCGAACCCGCTGGCAAAAACGGCTATTCTTTTCATGACACTATTATTATTTGGCTATTTGGCTACAGAATCGGCAGCGGTCTGTTTCTTTGGCGACGGGTTTGCCACCAGGTCAAAGGCGGCTTTGCGTTCATCGAGCGAAAGGTTGTCCCAATTGTCCATAGCCGCCTCGAACTTCTCCCGGCGCGCCTGACGGTCGGCCTTCTTTGCTTGCATGTCGTCATAGATAGCCTTCTGGCTGTCGAGCAGTTCCGCCTTGCGTTCATCGGACAAACCGGACCAGTTGTCCCAATCGGCCCTGTCCTTGGCTTGTCTGTCCATCTGCTCCTGAATGCGCGGTTCCAACTCCGTAACTTCCGTCCCGGGGTTGGCTTCCTTGTTTCCGCAAGCAGACAACAATAGCGGAATTAGCATAGTAAACAATGTTATCTTTTTCATTTTCAATTTATTGTCAAAAACAAGCCTGACTGTTGCCAGATTGACGGCACAAACAAAAAACCGCTTTGTCAAGGGAGCGCAAAAATAGCAAAAATATTATCTTTGCCGTCTTAAAAAACAAACAAAAAGAGTATGAAAAGATATTTCATTTTCGCAATTTTGACCATTATGTTATTAAGCAGCTGCACACAGAAAGAAGACAACAGCATTATCGCCAAGGAGAACCGGGAGAAGCCCGACTTCTCGAAAGGGGTGATGGACGAGAAGATTCTCTGGTATTTAGGCCGTCTGTCAGACGTGCAGGTCTCGCCCGACGGCAAGACTATCCTTTACAGTGTAAAATACTACGACTACCGCAGCAATTCGGGCAATGCCGAACTCTATACTATGCCGGCTGAAGGCGGCGACCCCGTTCGCATCACCACAACGCCCAACGACGAGATGCAGCCGGTATGGCGTCCCGACGGCAAAAAGATCGCCTACCTCTACACCGACACTGCCGGCACCTGCATTATGGAATGCAACCCCGACGGCAGCAAAGCCAAAAAACTGGCCGGCATCAAAGGCGACATCAGCAGCTTCAGTTATGCCCCTGACTTGAAACACATCTGCTATACGCAGAACGTGCGCTTGATTCCAACTATCGAGCAGCGCTATGCCGACCTGCCCAAGGCCAACGCCATGATCTACGACGACTTGATGTACCGCCATTGGAACTATTGGGCAGACGGCACTTACAGCCACCTGTTCATTGCCGACTACCCCTCATGCGAGAACAGCATCGACCTGCTGGAAGGGCAGAAATTCCATTGCCCCAACCCCCCCTTCGGCGGAATCGAAGAGATAACCTGGAGTCCTGACGGAAAAATGCTGGCTTACGTATGCAAGAAACTCTCGGGCAAGGCCTTTGCCGAAAGCACCAACACTGACATCTACCTGTATGACCTGGACAGGAAAACCACCCGCAACCTCAGCGAATCCAACAAGGGTTACGACATGGACCCCGTGTTCTCTCCTGACGGCAAGAAAATCGTTTGGTGGAATATGAAGACCGACGGATTCGAGTCGGAGAAGCACAGCCTGATGATTTATGACCTTCAGACTGACGCCGCCGAAGACTACAGCACCGAGTTTGACCAGGACGCCACCAACTTTGCCTGGGACAGCAAGAGCAGCAAAGTCTTTTTCAACAGTTGCATCGAAGGCACCTACCAAATCTACTCGCTTGACCTTGCCACGAGAGCGTTTGAACAGATCACCAAAGGCGAATACGATTACAATTCGCTGCAGGTGAGTGGTGACAGGCTCATCGTCACGCGAACCACACATGCCTGTCCATCTGAGATTTATGCAGTAAGTTTAAAAGACAAATCCGTAAAGCAGTTGAGTTTCATCAACAAAGACGTGCTTGACAGCATCACCCCGGGCGAAACCATAAAAAAATGGGTAAAGACCAGCGACGGAAAGCAGATGTTGGTTTGGGTCATACTTCCGCCAAACTTCGACTCCACCAAGACCTATCCGGCTCTTCTCTATTGCGAGGGCGGACCTCAGTCGCCCGTAAGCCAGTTCTACTCTTACCGTTGGAACTTCCAAATGATGGCAGCGCATGGGTATGTCATCGTGGCGCCAAACCGCAGAGGATTGCCGGGCTTCGGGCATGAATGGAACGACGAAATCAGCGGCGACTACGGCGGGCAATGCATGAAAGACTACCTTTCCGCCATTGATGCCATAGCACAGGAACCCTATGTTGACAAAGAGCGTCTTGGCTGCGTAGGCGCCAGCTTCGGCGGATTCTCCGTTTATTGGCTTGCCGGCCACCACGAAAAACGTTTCAAAGCATTCATTGCGCACTGCGGCATGTTCAACTTTGAAAGCTGGTACAACACCACCGAAGAACTCTTCTTCGCAAACCACGACATCGAGGGCCCCTACTGGAACACGCCCACTCCTAAAAGTTATGATTTCTCGCCGCACAAGTTTGTCGGCAACTGGGACACACCCATTTTGGTCATCCACGGCGGCAACGACTTCCGCATCCCTTACACGGAGGGTATGCAAGCTTTTGACGTGGCACAGATGAAAGGCATCCCGAGCCGTTTCCTCTATTTCCCCGACGAGTGCCACTTCGTGTCAACGCCCCAGAACTCCATGCTGTGGCAGCGTGAGTTCTTCCGTTGGCTCGACCAATGGCTCAAACCCGAGCAACAGAACAGCTAAGGCAACAACATGGTCAAGGGGTGGTGGCATAGGCTGCACGAACGGTTCTGCGATCTTACCGGCTGGAAGATCATAGACTCCTACCTGCTGAGGAAATTCCTCGGTTCGGTAGTCTATGCCATTGTCCTGCTGATGACCATCATCATCATCTTCGACCTTTCGGAGAACATCCAGCGATTTATGAGCAAGGCCATTCCCGTGAAAGAAATCATCACCGGATACTACTTCAACTTCATCCCCTATTTCATAAACCTGTTCATCCCGCTGTTCACCTTCATCAGCGTCATCTGGTTCACCTCCAAGCTTTCGTCGCACAACGAAATCATCTCCATACTGGACAACGGCATCAGTTTCTATCGTTTTATGGTGCCCTACTTTGTTGGGGCTCTAATCATTATGATACTCTCACTGGTGATGGCCAACTTCATTGTGCCGCACACCAATGCGCAGCTCAACGAGTTCAAATACACCTATTTCGGCAAACAAAGCGTCTCTTCATACAACCTGCACGTCAAAAATTCCGGCAACAGTTACATTTATGTAGAGCGTTGGAGCAGAAACGAGAATGCCGGCTTCGACTTTACTTACGAAGAATTCGGCATCACCTCGCTGAACAAGAAAATCACGGCAAAAAAAGCCCAATATGACCCAAATACCGGCAAGTGGGTTCTGTACAACTACACATTGCGCACCATCATTGACGATGTGGAGGATGTTGTCACCGGCGACCGGATGGACACCGTCTTAAACGTCCAGCCGCGCAATTTCAGCCAAGACATATTCATCAGCGAGACCATGTCGTTCAAACAGCTCCGGACTTTCATTGCCGACGCCAAAGTACGAGGGTCAAACCTTGTGGCGCACTACCAGATTGAACAGCACAAGCGCATTGCCAACTCCGTCGGCATCTTCATCATGACCTTTTTGGGGTTAAGTGTCTCCTCTCGCAAAAACCGCCGCGGCGTTGGCGTGCACATCTTTGTAGGCATGGGATTTGCTTTCTCGTTCATATTCCTGCAGCAGGTGTCCACCGTATTCTCCGTTTCGGGCGGATTGCCGCCCGTGTTAGGGGTTTGGATTCCCAACATCATCTTCATCTTCATCACCTCTTTCTCCTTACATAATGCCCGGAAATAGAAACATGTCCAAATACAGAAGTTATGTATTGCCGGCTGCCATTTTAGCAGGGCTGTTCCTTCACCGTTGGTGTGCGTATCTGGCATGGCTTTCTCCTTTCCTCATTTTCATCATGCTGCTGCTCAACTTCACGGCAGTGGACATGCGCAGGCTGCACCTTTCGCGCACCAGTATCCGCATCATGCTGTACCAGGCTGTCACCAGCATCGCCTGTTACTTCATCGTCTCCAAACTGTTCCACAACGAGTTGCTCGCCGAAGGGCTGTTGGTAGGCATCCTCTGTCCTGTGGCCTGCTCCGTAGTGGCCACCGCCTGCATCTTAGGCGCCAACAGGGAATCCGTGACAGAATACACGGTTTGGGGGAACCTTATGATAGCCCTCGTGGCGCCGTTCTACTTCACTTTCATCGGCAACCATCAAGACTATACATTCTGGCAATCTTTCCTGCTCATCCAACAGCGTTTAGCACCTACCATCGCCTTGCCTTTCTTTGTGGCTCTCTTGCTGCAATTGGTCTGGCGCAACGGCAACGACTTTCTGTGCCGCTTCAAAGACTGCTCCTTTTATTTGTGGGCTGTGCTCTTGCTAATATCGTTAGGGCAAACCATCGACTTCATATTCCTGAACGGCAAAGGCAACGAACTGAGCATCCTTGTGCTTTCCATAGCTTCGGCTCTTACCTGCATCTTCCATTTCTCCGTAGGAAAGCTTTCTGGGAAGAAGCATGGCGACTCCATCGGAGAGGGACAGCTTATGGGGCAGAAAAACACCGCTTTGGGCATCTGGATTGCCACAACCTACCTCAACCCGCTCACCTCCGTATTTATGGCATTCTATTCCGTATGGCAGAACCTCTTCAACAGCTGGCAAATCTGGCATCACGACAGGATGTTGTCAGCGCATCCGTATGATTCTGTCACAAAATCATGAAAGAAATCGCAGAAAACCTGAAACTTATACTCCGCTCGCTGCCCGAGAAGCCTGGTGTGTACCGTTTTCTGGACGAAAAAGGCATAGTCATCTATGTAGGCAAGGCCAAGCGTCTCAAGCGACGCGTTTCCTCCTATTTCAGCAAAGAGCCGGCCACCGCTAAAGTGCGGATGCTCGTGACTAAGATACGCAACATACAGACCACCGTAGTGGACACCGAGTGGGAAGCCTTGCTGCTGGAAAACAGCATGATCAAGCAGTTCAAACCCCATTACAACATACTGCTTAAAGACGACAAGTCGTACCCTTGGATCGCCGTCACCAAAGAAGACTATCCGAGAATCTTTGCCATGCGCCACCCCGACCCCGGCAGCATGCACCTCTTCGGGCCCTACTCGTCCGTAAAGCAGATGAACATCCTGCTGGACACCATCACCGACATGTTTCCGCTACGAAACTGCCGAAAACTGGTGCATAACGAACGCCCTTGCATACAGCATCAACTCAAAAAATGCGCTGCACCCTGCTGCGGACTCATCACCGCAAAGCAATATCAGGAGAACATCTCCAAAATCCTGAGCATCATCAAGGGCAACCGCAAAGAGGTAGTGCAGACCTTGAAAAATGAGATGATGCAGCATGCCGGGAAATGGGAATTTGAAGAGGCGGGCAAGATAAAACAACAGATTGAAACCTTGGAGAACTTTGTGGCACGCTCTGTGGTAGTTCAGTCGCAACTTACTGACCTTGACGTTTTTGCACTTGAAACTGAAGAAAACTGCGCTTGTGTGGCCTTCCTGCGCATCGTGGACGGCGCAGTAGTGCAGGCACACACCATTGAAGTCAACAATACCGAGGGCTTGGAAAAGGAAGACATCCTATGGTCGGGCATCCTCGACATAAAAGAGCGGCTTGATGGGCTGTTTCCCACCGTTTTGGTGCCCTTTATGCCTGCCACAGAGCCTGACGGCTGGAAGTTCCAAATGCCCGCACGCGGCGAGAAACGAAAATTGCTGGAACTGGCCGAGCGTAACGCCAGCTTTTACCTGTTGGAAAAGAAAAAACGGCAAGACCTTGTAAACCCCGAGCGGCGTGGGCAGCGTGTTTTGGCAGCCTTGCAGCAGGCCCTGGGCATGAACCGCCTGCCGCACCACATTGAGTGCTTCGACAACTCCAACACCCAAGGCACCGAACCCGTTGGCGCAATGGTCTGCTTCATTGACGGCAAACCGGCCAAGCGTGAGTACCGACACTTCAATATCAAGACTGTAGTAGGTGCTGACGACTTTGCCACAATGGAAGAAGTGATTTACCGCCGCTACAACCGGCTGCTGGAAGAGGAGAAGCCCCTGCCCGACCTCATCGTCATCGACGGCGGCAAAGGGCAACTCAATGCTGCCTACCGTTCGCTGCAAGCCCTGCACATCGAAGACCGCGTCATGGCTGTGGGCATCGCCAAAAGGCTTGAAGACATCTACAAAGTTGGCGACGAATACCCCGTGTACATCGACAAGAAGTCTGAAGCCCAGAAACTGCTGCAGCAGATCCGCGACGAAGTTCACCATTTCGGCATCACGCACCACCGCAAACGCCGCAGCAAAGCCGGCATCGCCTCGGTGTTAGACAACGCACCTGGCATCGGACCGGTGCTCAAACAGCGACTGCTCTCAACTTTCAAGAGCGTGGCAGGCATAAACCGTGCCTCCGATCAGGACCTGGCCAAAACCATCGGCACAGCCAAAGCGCAAGCCCTGCGCCAATACTTGCAGAAACAAAAGGAGTAATTGCACGATGGACAAGATGACCAAAGAACAGCGCAGCCGCTGTATGGCGGCGATACGCGGGAAAGACACTAAACCTGAGATGTTAGTGCGCCGCCACCTTTTTGCGCATGGCTTCCGTTATCGCGTTAACGATGCCAGGCTCCCTGGACATCCCGACATCGTGCTTCGAAAATACCGCACGGTCGTCTTTATCAACGGCTGCTTCTGGCACGGCCACATGGGATGCAATGGGTTCGTACTGCCAAAGTCGCGCCCAGACTACTGGCAAAACAAAATAGAACGCAACCGCAAACGGGATGAGGAAGAACTCAGGATGCTTGCAGAAATGGGATGGCGATGTATTACCGTATGGGAGTGTGAACTGAAAAAGAATATGCGGGAACAGACACTTGCGGCTTTGGAAGAGACCCTGCGGAACAATATCGGAGGCAATGGGCTACAGCGCTTTCCGCAGCGCAAAGAAAGAAAAAAAGACAACGACGATCTCAACATTGCCGCCGAAGCGTCAATGCCTTACAACCTCGACACGTGATGCACCCTCGCTTAGGCTGATTTGGTTACGGTTCAAGAGTGCACCTCCGGCAACGTCAAAGAAAAGGGGAGTACTGTCATGCAGCACTCCCCTTTTCTTTATTCTTTGCAAAAACTATTATTCTTATATCTTTGCCGTTCCTTCTTAAAACTTGTCGGCATTTTCGACAAGCATCTTGTTTTTCTTGTTGTATTTCAGTATCAGGTGAATCTCTTCTGCCAGACAGAGCACCATAATAACAATGGCCACAATAGCCACATTGCGATGGTTTGCTTTCAAGAACAAAGGACCTTCGGAAAAGAATGTCTTGAAGAGGATGAAATTCATCAACCATACACTGATAAGCAGAAGCCCCCACCAAATGCCGATATGCAGCTCGCTGTTGTCCACCATAGTCTCTTTCTGGTCTTTCGAAGTCGTGACAATATTCTTGTCTTCAAGAACATAGTCCGTCTCCTGCCAGATTTCTTTGAAGAACGAGAGCGGTTTGACTAAATTATAAACCGGAATAATCCAACCGACGTACGACATCCATGCGGGCATGCCCTTCGACATCCAAGCGGCTGCCTGATGGATATTGAGCGAGTTCTTGTAGTTCCAAGTAGCAAAGAAGAAGAGTTTAACGATAAAGGCCACTAACGTGATGACTGCTATGACCGTGAATGATGACTTGGTCTTTGCGTTGGCATCGTTCAACTCGTCCCACTCAACCTTTACAGGGTCATAAATGGCTTTCTGTTCCTTGATCAAGTTGATGCGTTCATCGTATTTTTTCTGCTTGTCTGAAAGCGTTTTCTGCGTTACAGAAATGCTCTCCGTCAAAGTTTTCTTCACGTCTTTCGTGGCTGTTGCGAGTCTCTCCTGTAAGGTGTCAAGTTTATACTGATAATAGGCAACCTCGGCGCTGTCCTGCTTAAGCGGATGCTGAGCCATTGTGAAATTCTCGAATGACTTCTCGTAATGCGGTCTTGCCTCCACAACCTTGACATTCGTCTTGTCAAACTTCAATAAGAAAACCATAGAAAGGACAAAGAAAAGCACGATTACGGCATTTAATGCCATTGTCAGCTTGCTCCACAAAGAATTGTCGGTAATTTTTTTCATCTTATAAAACGGTTTATGTTACTAATTATCAAAATTTTATTTTTAAAAAACATTAAAATAAAGCATAGTCGCAAAAGTAAAAAAAAAACGTTTTGCCGTTTTAGTTCCAGAAAAAAAAACAACGTTCTGACTGGTATGGCGAACGTGAACAGATCCTTTATGTACAACTTGCCATTGTCTGTCTCGTCCGCACAAAAAAAGGGCAGATTTAAACCTGCCCTCATCATCATTTATAATACAGAAATTTGAACGTTCTCGTTTCGTTTAGGCCATACCGCCTCCGTTCATAAGCGGAGGGAAAGCCCCTATGGAATTATCGTCAATGACTCCGTTCTGTTGTTCGAAATTAGAAATGTTGTCGGTGAGTGCCCGGAGCAGTCGCTTTGCATTCTGAGGGGTCATGATTATCCTTGAACGGACGGCAGTCTTAGGCACGCCCGGCATAAGCGATGCAAAGTCGATGATGAACTCTGAATTGGAATGGGTTATAACAGCCAGATTAGAATATACACCTTGCGCGACTTCGTCTGTAATGCTGAGCTCTATTTTATGTTCATTTTCTTGTTCAGGCATATTGTTCTGTTTTTTATGTTTTTTGATTATTGCATATATTCCGTTTCCTCTGCTTTTGAGGCCATCAGCGTTTCGTACTCCTCTTTGGAACCAACCTCAATGTTCTGATAACTTCTGATGCCCGTGCCTGCCGGAATCTTCTGACCTACGATGACATTCTCCTTCATGCCGATAAGATTGTCGGACTTGGCATTGATTGCGGCTTCGGTGAGCACCTTGGTAGTTTCCTGGAACGATGCTGCAGAGATGAAACTGTGCGTCTGCAGGGATGCCCTGGTGATACCTTGCAGGATGGGCTTGCCGGTTGCCGGACAAGCGTCGCGCACGGTCACCAGTCTCTTGTCATTGCGTTTAAGCAGCGAGTTGATGTCACGCAATTTCTTGGCTGTGATGATTTGGCCTTTGCGCACGTCCTCTGAATCACCCATGTCTTCCACCACTTTCTTGTCCCATATCATATCGTTCTCTTCCTGGAAGTCGATTTTGTTGATCAACTCGCCCTGCAGGAACTTGGTATCGCCCGGGTCTTCGATTTCCATCTTGCGCATCATCTGACGGACAATGACCTCGAAGTGCTTGTCGTTGATTTTCACACCTTGCAGACGATAGACCTCCTGTATTTCGTTGATGATGTACTCTTGGACTTTCTGGGCCCCCTTGATGTTGAGGATGTCAACCGGGGTGAGCGACCCTTCGGAGAGCGGCGTGCCGGCTTTCACAAAGTCGTTTTCTTGAGCCAGAATCTGCTTTGAAGTCGGGATGAGGTATGTCTTTGCGCCTTCGCCGTTTTCGTTGTTACGCGGCGTAATCTTGACTACACGATTGCCTCGTTTCAGTTTCTTCTCGAAGGAGACGACGCCATCAATCTCGGACACGACTGCGGGGTCTGACGGGTTGCGGGCCTCAAACAGTTCTGTGACGCGCGGCAGACCGCCGGTAATATCGCCTGACTTTCCGAATGAACGGAGAATCTTGACCAGGATTTCACCTGAATCTATGTCCTGCCCCTCTTCTACAGCCAAACGGGCACCTACGGGAACGTCGAAAGTCTTCATGATCTCGCCGTACTTGTTGACGACAGAGATGCTCGGGTTTTTCGTCTTGAGCCTGCTTTCGATGATGACTTTGTCGTGGATGTTTGTCTGTTCGTCCGTTTCTACACGATAGGTGATGCCCTCAATGATGTCGTTGAAGACAACCTTGCCGGCGACATCCGAAAGGATGACAGCGTTGAAAGGATCCCAATCGGCAATCAGGTCGCCTTTCTTGATGGTATCACCCTGTTTGAAGTAGAGTTTAGAACCGTAAGGGACATTGGCTGCCGACAGGGCAATGCCCGTCTTCACGTCAATGATTTTGATTTCAGCCGTACGTCCGATTACTTTGTAGTATGTTTTCCCTAAAGCGTCTGTTTTCTCAAGAGCACGGAGTTCATCAATGGTCAGGATGCCGTCGTAAGCAGCCTTGATAGAGGAATTGGCTGCCACGTTTCCGGCCACGCCGCCCACGTGGAATGTCCGGAGGGTCAACTGTGTACCCGGCTCGCCGATAGACTGTGCAGCAATCACTCCGACGGCCTCGCCGATCTGAACCATTTTGCTGGTGGCCAGATTCCGGCCGTAACACTTCTGGCAAATGCCGTGCTTTGACTCGCAAGTGGGCACCGAGCGGATTTCAACCTCCTCAATAGGAGAATCCTCAATAATGCGGCAATACTCTTCTGTCAACTGCTCTCCTGCCTTGATGATGAGTTCACCCGTCTGAGGATGGTAGACATCGTGGAGCGTAACACGTCCTAACAGGCGGTCATATAGCGTCTCAACCACCTCTTCGTTTTTCTTGAGCGCGCTCACGGTCATGCCGCGCAACGTGCCGCAGTCCTCTTCGGTGATGATGACGTCATGGGAGACGTCCACGAGCCGTCTGGTAAGGTAACCGGCATCTGCGGTCTTAAGAGCCGTATCCGCCAAACCCTTACGGGCACCATGCGTAGAGATGAAGTACTCCTGCACCGAAAGCCCCTCTTTGAAGTTGGAAAGAATAGGATTCTCAATAATCTCGCCGCCAGATGAGCCTGCCTTACTCGGCTTTGCCATCAAGCCACGCATACCGGACAACTGACGGATCTGCTCGGCAGAACCACGAGCCCCGGAGTCGCGCATCATGTGCACAGGATTGAAACCCTGCCGGTCTTCTTCGATTTCTTTCATAAGGATTTTGGAAAGACGGGCATTGCACTGCGACCACACGTCTACAACCTGGTTGTAGCGTTCGGTGTTGGTAATGAAACCCATGTTATAGTTCATGGTGATTTCATCTATCTGGGCATTGGCTTCTGAAATGAGTTGCGGCTTCTCCTTCGGGATAATCACATCGCCCAAGTTGAACGAAAGACCGCCCTCGAATGCCATACGGTAGCCGAGCCCCATAATGTCGTCAAGGAACTGGGTACAAACCTTGTTGCCGCATTTCACCAGCACATCGCCGATGATGTCGCGAAGGGCTTTTTTGGTGAGCAGCATATTGATATAACCGTATTCTTTGGGCACAACCTGATTGAACATAATACGTCCTACGGTGGTATCGATGATCTTGACAGTGCCTTTGCCGTCCACGTCGACGCGGCATTTGATTTTGGCGTTAAGGTGGATCTTTTTCTCGTTATAGGCAATCATCACCTCTTCGGGACCGTAAAAAATGCTGCCTTCGCCCTGAACCTTATGGTCAGGGGTTGAGGAGAGCTCTTTCGTGATATAGTACAGTCCGAGCACCATATCCTGAGAAGGCACCGTGACCGGCGCACCGTTGGCGGGGTTCAGGATGTTGTGTGATGCCATCATCAGCATCTGCGCTTCCAAAATGGCTGCGTTGCCGAGTGGAACGTGCACAGCCATCTGGTCACCGTCAAAGTCAGCATTAAAAGCCGTACAGCAGAGCGGGTGCAGACATATTGCCTTACCCTCAACCAGCCGTGGCTGGAATGCTTGAATGCCAAGACGGTGCAAGGTAGGAGCACGGTTAAGCAGCACAGGATGTCCTTTGAGAATGTTCTCCAGTATCTCCCAAACAACGGGGTCTTTGCGGTCTACGATCTTTTTTGCCGACTTCACCGTCTTTACGATTTCTCTTTCCAGAATCTTGCGTATGATAAACGGTTTGAACAACTCGGCGGCCATATCCTTCGGCAAACCGCATTCGTTAAGGTGGAGGTCAGGACCGACTACGATGACAGAACGGCCGGAGTAGTCCACACGTTTGCCGAGCAAGTTCTGACGGAAGCGTCCCTGTTTGCCTTTCAAACTGTCAGACAATGATTTAAGCGCACGGTTTGAGTCAGATTTCACCGCACTCGATTTCTTGGAGTTATCAAACAAAGAATCAACGGCTTCCTGCAGCATACGCTTCTCGTTACGCATAATGACATCCGGAGCCTTGATTTCTATGAGTCTTTTCAGACGGTTGTTGCGGATAATGACCCTTCTGTAGAGGTCGTTAAGGTCAGACGTGGCAAAACGTCCGCCGTCGAGCGGCACTAAAGGACGTATTTCTGGCGGAATGACAGGAACGATCTTCATAATCATCCACTCCGGTCTGTTCTCAGCACGCTTGCGGCTGTCGCGGAAAGCTTCAAACACATGCAGGCGCTTGAGCAAGTCTTTCTTGCGCTGCTGAGAGGTCTCATTGTTGGCCTTGTCTCTAAGTTCGTATGATTCGGCATCCAAGTCCACATTGCAAAGCAAGTCATAAAGTCCTTCTGCACCCATCTTCGCAATGAACTTGTTGGGGTCACTGTCTTCAAGCAGTCTGTTGTCAGGCAGATTGTCTAAAATCTCGTAATACTCTTCTTCTGTAAGCAGCGTTTTTTTCTGAACGGTCTCGCTCTCGGCGGCACCGGGTTGTATCACGACATACTTCTCGTAATAGACCACGGCGTCAATCTCCTTGGAAGACAAGCCAAGCAGCGCCCCGATCTTGTTAGGTAGCGATTTGAAAAACCATATATGGGCAACAGGAACCACCAGCTGGATATGTCCCATTCTTTCGCGGCGCACCTTTCTTTCCGTGACTTCCACACCGCAGCGGTCGCAAATGACGCCTTTGTAGCGTATTCTCTTGTATTTGCCGCAGTGACATTCCCAATCCTTGGTAGGCCCGAATATTTTCTCGCAAAAAAGACCGTCGCGTTCCGGCTTGTAAGTCCTGTAGTTGATCGTTTCCGGCTTCAAGACCTCGCCGTAAGACTGCTCCAGAATTGTCTCCGGAGAAGCCAGGCTGATGGTAATTTTATGGAATTCCTTTCTGGTATTGCTGTCTTTTTTAAGAGCCATGATTTACAATTTATATTTTATTGTATTCTTATTCATATTTAATGTCCAAACCGAGTCCGCGGAGTTCGTTCACCAACACGTTGAAGGATTCGGGGATGCCGACATTCGGCATATTGTCGCCCTTCACGATGGCCTCGTAAGTCTTGGCACGTCCTACTACGTCGTCCGACTTCACCGTAAGGATTTCCTGCAAGACATTGGATGCGCCGTAAGCCTCAATGGCCCAGACCTCCATTTCACCGAAACGCTGGCCGCCGAACTGGGCTTTACCGCCAAGGGGCTGTTGCGTAATCAAAGAATACGGGCCGATAGAACGGGCATGCATCTTGTCGTCAACCATATGGTGGAGTTTCAAGTAATAGATGTAGCCGACGGTGGCTTTCTGGTGGAACGGCTCGCCCGTCTCGCCGTCGTACAGCTGTGTGCTGCCGTTTTCGGGGAGGCCGGCCTCTTTCATCAGGACATTGATTTGGTCAAGCGACGCGCCGTCGAAAATCGGAGTGGCATATTTCACGCCCAGTTTGCGTCCTGCCCAACCCAACACGGTCTCATATATCTGACCGAGGTTCATACGGGAAGGCACACCCAGCGGGTTCAACACCACGTCAACCGGTCGTCCGTCTGCCAGGAACGGAAGGTCTTCCTTGCGGACAATCTTGGCCACGCAACCCTTGTTGCCATGACGGCCTGCCATCTTGTCACCGATGTGAAGTTTACGCTTGTTGGCAATGTAAACCTTGGCCATTTGAACAATGCCTGTAGGCAGTTCGGTGCCGATAGTAGCATCAAAAATCTCGCGCGTCTTGCGTGCGTTGATGTCTCTCTCACAGACCAAATAATTACGGATAATCTCCGAGACGAGCACGTTGACCTTGGCATCATTCGTCCATTTGGAGATGGCAGCCGAAGTGAAGTCAACCGTATTGAGCAGTTTCTGTGAGAATTTCGTTCCTTTCGGAATAATCACGTTCTTGGCATTGTCGTGGATATTATGCGAAATCTTACCTTCCAGAACCTTGTAAAGTTTGGCAACCGCCACGTCATGCAGACGGTCGGTTTCTTCCTTGTAACGCTCCTCAATCTCATTGATGATGTCCTTGTCCTTGGCTTTCGACTTGCGGTCTTTGATAAGACGCGACAGTGACTTGGCGCCAATGACCACACCTTTCATGGATGGGGGTGCCTTGAGGGAAGCGTCTTTGACATCGCCAGCTTTGTCGCCGAAGATGGCGCGCAACAGCTTCTCCTCCGGTGTAGGATAAGACTCTCCTTTGGGCGTTATCTTGCCGATGAGGATGTCACCCTCTTTCACCTCGGCTCCCACACGGATAAGTCCGTCGGCAGTAAGGTCTGCTGTGGCCTCGCTGGAGACATTGGGGATATCGTTGGTAAGTTCCTCAATGCCACGCTTTGTGTCACGCACCTCAAGGGTGAATGACTCAATGTGGATAGAGGTATAAAGGTCTTCGGTAACGGCCTTTTCGGAAATCACGACGGCATCCTCGAAGTTGTACCCTTTCCAGGGCATGAAGGCCACCATCAGGTTCTGACCGAGAGCAAGCTCGCCGTTCTCTGTGGCATAGCCTTCGGTCAAGACATCGCCTTTCTGCACTTTCTGGCCTTTCACCACGATAGGGCGCATATTGATACAGGAGTTCTGGTTCGTTCTGCGGAACTTGAGAAGCTGATAGTTCTTCAATGCCGGTTCGAAACTGACAAGTTCTTCCTGTTCTGTACGTTCGTATTCGATTTCAATGTGTGTAGCATCCACGCTTTTCACCACGCCGGAGCCTTCGGCCAGCAGCACGGCGCGGGAATCGACGGCCACCTTGTGTTCGAGACCGGTGCCGACAATCGGGGCTTCCGGCCTGAGCAGAGGCACTGCCTGACGCATCATGTTCGATCCCATCAAGGCGCGATTTGCGTCGTCGTTCTCCAGGAACGGAATCAGTGACGCAGCGATTGAGGCGATCTGGTTAGGCGCAATGTCAATGAGGTCGATGTCCTCACGCGGCAAGATCGGGTAGTCGGCGAGGCGGCGTGCTTTCACCTTTTCACCGAGCAGTCCATCTGCGTCCATCGGGGTATTGGCCTGTGCGATACGCTTGTTGTCCTCCTCTTCGGCAGTCAAGAAAATCGGGTCTTCATCGAACATTACCTTGCCGTTCTCGACACGGCGGTACGGTGTCTCGATAAATCCCAGGTGGTTGATCTTGGCGAAGACACATAAGGACGAAATAAGTCCGATGTTCGGGCCTTCAGGGGTCTCAATGGTGCAGAGACGTCCGTAGTGCGTATAATGCACGTCACGGACCTCAAAGCCGGCACGTTCGCGCGAGAGACCGCCGGGACCGAGGGCAGAGATACGGCGTTTGTGCGTAATCTCCGACAGCGGGTTCGTCTGGTCCATGAACTGCGAAAGCTGGTTCGTACCGAAGAACGAGTTCACCACGGAAGAGAGCGTCTTGGCATTGATCAAATCTACCGGGGAGAATAACTCGTGGTCGCGTACATTCATCTTTTCGCGTATGGTGCGGGCCATACGGTTCAAACCTAAGCTGAACTGGTTGTATAATTGTTCGCCGACGGTACGTACACGGCGGTTGCTCAAATGGTCGATATCGTCCACATCCGTCTTGTTGTTTATCAGTTCAATCAAATAGCGGATGATGGAGATGATATCCTGGTTGGTGAGCACACCAGTTTCCATCGGGACATCGAGATTCAGTTTTTTGTTGATGCGGTAACGGCCGACTTCACCGAGGTCGTAACGCTTCTCGGAGAAGAAAAGCTTGTCGAGCGTGGCACGTGCCGTTTCCTCATCGGGAGCCGTCGTGCTCTTAAGCTGCAGGTAGATATAGTCGATGGCCTGCTTGCCTGTGTTCGTCGGGTCCTTCTGCAGCGTGTTGAAGATGACGGAATAGTCTGTATTGCGTTCGTCGGTCTTGTGGAACAGCACTGTCTTGATGTTCGCATCGGTAATCATCTGGACATGCTGTTTCTCGAACACCGTTTCACGGTCAATGATAACTTCGGTTCGTTCGATATTGACGACTTCGCCGGTTTCGTCATCTACAAAATCCTCATACCACGTCTTTGTGACAGCGGCAGCGAATTTTTCGCCTATATGTTTTTTCAGATTGGCTTTTGTGGCCTTCACCTCGTGGGCGATATCGAAAATATTGAGGATATCCTTGTCCGTCTCATATCCGATAGCGCGCAGCAGCGTAGTGACCGGCAGTTTTTTCTTACGGTCGATATAAGCATACATCACATTGTTTATATCGGTCGTGAACTCCATCCACGAACCTTTGAAAGGAATGATTCGGGCGGAATAAAGCGGTGTTCCGTTGGTATGATACGAGAAGCCGAAGAAAACGCCAGGAGAGCGGTGAAGCTGGGACACGACAACGCGTTCAGCGCCATTGATGATGAAAGTGCCGCTCGGCGTCATATACGGGATCATGCCGAGGTAAATATCCTGGATGACCGTCTCAAAATCCTCGTGCTCTGCATCGTTGCATGAGAGTTTTAGTTTTGCTTTGAGGGGAACACTGTATGTCAGGCCTCTTTCAAGGCATTCGTCCATATTATATCGAGGTGCATCAATATAATAATCAAGAAATTCAAGGACGAAACTGTTTCTTGCATCGGTGATGGGAAAGTTTTCAGCAAAGGCACGGTAAAGTCCTTCGTTCTGCCTGCATTCGGCATCCGTGTCAATTTGGAAAAAATCTTTGAATGATTTCAGCTGAATGTCAAGGAAATCCGGAAATTCAACCGGTCTTGTCGATGCAAAACTTATTCTTTTATTGTTGTTAGTTGCCAAGACTGTTCGATTATGTTTATAGTTTAGTACTGATTTTCAAGGGGAATACCAATCAGCGGGTATTTAATACAACAAGAAGTACAATACTTTCGCCGTAGCGAAAGTGTTGTACTCTTGTCAATTGTATTGTAAAATTAGTTGAGTTCGACCTCAGCGCCGACTTCCTCGAGAGCTTTCTTCAAGGATTCTGCTTCGTCTTTGCTGATGCCTTCCTTCACGGCCTTAGGAGCACCGTCAACCAGTTCCTTGGCTTCCTTGAGACCGAGGTTGGTGAGTTCCTTCACTAATTTCACAACCTGAAGTTTCTGGGCGCCAGCGGCTTTGAGGATAACGTTGAATTCCGTCTTCTCTTCTGCTGCGGGACCTGCGGCTGCGGGACCTGCGGCCACTGCTACTGCTGCTGCGGCGGGTTCAATGCCGTATTCTTCTTTCAGGATTTGAGCCAATTCGTTGACTTCTTTAACCGTTAAGTTAACCAGTTGTTCTGCAAATGCTTTTAAATCTGCCATAGTTTTATTTTTTTAATGTTGTTTACTAAAAATGTTTTGTTACTAAATTTGACTTGTTTTATTCTTTTTCGGACAGAGTCTTGACAATGCCGGCGAGCTTGCCGCCACCGGATTTCAATGCGGAAATGACATTCTTTGCCGGCGACTGCAACAGTCCGACAATGTCGCCAATCAATTCCTCGCGTGACTTGATGTTGCACAGGTTCTCAAGCTGGTCATCGCCGATATAGGCGGTTTCCTCGATGAAAGCGGCCTTGACAAGGGGCTTTTCATTCTTGGTCCTGAACTCTTTGATCAACCTTGCAGGAACGTTGCCCGTGTTGCACAACATGATGGAGGTGGGACCGTTCAGCACTTGATAGAGCTCTGAATAGTCGGATTCTGCCTGCTCCATGGCGCGTTTCAGCAACGTGTTCTTCACGACTTTGAGCTTGACCTCACGTTTGAAGCATAGTCTGCGCAACTGGTTGACCTGACCTACGGTGAAACCGGAGATGTCGGTGACATAAACGTGCGAATAGTTCGCCAAGTCCTGTGCGATTTCTTCGATAATCTGACTTTTTTGTTCTTGTTTCATACGTTTTTTCGCTTAGACTTTTAGATTATACAGTAACTGACTTGGGATCCACCTGCACGCCGGGACTCATCGTCGTGGAGAGGAAGATGCTCTTGATATAAGTTCCTTTGGCGGACGACGGTTTCAGCTTGATGATCGTGCTCATCATTTCGCGGGCGTTGTCGGCAATCTGGTCCACCGTGAAGTGGTTCTTGCCGATGGAGGTGTGGATAATGCCGTACTTGTCAACCTTGAAATCGATCTTACCTGCCTTGACTTCGGTAACGGCCTTGCCGATATCCATCGTTACGGTGCCGGACTTGGGGTTAGGCATAAGTCCGCGGGGACCCAGTATCCTGCCGAGTGCGCCGATTTTAGGCATGACGCTGGGCATCGTGATGATGACATCCACGTCTGTCCAGCCTTGCTTGATCTTGTCAACGTATTCATCCAGGCCCACATAATCCGCACCCGCTGCCTTTGCTTCTTCTTCTTTGTCTTGCGTGCAGAGCACAAGCACACGAACTTCCTTTCCGGTGCCGTGAGGCAGCGTGACAATACCGCGTACCATCTGATTGGCCTTTCTCGGGTCAACGCCCAAACGGACGTCGATGTCGAATGAAGCGTCAAACTTGGTATAGGTAAGATCTTTCACCACCTTGATAGCCTCCGGCAAAGCGTAAGCCTTGCTCTTATCAAATTTAGCAAAAGCCTCTTTGCGTTTTTTTGATATTTTAGCCATGTGATTCTTAGTTTTACTTGTTATTAATTTTTCTCAAAAGGATTCTGGCCGCCTTTCACGGTTACACCCATACTGCGTGCCGTGCCTGCTACCATAGACATCGCGGGTTCGAGCTCAAAACAGTTCAAATCGCTCATCTTGGTCTCGGCAATCGTCCGCACCTGGTCCCACGTGATAGAACCGACTTTCGAACGGTTAGGTTCGCCGGAACCTTTTTGAAGTTTGGCTGCTTCCTTAATCTGTACAGCAACCGGAGGAGTCTTTGTGATGAAATCAAACGATTTATCCTTGTAAACCGTAATCACAACAGGGATGATCTTGCCAGCCATTTCCTGCGTACGCGCATTGAACTGCTTGCAAAAGTCCATGATGTTCACTCCCTTTGAGCCCAATGCAGGACCTACAGGGGGTGCCGGGTTGGCTGCCCCTCCTTTAATTTGTAACTTAATTAATCCAGCTACTTCTTTTGCCATTGTTTGTGATTTAATTTATTTGTTTGTAACTAATTGCGACATCATATTTTTTCAACCTGCATAAAACCCAACTCCAGCGGGGTCTTACGGCCGAAAATCTTCACCATGATCTTCAGCTTCTTCTTCTCCGTGTCTATCTCTTCAATAAACCCGTTGAAGGTGTTGAAAGGACCATCGATAACTTTGATCTCCTCGCCCACTACAAAAGGCTGGATGAACGAGTCGTCCTGCGACAACAGTTCATCTACCTTCCCTAACAGCCGGGACACCTCTGCCGGACGCAACGCTGCGGGATTGTCACTTTTGTGTTTGCATCCCACAAAACCCAACACGCCGGGAATCTCAAGCAGCATGCCGAACACCTCTTCCATCCGCGCCACCTCTATGAAAATGTAACTCGGAAAATAGTTGCGCTCTGACACTACTCTCTTCCCGCTCTTCGTGATGTGATGCACTTTCTCCGTCGGAATGAGCACCTTTGAAACGTAATCCTTGAGAATTGACTTCTCGACTTCCGTCTCAATGTTCTGCTTCACCTTCTTCTCGGTTCCAGTGATCGCCTTGATCACATACCATTTACGCTCGATTTCAGCCATGATCTGTTTCTTTGGATAAAATGCCGCTTTGAGAAGACTAAACAGCCGGGAATACGAGATCCATTCCCAAATTGAAAATAGCATCCATCAAAAACACGATCAACGCGATTATTAGGGAAGCAATGGACACTACCACAACACTATTTCCCAGTTCCTGCATGGTGGGCCAACTCGTCTTGTGAGCCAACTCTTCATACACTTCTTTAAAATAATTCACTATTTTCATCTTCTCGAATTTTCGTTTTTATATGTTCTTAGAACGTTTCGTCACTTTTTTTGCCATTCCCAACACACTTAATCAACAACGCCTTGTTCAATATTTGACCTTGCAAGTTCCTTTTAATGACATACTTACACCACTATTGCACACACCGGAACTCTCTTGCAGACCATTATTTCAACAAGTTGGCAAATATAGCATTTTTTTTGCCCCAACCATTATTTCCTGAAAAATAATCCCGTATGGCATTATTTTTGTTTACAAGAGCGCTTTCCACATGTCGCCGTCCCTTTTCCGGGAAACGGATTTTTCCTCTTTTTATCTGCTCAAATCCTGATTCTTACGTATGATATGGTGCGCCCTTCCTGCAGCCACTTCTTCTCATAAAATGTTTGGATGCCGGTGAGCAATTCGTTGCTGTCGTCCGCATATACGTCATAGATGTTTTCTAACAACTTCCATTGCTCTTGCGGTACGGTAGTCAATACATAGTCGTATAGCAGCCGGCTGTCCGTCTTAAGGTTCACGATGCCGCCTCCGTCCGGCAACACTTCGCGGTAGAACTCTGCAAACCTTGGCGACACGAGCCGCTTTCGTTCGTTCTTGGGCTGCGGATCCGGAAACGTGACCCAAATCTCATCCACTTCACCTTTGTCGAAATAGTACCCGACCTTGTCGATGTTGATGCGGAGGAATGCGACATTCCCCATATTGCCCTCAATGGCATCCTTACAGCCACGCCACAACCGTGCCCCCTTCCGGTCTATGCCAATGTAGTTGCAGCCGGGATTCTGCCGCGCCATTGCTATTGTGTAGTCGCCTTTACCACACCCTAACTCAAGTACTATTGGGTTTGTGTTGTGGAAATAGTCCTCGCGCCACCTCCCTTTCAATGGGAAAGGCTGGTTGATGCGGTCATATTGTGTATGCTGATAAAGGTTGCCGAATGTTTCATTTTCGGCAAATCTTGCCAATTTGTGTTTTGCCATTAGTTCTGTTGCTGGATGCTGATTATTTTTTTGTAATAACTGTCTGTTTTCATTAAGGTCTCATGGTTGCCCGTTTCTATAATCCGTCCTTTGTCTATGACGATGATACTGTCGGCGTTCTGTATCGTACTGAGTCGATGCGCAACTGCTACAACAGTACGGTTGGCGGCGAGACTGTCTAAGGCTTTCTGTATCTCTTTTTCGGTTTCGGTGTCCATTGCTGAAGTAGCCTCGTCCAAGATGAGAATCGGCGAATTTCTAAGCACCGCCCGCGCAATGCTGAGCCTCTGCCTTTGCCCGCCGGAAAGGTTGGTGCCACGGTCGCTTAGACGATGCTGCAGACCGTCGGGCAATGTGGCAACGAATTCGTAGATGTTTGCGGCTTTTAACGCTTCAACGACATCAGCCTCGGTTATGCCATGTGCGCCTAATACTATGTTGTTGTAGATGGTGTCATTGAAAAGAACGACATCTTGTGAAACAAGAGAGAATAGGCGACGGTACTGTGAAAGGTCATATCGCCGGATGTCAACGCCGTCAATCAGGATGCTCCCGGATGAAGGGTCGTAAAAACGTTCTAACAAATCGACGATGGTCGTCTTTCCTGCACCCGACGGACCTATCAGGGCTACCGTATCGCCTTTGTTGACGGTCAGGTCAAATTGCGTTATAACAGGGTCGTTGCCATAAGAGAATGACACATTATCAAAGACAATGTCGCGTTGAAAGGTTGTCACGGGCAACGGATTTCTGGAAGTTAAGATTACCTCGTCGGCATCAAGCACTTCAACGATACGGTCCATTGCCGACTGCCCCCTTTTGTAATTGGCAATGGCTGCCGAGATGTTCTTTAAGGGAGTGATGACCTGTGTAAAGAGCGCTATATAGGCGATGAAAAGTTCAGCGGTAAGGACTGGCGCAGGCGAAAGAACCATTCTTCCTCCTATAATCAAGACAACCATCACTGTGGTCACCCCGAGAAATTCACTTAAGGGCGAGGAGAGGTCGGCCTTCCGATAAACACGCTTCTGGTTCTGCGTGAAACGTTCATTGAGCATTGAGAAGTTCTTCTCCGCCTGTGCCTGAGCGTTGAATCCTTTGATGATGCGCATCCCAGAGAGCGTTTCTTCCACAGCAGACAGCAATGCGCCAAGCCTTTGTTTGGATGTTTTGGACTCTTTTCGCAACGAGTGGGATATTCTGCCGATGATGAGAAAGATGCAAGGCAGAAAAAAGAGTATGCACAAAGTCAACGGCGTGTTGATGTAGAGCAATACAGAAAGATAAAGCAATACGGCAAGCGGATCCATCACAAAACTTTTGATTGACGCCAAGGTGGTGAACTCAATCTCTTGGGCATCGTTGACCGCTCTTGATACTATGTCGCCTCGCTTCTGTTGCGAAAAGTAACCAATGGGCAAGGCTAAAATCTTGTCGAATAAACGGTTGCGGATATGGCAAACCAAGTCGCTGCGGACTGATGCCAAAAACCATTGCGATGCATAGCCAAAGATGTTTTTGAAAAGGTAGATTACGATAGCGCAAGCAACCAAAAAAAACATTGAATACCTGAAATTGTCAAGCGATACGATGTTGCTTAATCTATCAACAAATAAAGAAGAAATGGGACTCAACCCTGAGAGGTCGCCGCGAAAAAGCAGTCTTGTGAATGGCTCAATCATCATGAATACAAACACGGACAGGATGACAGAAGCTAAATTTAGCAGAAAGATTGCCGCAAGTTTGCTCCAATAGCGTTTCAGTATGTAGCCAGAAATGTTTCGGGTTTTATCCATGACTATTAACAAAAAAGGGAGTTGTGTGTCAATGCACAACTCCCTTAAGTATGATTAACTGTTCAATTATTTGGTAACAACAAGTTTACGTGAGAGAACAGCCTTGTCGTTTACGATTTGCACGACATAGACACCAGGTGCGAGACCGGATACATCGTAAGTCTGTTTTGAAGATTTAGATGTATTGGCGCTGATTGTGCTTTCGGCAACGACTTTGCCTGTAAGTGTAGAAATTCTTACGATAGTCTTGCCTTCAACACCCTGAACCTTGACGGTTACATTTTCAGCAGCAGGGTTCGGGTAAACGCTCATAGTAGGTTCAGAAACGGATGCCTCAGGTTCGGGAGCAGGGATAGGTTCGATATCCTCGGGAACGTCGTAAGCAGGACCGTCATCTACATGGATGGTGAATATATCCTCAGCGAGCAATGTGCTTCCGCTTTCTACATAGTCTTGACCGCCAATGAGCAGAGAACCATACGTTGCATTGTTGTAACGGTACATAAGGTCATTTCCGTTTGTAGCGTAGAGTTCGTATTCAATGGTGTAGTCACCTGTAATGTAGAACTGGGTGAAAGTCTTCTTGTTGAGACGACCATCAAGGAAGTGCAGATATAACCAGTCGAAGTTACCGGAGGTTCCTGTAGTAGGAACATGACATTGAGGATAATGGTTGACCATTGTTTCATACAGAGAGTGCTGTTTCACGGTGGCAGTACCATCAGAAGAAGTGTAAGCGAGCGAATCTCTGTTGTTCCACACCTGATCGCCATAACCAACGTTCATGCTTTCAATTTTCAAGTATCTGCCTACTTGGCTTGTGGGGATTATCGTATCGTTATGTTTGATGGTGAATTGGACATACACTTTTTCATAAATATCGCTGTAGCATCTGCCATCGATGGTCCATTGGTAAGCAGTGGTGACATTGTTGATAGATGTGTTGATGTCATGAGTAGCTGCACCATTCATATCATAGAATACGAATGCCGGTTTTGTAGTAACTTTAACAGTGATCACGTTAGAGTAGATGGTATCGGTTGAAGCATTCACGGCAGTGGTAGAAACACAACCGTTGGCATCAGTTTCCTGAACTGTCCAGTAAAGGACAGCGTCAGTAGCAGTGGCCGTTTGGGTAAGTGCAGTACCTGTTGCAACGTACGTACCAGCAGTGTAAGGATCTTCAGGTGTAGCAACGGTTGCCCATTCATAGGTAGAATTTGTATTAGGATTCTTTATGCTCAAATTGTAAGTTTCAGAAGTACATACAGTAGTATCCGCAAGTATCTGAGGAACTGGCAATGCGTTGATAGTAACATCAGCAGAGTGAGAGTCTGTGCCACAAGCATTCGTAATCGTAAGGGTTACTGTTGCACCATTGTATGTAACATCGTAAACCGTATTGAAATCGAATACTTCATCCGTAGTCTCACCGGCTTTTTTAATAGTCCATACCTCTACAACAGCGCTATTGCCTGCAGCAGTGTAAGCGTAAGCCGGTTGTATGAACTTGTCATTCTCGCAGATAACAAAGTCGCTATTTGCAAACGTTGAGGTGAACACTGGAGCTTCATCGAATGTAAGTGCAATCGAGTTGGTAGATAAAACTTGACCGCATTGTGTGGTATAGACGTATCTGACCTGACCAGCCTCTGTGATTGCATCTGTAGTTGCGATATCAGTGAACTCTGTGGAAGAAGCAGGTTTGAATTGCCATTTCGTTTCTGATATTCTCGTGGCATCGGTCGTGTTATTGATTACAGGATCATTGATGATGAAGTCAGCCAACGGAGAACCCTTGCAAGTGTCGCGGAAATCGGTTGCGGCAAGCGTCACATCGCCAATGGTGGCAACATGCAATTCGAGTGTATCGGAGTTTGCAGTACCGCAATCATTGGTAATCGTGTAATAAACCATTGCATGATTGTCAGCTTCAACTGCAGACGGAGTAAGTGTTGAACTACCGGACACCCATTCGGTGAAACTGGTTTCTCCAACTTTTTTCTTCATCCATCTTCCAACAACAGTATTATAACTACCTCTCGTAGTATCTACGTCGGAGATGATCGGATCGCCGGCACATACAGTATCAATTCTGGAAAGAGTTGCTGTAGGTAGTCTCTTGATGAAAAGTTCGACGAAATCAGTCTTGTTGTAAGCAGGACAAATTTGATCATCTGTAGTCACCCATGCTTTAATGTAAGTAAGATCACTATCAATAGTGAAAGTTCCTGTAATCCGGCTGATTGTTTTATCGTATCCAAGACCAGCATTGGTGAGAACATCAGGTAGCTTAATAATATCCATGTCGTTGGTTAGAACGGGTATCTCAAGAATTGAGTCTCCATTGCAGACTGTCTGTGATTTATAGGAGGTGAGAGTAAGCTGAGCTGTATCATGGACAGTGATTACCAATCGTTCAGACTGACCCTCTCCGCAAGCATTGATTGCATAGTAGTAAAGTTCAGCATTGTTGTAGTCTTTGGACATCGGAGTAGTTGCTACGAAGTCAACTGCAGCAGTCTCTGTAGCCTTCTTAATCTTCCAACCTTTTGCATAGATGTTTCCGAAGTTGTTGTTTACGTCTGCTGTGAGCAGCGTTGACGGCAGCTGTTCTCCTTCGCAAACAGTGTAAGCTGTCTCAGGAATTGTAACGGCAGGTTTGTCAACAACTGTGAATGGCACCTTAACGGTTTTTTCTTTACAAGTTCCGTTGTAAGATGTAGGAACAGATGCCGTAATCACGAGAGTATCATTGCCAAGACCTGTGCCGTTGGGCTCAATCGTGTATTTTCCACGTACAGATGGGTCAGATGTTACGTCAACTTTTCCTTGGTTGGAAACAACATTGAGCGTAGCTTTTTCAGCAAATGTGATGGTATAGATTTGAGAAGCATCGCTGCAAATGGTGTCAAGAACAGATGTTGTAGTAATCTCATTAACGGTAACAGTTACAACGTTAGAATAAGTGGTTCCACAATCATTCGTAACAGCATATCTGATATCAGTTCCGTCTTCTGAGAATGACCATGTCTTAACAGCCGGATCAAAATCAACCCAGTCAGTTCCACTGTAGTACTGATATTTGGCAGTAATCGTATGAGGACGCAATGCTGTATAAGCGGGAGCAACGATAGTTGCCATTGTATTGCCAGCACAGACTACCTGCGTGTCAAGTGTTCCTGTGATTGTAGGCAGGGTGTCAGCAAAGAAATTGAATGATTCTTCTTTATAACCGCAACCTTCAGCAGTAGAAACAACCTTAAGGCTGAAGTCGCCTGCATTGAGAGGTCTAATGGTTACATTATCATACCATATGCCATGAGGGTCAGGTGTCGTGCCTCTTGTGATAGTCGTGTCACAATTGACTAAGTCGTCTACGCTGACGAAGTTTGTTGAATTGCGTTTGACCAACAAGACGGTTGCATGTGAGCTACAGATAGTATCTGGAGTTGTTTTGACAACAATAAGACTGGCAGTGTCCTTGACAGACAAGAGAACTTCATTGGATTCTATTGAACCACATGAGTAAGTCAAGGTGGCAGAAACCTTAACGTCAGTTACACTCAATTTTGTGCCAGTCACATATGGAGCACCATCAAGCTTGATGACAGTATCTATAGGCGTTGTGTTCGAATCAGCATTGGTGATGACAAAGCTTGCAAGATCAAGAACATCGCCTGCGCAATAATCGGTGTTAATGGTGATAACCGGTTTCACGACAGAGTCAACGGTAATGACTGCCTCAATTGAATCCTTGCCACAATGATTGCCAAGGACGTAGCGTACTGTCATTCCGTTGTATGCCTTGTAGACGGTATAAGTACCATCAAATTGCATTTCGCTATCGCCGTCGACAAGTTTCCAAACAGGATATACAGGTGTAGTTCCTGAAACATTGTATTCGGCAGCTGGTGCGGTAACGTCGAAATGATTACCAGCGCAGTAATTGGTTACAGCAATGTCACCGTAAATTCTCGGCATGCTGTCAACAGTAATCTTATAAGGTCCAACATGAACCGTGTCGCAACTGTTAGTAGCATAACCAAAGAGGTATTGTCCATTGTGTTCCGGATAAACAAGCGGTGAAGTGATGCTGAAGTCGGGGTCATTAATGTTGAATACATTTGAAGCTGAAATCTTCCAACCGTAATGAGTAGCGTCAGTAACCGTAAGACCGAGGTCTTCACGGTCGGTAATGACAGCCCCGTCGCACCAAAAGTAAAGAGCCGGATTGTCGATGGCAAGAGCAATGGTAGGTGCCGTATTTATCTTGACATTGTATGTGACGATGCTGTCACAACCATTAGCTGCAGTGTAAGTACGCTTGTAGCTGAATGGGTTGTCAAGTCCGTCATTGTAAGTACGATTTACAATCAGGCCATGGTCAGTTGTGTAAGTGTAAGAGATGCAAGCATCAATTTCAACTGTATCGGTGCTGATCGGTTGTTCGATAAGGTTAATTACACCATAGTTCTTGCAACCGTTAACATCTTCTACGTTGACGCAGAATGAAACGATTTGACCAGGTGTGTAGGCAAATGCATCTATCGTGAAAGAAGCCTCGCTGGTCTCAATACCGTTCGTCCAGTTGTAGGAAAGGAGATTGGTGGTGTTGATACCGATCGTGACAGGCTTATTTTCGCAATTGTATACATTGTTGGGGTCGACGGTCGTCCAAGGAGCATTGTTAACAACATAATGGATCTTGGGCAAAGAGTCGATACAAACATTTATGCGGTGGTTGGTAACACAGCCCGTAGAATCGCTTTCGACTGAGAGGATGTAGTCACAGCAAAGAACCTCGTCAGTTCTGACAGAAACGGAGTCGGCAGTTGAGAACACACCTGTGTGGCATGAGTTGGTCCATTCGTAAGTGAAGTTGACATCACCTTCCACATTAGAGGTTACTTCGGCAAAGATGACACCTGTAGTATTCTGGCAGAAATGCAGCGTACCAGCAAGGTTATGACCATTAGAAGTGATGTTGCTGATAATAGGAGCATTGTCAGTACGATCATTGATACAGGCGCGCTCTGCTGTAACACACTGTGAGTTGACATCACGTACATATACAGACGGACAATAAGAAGAAAGACCTGTGAATATCGGGCTTGACTGGTAATTTAAACCGTCAAGGCTATACTCAAAACCGGAAGCAGCCGGGTTCGTGCTTTGAACGTTTGTGACCTCAATTATACCATTGGAACCATTACAAAGTGAGTTGTCAGTCGTGATAATGTCGAAAGTTTGCTCATAAGGATCATTGTTGATGAGAACTATGTCGGCAAGATCATCATAAATGCAGTTGGAGAAACTATCTACAATGGTAATGGAGTAATAACCAGCAAGGAGATTGTTGGCCGTAGTGCCTACAGGCAACATAGGCGTTACATCGATGTGAGTAGTCGTATCTGTAAGTTTGAAGTACAACGTTGAGTACTCGTGATCGGAGGTGGCGTTGACTGTGATAGAGCCATTTCCGGTAGTACCACATAGGTTGTTGTCTTCAAAAGTAACTGTCGTTTGAACATTGATAGGCTCGAAAGGAACAACAAAGTCGGTGTTGTATTCACAACCTGTAAGAGCGTCGGTAATCTTCAAATGATAAGTGTCATCATCGAGGAAACAGTATCTCAAAGAAACTTTGTCAAGGTCGGCTACAAATGACCAAACGCCAGCATTTTCTTGAGAAATGGTGTAAGTGTAATTGTGAAGACCTTCAACATCGAGCGGAGCGACTATATCAATACAACCTGAACCAGGATTGTTAGGTGTCCAGAAGCAGTTGTGGTTAGGAGTTATCACATATACAGGACGGATGAAAGCGCTGTCAAGCACTACAGCGTCGTTCACGTTGGTCTGGCAGTGAAGGTTGGAAATAACCCAAACTTCATAGTTGCCATCCTGCAGACCGGTGAACACTCCCGTAGTGTTGTTTTCCTCAACTCCAGTTGCGTTGTTCTTGATGTAATAGGTGCAAGGAAGCACAGCAGCGAGGGCGGAAGTGTCTTTCAGCGTAACGGTGATAGTGCCGTTGTACTGATCCTCGAAGCAGAGGTAGTTGGCAGTTGAGGAAATGGTTTTGATTTCCGGTGTGTAACCGTCAATTTCAACAGTCGCGTCTTTTGTGTATTCACAGAAAGTCGTGTTATTGACGGCGTGAACAGTATAGGTGTTCGTACCATCAAGTTGGGTGAGAGCAAACGTGTCTTGTCCAAGCGTTGTGAAGAAAGTGAAACCTGTACCATTGTTGACGACGATGGAACCTGTTCCAAGAGTGCTGCAGTCCTCATCATTGTTGACGGTAAGGTTCATTGCGTATTCTGGTTTAACTACTCGTACGCTGACAGTAGTGTCATGGTAGCATTTGAAAATAGCATGCTCTTTAATAACAACATACTCACCGTCTTCAAGGGTATTGTAATCTGCGGGATCAATGGGATCATTATTCTCATCAAAAACATAGTAATTGTAATCAGCATCAGCATTGATCACGATGCGGTTGTTAGGTATGCGGCAATTGTCACCATCGTATGCCTTAACCTCATTCTCTGCAAAATCTTCAGACTGGTCGAGGAAATCGATGTTGAAATCATACTGAGCGAGGCATTGGTTTACACCTAAGACATTAATGGTATGGGAACCTGTTGCAAGATTGTTAAATACAACATCTGATGTTCCGTCAGCGATAATGGAAACGCCCTCGATGGTGTAAGTGTAACCTTGAACAGTATTGGCTGCTTCAATAGTGAGAGAACCGTTAGGGGTCTCCATGTCGCAAGAGTTGTTATTGGTAAGAACATACTCGGGCTCTTCAGGAGCACCGGCTTCAGATGCAACAGAGATGATCTGTTCTCTTACACATTTGCCTGCAGACATCATACGAAGCGTATAGTTGCCGGATGCAAGACCACTGAATGTGATGGTTGCGTTGTTGCCAGGCAATGTTACGCCATTCAGAATATATGAATAAGAAGCATTGGTGTTGTGAACCATAATCTGACCGTTGGGAATGTCACAACGCGTAACGTTAACTACATCGTAAGTGTGAACGCTCGGCGTGTCCGTGATGTCGAGAACGCGAACTTCGTTGGTATAGAAAACACAGTTTTTGGTTGTGGCAACTTGAATACGATATGTGTCTTGGTACAGCCAGTTGAACATCAGCGGCGTGATGACGTCTGCAAGACCGGTCTGAGTTTCGCCATCGGTAACGTGTGTGTTACTGATAATGGTATAGACGTAGTTTTCTTTCTGAGGAATCACTTGGACTGTTCCGCCGTAGTTGCGTTCGCACTGGTCATTGTTACGAAGAACAGTAGCAGTGAATGTTTCAAGAGAGTCTTGAGCGACTTGAGCGGTGAGTGTCATTGTACAACCGTCAGAGGTATAGAATGTGAACTCATGGATACCGTGCATCAGGTCTGTGTAAACATAATCAATGTCGCGGTAAGGAGTGAACACGTCGCCCGTCTTTTTGTAGCCCACGATGTGAGACACTTCAGCATCATTGACAGTATAGGAAATGGTGCCGTCAGCGGCCAATGTTCCGCAATAGTGGTTAGGAGTAATAGTCGCCGTCACGTCTTCTGCAACAGGAGTGCGGTAAACAGTAACATCGACTCTCTGTGTGCTCTTACATCCGGTAGTGTTGTCGGTAACGGTAAGGCTATATGTATGGTCTGCAACAGTAGCGACAACATCAGCTGTTTCAGTTGTTACGGTAGTGCCGTTGATGTCCCAGCTGTATGAAATCGTGCCGGTATTGTTGACGACTGTCGGGATCAGTGTGGTAGGATTAGGATCGCAACCGGGTGTTGAAGCGATTTCGGTAATAGCGATGATATCTTCTGGGAACCTGACATTGATGATATGCGTGGCTGCAGGTCCACAAGGAGTCTTGATGGTAACCGTTACATCAGTATTAACATCTACGAGCGTGCCCGGAGCAATGTCCTGAGTAATGGTAACATCATATCTGTCGCCCGTGTATTCGGGTTGTCTGCAATTGTCCGTAACATTAGTGTTGTTGAAGAAATCTCCGAAAACTGTATAGTCCGGGATGCGGATCTTACAAGTCTGGCCGGCTTCAAGAGGTCTTACGTCAACATTAGGAGCGGTAACGACAGGAGCCTCATTGTCAATGCCCCAAACATGGAACGTAGCATTGGCCTTACAGTTTTTCTTGTTGGTGACTTCAACATTTACTTGGTACATCTTGTGGCAGTTTCTGCAAGACATATCGAAGAAATTGTCTTGCAGATAAGGATTGGTAGCAATTGCATCACCAGTCCAATGGTATGCGATAAAAGCAGGGATAGAATCCGGCAGGTTGCTGTTAGCATTTGCTCTTGTGATCAGACGTCCGTAGTTCGGGCAAAGAGTATCACCGTCATTGATGATTACGTTGTTGATGCCGGTGGTAGTAATAGTTACGTCAGGCAGACGATAGAAATGAACAGCATTTGCAGTGTCAGAAGCCACACAACCGTAACGGTCAGTAACGGTCATGATGATGTGTGCTGACGTGTTGATGTTCATAAGTTCCGGAGTCAACATAGCGTTGATGTATTCAGCAGAAGTGTTGTCAGCGTTGTCCGGAGTGATGATGCACTGTCCTACGACAGCAATCTGAGACCATTGGTAGGTATACGGCTCGTATGCGTTCATCACGAAATTAGGATTGAAATGAATCCTGTTTGGTTCATTTACGCAGAGTTCGAGTGTGTCGAGAGAGAGAGAGCCGCGGGCGATGTACATCTGTTCGGGTTTGTAAATGTCGAACACCGGGGTCTTGACGGAAATATTGCCGCAAGCGTCTGTAACTTGGGCATAAATGGTGACATGGTCCACATCAGCGAAAATGTCAAGATTGCCATCAGCGACAACGTCAGTATTTTCAAGAAAGAAGACAACATTGTCAATGCTTGACTGACGGCATTGGAACTGAACCGTTATAGCGGTATCGAAGATGCTGCGCAGCGTGGCATAGTCTGGAGCATTGTACTTACAATCCATGGCGTTGACAGGTTTGATGGTAAGGCTGCCAGCGATTGCAGGAATAAAGTCGTTGTTGATAGTGAAGATATGTTGGATTGGTTCAGAAACATTGGCGCATGCATCCGTTACGGTATACGTGCGTGTAACGATGGTCTGACAATCTGTATAAGCGGCGACATCCGTATATTTCAGCGTTACAACATTGTTGCATGCGTCCGTGATTGTAACGACATCCTCAAACTCTCTAACAGAAGCATAAGGAGCGGGTACATAACTCGAATCGCAACCGCTGAGGGTATCACGACGAACCGTTTGGTCACCGGTCTTCCAAGCGATAACCGGACGAAGCGTATCCTGAGAAAGAACCGTGTAAGTGCGGGTCACTTCTGCAACGCAACCGTATATAGAGGTAGCCGTGACAGTAAGTTTGAACGTGTCTTCATCGTTGCAAGTTTCAGAAGCATATTCAACCAAGTCTGCCGCATTTGTATTGATTGCAATACCGTTCTTTTCCCAACTGTAAGAAAGTGTCGGTTTCTCTCCATTGTAATCAGGAAATTCGCAAGCCACTGCACTCTCCATCGTAACTTCAGCACCCGGACAAACAACGAACTCGAGTTGCGTATCATTCAGCGTGATTTCAGGAGTTGCGTGGAATGTAATGGTGAATGTTTCGTGTTCAGCAGAATAAGTGCCGGTGCTTGTACTATACGTGAAAGCCGTATAGGTGACAACTGTGTCAATGTTCGTCGGATTCAGCGTGGCAAGGTCAAGCGGAAATACCGTATCAATTCGTACCCTGAATGCCGCATCAGTCGTAGGAAGTCCTTCGTCGTTAAGCGTGAACCAATGGATTTCGTCCGAGCAATGGTCATTTTCAGCGATGGCTGCGCGAAGAGTCAAAGACTGTCCTGCGATGTTTTCATTGCAATATTCAAAAGCGGTCGGATCTGCAACCGGTTTGTAGAGGTCATTCACCGTAATGACTATCGGTGCAACATCTCCCTCGCAATAATGGATAGAGTCAGATTCAACAAGAGGATAGTGTATGGTGTCATTGAAACCGTTATAGTAATAATTTCTTTGTTTTACATAGAATGTGTATGACCTGTCACCGAATTTAGTGAGGTCCGTAAGGTCTATAGTGTTAAGGCTGTCAAATGTGACACCGTCTGTTGACCAAAGGAGTTCATAACCTCTGAACCCGGGAGCGTCAAGATTGACAGCGGTGGCGAGTGCAAGAAGATCGTCGTGTGAGAATCGGTCGTTACGGCAAAGCGTATCGTTTCTCGTAATCACATTGGGGTTGATACGTGTATAGAGCTGGAACGTGTCGATGTAATCCACTTTCCAGTGGTCGCAAGTTCTTTCGCCGAAGAGCACATAGTAGAGGCTTTCTTCAGAGAATGCGTATTCCGGTCTTCCGTAGTTGAAGACAGAACCGTCACAGATTGATTTCTCGTGAGAAGTGGTGACGAGGTAGTGGATAGAATCCTGAGCGAGGATGTCGCCGCAACAGCTCTGATGTCCGCCTACATGCATGCTGGCGCTTTGGCTTCCGTCGTATGTGAAATCGTAGTCCGTGCCGCCGGTGCGTTCGCGCAGACGCATAACGAGAGAATAGTTGCCCACCTGTTTCCAGGTAATCTTTACTTGTGTCTGAGAACCTTCGTCAGCAAGAAAAGGAAGATAGAAATAGTCAAAGTTGTTCGTGTACATCCGGTTGGTATAACCGGCAGCCAAATGGCTTTCATCATAGTATGGTGCAGTGCCGTCAGCATAACGGGCTCCCGGGAAATCGTTGTGATTCAAATGGACACCGCCTGCACAGCCGCAGATGCCGTCACCATTATCAACTTTTCCGCCAAGCCAGCTTATGCTTTCACACTCTCCTTGTACATTCAGTTTTGCATACCTCGTGTAAATCTCGAATGTAGCATAGTCTGACATGTTGCCGTTTACAAGCTGCCCGTCGCGGTAAAGCAACCATTCGATGGAGACCTTGTTTCCGCAATCTGTCGGGAAGTGGAGGGTATAGACATCCGTCACGCCAACCCTTGCCTTGTTGAGCACATTATTCAGCACAAGATCTGTGCCGGCTCCTGTGTCCTGAGCCATCATCGTGCCATTCAGATTGGCAATATGGCGGAATGTTTCCGGTTGCATATTCTCAATCCAAAAACAGCATGAGCCACTAGGACTTTGCGCCTGAGCTGTCGTCCAGCCCACCAACGTAAGCAAGATGCTTACGAAGCAAATTGATAATAGTTTTTTCATACTTTTATTTTTTGATTGTTATAAATTATTATTTTTCTTGTCTATTGTTCTGTATTTTAAATCCATAGATTACTATACACTATACTATCCTTTTAACTTGCAAAAATACATTTTTTTTCTTTCAATTTCCTGCGCTTTTCTTTTTTTTATTTTCCGATTGAAGTATGGTTTGTGAACATTGTAGTGACTCTTGCCTTTTGTCATAGTGATACATATTATTTATATATATGTATCTTTTGCCGGTGTTCATAAAGCCATACAAGCCGAAGAAGCAGTATGGCTGAAGTTGCTATACTGCTTCCTTTGGTGTTCAACATTTTTGGAAGGCATTAGAACCTTTATGTCTTTCTTATCGTATTATCCTGAACTCTGTACGTCGGTTGGCGGCCCTGCCATCTTCGGTCGTATTGTCGGCAACCGGCTGTCGCTTGCCATAGCCGTGGTAACTGAGTTTTGAGGATGGAATTCCCTGATTGACAAGATATTCATATACTGACTTGGCTCTTTCTTGAGAAAGTTTGTCGTTATAAGCATCGGAGCCTTGGTCATCGGTATGTCCGCCAATTTCTATGATTACGTCGTTATGGCGAAGATAGTCGGCAAGTCTGTTCAACTCTTCATAGGATTCCGGTTTCAATTCACTTCGGTTGAAATCGAAGAAGATGTTCTTCAACACCACCACGGTGCCAACATCAGCCCGCTGAAGCTGGATGTTCTTCAAATAGGGAGAAAGTTCGGTATAGGATTTCTCAATTTGGAAGTTTTCGGAATAGAACGGGTAGTCGGGGTGGGCAACATTCAAGAGGATGTTTTCGCCCGTTTGGATACAAGCGAGGTATTCGCCCGTTTCTGGATCGGACACGGAACTGTATATCACCTGGCCGGTTTTAAGGTCAACCATTTCAATAGTAGCGGCGATCGGGCGATGCGAAGAAGCGTCCTGCACAATCCCTTTCAGATAGGTCACGGGGTTAGGACGCAGATTGTCATCGAGCTCGAAACTGTACAAGTCAAGTCCGCCGTAGCCGCCCTCTTTGTCGGAGGCCATATAGGCGACTGTGCCGGCAGCATTGATGAAGATGTTGATTTCATCGGCAGGCGTATTGATCGGGTATCCCAAATTTTTCGGCTCGCTCCAGGATCCGTCAGGCTGCAGCGTGGCATAGTACAGGTCGTATCCGCCCATTCCAACACGCCCGTTAGAGGCAAAATAAAGCGTACGGCCGTCACTATGTATAAAGGGTGCAGCATCATCCCCCGGGGTGTTGATTGTAGGTCCGAGGTTTTCGGGGACTGAAAAGTTCCCCTCTGCGGTCATTGTGGTTTTCCAAATATCCATACCGCCAAAGCCGCCCGGCCTTGAGGAGACAAAATAGACTGTTTTCCCGTCAGGGGCCATCGAAGGCTGGCTTTCCCAGGCTGTGGTGTTTACGGGCGCACCAAAATTTCGTGGTCGCGACCATTTGTTGCCCATCTTTTTAGACCAATACAAATCGCAACTGCCCATACCGAAATCTGCATCACACAAAGTATAAAGCAGATACTTGCCATCTGGCGACACGCACTGCGCACCTTCATTGTATCCGGTCTTTATCGGCGAGCCTATCGGCTGACGTGCTCCCCAATTGCCGCCATTTTCTCTTCTCGAAACATAAAGGTCTTCTTCATTGAGACAAAAGGCACATACGGTATGTTCGTCCTTTGGCCTGTTCACGGTAAAAATCAACATTTCGTCGTCAGCCGTGATCGTTGCCAATGACTCGTCCCAAGCCGAATTGACATTTTTCCCAAGATTCTGCAGTTTGAATTTGACCGGATGTTTCATGGCTTCAATTCCGAAGCGGCAATTGGCGATACCTTTCTGCGCATCCGAAAGCACATCCGTATATTGTATGCCCTTTTGTAAAAAGAGTTCATAATTCTGCAAAGCCGTTTCATACTGTGCGCATTTTGCGTTCTCGTTTGCGGCTATGTAATAAAGCATCGGGTCTGGGTCGCCCAACAACTCAATAGCCTTGTTATAACACTTGGCGGCAGAGTCTGACCTCAAGGTAAAATTATAGAGGTCTCCTTTCAGAATATAGGTATCCGGATATGACGGATCTTTCTGTTGGGCATGGTTGAGCAAAACCAGCGCTTTTTCAAAATCGTGGTCATTGATACAATGTTGGGCTTTTAAGCATAGTGAAGCAACTTTTGGAGTCTTTTGGGCAAAAGCAGAATACTTTGAAATGAAAGCAAAAACAAAACACATTAATATTATATATACAATATTAAATTTGCTTCTCATTATTGTTAGTTTTTTTCGGTTTGTTTTGCTTCTTGCCAATATTGCTCCATCTCGTCCAAAGACAAGTCTGACATTGCTTGACCGTTTTCTTTCACCTTCGTTTCCATATATTGAAAACGGCGGATAAATTTGCGGTTTGCTTTTTCGAGAGCATCGTCCGGGTTGACATCGACGAATCGGGCATAATTGATTAACGAAAAGAGAACATCGCCAAATTCATCCTCAATCCTGTTTTTGTCGTCATTTCGGGCAACCTCATCGTGCAGTTCTGACATCTCCTCTTGAACTTTTGCCCAAACTCCAGCCTCATCTTGCCAATCGAAACCTACACCATTGGCTTTTTGTTGAATACGGTAAGCCTTGATGACCGAAGGGGCGGAACCGGGAACGCCTCCTAAAACGGATCGGTTCCCCTCCTTGCGAAGTTTGATCTTCTCCCAGTTTTCGTGAACCTGCTGTGCATCCTGCACCTGTTCATCCGCATAGATGTGAGGATGACGACGAACAAGTTTTTCGCAAAGCTGGTCAATAACCGTTTTTATGTCGAACAATTGTTTTTCAGATGCGATTTTGGAATAAAACACGATATGCAGCAGCAAGTCTCCCAATTCTTTGGACATATCAGCATATTTCTTGTCCAAGATAGCCTCCGACAATTCAAAAGTCTCTTCAATCGTCAGGCAGCGCAATGTTTCGAAAGTCTGTTTGCTGTCCCAAGGGCACTTCTCCCGGAGTTCGTCCATTATGTCCAACAATCGCCGAAAAGCCGTCACGCGTGAGTCCATGTTAAAAACAATATCCTAAATTAGTATGCACGGGCAAACAAGACGCGCTGACTCGACGGTTTCCCGGTAAGAATACATTTCCCTTCTTCTTTAGGATTATTGAACGGGATGCAACGTATTGTTGCTTTGGAAAGTTCCTTGATTTTTTCCTCCGTCTCGGGGGTTCCGTCCCAATGGGCATAGATAAATCCAGGGTGATTATCAAGCAAATCGACAAATTCTTCCCAAGTGTCAGCCTTTCTCGTATTTTCTTCTCTGAACATCAATGCTTTATTGAAAAGGTTTTTCTGGATGTCTTCCAGCAGTTTCTGTACATATTCAACAAGGCAGTCAAAAGAGACGGTCTGTTTTTCCAGTGTGTCGCGACGAGCCACCTCGGCATCATTGTTTTCCAAGTCACGCGGCCCGATAGCAATTCGCACCGGCACACCTTTCATTTCATATTCATTGAACTTCCAACCAGATCGTTTGCTGTCGTCGTCATCGAACTTTACGGTGATGTTCAGTTTTTTCAGTTTGTCGATCAGCGGGCGCACCTTGTCGGCAATGGCATTCCGTTGCTCTTCAGTCTTATAAATCGGGACAATGACCACCTGAATCGGGGCGAGGTTAGGCGGAAGCACCAGACCATTGTCGTCGGAATGTGTCATGATGAGTGCGCCGATAAGACGGGTTGACACGCCCCATGAAGTAGCCCAAACATATTCCAGTTGGTTATCCTTGTTCAGGAACTTCACATCGAAAGCCTTGGCGAAATTCTGGCCGAGGAAGTGGGACGTTCCGGCCTGAAGAGCCTTGCCGTCCTGCATAAGTGCCTCTATACAATAAGTGTCTATAGCGCCGCCGAAGCGTTCGTTGGGCGATTTGACACCTCTGATGACGGGAATTGCCATAAAATTCTCTACGAAATCCGCATAAACATGCAACATCCGTTCTGTTTCCTCCACGGCCTCTTGACACGTGGCGTGAGCCGTATGACCCTCCTGCCACAAAAACTCTGCCGTTCGCAAAAAAAGGCGTGTACGCATCTCCCATCTTACCACATTGGCCCATTGGTTACAGAGCACCGGAAGGTCGCGGTATGAATGGATCCAGTTTTTGTATGTGTCCCAGATAATCGTTTCAGATGTAGGCCTTACAATAAGTTCTTCCTCCAGTTTGGCTTCCGGGTCAACCACAATGCCGCCGTGTTCAAGGTCGTTTTTCAGGCGATAGTGGGTCACCACTGCACACTCCTTGGCAAAACCCTCCACATGACTGGCCTCGCGGCTGAAAAACGACTTGGGAATGAAAAGCGGAAAATAGGCGTTGACATGGCCTGTATCCTTAAACATCTTGTCGAGCGTGGACTGAACCTTCTCCCATATCGCATAGCCATAGGGCTTTATCACCATGCACCCACGCACCGACGAATTCTCTGCCAAGTCTGCCTTTTTGACAATATCATTATACCATTGCGAGTAATTCTCTTCCCTTGTGGAAAAATTTTTAGCCATAATAAGTATCTTTAACTATATTTCGTTGTATTATTGAATTAACTTTTTAGTATTTTTGCCGTCGTAACAACAAGACATTGATATAATTTGGAATGCAAAAATACTAAAAATAAAGCCATAAGGAGGTTATCATGAAAAAACAATTATTAATCATCTTGCTATCAGCAATCTGCGCCATGACATCCTGCAATGTGGGAACTTTCGCCTATTACGACGACATCTACACCTCATCAAACGACACTCAATACAAGGTAATAAAGAGAAGTTCCAACAGCAGCAACACCGTGGTTTACCGTGAAGAGACCCCCGCTCCAGACTCCGTCACCTACACAACCTACAACGACGGAAGCACAAGTACCACCTATTACTACAACGAAGACGACTATTACGATTACTACTACACGTCGAACCTTCGCCGTTTCTACACAAACACTTACAGCGGCTGGGGATTCTACGACCCCTATTTCACTAATATGTATTGGTACGACTACACTCCGTCAAACTGGGGCTTGAGTATCTATATGGGATACGGCTGGTGGTGGCCAACCTATTATTATCGTCCTTACTACTATCACTTTGGACGTTACGACTATGGTTTCCACTATGGTTGGGGGTGGGACTGCTACCGTCCGCACTGCTATGGACCAGGATGGGGGCATCACAGACCGCATCACAACTGGGCCATCGACTTTTACCACAACAACCTTGACCCGAACCATTCTTACTACTATGGTCACCGCAACAACGTCGGAGTCTCCACCGGAAACGCACTTGCTTCGAACGGTCGTGGCGAAAGACCCGGTGACCTCGGCCGCCCGAACTATGGCAACAACGACAACGCAAACCGTTATTCTTCTGTGTCAGGCGCATCGTCATTCAACCAAAGATATGAAACGATGAGCAGCAGAGTGTCTCCTGCACCAACCTCGAGTCCAACAACTTCCGCTTCTCGTCAGAGTCAGACAGCCACATCAGCCGCAAAGGCAGACGCTCCAACAAGGCAAAACCCCTCTTCTGCTTCTGGTCTAAATGGTACAACAACCGGACAAACCACTACGGGAACTCGTCCGGCCTCCTCTTACACACAGAAGGAAACAAATACCCCTGCCAGATCGTCTTCCACGCAGGCCAGACAAAGCGTCTCACCGTCAACAAGACAGTCCGGCTACAGCAGCGGTTCCACATCGACATCAAAACCCTCATCATCTTCGTCTTACAACAACAGACAGAGCAGCACCCCAGCCAGCCCGTCTTCCACACAGACCAGACAAAACGCATCGCCGTCAAGACCGTCCGGCTACAGCAGCGGTTCCACATCGACATCAAAACCCTCGTCATCTTCGTCTTACAACAGCAGACAGAGCAGCACCCCGGCCAGCCCGTCTTCCACACAGACCAGACAAAGCGTCTCACCGTCAACAAGACAGTCCGGCTACAGCAGCGGTTCCACATCGACATCAAAACCCTCATCATCTTCGTCTTACAACAACAGACAGAGCAGCACCCCAGCCAGCCCGTCTTCCACACAGACCAGACAAAACGCATCGCCGTCAAGACCGTCCGGCTACAGCAGCGGTTCCACATCGACATCAAAACCCTCGTCATCTTCGTCTTACAACAGCAGACAGAGCAGCACCACACCAAGGTCGTCCTCTCCTTCATATAACAATAACAGAAGTAACAGTTCTTCCTCATCAAGAAGTTCTTACAGCGGCAGCAGCACATCACGATCATCGTTTAGCAGCGGCTCATCGCGCTCTTCTTACAGCGGCAGCGGCTCATCGCGCAGTTCAAGGAGATAAGTACAACACTAACCTGAAAAACCAAGCAAGAAATGAAGAAACTATTCTGCATTATAACAGCAATCTGCATAGCCGGAACTGTCTGGGCGCAAGGCGACTATGAAGCATTCCGCTTCTCGCAGACGGAATATCAAGGGACAGCCCGTTATATGGGGGCCGGAGGCGCTTTCAGCGCCACGGGCGGCGAGTTCTCCGCCTTGAACAGCAATCCCGCAGCCATTAGCCTTTACAAACGCAATGAAGTGTCGTTCACACCGCTGACCATCTCATTCTCAAAGAATTCATCCAGTTACTACAACACCAGCAGTCCTGCGCAAAGTCTAAAATATACCGTCCCGCAAATCGGAATCGTTTGCAGCAAGCGCATTGAAAACTCAAACTGGAATTTCTGGCACTTCGGATTCGGCTACAACCGCATTATGGACTACAACAACTCATTCAGAGTCTCCGGAACTGCAAACATTTCTATGGTACAATCCATTCTGAGTCAAGCCAACGGCACGGCATACAACTTCCTGACCGGCGACAACTTGTTGGCTTTCAACACTTGGATGATTGACACTTTGCCGGGAACGGAAAACCAGTATTACAGCACTTTCGACAACGCCAAACTTCAACAGGAAGCCTCAATCAGGACCTCCGGGGCTATTGATGAAATCTCACTCTCTTTCGGGGGCAATTTCAGCGACAAATTATACATCGGCGGGGCACTTGGCATTCCGATGCTGGACTACACCGAAACAATCAACTATTCAGAAACCGCAACTGAAGAGGAAGTTGTGGCAAAGGGCATCAAATCGTTCACAACGATTTCAAAGCAGAAAAACAGCGGCGGCGGCGTAAACCTGAAGCTTGGCGTCATTTACCAACCAGTCAACTTTGTGCGAATCGGGGCGGCATTCCAGAGCCCGACCTACTTTTGGAGGATCAAAGACTCTTACCACAGGGAGATGATTTCCTCTTACACCAACGGCAAGAATTCCGGCGTGTACGACTATGACAACGCCTTTGATTTCTCCTTGTCAACACCATTGAGATGTAACATCAGCACAGCTTTTCTCATCCAGAAAAGAGCTTTCGTTTCCGCAGAATACGATTTTACCGACTATTCGATGGCCAATCTCTATTCTGACGACTACATCTTCACTGGCGAAAATGAAACAATTTCTGAAAAATATGGTGCCGTTCATACGGTGAAAATCGGGGCTGAAATCAACCTCACCTCCAAGTTCGCCATTCGTGCCGGATACAACTACAAGACATCCCCTTATAAGTTGGTCGATACAAGATACAACGCTTCGGCACACTATGGTTCTCTTGGTTTCGGCATTCACGGAAAGTCTTTCTTCTTTGACTTTGCCTACGTGCTCAAACATGGAAAGGACAGTTTCTGGCTTTACAGTACGCCGGCTTGCAGCAGCAGCGAGAATGCCGTATTGACCAGCAGCACTACGCACCGCATTGTGGCCACCGTAGGCTGCAAGTTCTAATTTCTGATGAAGAGACTTTTTCTTCTACTCACCTTATACATTGTCGCTCTTGGTCCGGTTGACGCTCAAGAGCGACTTGTTTTTGCAGACCAAACCATAGATGGTTTCACTGTTGACATTCACGGGCACATCTATTGCTGGAATGGCAGTGAGTTGATGATATACAACACGTCAGGAAAAAAGACCTTGCAACACAGCGCACCATCATTAGGCGAAATTGCTTCGGTTGACGCTTCGATACCCTCACGAATCCAAGTGTTCTACCAATCGGCTGGCATCATCCAGATTCTGGACAACAACCTGGCTTCCATTTCTGGGGACATTGACCTGACCGGTAACAATTTGCCCGCCATAACAGCCACTGCCATGACAGGAACAAACCGTATGGCGCTTTTTGACCGAGCGAATCAGGAACTGCTGCTTGCTGACCTTGACCTTAACATCGTGAACCGAACACACATAAACCTCCCTGAAGACGTTAATGCCAGCAGCATTGCCATCATTCCCGAACACAACATCCTGCTGGTTGACACAACGGAAGGAGTATACTGGTTTGACGCTTTCGGCACCTTTCTCCGCAAAATGCCAATGTCAGGCATCTGCAATGTTCAAACAAGCGGGAACGACCTTTATTATTTGAAAGAAAACACCATTTATCATTATAACCGTCAACGGATGGAGGTTAGGACAATATACGAACCCCAAACAATAAAGGCTGAAGATTTCCGTTTGTCGGGCAATCGTTTGCTCCTGTTAGATTCAGCACACAACCTATACTTCGTCAACTTATAAAAATGTGACAACAACAATGAAAAGAATCTTTTGCACCATAGCACTGATCTTCCAACTGATTCCTGTTTTCTGTTCTTACATTCTGATACCAATGGACTTAGAGCAGAGCAATCACTTGAAAGCATACGGCATAGCCTACTATGCTGTGGCGAACCAGACAGAAATGAGTTGGTTGTTGAATTATCGGGGCGGCAGTTTCATGTGTGCCTATTCCTCTTCGATAGAAAACGAATGTCGGGTCAGAGGGGTTTCGTATCAGGTAATTGCAGACATACAAGCGCAGCAGATCCAGAGCGAGATTGCGGCAGTAGAGAACAATATGAACGAAATAAGACTGACAAAGGAGCCCAAGATAGCCGTATATTCTCCAAAAAACAAACTTCCTTGGGACGATGCTGTCACATTGGTTCTCACCTACGCCGAAATACCATACACCGTAATCTATGACGAAGAGGTTGTCAAGGGTGAGCTTCCAAAATATGACTGGCTTCATCTGCATCATGAGGACTTCACGGGGCAATATGGGAAGTTTTGGGCGAGTTACCGCAATGCCAAATGGTATCAAGACGATGTCAGAGAGAACGAGGAGAGAGCCTTGCGGTTAGGATTCTCCAAAGTATCGCAAATGAAACTTGCCGTTGCCAAGAACATTCGCAATTTCGTCGCCGGCGGCGGCTATCTTTTTGCCATGTGCTCAGGGCCTGACAGTTATGACGTTGCCTTGTCTGCTGATGGCATTGACATCTGCGATGTGATGTTTGACGGCGATCCGATGGACCAACAGGCTCAACAGAAACTCAATTACGACAATTGCTTCGCTTTCACCGATTTCATCATTGAAACCAACCCTTATGTTTATGAAATCTCCGATATCGATGTAAAAGCTTCCGTACACCTGACAAACAAAAGCAACGACTTCTTCACGCTTTTCGACTTCTCGGCAAAATGGGACCCTGTCCCTACAATGCTTTGCCAGAACCATTTGAAAGTCATTCCGGGGTTTATGGGACAGACCACGGCTTTCCGTAAAGAACGCATCAAACCTACTGTAACCATCATGGGTGAAGCCGCCCAGTTCAACGAGGCCAGATACATCCACGGGGAATACGGGAAAGGGACCTGGACTTTCTACTCGGGGCACGACCCTGAAGACTACCAGCATTTGGTAAACGACCCTCCGACAGACCTCAACCTGTTTCCCAATTCAGCCGGATACCGTCTTATCTTGAACAACGTTCTGTTTCCCGCCGCTAAAAAGCAGCAGCAGAAAACATAATAAAGCCGACGCTACAGATTGACGCCTGTACAAGGATTGCGTTTTTGCCGGGGGAACGGTTACATCAAGCCCAGTTTATGTTTGATCTTGGAGACTATGATGTCAATGCCAACCTCATTATTGCCACCGACAGGGATAATAATGTCAGCGAACCGCTTTGACGGCTCGATGAAGAGTTGGTGCATCGGCTTCACAAACTCCTGGTAGTGCCTGATAGACTTCTCGAGTTCACGGCCGCGTTCCAACACGTCGCGCCGGGCAATGCGGATAAACCGCTCGTCGGCATCCGTGTCCACAAACACCTTAAGGTCAAACAAGTTGCACAGTTCCGTTTCTGTAAAGACGAGAATGCCTTCCACTATCAGGATATCGCAGGGCATCACTTTGACCGTTTCCTTGCCACGGCCGCAAGTAATGTATGAATAGGTAGGCCTGTCAACATTTTCACCTGCTTTGAGGGCTTTAATATGTTCAATCAGTAGCGGCCATTCAATAGAGGAGGGGTGGTCGAAATTGATGTTTTCTTTCTCTTTTTGCGTCAAGTTGCCGTTATCTTTGTAATAAGCATCTTGCGGAATAACGCATACGCGCCCTTCCGGGATCTTTTGTATAATCTTGCGGACAATTGATGTTTTTCCGGAGCCCGATCCTCCTGCAATGCCAATGACAAACATTCTTCCTGATTTTGATTGAACATAAAAAAAGCACACTCGTTTCGTGTGCTTTTGTCAGTTGCCCCGATAGGACTCGAACCCATACAAACAGAACCAGAATCTGCTGTGCTACCATTACACCACAGGGCAATTCGTTTAAGGCGTGCAAAAGTACACTTTTTTCAATACCACCCCACCCCTTCTCTCTTATTTTCTCAAAAAAAAATCACACTCGATGCATTTTGTTTATCGCTCAATGTTGGACATTGACCTTTTGCATATACACCTGATTATCAACAATAACATTGACCAGATATAGACCATTCGGCCAATTTTGGACATGAATTGTCTCATTGTTCCCGTCTCTAAGATTGGCATGATAGACCATTTTACCAAGCAAATCATAGACTTTCACCTCACCGGTTTGAAAGCTTTCGGGCAATTGCAGGCGAAAACAATCCGAGGCGGGATTAGGGTATGCGCGACATTCTTGACTGTTTTCCGAGGATATTCCGGCGGGATCACCGTCTGCCTGCCAGGAAAACTCGAAGCCTTTAGTTTCTTTGTAATTGTCGGAAACAAAAAGCACGGATAGGTTTTGGGTATTGAACACCGCGTCAAGAGGGAGGGTTGAACCGGTATAAGAAGCAAGCAGCCGTGACGGGGTAAAGTACCGGTCATAGAAATAGAGCCGGTCTTCGGGACTGATGTCCATTTCAGAAAACGACACTGCAATTTGAGTGGCTTCAGGCAGTTTAAGCAGCCAGAAGCAATGGGAATTAGGACGGTATCCTGACGGGATCCCCCATTTTGATATTGTGCCGGAATAATCCCTGATGACGACACCGCCACATGGAAGCGATTCCTGTTCCACGGAATACTCGAAACGCCAGCCTTCTCCAGTCTCGGCATCATCGGTTTTGAATGTAACATACAGGCTGTCTGTGTCGAAAAGATAGGATGTGTTCTCAATATCGCCAGAAAGAGAAAGCAGCAGATTACCATTGTCAGGATGACGGTCCCAGAACGAGAGGGAGTCATGTTGTGCTTGTGTGTGCAGATATTGCAGGTTCACCGTAACTGATATCATACTGTCTGCCGTGATAACATAAAGACAATTGGCATTGTTGGGGTAGGAAGAGCTGTTGCTGCCATCCTCAAGGGAACCTTTCGAACTTTTGATCACCTGTCCTGAGCAGTGATACGGATAAGAGGTGTCGGCGGGGTAAATCCCGATCACTGCCGCCTGTCCGGATGAAAAGCCGCCAATGGCATTATGTACGGTATCGTTATTCTGGAGCATATAGTAACCGTTTGAGCTGCCGCCCCATCCGAAGTTGAAATGAAAGAAATCGTCGTTGTTATAGCCGTCACAGACAAAAGCATGGCCTCCCTCGTCATTGCTGCCTGAGTAATACATCGGCCGTCCTGCATTGAGTTCCTCTTTGAGCAGATTTTTCCATTGCAAGTCACTATAACTGTTTCGGCTCACATATTGGCATGTGTTAGAATAACCGAAATGGTCAATCATGGCGTCAGGGACCTTAAAACTATAGCTGCCGGAACCGGTGGGGCCGTACATCATATCAACAGAAGTCGCGCAATGGAAAATCAGCTTTGCCACCTCATCGTTGTAATAGTCCAATTCGTCGCACATGGACTCGTAATAATAATATTGTTGCGAGAAATTAACATGGTAGTTGCCGTAGGATGAATAGTTGGTATGGCTGCCTGTGCCTTGCCGCGGATAGCGGTAATAGTACATAATCATAGCCATCGCTACGGCAACGCATCCATTAGGGGTGCGGTAATCGTATGCGGCTTCTGCTTCTATGTCAATGGGGGAATAGCTGTTGTAATACTTGTCCTGATTCCATACTGCCGTCACCAAAGGACGAACGTTGGCGGCATAATTACCGACCTCCTTGCTGTCAGTTCCGACACCAGGCTGCGAAGTTGTCCCGGTCTGTTTTTTAGGGCTTACGGCAGTTTCGGCATAAATATCTAGCCACATCCTTGCCGCAGGCGGCAGATTCTCAAGGTCAAGGCTGTTTGTAAAGGAGTAGGCTCTCACGGGATCCTCAGCATCTGTCACATCCAGCACAATGAAACCTTTGCTGAAATTGACAACTGCCAGCAGAGTGTCGACGTCACGCACTACGAAACTACACTCCTTAACATCAGGTGACTCTGCGCGGACACCGGACAGCAAGGCTTTCTGCAAGAACAACTGTTTTGCCTCATTCAACAAAGCATTGTGCGAGATGGGGGTTGCTGCAAGAACATGTGCCAGCATTAAGAACCCTATCACAGAAAACAATCTCTTCATAATTTCAAATTTTGGAGCGGCAAAGTTATAAAAAAAACAATCCGGACATTCTTCATGTCCGGATTATAGTCTGATCAATGCCTATACAGCTTTAGTATCTGACATCCGGAAGCGCCTCCTCCGGTTCATCTCTGACTTCATCACCCGCATTGCTTTGCAGGCGTGAAAGAGAATATATAAGCGATCCAATCATTTTGGTCAACTCTTTCAACTGATTTCGGCTATACTCTTTGTCTTGCTCGCTAAAAAGGCCTTGACGTGTAATCAGCTCTGTATAGACCACACATTCACGCACAGAACTCTTAGCCATTTTCAAATAATAAAGGAACTGAGTTTTATTCCGAGACGAACCTTCTGCTGCATTCAGCGCGATTTTCTGAGCTGATTTCAGAAGTTCTTCTTTGAGAAAACTTTTCAGCCGCTCTTCCTCTGCAAAAGGAATAAGCTTGTCATACAACCACGTAGTGTAGTCTATTGCTTTAGCATAGATTCGTAGATCCTCGAATCTGAAAAAACTTACATTGCTTTCTTTTTCGTCCATAATTGATAGATTTTTATACATAATGATTGTTTTGAGACCGCAAAAATAAACATTTTTCCTATTTCCAAGTCTATGTAAAATTTTCTCACAAGATAAAACAAGATAGTCCCTATTCTAACTACCTGTGAACTTGGCTGTTCTACAATCAAAACATTTGTCAGGAGCGTCATTATAACCTTTCAATCTTTACAAAAGAGGTGTAAGAGAGCGTTCTTGCCGCTCAAAAAAGTGCGAGATACCATTCTATTAAAAGATCTGCGCCAATGACTGCATAATTTTGAAATCTCAATGAATAAAGGTATGAAAACGTAGCATAATATGGCAGCATACGCGGTTATCCTGTTGCGGCAACAAGTTTTTATATACTTTTGCAGTTTTCAAAAACTAATAATAATATGAAAGCACGCGTCAGCATCATTATGGGCAGCACGTCCGACCTTCCAGTTATGGAAGCTGCCTGCAAGTTCTTGGACAACAATGAAATCCCGTTTGAAGTATTGGCTTTGTCTGCGCACCGCACGCCTGATGAGGTTGCCGACTATGCCAAGAATGCACATCTGCGCGGCATCGAGGTCATCATTGCCGGTGCCGGAATGGCAGCCCATCTGCCCGGTGTCATTGCGGCCTCCACACCGTTGCCGGTAATCGGGGTGCCTATCAACTCTTCTTTGGACGGCATAGATGCTGCACTTGCCATTATCCAGATGCCTCCTGGCATCCCCGTGGCTTCCGTAGCCATCAACGGTGCACAAAATGCCGCCATCTTAGCCATGCAGATTCTTGCTTCCGGCGACCCTGCCATACGCGAGAAAGTGCTGCAGCACAAGGCCGGGCTAAAGCAAAAGATAATCAAAGCCAACGCAGACCTTGCCGACATCTTTTACAAATACAAGACAAACTAAAGTCAGGACATGACCATCAACATCATTACGCTCGGTTGCTCCAAGAACATTGTTGACTCCGAGGTGATAGGGGCACAATTGCAACAGAAGGGGCATACAGTCCTGTTTGAAAGCGAGGTCAAGGCAGACATCGTCATTGTAAACACATGCAGTTTCATCAACGATGCCCGCGAAGAGTCCGTCAACACGATTCTTGAGCATATCGCGAAGAAGAAAAAAAGGCGTTCGGGCAAGCTTTATGTCATAGGATGTTTGGTTCAGCGTTGCAAAGACGAACTCAAAGAAGCGTTGCCGGAAGTGGACGGCTTCTACACTTTTTCAGAGCTGAGCCAGATGGTGCAAGAGCCCTCTTTCCAGCTGCTTTGTTCTTCAGAAAGGCTGTTGTCAACGCCCCGTCACTATGCCTTCCTGAAAGTTTCCGAGGGTTGCGACCACCAATGCTCATACTGTGCCATCCCGCTCATCCGGGGCCGTCAAGTGTCGAAGCCCATTTCGCTGCTGACCGAAGAGACGAAGAAGCTGGCGCAACAAGGGGTCAAAGAGTTGATGCTCATTGCCCAAGACCTGACCTATTACGGCATGGACTTATCCGGCAAGCGTGAACTGGCTCGATTAATGGAAGCACTGGCACAGGTGGAAGGCATCCGCTGGATCCGCCTGCACTATGCCTACCCGCTCAATTTCCCAATGGAAATTCTGGATATCATGAAGGATTATCCACAATTCTGCCGCTATCTGGACATCCCGATACAGCATATCAGCAACGAAATACTGAAGAGCATGCGGCGCGGCGGAAGTTCACAGTACATCTACGACTTGATTGCACGCATTCGCGAAACCATTCCCGGCATTGCTTTGCGCACCACCCTCATTTCCGGTTATCCCACCGAGACACGGGCACAGCACAAAGAACTGGTTGACTTTGTAAAAGCGGTGCGTTTCGACCGTTTAGGCGTTTTCCCTTATTCGCAGGAAGAGGGCACGCCGGCTTATCCGCTGGGCGACCCCATAAAGAGGGGCGAGAAACGCAAACGCCTTGACGAACTGATGACACTACAGGAACAGATTTCTCTGGAACTGAACCGGCAGAAAGTCGGCCAAACATTCGAGATCGTCATCGACAGAGAGACCGAAAGCCACTATGTCGGGCGCACGGAATTTGACTCTCCCGATGTGGACAATGGGGTGCTGATTGCAAAAAGACAACCGCTCCGCATCGGAGAGTTTTACAAAGTACGCATCTGCGACGCTGGCGAGTATGACCTTTACGGTGAAACCGTGTCCTAACCCATCTCATCTTCTAACGTCATGAAAGGAAACGAGAACAAACCACACATTGGCATCTTCGGACGACGGAACAACGGAAAAAGTTCGCTGATCAATGCCATCACCGGACAGGATATCGCCATTGTGGACAGTCTTGCCGGCACCACAACCGACCCTGTTAAGAAATCCATAGAAATATTCGGCATTGGGCCAGTTGTGCTCATCGACACGGCAGGCATCGACGACGAGGGAATCATCGGACAAAAACGCATGCAAAAAACGATGGAAATCCTCAAAATCATCGACTTTGCCCTTGTGGTAATCTCCCAAGGCGAATACGATGCCCCTGAAGAGTCGTTAGTGTCAAAACTGCACGAATACGAGATCCCCTATCTGTTGGTAAACAACAAGTCAGACATAAAAGTTCCTGACATCAAGGAAATTGACGGGCACAGGATATGGAATGTCAGTGCGCAAGCTCACACTGGAATCCGTGAAATGATGGACGAACTGGTAAAGCAGATGCCCGCCACGGCATACGTTTCGCACTCGCTGTTAGGCGGACTTGTCGGGGAGGGCGACACCGTACTGCTCGTCACCCCTATTGACACTGAAGCGCCGGAGGGGCGACTGATCCTGCCACAAGTGCAGCTCATCCGTGACATTCTGGACCACAACGCCATAGCCGTAGTGCTGAAAGAGGACAAAGTGCAGCAATACCTTTCCGCCAATCCTGCTCCAAAGTTAGCCGTCACGGACAGCCAGATGTTCGGACGCGTATCCAAAGATATTCCGGAGTCCGTCCCGCTCACCGGGTTCAGCATTGTACTCGCCCACTACAAAGGCGACTTTCAACATTATCTCGCCGGCACGCCCCATCTCGACAAACTGAAAGACGGTGACCGCATTTTGATGCTTGAATCGTGCACGCACCAGACATCCTGCGAGGACATCGGCCGACACAAACTTCCACGATGGATCAGGCAATATACGGGTAAAAAACTGGATTTCGACTTTGTGTCAGGGCTGAACAGCCTGCCCGACATCTCAAAATATGCCATGGTGATCCAATGTGGCGGCTGCATGCTCACACAACGTCAACTGAAAGTCAGACTCAAGCCAGCCGTCGACCGTGGGATACCGGTATCCAACTATGGCATGGCCATCGCTTATATGAACGGCATTTTTGACAGAGCCACGAAACCTTTTTCAGAAATCTGTGCCGATTGAGAACAGGAACATCCCTTTAGGGTCTGAAATCTTCAAATCCTCCACGCCCCAGGCATAATCGAGGCGCAGGAAATAGCCGAACAGCGAAAAGCGGAGTCCAGCCCCAAATCCGCCGACAATAGGGTCAACTTGTCTTTTGACCACAACTGAAACGGGTCCGCGGTCAATTGTGCGGGTATAGAGACTATTTTCTTCCGAATAGGGGGTCGGCCCTGTCCAAGCGGTTCCGACATCTCCGAACAGGTTAAGTTGCAGTGAGTTGAGAAAATCGGAAGAGACTTGATGCCCTGCGATGAGCTGCACAAAAGGAACGCGCAGCTCGCCGCTCAGCAAGGCAAAGGAGGTACCGTTCCGGATATTCTGCTTGAACCCTCGCATATTGGTTGCCAAAGTCTGGTAAGCATAACCTTTTGACTCGTCAACAGTAATATCGCTGTCAAATTTGGCATTTATCCAATTGTCAACGCCCCCCATATAATACACCAACCTCGCAGAACCTAAATTAGTTGAACCTGCAAGACGAACGGCAAAAGTCATATTCCTGTAAATCTTGAACGAGTGCCGAGCATCAACCCCAACAACAAATAGGCTGCGGGTATCTTTCTCAACCCGTTGTTCGTACTCTGCAAAGAGTTTCAGTTTCGTTCCCCGCCACAAGTTAACACACAACTCTTTTGAAGAATCGAAAATATACTCCAATTTGATTCCGGCCCATAAATGATGCGTGTCTGGCATTTTCAGCGTATTGTCGCTCAATGCCGACACAACATTCGTCTCGTAACGTCCTTTAAGTGAAAAGCGCAAACTGTTAACCTTGTCGAACGGGAGTTTTAGAATATAGAACAAACTGTTTGACTGTTGCTTATACAGATAGTTGCTGACATTTGAAGTGAGAGCCTGCCGATAAGCCACTATCTGCCTGTCGAGCCGTCGCGAGAGATTTTCATAACTCAACATAAACTCATAATTGTTATTCACCCCCACTCTGAATCCGCCCGTAATCCTGTAATCCTCAAAAAGATCATTTATCCCTAACATAAAGAGCGCATTAAAGCCCGTATTCAGATAAATCGGAGACGTTCCGCCCTCAAATTGTTGGTAAGAGGTGTTAAGAAAACTAAAATCCGCCTGCGTAATCACCTTATTGATGGAATACTGCACCCGGTAACCGCTGGCAACGGGCGGTTCGCATTTCGGGTTTGCTGCTGCGGAATCGGTCTGCGACGTGTCAGCAGGCGGCATTTTACGGCCGGCCAAAATAGTGCGATAGAATGGCGACGGGTCTGCAATTGTTTTCACAGACAGATCAAGCGGCTGTGTATAGATGCCTCGAACCCCGTTTTTAAGCATAATGCGGGCTGTCGTCTGGTTCGCCTCATCATATGCGTGGCACAAAGTGTTTAGGCCGGCATCTGTGACCGGGTGAATATCAGCATAAAAAGCATAGTGAATGGCCGTATCGATGCGACTGACTGCACTGTCAAACTCTGCGACATACTGATTAACGATACCGTTGTTGTCGCCCAAGAAAAGAATACGCCGGTCATCAATTCTTCGGGCATCGTATTCGTTTGCCGAGAAAGATCCCGTCACACGGAACAATGCGGGGTCTTTTCTGCCATATTGAAACAGAAACAAATCGTAAGCCGGCAGTGGTTCAGCTTCAGAAAACGCATCAGCCAGTCCAACTGAATCGCGGGGGCGGTTGGAAGAAAAGACAATCTGGTCGTTCCCCTTTAAGAATATTGGAGCGTAGTCATCATAAAAATCATTGGTGAGATTTTGGAAAGAGCGGGAGAGAAAGCTATATATAAATATGTCAGACTGTCCGTTCTTGAAACCGGAGAAAAGCATCGTCTTGCCATCTTCTGCATAACACCACGACGTAATCTTCTCCACATCTACCAGAAAACGCTTCTGCCATTTGCGGGTACGGAGATCGTAAGCGCGGTAATAGCAATGACCTTGCGACTCGTACGTCATCCCAAGGATGGAATCCTGCGGATGCCAATCCAACAAAGGATATGACAAGTCGGGGTTGTCTTCCGTTTTGCTGTATTTGCGGAGGATACACTCGGGGCGGCTGCGGTCTGTTCTCTGCAGCCAAACCCGAACTTGTCCGGACTCATTCGTCACAAACGCATACATCCCGCTGTCGGCAGAAAAGACAATATGGTCATAAAGACGTTTTTGCTTTGGCTTTCTCACCATTCCCTTTCCCGAGGGCATCTCCCTTCCCAGATCCGGGTAATACATCACGCTGAAATACTTCAACCAGTTTTCCATCAATGTCTTATAAGGGACTCCTGTTGCATAAGAAAAGCCTCTTGCGACATTCTTTGTCGTCTTGATTGCATAAAGGGAACGGGCGATGATGTCGTTCCCATAGGTATCCGTCAGGTATTTCCAGAACGAGTGACCTGCGTATGTGGCATCGCGGGACGACAATTCTCCAAAATCCTTGTAACGTTTCGTAAAAATGCCATCCTTCACGTGCGCATCCACTTCACTGTTCCACGCTTCACCATAGAAAGAGGACAGGCCGTTGAAAAACCAGTTTGGCACATTCATCAGGTAGTCGTAAGACATGTTCGCACCGACAGAGGCACCTTGAATCAGCCAATGGACATAAATGTTCATAATGCCGCTCCTTATCATACGGTCAAAATGTGTCCTGTTTCCATCGAAATAGACATACATTTTGCTGCCATAGATATTAGTAATGCCGCCTTGGTTGTAGAAATCATCGTTGTCGTAGGCAAAGTTAGACTCTCTGAAGTCCGCCTGTGTATTATAGACAATGATTTGGATTTTGTTTCTTGAAGAATAGCGGAGCATACCTTCAATTTCAGCAATGTATTGAGGTATTTTGCAATAGACATATTGGGCAAGAGCCTTGCCGGTAGGATAGAAATAGACATCATACTGTTCGGCGCGCATAAACTGCCAATTGAAATTCTGGTGTTGAACGCGGTTTTTACCGAAACTGACATTTGAGCCGTTATAGAACTGCGACATTGCAGACAATGGGTAGAGCAGCACGACAGCAGCAAAAACTGTCTTAAGCAGCACAATCCTGATTTTTTTCATCCTGAACACGCTATTCATATAAGGTTGAGGGGTGCAAAAATAACAAAATTGCCAATTGATTTTTTTTGTATTTTTGCCGCCTTTAAATAATCAATCAAATTATAAGTTTATGGCAACAAGAATCAGATTACAGAGACGCGGTAAGAAGAACCAGCCTTTTTACCATCTTGTAATTGCGGATGGTCGTGCACCACGTGACGGACGTTTTATCGAAGATCTTGGAACTTACAATCCACTGACCAATCCCGCAACCCTCAACATCAATTTCGAGAGAGCATTGTATTGGGTGGAAGTAGGTGCTACACCTTCAGACACAGCCCGTTCGATTCTCAAACGCGAAGGCGTCTATATGATGAAACATCTTAAAGGCGGCGTCGCAAAGGGAGCTTTCTCCGAAGAACAGGCAAAGCAGAAATTCGAGGCCTGGAAGCAGGAAAAGGACAGCAAGCTGAACAACGTTGTGCGCGAAGAGGCTGACAAGGCACGCAAAGTCATGAAAGCGCGCCTCGAGGCTGAAGTGAAAGTCAAAGAGGCCATGTCTGCCAAGATTGCCGCCCGCAACGCCGAGATCGCCGCAGCCGCTGCAAAGGCTGCTGAAGAGGCTGCCGCCTCCGCTGCTGCAGAAACCGCAGCCGAGGCCGAAGAGACTCCTGCGGCCGAAGAATCCGCTCCTACTGAAGCATAATGGACGACGGCTTTTTCTATTTAGGCACATTGACCAAACCTTTCGGACTGAAAGGCGGTCTATGTGCCTTTTTTGATTCCGACCATCCGGAAAACTATCTCTCCCTTTCAGACGTGTTCCTTGACATTGAAGGGGAAAAGATACCCTACCCCATTTCAGAACTGACCTATCGCGGAAACGGCCAGTTTATTCTCTATTTCAAGGACATTCCCCCGGAGGAGGTGGTCAACTATGTAGGCGTGGAACTCTACTTGCCCCTCAGCGAACTCCCCAAACTGCCCGAAGACCGTTTTTACTTTCACGAAGTCATCGGCTTCAAGGTGATTGACATTCTATATGGCGACATAGGCATCTGCACCTCATTTTTGGAGATAAGCAACAACCCACTTATGTCTGTAGATGCCGCCGGCAAGGAAGTGCTCATTCCGGCAAACCGGCAATTCATCAGCAAGGTTGACCGCGACAACCATACCATTTACATCAATACCCCTGAAGGTTTTCTCGACATTTATTTGGGATAGTACTACAAACTCACACTCTTTGTGGCTGTTATTGCAGCCACTTCCGCTTTGTATTTGGCCTCGTGCTTTTCCCTTTTTTTCATACACAATAGTTGTCCTGTTTTAACCTGAACACCTGTTTTGTTCTCCGTGAGCCTTCTACGCATCAACACAAGAACATACCGTTGACAGTCAGATTTTGCGCCATTCTTATTGTTTAGACTCCTTGGTGTTTTTTTTATGAAAATGCCACTTAAATTTATGATGAAACCAAAAAAAAGTTTACCTTTGTCGTGTCAAATTGTTATGAGTTCAAATTCCGGTTTCGCAGTGTTCGTAGATTTCTACAGTTAATGCAAAATGACAATAATGTTTTAACCTTAATGTTCAATAAAAAAAACCAACCTGTTATGAAGAAAAAACTTTACATCATCTTTGGAATCGCCGTTCTGGCGCTCTTTGCAGTTTCTTGCGGCTCAAATGACCCGACCAAGACTGTTCAGAACTATTGCGATGCACTTCAAAAAGGAGACTACAAAAAAGCCCTGTCATTAACCACAATCGAGAGTGACGAAGAAATCGAAAGCCAGATTAAGAAAATGGAGGGATTTGGGCTGAAAATCTCTGATTTTGAAATCGTTTCCGAAAGCATCGCCGATGACGGCCAGACCGCAGAGGTCGAAGTCAAGTGCCTTTTCACCTCCGTTTTCAACGACACGCCTAAAGAATCGTCCAAAACCATGAATCTGGTCAAGCAGGGCGGCAAATGGAAAATAAAAGACTGACGAAGAGCCGGGAACCGCAAAAACGGCAACGTCATCCATTCTGTCGTCAAGTTCTGCTTCACTTTTCCGTCATTTCGGCTCTGTTTTTGTATGGATGCCGGAATGGCAGTGGCAACGTATCAGGAACGGTGTTGCCTGACACGTTGCCATTGCGGACTGGCGACCTTGTATTCCGCACGGGCAGGGGCATTATAAGCCGTTCCGTCACAAAAGCAGACACCGGGTGCATTTATTCGCACGTCGGAATGGTTGTACCTTTAGGGAAGGGATGGGGTGTGCTGCATGCCGTTCCTAACGAGCGCGAAAGCCGGCGCGAAAAAGACAGCGTCAAGTTAGAGCCTCTTTCCTTGTTTTTCAGCGAAAAACGCGCCGAACATGGTATCGTTCTCCGTCTGCCTTCTTTGACGGAGAACGATACATTTGCACTGTACCGCAAAGGGCTGTCTGTTTACGAACGTCACCCCCTTTTCGACAACAACTTTGATGCTGATGACAGCAGTACGTTCTATTGCACCGAACTTGTATGGCATATCTATTTGAATGCCATTAACATAGACCTTTCGCAAAACTGCCGTCACACCATTCCCCTGCTGCCGCCGCTCATTTTCTGCTCCGACATCATCCGTTATCCTGGACTTGAAACAGTGTTCATATTTTAGTTCAAAGAGGCTTGGGCATCCATACGAAAAAAAATGTATGTTTGCCATCTTTTATGTTCAAGATGAAAAAGAAGACCATTTACATTATCCTTGTCAGCATCTTGCTGGTTTTGTGCGTCATACTTATACTGTTCAAGACAGGCACAATACGTAACTCTTCGAGTGCCCCACGTTCCGACATTTTTGCCGTGAAAGACACGGCTGACGTGACCAAAATCTTCATAGCCGACATGAATGGGGAGCACGTATTGCTTAACCGCCGCGACGGCACTTGGTATGTACAGGATTCTGCAAGAGCAATGTCTTCAAAAGTCAGGGACCTTCTGTCGGTCATCCGCAACATCTCGCTGCAGCAGACTGTCGCCAAAACGGCCCAATCGAACATCAACAAAATGATGTCCGTAAACGCCGTAAAAGTTGAGATTTACCAGATTGCGCCGAAATTCAAAATCTTCGGCATCAAGTTTTTCAACAAAGAGAGATTGGTCAAAACGTACTATATGGGGCCTGCCACGATGGACAACGTAGCCAACTATGCCATCCTTGACGGATTTGACGAGCCTTGTATCGTACACATTCCGGGCAACAGGGGCTTCTTGACGCCTTACTACTCGTTCAGGGAAACCGAATGGTACAACTGCGACCTGTTCTCCACCAAAATCACTCGGATAAAGACGCTGAATGTGCAAGACTATGAGCAGCCTGACGAGTCTTTTTTCATTGAAAAATCAGGTCCGCGCTTTTTCAGTCTTTACGATGCGGCGCACAACCAGATTATGGACTATGACACCACCAAATTGCTGGACATGTTGTCTGAATACCGTGATTTGAACTATGAGACCTTTGTCACCAGCATGTCTGAATCGGCAAAGGATTCCGTCTTGAACAACAATCTTTTCAAGACTATCACATTGACAGACGTGGACGGGAACGAGACAAAACTTGATATGTACCGCAAACTCACCCCCGATGCCTTCTATTTGGACGCTATTGTCGGGCGAGAGGGAGACTACAGCGATGACCCGTATAACCGAGACAAGTTCTATGCCGTGCTTAACGGAAACACGGCCAACCTTGTGCAATGCCAATATTATCATTTTCAGCGGCAAGTACAACCGCTCACCTATTTCCTTAAGGAACGGAAATAGGCATGATGCAATCCCTTTATGAGCGAGGATGAGATTTATATGCAGAGATGCCTGCAATTGGCAGCCATCGGGTTGGGCAAAGTTCAGCCCAACCCGATGGTTGGTGCCGTTTTGGTTGCAGACCGCCGCATCATAGGCGAGGGCTATCATCAGCAGTATGGGCAGAACCATGCAGAAATCAATGCCATAAACAGCGTAACGGATCTTTCGTTGCTTCAGCGTTCCACCTTATATGTGAGTTTGGAGCCTTGTTCCCATTATGGGAAAACGCCGCCGTGTGCAGATGCCATCATCCGCCACAGAATCCCGAAAGTGGTAGTAGGCACCATTGACAGCCATGACAAAGTGAACGGCAATGGCATCCGAAAACTGGAAGAGGCCGGCATAGAAGTGGTTCAAGGTGTATGCGAAGCTGAATGCCGCGAATTGAACCGGCGTTTTTTCACCTATCATTGCCATCACCGCCCTTATATCATCTTAAAATGGGCACAGACCCGCGACGGATTTATGGACATAGAAAGACCCGCCGGCAAACCCGTTCAGTCATATTGGATAACCAACCCTGCGCTACGGGTAATTGTTCACAAATGGCGCAGCGAGGAAGATGCCGTTTTAGTGGGCTACAACACGATGAAAAACGACTGTCCGCAACTTACCACCCGATACTACCCGGGCAAGAACCCAAAACCATTTGTCATGCAACGTGATGCGGAAGTGTGCGTCCGGCACTTTTCTGCGACCTCTTTCCCGATGAACATAGAAGAGGGACTGACTATGATGTACGAACTGCGCATACAGTCCGTAATCGTAGAAGGCGGGCGCAAAACGCTGGACCACTTCATTGAAAGCGGATATTGGGACGAAGCGCGCATACTTGTCGGCAGCCAAAGTTGGGGGAAAGGAATTCCTGCCCCGTCATTGTCCATTACGCCATACCATGTTGAAAACATAGACGACAACAAAATCATGTATGTTCGACGACACCTATAAGACGATAGCAGAACCGGCAAGGGGCAGTTACAGTGAAAAGAGAAGCAAGTTTCTGGCTTACGCTTTCCCTGTGCAAACGGAAGAGCAGGTAAAGGAACGGTTGGCAGAAATACAGAAAAGGCACAACGATGCACGGCATTGCTGCTACGCATACATTTTGGGTCCCAACAAAGATGCCTACCGTATGAACGACAACGGCGAGCCATCCGGGACTGCCGGCCGCCCCATACACGGGCAACTGCTGTCAAAAGACTTGACCGACACCTTAATTGTCGTAGTGCGGTATTTCGGCGGAATAAAATTGGGAGTCAGCGGATTGCAAAATGCCTACAAGGCCGCTGCCCGTGAGGCACTTGACTCTGCCGTCATCATTGAAAAGGTCATAACCTTAACCTATGAAATCACATTCGATTATCTTCAGATGAATGCCGTTATGCAGTGGATGAAAGAGCCTTTCATCACGGTATTGTCGCAGGACAGCAATCTGAAGTGCACCATAAGATTTTCAGTACGGCGCAGCGAATCCGACCGCACCACGACGGCACTACGAAAAATAGGGGTTGTCAAAGCCTGTTAGAAATCGGCGTTGTTCAATTCGCCGTGAGGATGCCAGATTGTATATTTTGAGAACCGCTCATCAGCCTCAAAGCCATCGCCATAGTTTACCGACCCGTCGGCCTTATGTTGCGTCACCAGTTTGTTTGAATAAATTCTCCTTTTGCGTTGATCCCAGATAATCTCTTCCGTCAGCAGTGTATCGCCTGCCAGCAAGTCGCATATCACCACGCTGTCTGATGCTTTGTACATATAATTATTGATATTGCAGGCATACTTGGCCGTAAGTTTTGCCTGTTCTTTTCCGTACTCTGTAAAAGAAATCACTTTGATGCCTTCAGGGCAGTCTGTATAGGACGAATCGCCGATATAGCTATTGAACAAAGGAGCCTCCACCACAAAACTGATTACACCGGAATCGCTGATTGTCAGCACCATATTTTCTGCCGACTCGTCTGGAAACTTTCCATTGTACTGCAGCAGTTCGTGGTTTGGTGTCTGCGAACTGCATGAAGCAAAAGACATCATAAGGCAGAATGCCTTAATGATGTCTTTTGCAGTATCGGCCGGTTTTATGCGTAATCGCATAAAAAAAGTATGCTGTAATTATCTGACAGTCGTATTCTCCTGAATCCAGCAGCCCACATGGTAGGATGATCCGGCGCTCAAGCCACGTTTGAACAAATCCTCTTTGCTTGGGTATCTCAATTTAGAACGCTGGGCAGAAGCCTTTTCAGCGCAAGACGGATCTACACTTGCGGCTTTGGAATACTTGTCGGCTGCAGCCCATGCGTATGACAACGGAATGTCGTCGCCTGAGCATCTGGAACCGGAATTTGCGTAAAGGTCACCGATAAGGATATAAGCCTTGCCCATTTTGGGTTGGAACTTAAGCGCATTGTAAGCTGCCGTTCTGGCTTCCGGGAAAGAACCTTTAGTCTGGTAAGCGAGGGCGAGCATATAGTTTGCATCCGCTTTCTGCTCATTCGTTTCACTCAACGCGATAGCTTCCTCAAAATACTTGACAGCCTTTTCGATTTCTTCGGCATTATGATTGGTTACATATCCTTTCAGAGAGAGGTTGCCCATCCAGTATGCAGAGTTTCTGTTCGGGTTGGCTTGATGCAGAATCTCAAGTGCCTCCTTGAAAATCGGGCTCGTGACACAGCCGCCCTTAGACATCGTGATAACCATCTTGTTGATAGCCGAAATGTCATCGCGGCTCTCGGCCAGTTTCTTGCCATAAAGTTCTTCAAGCACTTCGCAGGAGACGTATGGCGTCACAGCTTTCTCAATCTTGGCAAGCGTACGGCGATAGTTTACAATATATTTCATCTGACGCACCGTGTCGGCTGCCGGTTTCTTGCAAAGTTCTATCAAATAGGTAGTATCAATCTTGCCTTGTTCATAAAGGTCTTTCAAACTGTCAATAGCGGCAGTCTGTTTTTCATACTGCACCATTGCGTTATTGATAGAAATGTCAAGATAGTCTGTTGCACGGCCATATGCGTCGATTACGTATGCTGTGTCTTTGGTTGCCTTTGTAATCTGTTCAGAGAGTTGGAAATACTTGTCCCAAATAGCGGGCTGTGTTTTCTCTTTCTCCATTTCGACAGACTGAACAAACCAATTCACCAATTCCTTGATTTGTTCAAATTCCATATCTTTTGATTTGTAAATCAAACTATTATATGCCTTAAAACCGAGACAATAGCCTTTAGAGAACTTCTCGGGGAAATACTCGTTGCGGGCATCGTAAGAATAAATAAGCGTGTCAATAAGGTTTGCTTTTCTGGCAGAATCCTTTTCAACTTTGATGAGTTGCTGGAACATATTCTGTGCATTGGTGTAAATGCCGTCCCAAGCGCATGGACAATTAGCAACGATGTTTCTCCATGCTTCGTATGCATCTTTGTAGTTCTTTGATTTGTAGAACATGTTGAAGTTTGTCATCTGTTCCAGACACTTCAAAGAATCGTCTTCGTTTGCCCCGTACTTGAACGGACAGGTATGCTGGGCAAAAAGGCTGCCTGTGAAGAACAGAAGAATTACGACCAATAAATTTTTTTTCATTTGTTTATGACTTAATAATTATAACTATCTGTATTGCTTTCCATTAATCCAATTTCATTCGCTGATACCATTTTTCCTGAAGCGTGAAATTCAGCGTAAACTTGAAATAATTCTGCTTGATGAGCTGGTTTGCCAAAGTTCCCATTTTCCCGTATTCAAAAGCCACATTAACTGAAGAATGAGTATTAAACGTTGTCAGCGGAAGGCCAATGCCAAGAGAGACCCCCATTTCGTCAATAGGTTTATTATGCAAGATAATATTTCCTGTTGAGTATCTGAAGCCAAGACGAAACGCCATCTTTTTCAAGAACTTGTTTGAGAGAGGGTCTGGCGTGTATTGGGCTCCGACAGATGCGGATATGGCATCGCGGAGGGAATCGCCCCTGCCCATAAACTTGAATCTGTTCCAATTCTGCCATGTCACATCGGCTGCCAGAATAACCTTGTCCATATAAGAATAGCTCAATCCGCCGCCAACAGACTGCGGAACATGGACATTGCCTTTGGTTTTGTCGTTGTAATAGACCGTATCGTAAGATGTCGTGGAACTGTATGTGCTTGTATAGTAATGAATCAGAAGGCTCTCCTTGGCCCATATATAAGCCGTGTTGCCATAGACGAGACCGATGCCGAGTTTGTGCCGTTCTTTGATATTGAAGAAATACTGCACGCCGCCAGTCAAGTGGATGCCGTTGATGCGGTAGCTGTCGTTGATGTAAGAATTATACATGTTGCTGCCGTCGAAAGAGGTATTGCGCACATTGTCGATAGTGCCGAACAGGTACGAGACATTAAGTCCCAACGAGAGACCTTTGCATACTTTGAAGGCGTTTCCCCAGTACACTTGGTTCAATCCCCCGTCTGCAGAATATTTGTAATTTACTTTTCCTATAACCTCGTGTTCTGTGGTGTTCTCGACTTCATATCCGACAGAACTATATGGCTGGATGCCGGCGCTGGTGCGCCAATGACGTGTCAAAGGCAAGCCTACAGTAATGTAGCAAGGCTTGGCGTATGAATTACGTTGGGCATTTGAGCCCTGCGACAAAACAGACACGTATATAGAGGCGGCCACATCGGCCGTAAATGAAAGAGAATCGAATGCAGCGTAGGAAGCAGGATTCCGGCTGTTAATGTAGTATGGATTCTGCATCGCATACGAAGTTCCGCCCATACCATCAAGGATTGCGTTAGAGCGGCTGTTTATCAGACCTATGCCGAAGCGTGAATAGGGATTGCTGATCTCGTTCTGCGCCTGAGAGGGGAATATGCAGCAAAGCAGCACAACGGGGATTGCCAACAATCTGTATAATTTATGCTTCATTGTATTTAAGAATATTGTACAGGCCGAAAGCGACCAGATTAGGGGCGGCAAATATACGATTTTTTAAATACCTTTCGAGAAACGGGGCATCGCCGCCGGTAAGAACTACTTTCAGACCGGCATAATCTCTACGATAGCGGTCAACAAAAGCGTCTATTTCGGCCGCCATTCCGTTTATGACCCCTGAAAGCATCGACTGCCGGGTGGAAGTTCCCGTATAAAACCCTATCTCCTGCGGTGTTACCAACGGAAGTCCTGCGGTGTACCGGTGCAATGCTTTGAACCTCATCTGCAGACCTGGAGATATTGAACCGCCGCGGTATTCTTTTTCGGCACTGACAAAATCGGTCACCAAACAGGTTCCGGCCTGAACTGCCAGCACATTATCTTCCGGGAACAATGCTGCGGCGCCTGCCGCACAGGCGATACGGTCAGAGCCAAGCGTCGCGTGGGTCTCGTACTTGAGACTGACCGGAAGTTTCATGTCTGGCGAAAGCCTTAACAGCCGTGTGCGACGTGAAAGCCAGCCGACCAATTCCTCTGAAACATTGCCGACGGCAGAAATCAAGGCGGCGCGCACGTCACCTTTCCGGAAAAGAGACCCGATCTCCGCCGTGCCGATACATTCGCCTGAAATACGGCATACCTCGTTGCCCATGGCATCGAACAGCACCGCTTTCTGCAGTGTATTTCCTATGTCAACAACTAAAAACACGATTAAAGAAACGAATTACAGTCCTTTTTTATTATATGTGTTTTTGTATTTTTGCAGCCATTCAAAAACAACTATGGAAAAAATAAAAGAACTTGCCAATCAATACTTTGAGAAAACGGTAACACTTTACCATGAGTTGCACCGTCATCCTGAATTGTCGGGGAAGGAAGAGCATACGGCCGCGTTCATCTGCCGGACGCTTGACGACTTAGGCCTTGAATATCAAAACAATGTCGCCGGGTTCGGAATTGTAGCGCTTTTGCACGGCGCCGGAGGGAACGAGAGAAAGAACGCCAAGGGCAAAGTTGTGGCGCTGCGGGCAGACATGGATGCCTTGCCCATCCAAGAAAAAACAGAGTTGCCGTTTGCATCTGCCGTGCCCAATGTTATGCATGCCTGCGGCCACGATGTGCATATTGCATCTCTTTTAGGGGTTCTGATGATTTTAAAAGATTTGAAAGAGCAGTTTTCGGGAACCGTGAAAGCCATTTTCCAGCCATCTGAAGAGGAGTATGACGGCGGCGCCAAATACATGATAGATGCCAATGTTTTAGAAAACCCGAAAGTTGACGTCATCATCGGACAGCATGTCACACCGGGCATGAGTGCCGGCACAGTAGGCTTCCGCAGCGGTGCCTTTATGGCCTCAACGGACGAAATTCACCTTACCATACATGGAAAAGGCGGGCATGCCGGTATGCCCGCCGAAACCATAAACCCGATTCTCGCAGGGGCTGCCTTCATTGAAGAAATCAACCGCCTTGTGAAAGAGGAACAGCCTAATGATGTGCCTACCGTTCTGTCGTTCGGGCGTTTTATCGCCAACGGGTCCACAAACGTCATCCCAGACACCGCCGAAATCGCCGGCACGCTCCGCACGTTCAACGAAGTATGGCGCGAAGAGGTGTGTGCCTTGCTCAAAATGGCCGCAAAGGATATCTCGAGCAAGTACAATACCGTTCTCGACCTTGACATCCGGAGGGGCTATCCTGTGGTCAACAACAATCCTGAGGTTACGGAAAGGGCGCGGAAAGATGCCATTGCGCTGTTAGGACGCGGATATGTGCAGAACCTGCCGCTCCGCTACACCGCCGAAGACTTCGCCTATTACCTCCTGAAATGCCCCGGTGTTTTTTACCGGCTCGGGGTGTCCAACCAGGCAAAAGGCATTACGCAGACCACCCATTCTGCTACGTTCAGGATTGACGAAGATGCACTGCTCACCTCCATCATGCTCATGAGTTACATCGCCTTCAACGAACTGAACCGTTAGCCTGCGCCGTCGCGTTTCAGTGTCTTTTGGATTCTGACGGATAATACTCGTAAGCCCCGATGTCTGGCAAGCCGTTGCGGGGGCGTCCCAGCAGGTCAATGTCGATGGCTAAACCGGTCATGCCGGCATCTATGGCAGGCGAGGAACTCTCAATGTTATAGTCCTGTCCATAAACTGAAATGAACTTCGGGTCTTGATTGAAAATGCACTGCCGGAAATGGCTGTCTGTTTCCGCTTTCTTGACAAGACAGTTGTTGAAATTGTATGACAACGTCGCAGAATTGTCTGTGTAGACTCTCACCTCATCATTCTCGTCGTCATTCTTGGACAGATTTCCGTAGACAATGGAATTATTGCATGTCAGCGAAGTGTTGCCCACCCATGTGTAGTTGTTGTCGCTATAATAATTGGTCAGAAGGAATGCAGGATCACTGCGTACCGACTGGGCATAATAATTGGCAATGGTGACATGGTTGAGCGTGAAGTCACCCACCTGCAGCAGCATGCTGTAGCTTCCGGTGTTGCTGACCCTGCAGTTCGTCATTTCCAGGTCAATGCCGCGGGCAAGGACACCAATGTTTGAGCAGTTCTGAATGACCGTATTGTTCACCTTAACCTTATTATGTGCGGCTTCATACAGTATCGTCAACTGCAGACCTATGGCCGCATTCTTAATGACGGCATAATCGATGACATTGTCGCTATTACCTTCGTTGATGAAGATGCCGTCCCATTGGGCATAATCCGTTTGATAGTAAGACTCCAGACGGTCTCCGGAAAAAACTACAGGATTGTCTTGTGTGCCATTTACTTGCAGGTTTCCGCCGGCATAAATCCACAGTCTGCTGCCGTGATGTCCGTAAATCCTCGTTCCCGACTCTATGGTCAGTGTGCCGAGCGAATCCACAGCGGCCAGCCCGTAAATGACCCAAGGCTTGTCGTTCGTCCATCTCACGTGTTCGTGTGCGCCTGCCACCAAGGCATATCCGGAAGCCCCGGCAACAACAAAGTGTGCATCCTGCCCGAAAGCGACTAACGGGACAGACTGCCGGCGCAGCTTATTGCAAAACATCACAGAGTCTGTAACCAGAAACGGATTGTTTTGGTTTGACGGGTTGATCGTCACTTTCACAAACACGAAAATGCTGTCGCGGGCCGGGATTACAACATCGTGGAACTCTGTTCCCGCCAAGCCGTCCACGTTAATGCTGTAGAATGACTGTTCGCCGCCGGCAAGATAAACATCCAGCATCACAGGATCAGAACTCGGGTTATGAACAGTAAAACTCCGTGTAATCGACGACACCGTTGTAAACACCGTGTCAAACAACAGCGTATCAGCGGAAAACTGCAGTTTGACAGATTCGTCATACCCTTGGCGCTGGCATCCGGTAAAAAGAGCGGCTGACGGCACGGCGAGGGCGAATGTCAGCGGCAGCACACAGAGATACCCCAAAATGCGCCTCCGTCTATTTTCAAAGTCTGATTTCATCCCAGTTGTAACGTACATTTGACAAAAATAGTGCGCACGCCGGCACCGAAGTCCCCGCCTTGCATCTATCTTTCTGTTTGATAATATTCCCGAACTCTGATACACTTGTTCTGCCCAGTCCGACCTCCAATAGCGTGCCGACTATAGCGCGCACCATATTGCGCAGGAACCGGTTTGCAGTAATCGTGAAAACCAATTCGTCGCCGCATTCATGCCAAGCCGCCTCCGAAACATGGCAGACAAAGTTGTTTACCTGCGTATGCACTTTCGAGAAACTGGTAAAATCATCATTTTGCAGCAGCAGAGCAGCGGCCTTGTTCATCTGTTCCACATCAAGTTGGCGGAACGAGAACATACGGCACGGATAAGTGAACGGATTTTTTCGTGTCGCCATGTAATAATTGTAGGTTCTGTCGACGGCATCGAAGCGGGCGTGTGCGGCATCCTTGACGGGGAAGAGGTCGTAAACCGCCACATCCTTAGGCAGGAAGCCGTTCAGGCGGCACACCAGACGGGCGATCTGCTCTTGTGTAAGCTGCTGTTCCCAATCGAAATGTGCATAGTAGCACGAAGCGTGGACGCCGGTGTCGGTTCGCCCGCAGCCCACCACCGGAACGTGCGGGCTGTGGAGCATCAGAGAGAGTGCGTGTTCCAGTGTCTCTTGCACAGACATGCGGTCGGGCTGCACCTGCCATCCGAAAAAAGTAGAACCATTGTATGCCAGACGGATAAAATAGCGCATCATTTCACTTCAAGGGCGCAAAGATAGGAAAAAAAGGTATCTTTGCCGCTCGCTATGGATAATCTTCTGGAAATATCAGACCTTTCGCTGGAGTTCAAGCAGCAGGGCGAATGGAAACCGGTGCTGCAGCATCTGAACCTTTCGATAAAAAAGGGCGAGACCCTTGGCATAGTTGGAGAATCAGGGTCTGGAAAATCCGTAACCGCATTGTCTGTCATGCAGTTGCTCAACCCTCGCATCGCCCGTTATCCACAAGGCAGCATTCTTTTCAAAGCCCAAACCAAGGATATAGAACTGACCCGTTGTCCGGAAAAGGAGATGCAGCGCCTGCGCGGCAACCGGATAGCGATGATTTTCCAGGAACCGATGACCTCGCTCAATCCGGTAATCAAATGCGGAAAGCAGATTACAGAACAGATTTTGCTCCACAGCGCCATTTCCGGCGAAGACGCGCGGAAAAGGGTATTAGAACTCTTTGAGGAGGTGATGCTGCCCCGCCCTGAACAGATTTTCAACTCCTATCCCCACGAACTGTCCGGCGGTCAGAAGCAGCGTGTAATGATTGCCATGGCCATAAGTTGCCATCCTGACCTGCTCATTGCCGACGAACCGACCACAGCCTTGGATGTAACCGTGCAGAAAAACATTCTCGCACTGATGCGCAAACTACAGAACCGCTATGGGATGAGTGTGCTGTTCATATCGCACGACCTTGGCGTAGTGGCCGAAATTGCCGACCAAGTGCTCGTCTTGTACAAAGGACAAACCGTGGAGAAGAACAGCATCGGGGAGATCTTTCTCCGTCCTCAGCATCCCTACACGCAAGGGCTGCTTGCTTGTCGCCCCACCTTGACCGAACGGCCAAAAAGGCTGCCCACCGTAGATGATTATTTGTCGGGCGAAGGACAAAACGGGGCAGGGACGGTAAACCATGTTTCCGTTTCGGCAGAAGAGCGTGCCGCATACCACCGCAACCTTTATGCACAGACGCCGCTGATATCCATCCGCGACCTCAACAAGTCATATCCTGTCCGCAAACAGAAACTGTTTGAAAAAAGGCAGCATGTACATGCCTTGCAGCATATAAGCCTCGACATCTTCGAGGGCGAGACGCTCGGGCTTGTCGGCGAGTCGGGGTGCGGGAAAACCACCTTAGGACGTTGTTTGCTCCGTCTCATCGAGCCCACTTCCGGCACAATCTCTTATTCAGGGCAGAATCTCACCGACCTTAAGGCGGCACAGATGAGGCGTATCAGAAAAGATCTGCAAATCATCCTGCAAGACCCCTACTCTTCGCTCAACCAAAGGCTTACTATAGGCGACGCCTTAATGGAGCCTATGCGGGTACATCAGATCGGGCGCAACGATGCGGAACGCAAACAGAAAGCCGTGGCGCTGCTCCGTCGCGTCAACCTTGACGAAGCGCATTTTTATCGTTATCCTCACGAGTTTTCGGGCGGTCAGCGGCAGCGCATCTCTATTGCCCGAGCATTGGCAGTAAACCCGCGCTTCATTGTCTGCGACGAATCCGTGTCTGCCCTTGACGTGTCCGTGCAGGCACAAGTGCTCAACCTGCTCAACGAACTGAAAGAGGAATTCCGGCTGACTTATATCTTCATTTCCCACGACCTTTCCGTCGTACGGTTTATGGCTGACCGGATCGCCGTCATGCAAAACGGGCGCATCGTAGAACTCAACGAGGCCGACGCACTTTGCTGCCGCCCCGGGAATGATTACACCCGGACACTCCTTGATGCCATTCCAAAAGGCATCTGCTAATCCTTTAAGCAAAGACTACTATGACATTGACGCTAAACAAAGCCAAGACCACCCGCATACTGAAAACCCTCGTGCGCCTGCTGCTCGGGGTCTTCTTCATTGCCACGGCAGTGCTGAAGCTGATCTCCCTCGACAGCTTTGAAATCTACATCTACAGTTTCAACCTTTTCGGATACAACCTCTGCGCTGTAGTTGCAAGACTGGTAATTGCATCCGAACTCTTGGCCGGGTGCTTGCTTGCATCCCGCATCTTCTACAAGTCGGCGTGGTGGCTCACGACAGCCATGATGGTAGGGTTTACGCTCTTGCTTGTCTATGCAGCCCTCTTCCGGGATGATGCCAACTGCCACTGTATGGGCGACCTCGTGCAGATGCGCCCATCGGTCTCCATCGTCAAGAACCTCATAACCCTACTGTTGCTGCTGATAGTACGAAACGAGAAAGAACTCGTCTTCAAAAGGAAACGTCTGGCCGGCATCGCCATCATTGCAGTTTCCCTTGCCGTGCCATTCGCGCTCTTCCCCGCCGACTCTGTCTATAAGATATTCGCCAGCAGACAAGACAACATCAATGAAAAAGCATTCGAGACATTTATGCAGGATTCTACCATCCGCACATTGCAGATAGACCATGGCAGACACCTTGTCGGATACTTGGCTGCCGGCTGCAAATATTGCAAGACCGGAGGAGTGAAACTGAACTCCATTGTTGAAAAACATCATCTGGATGCCAGCAAAGTAACACTCTTCATTTGGGGGAACGAGGCTGCCATACAAACCTATAAGACGGAAACCGGCGCAGACCGGTTCAGGTACCAAACCGTCAACCCCGTCACAGCCATACAGATTGCAGGCGGCGAGTTTCCTACATTCGTGTTGCTGCAAGACGGCAAAATCATCGACATTCTGGACATCCGGGGGCTTGACGAACAGACCATCACACGTTTTTTGACCGGCGAACCATTAAACTGACCTCTTATGCCGGGGCGGGTAGCCGTATGATAGCACACTCTTATTGTCAACCTGAGTTTGTTTATAAAAAATCATTTCTGAACGGATTGTCATAGCGCATACTTGTATTTTTGTAGGTTTAAAATTTCAGCGATGCAGCACAGTCTTGCCATCTATATCAAACAAATCTTTCTGATCATCGTTTTTGCTCTCATTTCCGGCAATTCTGCCGTTTATGCCCAAAGCAAGAACAGCAGTCAGTTGAAAAAAGACAAGCAGAAAATAGAGAACGAGATTGCCCAGACACAGAAGCTGCTGAAGAAAACCGAAAAGAACCAAAAAGCATCCTTGCAGCAGATTGCAGTGTTAAGGAAGCAGATTGACAACCGGGAGAAACTGATTGCCGCCCTAAATCAGGAAATCTTGCAGATGGAAGAGCAGCAGGCCTTGAATCAGGAACTCATCCAAAGTCTTCAGAAGAAACTGGAATACATGAAAGCCGACTATGCGCAAGTGGTTTACATGGCCTACCGGAACAGAAGACTGATGGACAAAGTCACCTTCATACTGGCTTCCGAAGATTTTGCCCAAATGTTCAGGCGGATACGGTTTTACACCGTATTCTCGCACAATGTCCGCCAGCAGGCAGACAAGATTTACCAGACTCAGGAAGAACTGAAACAGAAGAACAACGAAATCATCGCCTTGAAAGAGGAGAAACTGCGGTTATTGTCTGGCAAAGAGAACGAAGTAAAGCAATTGGAGATTGACCGGCGCAAGAAAACGCAGAATGCGGCGCAACTGAAAAAGCAGTCGCAGCAACTGAGTTCCCAACTCAAGGCAAAGCAGAAAAAGAGAAGAGAGCTGGATGCCGCCATCAAAAGAGCCATTGAAGCGGAGATAAGCAAGTCCAATGCCAAAAACACGAAGAGTTCCTCGGCAAAGAAAGGTTCCTCCGGCAGTTCCTCGGAAGGCAAAGGTTCCGGAAGCAGTTCGGCGGCACGGTCCTCCACGGCAATAGTGTTGACTCCGGACGAAAAAGCGCTGAACAATTCCTTTGTCAGCAACAAAGGGAAATTGCCCTGGCCTGTCGTCAAAGGAGCTAAAGTCAGCGATTTCGGCAACTATCCGCATCCTGACGTGCCCTCTGTTATGGTCGAGAACCGGGGCATTGACATACTGACCGAGTCCGGTACAGACGTAAGGGCAGTCTTCGAGGGTGAAGTCACGGGCATCATGGACATCATGGGCACCAAAGTCGTTATGGTACGTCATGGGGAATACATTTCCGTGTATCAGAATCTCGCCTCCGTAAACGTCAAAAAAGGGCAGAAAGTCTCCACCCGGCAAACCATCGGGAAAGTGGCGCGCAACAGTTCGTCAGACACTTACGAACTTCATTTTGAAATCTGGAAAAACAACAATTATTTGAACCCCAATGACTGGCTTGCCCGAAGATAACAAAACAGACAGCACAATGACCGTAAAGAGTGCGGTGTTCGTGCAAAGCACTGCCGACTGGAAACAATGCCCGTCAGCAGCGCTGCCCGAGTATGCGTTCATCGGACGTTCTAACGTAGGCAAATCCTCGCTCATCAACATGCTGGTACAAAACGGGAAGCTTGCCAAAACATCCTCAAAGCCCGGGAAAACGCAAACCATCAACCATTTTCTCATCAACAAAGAGTGGTATCTCGTTGACCTTCCGGGCTACGGATATGCATCTATCTCCAAAGCAATGCGCGAGAAATGGCAGAGGATGATCAGCGACTACCTTCGTTTCCGCGAAAACCTGCAGATTGTCTTCGTCCTGATAGACTCGCGTCTGGACCCTCAGAACATCGACCTTGAATTCATAGACAACTTAGGCGAAAACGGCATTCCTTTCGCCCTTATTTTCACCAAAACAGACAAACTCTCAGCCGGGAAAGCACAAGGGAACATCCAACGTTACAAAAACCGTCTGATGCAGACGTGGGAAGAACTCCCATACATCATAGCGTCTTCGGCAGCCACAGGGAAAGGGCGGGAGACCATCCTTTCGTACATCGACCATATCAACCGACAATACAACCAAAACAATAACGAGGTACAATGAGAAAAACACTTGTCATCGTCTGCATCATGGCGGCATGCCTTTCGGGATGCCGTTCCGTGAAAGAGAACACACCAACCGGAGACCTTTGCAACATACAATGGGAACTTGTCGCCATTGAAGGGGAAGACATCGACACGACGGCTTGTGAAAAGAGGCCCTATATTGTATTTGAGCAAGACGGCAGCTACTACGGCAACTTCAGCTGCAACGCCTTTTTTGGGAACTATCACCGGAAAAAGCAGAAAATAGAGCTTTCATACAGCGGCGCCACCAAGATGCTTTGCGGCCAGATGAGTACAGAAGATGCCATGATGAAAGCCTTGAAGAAAGAAATCAGCTCCTTTTCGTTGACAGGGAACACCTTGACACTTTTCTCCGGCAAGAAAGAGACGATGCGTTTCGTGAACGGCGGAAAGCCAGACAGCGGAGAGTAATTTTGCAGCATAGTTTTTCTTGTAACATCCTTTCGCAAGAGCACGAAAAAACCACACCATTTTTCATTCCGGTTTTTTCCATATTAAAATATGTGTATCTTTGCAACCGATTTTTAGAATGAACGAATATGAAAAAGCTGCATTTCCTTATTCCTGTCCTCTTTTGCATGGCAGGTTTCTTCTGTTTCATACAATGTGCGCACCGTGACTATCCCTTAGCTTTTGAAATAACCTGTTTATATCCGGAAGACTCCTCGGCGGCTGCCGGCATCCATGTCTATGTTGACTCGAGCAAATACCAGTATTATGACACGGCACGTGGATCCCAATATTATTGCGACACCACCTTGGCCCGTATCAACGGTTTGACGAACCAGTCCGGGGTTTTCACATTCTCGGCAATCCAGAATCCTGTCCTGCTGCGCGTCGTGCTGCTTTCTGACACCGTCAAGGACAACGGCAGTCCGGTGAGCGTATATTGTGACACTGTAGAAGTCAGCATAACGGAAGACAACTACGTCAACGAGAAGAAAGACTACAGCAACCCTGCCAAGAAGACGGTCTATCTTTCCCGAAGAGACCTCCAGTAAATTCCATCGCTGCGCATTGCCCCGTCAGTCAACCGTCTTAACACATACCATACTTTTTCTGACGGAACAATGCCAAAAACAGAGTTTTGAAAAGAAAGCACGTAAGTTACATATTCCTTGCCGTCGCAATAGCCGTATTGGTCGCCCTTCTGCTTTTGCACAAGCGGATATCCCCGATTTCAATCATAGAAAAAATAGAACGTAAAGAGGCTCCGAAGCAAGAGCACGGTGACACCATCAAGGCGCTCATCTACTATCATGCCGCCGATTATTTTGTCTATCAAGGATCTGTCATAGGATTCCAGTACGACCTGATACGGCAGCTTGGCAAGGACCTGCACCGTCCCGTAACCATTTCCATCGAGGTTGACCCTGACCAGGCCTTGCTCAAATCATTTTCAGACGACTATGACATTGTAGGTTTTGACTTCAACAAAGAACTATATGTGCCGCTCTATCTTGCCGAATCTGAGCCTCATTCGTACACCTACCCTGTGCTGATCACACGCAAGAAAATGGAAACAGACAGCAACAGCACCCATATTGTACACGCCCCGGCCAAATATGCCCGCAAAATAGATTTCTCCATCTTAGGTTCTTCCGGGAAATGGGTGCTGAAGCACGACAAAGACCTCACCGTTGAAGATCTTTTTGCCATGCTGGAAGACACATTGGTGGACTATGTCGTATGCAACTACAATGTAGCCATCACGATGTTGCCTTTCTACACCGGTTTGCACATCGGGCCCCGCATCGGTGAGAATTTCCCCAGGACTTGGGGGCTCAATCCGTTCCATCCGGAATTGAACGAAGAAATAAACCAATGGCTGGTCACATTCAAGCAGACCAAACAGTACCGGAAACTCTGTGAAAAATACCTTTCTGCCCACTCCTACGTCATCAAACGTTCATTCGGCAGCCGCAGAGAGAACATCTCCGCATATGACAGATGTATGAAAGCCGCCTGCGCCCGTTATCATATCGACTGGCGTTTCATGTCCTCCATCGTTTATCAGGAATCGCATTTTTGCTCTGACGTCTTAGGCATGGGCGGCAGTTTTGGCATAATGCAGATGATGCCAGCCACATGCGAGCGTTATGGCATCACGGACAGTTCGTCTGCAGAAGAGCAGTTGTGGGCTGGCGCGCGCTATATTTCCTTTCTGTACAATATTTTCGCCGACAAAGCCGACACCGCTGACATCTACCACTTTGTGGCGGCCTCCTACAATGCCGGGCCCGGACACATTCTGGACGCGCAGGCTCTTTGCCGCAAATACGGGGGCAATGCCATGCAATGGAAAGAGGTGGCAGAATACCTCGCCCTCAAGTCACACAAAGAATACTACAGCGACCCCGTGGTCAAATGCGGGTATTATCCCGGCAAGCATACCATAAACTATACCAGCGAGGTCATGAACCGATACAATGGATATTTAATAACAAAAAAAGAACAATGAAAATTCTTATTGTCGGACGTGGCGGCCGCGAACACGCCATAGCCTGGAAAGCAGCACAGTCGCCGCTTGCAACACAGATATTCATAGCCCCCGGAAACGACGGCATGGAGGCACTGGCCGCCGAAACGGGCATTCCCGTCAAAAGAGTGCCTTTAGACGAAAACGACATTGACGGGCTGCTCCGTTTTGCCCTCGAAGAACATATAGACCTTACTGTCATAGGACCCGAGGCTGTGCTCATGAATGGCATTGCCGACCGTTTCCAAGAGGCCGGTCTGCAGATTTTCGCCCCCACGCGCAGCGCCGCCCGCATTGAGGGCAGCAAGCAGTTTGCCAAAGAACTGATGAACAAGTACGGCATCCCGACTGCCGAGCACCGGACTTTTGATGACTACAATAAAGCCAAGGAGTACCTCAACGCCACGGGTGCACCGGTCGTGGTCAAATACGACGGGCTGGCCGCCGGCAAGGGCGTCGTAGTTGCCATGACAGTCGATGAGGCCGACACCGCGCTCAAGGACATGCTGCAAGACAACCGATTCGGGCAAGGGCGCGTCATTATGGAAGAATACCTTCAAGGCCCCGAGTTTTCGCTGCTGGCGCTGGTCAACGGCGAGCAAGTGTTGCCGCTCACGATAGCCCAGGACCACAAACGGGCTTACGACGGCGACAAAGGTCCCAACACGGGCGGCATGGGCGCATATACGCCCGTGCCGGTCATCCCTGAAACGCAAGTCGACTGGGCTGTGGAGCATATTATGAAAGCAGCAGCCAAAGCCATGGTTGCCGAGGGTTGCCCTTTCTGCGGCGTGCTTTACGGCGGACTGATCCTGACAGAAAACGGGCCGAAAGTCATCGAGTTCAATGCCCGCTTCGGCGACCCCGAGACCGAGGTTGTTTTGCCCAAAATGAAGAGCGACCTCATACAGCACATCTTGGACTTGCTATCCCATAAATCATCCGTTCCTGAGTTCAGCAATGACGTATTCTTAGGTGTCGTGCTGGCTGCCAAAGGATATCCTGGGAAGTACGGCAAAGGGCTGCCAATCAACAATCTGGAGCATATAAAGCAGCGTGTATTTCACATGGGGACAGCCCGCCGGGGAAACCAATGGCTGTCTGACGGCGGACGCGTATTGTTTGTAGTTGGACAGGGCAAAAACATACAGGAGGCACGCGCCGACGCTTACGCCGGCGTTGATGCCATTGACAGTCCTGAACTTTTCTGTCGAAGAGACATCGGTTGGCAGGCGCTTTAAGGGGGCATTCCATTGTTTACTTAATTATTGTATGTTTGCAGCCCGATAATATAAAACAAACCGAACCTTATAGGATGAAAAGAATATTAGCACTTCTGTTCGCACTCTGGATAATCATTCCGGCGCTCAACGCACAGCATGCCATGCTGAAGGGTTTCACATACGACGACTCCAACGGTGAGGTACTGCCATACTGCACGATACAGTTGGTCGGCACCTCTATGGGCACACTTTCAGACGGCAGCGGCGCATTTGCCATCAACAAGATACCTGCCGGAAAATATGCGGTCAAGGTCACCTCGCCCGGATTTGCCGACCTGTTCGACTCACTCATAGTCACCAAGGAGCAGCTCTTCACCAAACGCTACTCGCTGTCACCGAGTTCCACCATGCTGGAGAGCGTGCAGATACAGGGAGAGGGGCAGCGCAAGGAACAGGAAACGCGCACTTCGGTAGTGAGCATCACTCCTAAAGACATGAGCAAAATGCCCGCGATCGGGGGGCAGCCTGACTTTGCACAGTATCTCCAAGTGTTGCCCGGTGTGGTCTCCACCGGCGACCAGGGCGGACAACTCTACGTGAGAGGCGGCACGCCGGCGCAGAACATGCTGCTACTTGACGGCGTCATCATCTACAACCCTTTCCACTCCATCGGCATATTTTCCGTATTCGACATGGACATCATGAGCAGTGCCGACATATACACGGGAGGCTTCGGCGCAGAGTTCGGCGGAAGGATTTCGTCCGTCATGGACATCAAAACCCGCGACGGCAACAAAAAACGGCTCGCCGGCAAAATAGACCTGAGCAATATCGAATCGCAGGTCCTGCTCGAAGGGCCGCTCGTCAAACTCAAAGACGACCGCAAGACAGCCTTGAGTTTTGTCCTCTCAGGGAAAGGCTCATTTCTGAATCAGGCCTCGCACATCTTCTACCCATACGTAGAGGGCGACGGACTGCCGTACAATTTCCTTGACCTCTACGGGAAAGTCACCTTGTCAACCATGAACGGTTCCAAGCTTAACCTCTTCGGATTCCGTTTTGACGACAAGGTGAATTACAGTTCTATTGCCACGTACGCCTGGGACAACTGGGGAGTGGGGTCCAACTTCCAGATTGTGCCCGGAGGCGTGCCCGTAACCATCGACGGCTCCCTTGCATACTCCAAGTACGGATGTGACCTTACCGATGTCCAGTCCTCGTCGGCCAGCCGGAAAAGCACTATGGACGGGTTCACGTTCAATCTCACTTTCAATTACTATTTGGGCAGCAGCGTCCTCAACGTAGGCGTTGAGACCGTCGGCTTCAACACGGAGTACGAATACCCCACCCTCCTCAGCCAGTCTTCAATCGAAGACCACACCACAGACTTCTCAGTCTTTGCAAAATACAAATACAACCTCCGCAACAAACTCATCATCGAGCCTGGATTCAGGCTGCAATATTACTATTCTGTGGGGGAAGCCTCGCCAGAGCCGCGCCTTGCCCTGAAATACAACATAAAGCGCAACCTCCGGCTCAAACTTGCCGCCGGCCTCTATTCACAGAACCTGATTTCGATAACCTCTGACCAAGATGTGGTCAGCCTCTTCAACGGCTTCTTGTCGTCTCCCGTTGACAATAAACTTTTGGCAAACACGATGCTCGGGACGAGAGACACGGTGAAAGGGCGACTGCAGAAATCGCAGCATGTTGTGCTCGGTCTTGAGTATGACCCCATCCAACACGTCACAATGAACATCGAGGGGTACTACAAGAACTTCTCACAACTCATCTCCGCCAACCGATACAAAATAATGGACGATGACAATGATTTCATCTGGGAAAAAGGACACGCTTACGGCGGCGACATCTCTGTGAAATACGAGAACAAAGGGATTTACGTTTGGTTTGTCTATTCCCTTGGATGGGTCAAGAGAACCGACGGCATCATTGAATACAACCCTCACTTCGACAGAAGACACAACATCAACCTGCTGGCATCATACGCATTCGGCAAACGCAAGTCTTGGCAGGTAGATGCCCGGTGGAACTTCGGCACAGGATTCCCGTTCACGCAAACCAGAGCCTATTATCCCGACTATACCCCTACGGCCATCAACGACGACTACATCTCAACCAACGAGGACGTCTCCTTCCTGCTTTCCGACTACAACCAGGCCCGATTGCCCAACTACCACCGCCTCGACCTCAGTGCCAAGAAAAAATTCTTTTTAGGCGAACGGCAGACCATCGAATTGAGCGTCTCGTTCTCCAATGTTTACAACTACAAAAACATCTTCTATGTGAACAGAACTACGAACGAAATGATATATCAACTCCCATTTTTATACTATTTTGGAATGGTATGGAGATTCTGAAATCATAGATTCTTTGCACATATTATTTATATTCAATACTTTAAAATAAATCAAAAAAAATCAGAGAACACGCTGAACAAACAAAAAAAAGCATACTTTTGCAGCGTTCAAACGACGAACGGATCGGTAGTTCAGTTTGGTTAGAATACATGCCTGTCACGCATGGGGTCGCGAGTTCGAGTCTCGTCCGGTCCGCAAAAAGGAGAAAGCCTCAAGAGTTTTCTCCTTTTTCATTTTCAAGACAATCCGTTTTCAACAAATCCGTCTATAGTTACATTATAAAATCAACTCGGATAATTATAAGAACACACTTTGAAAAGAAGTTCTGTTTTTGCTATCTTTGCAGCCATAATAGAAGAATGACAATTTGGACTGACGGGAAGCAGACAACCATGCTGCCTGACTGTTGTGCCAAAAACACTAATAAGAAAACGAAAACAACCTGAACATGTTCACCACTTACTCCGCTTCAGCCGGTTCCGGGAAAACCACACACCTTGTCGCCGACTATATTGCATTGTGTTTCAAGTTTGACGCTGCTGCAAGAGCAGCCGCATCAGGCAATGCCTCATCCTTTCATCTTGACAGTTACCGGCGCATATTAGCCATCACTTTCACCAATGCCGCAACCGCCGAGATGAAAGACAGAATTGTACGCACATTGAAAGCTTTCGCTTTCAATGACTACAAAAACCTCGGCGGAAGCGAAAAGGCCATTTACAACATCATCGTAAAAAAACTGTTCAGCGAAAAACACGACCGTGCTGCCGTGTCCTTTTTTATGCAACAGGAGTCTCTTGAGCTGCTCCGACGCCTCATTTTCGACTATGCCCGCTTCTCCGTCTCCACCATTGACAGTTTCAACCAACGCACCATCCACTCCTCTGCCTTGTCGATGGACCTCAACCTCAACTATTCGGTGCAGCTTGACCTTTACGAGTTCTACCAACTTGCCATTGACCAGATGCTCAACACTCTTCAAGCAGGTTCTGACCTCTCCGACCGCATCCTCTATCTCATCGACAACGAAATGGAAGATGCCGGGAAAGCAAACATTGACGGCAAACTTCAAGACAGCCTCAAAGTTCTCTATGGCAATGCCGAAGAAAACTACAGATTCCTTAAGACGCTCTATGCTACGGACTCTAAAGACCTGCGAGAAAAACTCTCGCAGATGAAAGAGAAACTCCATGCTGACCTCGAAGACATCAAAACCAAAATTCGTCCGGAGGCGGGAAAGGGCAACTGTCATATTGCAACAATCAAAAATACAGGTTCAAAATTCAGCAAACCCAAGATTGAAAAATGGTTTGACAATAGGATAAAAGACCCTTTCGGGGAATCAGATCTGATAGTCCCAGAATGTTTCAAGAACGATAAGGGAAGCTATTTCAAGAAAAGCAAAGAGAAACTGTCGGCAAAAGATCAGGGAACCGCCGACAATGAGATACTCGAGGTAGAAAAATGTATGGCCAACATACGCGCCGTTCTCGAATCAGACGAATCGAGAGCATACCGCGACAACCTCATCCGCTGCAAAAAAGGAACAACCATGCTGATGCTGAAAGACTTGAAAGAGAAGATGGACGAAATAAAAAATCAGCGCAACTTTTTCATTCTGAGTGAGGCAAACACACTTCTCTGTGAAAAAATCGAAGAACTTGGCTTTGAAACCATCTTTGACAGAGTGAAATACGAAAACTTCTTCATAGACGAGTTTCAAGACACCTCTGCCATGCAATGGGGGAACTTAAAACCGTTGCTGATAAACAACGCGCTGGCGTCAGGGCACGATGTCTCTCTCTTCGGAGATGTTAAACAAGCCATCTACCGGTTCCGAGGGGGAGATTCAAAACTCTTTTACAACCTGATTGACGAAACCCGTTTCAACAATGACAAGGATCTTTCTGCCGTTGTAGACCACGAACACTACAACTCCATCAACCTCGGCACCAACTTCCGTTCGCTCCACACGATTGTGGAATTCAACAATAAGTTCTTCGGTTTTTATGCGGAAGGGAAAAAAGCCGACAATTATTACAAAGAGGGTCTTGTACAAGAAATAAACCAACAAAAAAAGGGACTTGTGCAGGTTTGCTTCTGCGACAAGGGGGAAACCGAAGCAACGGGCGAAATGGCATCAACCGAAGGCAACACGACAGTTTTCGACCTTTTTTCTCCCGAAGAGGCCGAGGCGCTCCGCGGTATCCTGACAACCCAAGAACTCACGCCGGAACAATTGGAAGTGCTGTTTGCCGTGAAAGATGCCCGCCGAAGAGGCTATCGCGACGGCGACATTGCCGTGCTGTTTAGAGGCAACGACGACTGCACCGGCATGGCCAACATTATGCTTGCTTTAGGATGGAATGTGATCACGCCGAAGTCTTTGCTTTTAGACAACTCCTCTTATGTCAACCTCATCGTCTATACTATACAATGCCTGCTGAACCCATCCGACAAAGTAGCCCAATACGCCATACAGCACAGCATACAAAAGCTTATTCCGCCCCAAAACTCATCATCTCCAAACAACACGGACGTAAACAACGGAGAAGAAACGAGCAACTGGAGAAAGTTCAACGGCCATATAAAAGAGCATCTTGGGAGAGAACTCTCCTTCCAATGGCTTTCACAACCCCTATACGTTTTAGTGCAGAAAATCATGTCCTTTTATGGCATGCACAAGCTGTCGGATCCTTTCCTCACCGGTTTCGAGAGCCTCGTGATGGACTACACCGCCAAACGGAACGGCGAGCCGGCCGATTTTCTGCTTTGGTGGCAGATGTTGAAAGACAACGAGAAAATGCCGTCACTGACATTGCCGGAAGGCCTGGATTCAATCCGCATCAACACCATACACAAATCGAAAGGACTGGAATACCCTGTGGTCATCCTTCCGTACAGCGAATCCGACCGACAAAACAACAAGCAGTTCTGTTTCTGGGAACGTCTTGATGACCGAACCGTTGCATACATCAATTTGAGCAAATCGGACTTGCCCTATTCCTCTTACCAGCCGCAATTCGACCAAGAAGAGCTGAACAGAACTATGGACACGGAGAACCTCCTCTATGTGGCTCACACAAGGGCGCGCGACATGCTTTACATCATCACCAATCGGATAAAAAAAGACGGTAACACATACGGAGACATTCTGTCACGCTTTTTAGAAGGCAACCCGACACTGTTCACCCGAGACCCGAACGAACCAAACCGTTATTACGCAGGAGACCCGGACTGGAAAAACCCCTCAGATCCGCCAGATCCCAAAAACATCACTGTCCCAACTGTCACGGCTTCAGATTTCAGCATTGACAGCATATTCAGAACAATGGACATCATCAAGGAGGACGATCCTCGCACCGAAGGCATTGTCATCCACGATTTTCTCTCCCAATTAGAAAAATACCCTCAAGACGAACAAGAGACTGAACAGGTTCTTGAGCATGTGGATGCGCGACTCAAAGAGCACCTGCGGTGTTTCTTCAGAAAAATACAAAGCGAGGAGAAATGGCATGAATTGTTCTTTCCTGTGCCTGGCGTTAAAGTCTTCAACGAATACAACATTATTGACAAAGACGGCAACGAATACCGCCCCGACAGGATTGTATTTCTGGACGGGAAGACGGTAGTCGTCGACTACAAAACGGGGGAGGAGCGTGACGAACACCGCTCACAAGTAGAGAACTACTGTCAGTTGCTGCGCGACATGGGGTATCCGGACGTGTCGGGGGAACTGCTGTACTTTTAGCGGGTCAAACAATTTCCTCTTTCAGGCGTTCCGCATTTTCGGCCACCTGCAAAGCCTGCAGCACCTCTTCAATATCTCCGTTCATGAAATTGGCGAGATTGTACATCGTATAATTGATACGGTGGTCTGTGACGCGGTTTTGCGGATAGTTGTAGGTTCTGATCTTTGCGGAGCGGTCGCCTGTTGACACCATCGTCTTCCGTTTTGAGGCTATCTCGTCGAGATACTTTTTGTACTCCATCTCAAACAGTCGGTTACGGAGCACCCGCATAGCCTTGTCGAGGTTTTTGATCTGCGACTTCTCGTCCTGGATTGAGACCACGATGCCTGTCGGGATATGGGTAAGACGAACTGCGGAGTAAGTGGTGTTTACGCATTGGCCGCCCGGTCCGGAGGCGCAGAACGTCTCCTTCTTTATATCGGCCTGTTTCAGTTCCACGTCAAATTCATCTGCTTCGGGCAGCACCACCACCGAGGCGGCAGAGGTATGCACTCGCCCTTGGGATTCAGTCTGCGGCACACGTTGCACGCGGTGTACGCCCGACTCGTACTTCATAATGCCATAGACGCCGTCACCGTTCACGGAAAACACAATCTCCTTATAGCCGCCTACCGTACCCTCGGTCATGGAAACCACCTCTATCTTCCACCCTTTCTTGTCGCAATAATGCTGATACATCCTGAACAGGTCGCCGGCGAAAATGCTGGCTTCGTCGCCGCCCGTGCCGGCTCTGATTTCCATCTGGGCGTTCTTGCTGTCTTGCGGGTCAGACGGCAGCAGCAGCAGTCTGATATCCTCCTCAAGGCGTTCCTTTTCGGCCCCGAAACTGTCGAGTTCAACTTTAGCCATCTCCCGGAACTCCTCGTCTTTCTCATTTGCCAAAATCTCTTTGGCATTGGCTATATTGCCAATAACATCCTTATACTTCTTGTAAGCGTCAACCACAGCCTGCAGGTCTTTGTAATCTTTGCTCATTTTGATGAACTTCTTCATGTCAGACATGGCATCCGGCTTCGCAATATCCTCTCCTATCTGCAGCCAACGCTGGTAAATAAGTTCCAGTTTATCCAATAAATCATTCATTCAATGAAAATTTCAAATTCGGCTGCAAAGGTACAAAAAAAGGGGCATTTTTTCTTACCTTTGCATCCTGTTTCTGAAAGACACTTGTTATATGAAAGACAACGAATTTGCTGAGGATGCTCTTGTGATTTCCGGAGCCAGGGAAAACAATCTGAAGAACATTTCCATAACCATACCGCAGCAGAAATTGGTTGTCGTCACGGGATTGAGCGGCAGCGGCAAGTCATCGCTTGCGTTCGACACCATCTATGCGGAAGGGCAGCGACGCTATATGGAGACTTTCTCCTCGTATGCGCGCCAATTCATCGGGAGCGTTGAGCATCCCGACGTGGACAAGATTTCAGGGCTGAACCCTGTAATATCCATCGAGCAGAAGACCGTCAACAAGAACCCTCGCTCAACAGTAGGCACCATCACGGAAGTGTATGATTTCCTGCGTCTTCTTTATGCCCGCGTAGCCGATGCCTACTCTTACAACACGCAAGAGAAGATGGTTCACTACTCTGAGCCCGAGTTGGTAAACCTCATCCTCTCCCGTTACGAGGAGCGACCCGTCACCCTGTTGGCTCCGGTCATAAAGCGCAGAAAAGGGCATTACCGCGAGTTGTTCGAAAACCTCCGGAAACAAGGCTTTACCCGCGTCCGCATTGACGGCGTCATCCGCAAACTGCTCCTCAACATGCAAGTTGACCGCTACAAGACACACGACATCGAGCTTGTTGTTGACTCTTTGAAAGTCACGCAGTTTTCAAAGACGCGTGTCAGCAACAGCATCCACCTTGCCATGAAATACGGCAAGGGGGCGGCCATGGTGCTGGACAACGACTCAGGAGAGGTCAAGAATTTCAGCAGGTTCCTGATGTGCCCCACAACCGGCATCTCCTATCCGGAGCCGGAGCCAAACACCTTTTCGTTCAACTCTCCCTACGGCGCTTGCGAGCATTGCGGAGGCTTGGGCTCCATTTCCGAAATAGACATCGGGAAGATCATCCCCGACTCCTCGAAGTCCATAAAGCAAGGCGGCATCGTCATCATCGGGGAATACAAGAACACGCCGCTGTTCAGAACGTTAGACGCATTGGCGGAGAAATTCGGCTTTTCCCTGTCAGACCCCATCAGCGAGTTGACGGAGCAAAACCTCAACATGATTCTTTACGGCTCTCCCGAGATCCTGTACGTCAAGCGGGAGGCTGCCGGGTTGTCGCCCATAAAGAAGACCTTTGACGGTGTCATCAATTTCATCCATACGCTCAGCAGCGGGGACAACATACCGGCATCTATGCGTAAATGGATCAACCGTTTCGTGAACATGACACCTTGCCCGCATTGCCATGGAACCCGGTTAAAGAAAGAGTCTCTCCATTTCCGGATCAACGGCAAAAACATTGCCGAACTCGCCCACATGGACATCTCAGAATTGTCGGACTGGATAAAGCAGTTGCCTGAACATCTTGACGAAAACCAGAAACTCATCGCCAGCGAGATCCTCCGGGAGATTTCCTCTCGCCTTGGATTTCTCTGCAACGTTGGCATATCGTACCTTTCTCTCGACCGTTCCACTGCCTCACTCTCTGGCGGCGAAGCGCAACGCATCCGGCTGGCCACCCAGATCAGTTCACAGTTAGTGAATGTCATGTACATCCTGGACGAGCCAAGCATCGGGCTGCACCAACGCGACAACCATCTGCTGATTCAGTCGCTGAAAGAGTTGCGCGACCTTGGGAACTCCATCATCGTCGTCGAGCATGACCGCGACATGATGGAAGCGGCCGACTTCATTGTTGACGTAGGTCCCAAAGCCGGAGAGCTGGGCGGAGACATTGTGGCATCCGGCACCTACCCTGAGATTCTGAAAACGCATTCCCTGACCGCAGAATACCTGAACGGCACCCGGAGAATTGCCGTGCCAAAAAGCCGGCGCAAAGGCAACGGCCTTTACCTCACCGTGTCCGGGGCTTGCGGCAACAATCTCAAGCACGTCACTGCACGTTTCCCGTTGGGCACTCTTACCTGCATCACGGGCGTTTCGGGCAGCGGGAAGTCAACCCTCATCAACGAAACTCTCTACCCTATCCTGAACAACCATATCTACCATTCAGAAAAGAAACCGCTGCCTTACGATGCTGTTGAAGGCCTTGAACATATCGACAAAGTCATCGAGATAAACCAACAGCCCATCGGCCGCACGCCGCGCTCAAATCCTGCCACATACGTCGGCGTATTCGACGACATCCGGAAGCTTTTCGCCGACATGCCCGAATCAAAGATACGCGGCTACAAGCCCGGACGCTTCTCCTTCAACGTCTCCGGAGGACGGTGCGAAGAGTGCAAGGGCGCCGGCGTGCAGACTTTTGAAATGAATTTCCTGCCTGACGTTTATGTCACCTGCGAGAAATGCGGGGGCAAAAGATACAATGCCGAAACGCTGGAAATTCGCTACAAAGGCAAGTCCATCAACAACATCCTCGAAATGGACATCGAACATGCCATTGACTTTTTCGAGAACATACCTGCTATCGTTGCCCCCTTGAAGACTATGGCAGACGTAGGTCTGGGCTATCTCCGTTTAGGGCAATCCTCCACCACACTGTCAGGCGGCGAAGCACAGCGTGTCAAACTGGCCGCGGAACTCTCTAAAAAGGAGACAGGACAAACCGTTTACATTCTCGACGAGCCTACCACCGGACTGCACTTCCACGACATCTACATCCTGCTGGACGTGCTGAACAGACTGGTGGACCGCGGCAACACGGTCATCATCATCGAGCACAACATGGACGTGATCAAAACCGCCGACCACATCATAGACATGGGGCCGGAGGGCGGACGCGGCGGCGGCAAGATACTGTCGGAAGGCACCCCGGAAGAAGTCGTCAAGAAAGGCATCGGATTTACCGCCCAATATTTAGCCAAAGAACTTTCATTATGATAAAACAGATGGACCATTTTCTGGACATGGACAACGAACTTTACCAGTTCGACAATGCCCGGTATGCACTTCTTGCCGTGCCTTACGACGGCACCAGCACCTTTATGAAAGGGGCAGACCGAGGACCGCAAGCCATCCTCGACGCTTCCGACAGCCTCGAGTTGTACGACATCCAATACGGATTCGAAGCGTGCAACGCCGGCATCTACACCGACCATTTCAACTATGACCTCTCCACCCCAGACTGCATGGTAGATTCCGTTTACGGACGGGTGCATCATTTCCTGGATGCCGGAAAGCAGGTGATTATGATTGGCGGAGAACATTCGATATCCGTAGGAGCCATCAAAGCGATGAGCGAGCAGCACCCCGACCTGACAGTGCTTCAGATTGATGCCCACGCCGACTTGCGCGACGAGTACCACGGCTCAATCTACAACCACGCTTGTGTCATGCGCCGCGCCCAAGACTACGCCCGGGTGGTGCAAGTGGGCATCCGCAACGTTTGCTCCGAAGAGATGCACAACGTAGTGCCTGACAATATTTTCTATGCACACGACATCTACGGCAACGACCGCTGGATCGACCGTGCCATAGAACGGCTTACGCAAAATGTATATATCACTTTTGACCTCGACGGGCTCGACCCCTCCATTCTTCCGGCTACCGGCACACCGCTGCCTGGCGGGTTGCAATGGTACCCGACCTTAAGATTCCTTGGTGAGGTATTCAAAAGGAAACAGGTGGTGGGCTTCGATGTCGTGGAACTCTGTCCGCAGCCAGACAACAAAGTCTCCGATGTTCTTGCCGCCACGTTGGTTTACAAGATGATTACGCTCAACGAGATAGCGAGAAACACAAATCGTGCCGGACTTTAGGAGACGGCACGATTTTCATTCGCTTTGTTCTGGTTACAATTTGAACGCTTTTCTGATCTCCTCCACAAATCCGAGTTTCTCCCAGGAGAAGAATGTCATCTTGCGCGGACCGTGCTCGCTCTGCACCTCTTTTTCATACCAGTCGCGGCCGAAATGCCCGTATGTGGCGGTAGGCTGGTATATCGGGTTCTTCAGCCCGAAGCGTTCAATGATGGCGTAGGGGCGCATGTCAAACATACTGTTGATTTGCTCCGCGATAGCCGAATCGTTCAAACCGACTTTGGCCGTGTTATAAGTATTGATGTACAGTCCAACGGGATTTGCCTGACCTATGGCGTATGCCACCTGCACAAGCACCTGGTCGCACAGTCCTGCCGCCACCATATTCTTTGCTATATGCCGGGTGGCGTATGCGGCAGAACGGTCAACCTTTGAGGGGTCTTTGCCGGAAAAAGCGCCGCCGCCGTGTGCGCCGCGTCCTCCGTAGGTGTCCACGATGATCTTCCGTCCAGTCAGACCGGTGTCGCCATTAGGACCGCCGATCACAAATTTGCCAGTAGGGTTCACATAGAGCGTGTAGTCGTTTCGGAACAACTTTCTCATATTCTCGGAGCAAGAGTCCAGCACGCGCGGAATCAGAATGTTGCGTACATCTTGTTCAATGGTCTTCAACATCTCGTCATCATTGCCGAACTCGTCGTGCTGGGTGGAGACAACAATAGAATCGATACGCTCCGGCTTGCCGTCTTCTGCATACTGCACGGTAACCTGCGACTTGGAATCGGGGCGGAGGTAACCCATCTTCTTGCCCTCCTTACGGACAGCTGCCAATTCCTGCACCAGCCTGTGCGCCAATTCAATAGGCAAAGGCATATAGTTGTCGGTCTCGTTGCAGGCATAACCGAACATCATGCCCTGGTCTCCGGCTCCTTGCTGCTTAATGTCGGCACGCTCCACGCCGCGGTTGATGTCGGGCGACTGGCTGTGGATGGCAGAGAGGATGCCGCACGACTTATAGTCAAACTGGTAATCGCTCTTGGTATAGCCCACCTCTTTGATGACCTTGCGCACAACATCATCAACGGGCACGTAGGCTTCAGTTTTCACCTCGCCGGCGCATACAACCAGTCCGGTTGTAGTTAAAGTTTCACAAGCCACTTTTGATTCGGCATCTCTTAACAGGAAAGCATCAAGCAATGCATCCGAAATCTGGTCGCATAATTTGTCGGGATGACCTTCCGATACGGATTCTGACGTAAACAAATAACTCATAGTTTGCACATTTTTAAAATTTAACATTGTTTGGAAAACGTGCAGAAATGTCTGTTTTTAGCATTTTTTTCTGTGGTTGCAAGCATTACAAATCTTTCCACGTTTTCAGGGCGCAAAGGTATAAAAAATACCGTTTACACCTGGCGGCCAGATTTGTGTTTCCTGATTCTTTTCCTGCAACTGTCTTTCAATCAACAGAATTATACACGACAGTATGTTGCATCCGAAGGCCTTGCGCTACATCTCAGGATAAATCTCGATACGGCTGCTGCCTGAGTTGCCGATCTTGACCACCCTGATTTGTGTCATAATGCGCTCCGACATCGTGTCCGTATGGCTGATGACCCCCACTTTTTTGCCTTGTGACGACTGAAGCATGGCTAACGAATCGATGACCGTTGAGAGCGTGTCAGGGTCGAGTGTGCCGAAACCCTCGTCGATGAACAGATTCTCAAACGATATGTTACGTGACGAAAGTGCAGACAGTCCTAATGCCAGCCCAAGACTGACGATGAAAGTTTCGCCGCCAGAGAGCGAAGTGGTGTCGCGCACATTGTCGGCTCGGTCGTGGTCAATGACACGTATGGCGAGAGAGTTCTTGACCTGTTGCAGCTCGTAGCGGGTGTTGAATTTCCTTATCTCCACGTTGGCATGCTCTATGAGGAAACGGAGCGTGTAACACTGGGCTATCATACGGAACTGCTTGCCGTCGCTGCCGATGGCTTTGGTTATCTCCTCCCATTCTTTCTTCAGGGTTTCAGATTCTCTCATTTGATAGTACATATTGCCCATTTGTTTTTTTGCATTGTCATGTCTCTGCAAACGAGCGTTGGCTTCGACAAGTTTCTCGTTCGACATATTGTCAAGTTCTGCCTTCCTCTGAGCAAGAGCCTCTTTGTCCGTTCCCGGCTTTTGCTGCTGATGACTCTCATGGGCTTTTTGTTCATTCTGTAATGTGGTGTTGGCCGATGTGAATTGCTCTTGGCATTCTTTCTGCCGGGAACGGATGGCTTCCCAATCGTCAGCAGAAGATGCAATACCGGCAATGTCTTCCGTGGCAAGCTTTTGTCCGTGCTGCACCCTGCTGTTGTATGCAACAAGCCAGTCTGCAAGTGATGTTTCTTTCCCCTTTTTATTCTCTTCCTCCTGCTGCTTGGACTGTTTATTGGTTTCTATCTTGCCTTGCAGACCTTTCATGTCTCCTTGTAATTGAAGAATCTCTTCGTTTTTTTTGGTCACACTCGTGTCGGCGGCCTCTTTTGTTTGGGTCAGCTGCTGCTCCAAAGCATCCGGCGTTTTGTCGCCGATTTCGGATTTCAGTGCATTCTTCTTGGCCTCAATCTTCTTGTTGACCTCGGCAAGCACATCCTTTGCCTTATCCAGAGCATCCTTCTTTTCCGCAACTTGCTGCAAAAGAATCGTTGTCTGTGCTTTCTTCTCTGTTAGAGCATTATTGACGTTGTTCTTTTCTTCCTCGATGCTTGCTTTCTGCTTGCTGGCTGTTTCTTTATACTCGGCTACTTTTTTTTCGGCTTCTTCTTTGCTTTGTCGAAGGCGTTCTGCCTCTTTGGAAACAACGTTATAGTCAGCCAATGCCTTTTCGGCTTTTGTCTTTTCATTTTCTACGTCTTTCTGTAACTTGCGGAGCTCGGATGCGGATTCTTTCCAATCCGGGTAATACGGTTGCAGCAGTGCCCATTCGCCGACGAGTCCCGCAATTTCTTTTTGAAGTTCTTCTATTGCGGTTTCCAATGATTTCAGTTCACCCTCATTCTTGCTCCGACTTTGCAAGAGTCCCGATTGGGTGCTTGTCTGCTCGTTCTGCTTTTTTTGTTTTTCGTCAATGAGTGTTTTCAAGTCGTTGATTACCGGCTGAACATTTTCCTCTGAATGGTAAGGATGATCTTTTGCGCCGCAGAGCGGACACGGCTGGCCATCCTTAAGATTGGCTCTGTGCTGCTGCCAGACTTCGCTCGTCATCAGCGTATAGGAGGCTTTGAGCGTGTCGAGTTCGGCTTTTGTCGTGTTGGGGTCGATCTTTTTTAGTTTTTCGTCTATCTCTTTATTGTGGGCTGTCAGACTTCCCTTTTTCGTTTCCTTGGCATTCTTGATCTTACTTTTTTCCTCGAGTCCAGTCTGTATGCGGATGGCGTTTTTCAGGTCGTTTGATTTCTTCTGGGCTGCATCACTCGCCCTTTGCAGTACAGAGATATCTTTGCCGTCCAATTTCTGTTTCTCGTCGTCATAAAGTTTTTGGGCTTCATTAAATTCCTCTTGCAGACGCTTGCTTTCGTCGTTGATTTGTTCGGTCAGGTTGTTAAGTTTTTCCGTTACCTTAGTCAGTTCTTCTTCGCTCTTCTTAATGGCTTCGGCATTCTGGCCTTCTGATTGTCGGGCAGATTCCAATGCTTTTTCCGCCTCTTCTTTCGCTTCCGTTTTTTCTGCTTCCTCCTTTTCAAACGCTTGCAGTTCTGTCATTATCTTGCGGGCTTCGTTGATGTGCGGCCTCTGCCTTTCAAGTTCTTCGGATGCATCCTTCGCCTGTTTTTGTAGCGTTTCAAAATTCTTCTGCTCGTTCTCAATAGTTTTCTGCTTGTCTCGGGCATCCGTTTCGAGTTTTGTCAGTGCAGACTCAAACGAGGCGACATTATTCTTGCAAGTCTCGATTTCCTTGTACAGCGTGACGGCATCGTGTGTGGAGTCATAAAGGCGCAGCCGGTCTGTTAAAGGTTTCGTCTCCTCCAAACGCTGCTGTGCCTTCTCGAGTGTGCTCCGGTATTGGGCAATATTCTCCGTCAACTTGTCTTCTGCGGCATACCAGTCAAATGCTTCATTTACCTTTGCGAGTTCTTCCTTTGCTTTCCATTCCTCCTCTTTCATTTGGGCAATACTTGCGTTTAGTGATGCAAGTTCATCATCCGGTATCACAGCTTCTCCGTAAGCATTGAAGTCGGCTTTTATGTTCGTATAATTCTGTACAGCCTCATCTTTTTTCTCTTTTATTCTGCTTGAAATATCCTTGTATAAATCTTCGCAGCCCACGAGTTTTTCCAGCAGTTGGTATCTCTCTTCTTCCTTTGCCGTGAGGAAGTTGGCGAAGGAGCCTTGGGCTATGAGCACGGTGCGCAGGAACTGGTCGTAGTCGAGCCCGACAATCTGTGGCAAATCATCCCAATTTGCCTCTTCCTCAACAAGGGAGTCGCCATTTATGACAATCTTATAGAGGTTTGTAACCACATTGTCGTATCTGCTTATATTTTTCTTCACATGCCATTCTGCCCTATAGACATTTCCGTCATTTGCCCGAAAAGTGAGTTTGCTGTATCCGACCTTCTTGCCGTTGGTTAGTATGTTGCGTGCATCGGTAGGAGACAGGCGGTTTTTTTCGCTCTCTTGCGGATTGCCGAATATTTTGATGCTGTTGCGCTCGTTCTTTACTCTCGGGTAGCGTGGTGCACGGTTATAAAGTGCCAGACAGATGGCGTCGAGGATGGTTGACTTTCCGCTTCCTGTCGAGCCGACTATGCTGAATATGGTGCTGTTGCCCAATGATCCCTTTTCAAAGTTGATGGTTTCGCCTTCTTCGCGGTCAAGAGAAGCGAGGTTTAACAATTCTAATCTGATGAATTTCATACGTTGCTATTCGTTTTCTTTTGTTTTCAATTCTGAAATAATTTCTTTGATCATCTGTTCCTGGCGCTCATTCATCTCTGTATTGTTCACAATGAGGAAAGATTCCTTAAGCGTGTCAAGAGGGTCGCGGTCCAGGATGTCGTCCACGCTCTGTATCGTTTGGCAGTCTGTGATGGTGGTCAAGTCCATAGTAGGTATCACCTTGTGTATCCCACAGAGCACGGCATTTTTTTTCTCGACAAGATTCTCCAACTCCTTGATCCGGTCATTGTTCACATTGTCCAATTTCACTTTGATGGAAAGGTAAACGAAATTATCGTCCAATTTGCCGTTTTTGCGGGGTTCAAGTTTATCTTCAATGAGTTTTGAAAGTTCTTTAAAAGAATGTTCTTTGTCATCCTCCGGCAATATGCACAGTTTGTGCTGTGGCGTATATTCGAGAAATTCTATTGATGGTTTGCTGCCGGCATTGAGCGTCAGCAGGTCAATGCCGTGTTGGTAGCCCACCTCGGCGAACGACATAGGCAGCACACTGCCTGTATAGCGTGCCCAGTTTGTGTTCCAAATATACTGGCGTTTGTGGATGTGTCCGCACGTCATATAGTCCGGGAAGCCCGTCCATCCCTCCAAATTCACCTCTTCTTGTCCGCCGATGATGATTTTCTCGCTGGCATCCTTTTTCGCGATGTCTGCGCCCTTGGCATACATGTGAGCCATCATCACGAGTGGCGTATCCGGGTATTTTTCCCTTGCTTTTGCCGTGATTGTTTTAAGAAAGTCATTTGCGCCTTGAGCGTAATTGACATTCTGCAGCACATCTATCCGCAAATACGGCACGGCCAGCACCACGGCTTTTGTGCCGTCCTGTCCTGTTATGGGAATCATCAGGTCGTCGTAGTTCATCGCCCAAATGCCGCCGTCTTCTGTCTGAGTCCAAACGCGATGGACATTGCCGCGCACTTCCACATTCTGACGTGAAAGCAGCGCACGCAGAGCCTCCAGCCGACTGGCAGAATCATGGTTGCCCGCCGTGATGATGATGTGCAAGTCAGGGAAATCATGCGTGACCTTACTTAAAAAATTGTAGTACGTTTTCTGCGCCTCTGCCGAAGGGTTGCTGTTGTCGAAAACGTCGCCTGCCACCAGCAATGCGTCTGGACGGTGTTCTTCCAACTGGGCAAGCAGCCAATTAAAGAAATGTTCATGTTCGGGCAAACGATCGGTCCCGTGAAACTTGTGACCGATGTGCCAATCGCTCGTCATAAAAAATTTCATAGATGTTTTGTTTAAATGTGCCACAAAAATACAGCTTTTTTGAATGCAAAGATCCTTTTCATAATATATAACAAAAAAGATACCTTTTTTACAGGCTTTAAACGGAATTGTTGACTTATGGGTGATAAAACGTTCACATTCACACCCATAGAATGAGGTTGGCGCGAATTCACAAAAAACGGTTACCTCTGCTGTTTTATCAGTTGACCGCAGGCGGCGGCAATGTCTTGACCACGGCTCTGCCGTACATTGACCACCATATTGCAGTCTTCCAAATATTTGATAAAAGCCTCGCGCCGGTTTGGAAAGGATCGGCGGTAGGGGCATCCCGCCGTGTCATTATACTCGATAATGTTGATTTTCACGGGAAACGGACGGCAGAAACGGGCGAGCCTCTCGGCGGCCTGCTGAGTGTCGTTTACCTCGGAAAGCAGCAGATACTCAATAGTGATGCGCGTGCCGGTTTTCTTGTGAAACAAAGACAGTGCGGCTTGCAAATCATGGAGGCTATTGGTTTTTGTTACAGGCATAAGCTTTTCACGGACAGTTGGTTCTGCGCTATGCAATGACACGGCCAGTCCTGCAGGGAAGCCCGTTTCGGCCAAAGCCCGTATGCCTTTCACAATGCCGGCAGTGGAAAGCGTGATGCGAGTAGGCGAAAGCCCGATGCCGGTTTGGTCTGTCAGTATCTGCACGGCGGAAGACACATTGTCCAAGTTCAGGAGCGGCTCGCCCATGCCCATAAACACAATATTCGTGATGCCTCTGCCGTAGAGTTCAGCGGAACGGCGGTTCATCAGAAAAAACTCGTCCATTATCTCACTATAGTGCAAGTTGCGCACAAAGCCCATTTTTCCTGTGGCGCAGAATGCGCATCCGAGCGGGCAGCCCACTTGGGAGGACAGGCATGCCGTCACCCTATTGCCCGTAGGGATAAGCACCCCCTCAATGCGTTTTTCGTCGTGCAGACGGATGATATACTTGGCGGTCTTGTCTTTGCTTTGCACTTCCTGCTCGATTGCGGCGTGGTGGAACGAGAAATGGGCGGACAGTTTCTCGCGGAAAGCGGCAGAAAGGTCCGTCATTTCGTCGAAGCCGGCCACGCCTTTCACCCACAGCCAAGTGTGTATCTGCTTGGTGCGAAATCTCTTCTCTCCTGCAGTTGTGACAAAAGCTTCGATTTGGGAGAACGGTATGTGTCGGATGTCGTCCATGGAAACATAATGGTGGGGCCGCCAAAGCGGCCCCACCGGATTGACTGTTCTTAAACAGGTTATTTCACAAGGTTATAAGTATCCATTGCCATCACAAGTTCCTCATTGGTAGTGACTGACACCAGTTTTACAGTAGAATCGGGGGTGGAGATGATTCCGTCCTCACCGGCATATTTTTGGTTCGCTTCGGGGTCAAGTTTGGCACCGAGAAACTCAAGGCCGCTACAGATAGCCTCGCGCTGGAACCATGCATTCTCGCCGATGCCGCCGGTGAACAAGATGACATCAACACCGCCCATGGCGGCAGCGTATGCGCCGATGTATTTCTTTACGCGGTAGGCAAACATATTGAATGCGTATGCAGCACGTTCGTCGCCGGCATCGCGTCCGGCGCGGATGTCGCGCATGTCAACACTCTTGCCCGAGATTCCAAGCAGTCCTGATTTTTTGTTTATCAAAGTGTTAAGTCCTTTCGTATCCATTTTTTCAGAATCCATGATGTAAATCAGCGCACCGGCGTCAATGTCGCCGCAGCGTGTGCCCATCATAAGTCCCTCTACTGGGGTGAAGCCCATGGAGTTGTCGATGGACTTGCCGTCCTTGATGGCACAGATTGAAGCTCCGTTGCCCAGATGACAGCTTACAATCTTGCAATGCTCGTAGTCATAGCCTGTCAGTTGTGCGGCTTTCGGCCCTACATATTTATGGCTGGTGCCGTGGAAGCCGTAGCGACGGATCTTCTTTTCCGTATAGTACTCGTATGGAATGGCATACAAGAAAGCCTCAGGCGGCATAGTCTGGTGGAAAGATGTGTCGAAGATGCCGACATGCTTGATGCCCGGCAGCTTTTTTTTCATCGCATCGATACCGACCAAAGAGGCTGGATTGTGCAGCGGGGCCAACTCGCAGAGTTTGGCTATCTCCTCTCGCTCTTTTTCTCCAATGACCATGCTGCACTTGAAGTATTCTCCGCCGTGGGCAACGCGGTGTCCAACAGCATTGATTTCGTCCAACGACTTGATGACGCCATGTTTGGGGTCTGTCAGCGCATCCAGCACCAGTTGTACCCCGGCTTCATGGTTTTCGATGGGCTTTTGCACGTAATATTTGTCTTTCCCGCTCGGCTTATGCGTAAACTCTCCCATTTCCAATCCTATGCGTTCAACAAGCCCCTTGGCCAGCAGTTCAGGTTGCGGTTCCATCTCCAAAAGCTGGTATTTGATGGAAGAACTGCCGCAGTTTAAAACTAAAACTTTCATCTTATTGTGATTTATTAAAATAGTGTTTCTGTCGTTAAAACTATATCCCTGTTTTTATGGGTGGCAAATATACAAATTAAATCAAAACTTCTTTGTTGTTTTTTTCAAGCCAATTACAGCGACGGCAATTCTGGCGTGGTCCCGCAGAAGCTTGCGCCCTGTGACGGCAAAAGTTTTTTTATCATGAAAGTCGGCGGCGGTTTTGCTATTTTTATACCTTTGCACGCTTTTTCAGAAAGTATATATATATTACAACAACTTAATACGAAAAGACTATGGTAGAAAAGAAATTCATGACATGCGACGGCAACTGCGCCGCTGCGCATGTCGCCTACATGTTCAGCGAAGTGGCTGCTATTTACCCCATTACGCCCTCGTCTCCTATGGCTGAATACATTGACGAATGGAGTGCCGGCGGCAGGAAAAACATTTTCGGCGAGACTGTCAAAGTCGTCGAGATGCAGTCAGAGGCCGGTGCCGCAGGTGCCGTGCATGGTTCTTTGCAGGCTGGTGCCCTGACTACCACCTATACGGCATCGCAAGGTCTCTTGCTGATGATACCGAACATGTACAAAATTGCGGGAGAGCTGCTCCCCGGCGTATTCCACGTATCCGCGCGTGCACTGGCCGCACAGGCACTCTCCATCTTCGGTGACCATGCCGACGTGATGAGCACGCGTCAGACGGGCTTTGCTATGCTCGCCACCAGTTCCGTGCAGGAAATTATGGACCTTGCACCTGTTGCCCATCTGGCCGCCATCGAGGGCCGGGTCCCGTTCCTCCATTTCTTTGACGGATTCCGCACTTCTCACGAAATCCAGAAAGTGGAAGCCGCAGACCAGGACGAACTCGCCAAGCTTATTGACTGGGATGCGCTCAAGGCCTACCGTGAGCGTGCCCTCAACCCGGAACACCCCGTAACCCGTGGCACCGCACAAAACCCTGACATCTACTTCCAAACCAGAGAAGCACAGAACAAGTTCTATGACGCCATCCCCGACATCGTAGCCAAATACATGAAGGAGATGAGCAGAATCACCGGCCGCGAATATGCTCCGTTCACCTATTACGGCGCAAAAGACGCCACCGACATCCTCGTCGCCATCGGCTCTATCAACGATGTCATCAAGACTGTCATCGACAAGGAAAACGCCTCGGGCAAGAAACTCGGCCTCATCACTGTCCATCTGTACCGTCCGTTCTCCGTCAAGTACCTGCGCGCCGTGCTTCCGGAAACCGTAAAACGCATCTGTGTGCTTGACAGAACCAAAGAAATCGGCGCAAACGGCGAACCGCTCTATCTCGACATAGTGGAAGCATTCAAGGATTGCCCGAAGAAACCTTTGATCATCGGCGGGCGCTACGGTCTCTCTTCAAAAGACACGACCCCGGCACATATCCTCTCCGTGTTCAACAATCTGGCTTCTGAGAACCCGATGAACCAATTCACCGTCGGCATCGTTGACGATGTCACTCACCTCTCCCTGCCGTCACTTCCCGAGATTTCCATTCTCCCGAAAGGCACGTTCGAGGCTAAATTCTACGGTCTTGGCGCTGACGGCACCGTGGGCGCCAACAAGAACTCCATCAAGATCATCGGCGACAACACCAACAAGTACAGCCAGGCTTACTTTGATTATGACTCCAAGAAATCAGGCGGCTACACCTGCTCTCACCTGCGCTTCGGCGATGAACCGATTCTGGCCCCGTACCTGGTAGGTACACCTGACTTCGTGGCCGTCCATGTTCCCTCTTACCTGAGCAAATACGACTGCTTGCGCGGCTTGAAAGACAACGGCACTTTCCTCTACAACTCCCCTTGGGACGCCGAAGAGACAAAAAAACACCTGCCTGACTTCGTCAAGAAATACCTGGCGCTGCACCACATCACCATGTACACCATCGACGCCACCAAGATTGCCGCTGAGATCGGACTGGGCAACAGGACCAACACCATCCTCCAATCCGCTTTCTTCAAGATTTCCGGCGTTATCCCTTACGACCTCGCTGTAGAACAGATGAAGAAATTCATCGTCAAGTCATACGGCAAGAAAGGCGAAGATGTAGTGAACAAGAACTATGCCGCTGTTGACCGCGGCGGTGAGATTACGAAGATTGAAATCCCGACAGAATGGGCAAACCTCGACTGCACAACGGATTTCGTTTTCGCCCACAATGACAACGACCCCGAGTTCATCAACAAAGTGATGCGTCCTATGGTGGCACAATGCGGAAACGACCTGCCAGTCAGCGCATTCAAAGACATCATCGACGGCACGTTCCCTGCCGGCACTACGGCTTACGAGAAACGCGGCGTTGCCACTGTCGTTCCGGAGTGGAATCCGGCAAATTGTATCCAGTGCAACCAGTGCGCGCTCATCTGCCCTCACGCTGCCATCCGTCCTGTGGTCATGACAGACGAAGAGCAGAAGATTGCCCCTGCCTCGATGAAAACCATCGACATGAAGGTTCCGAAAGAACTTGCCGGCATGCATTTCCGTATGCAGGTGTCCGCCCTCGACTGTACGGGTTGCGGCAACTGCGCCGACGTATGTCCCGCCAAAGAGAAAGCGCTTGTGATGAAACCGCTCGAGAGCCAACTGCACGAAGCCGAAAACTGGGAGTACGGACAAAAGAAGGTCACCTACAAGGACAACCTCATCGACAAGTTCGCTTCTGTCAAGAACAGCCAGTTCGCACAACCGCTGTTTGAATTCTCCGGTGCCTGCGCAGGCTGCGGCGAGACTCCGTATATCAAATGCATCACGCAATTGTTCGGCGAAAGGATGATCGTAGCCAACGCCACGGGCTGCTCTTCCATCTATGGCGGTTCTGCTCCCGCAACCCCTTACTGCAAGAACTTCAGAAGCGGCAAGGGCGTGGCTTGGGCAAACAGCCTCTTCGAGGACAACGCCGAGTTCGGCCTCGGCATGGCCACCGCTACACGCCAGATGCGCGACCGCGTGGAACGCATCATGCGCGAAGCCATTGAAAAATGCAACTGCTGCTCTCAAGAACTCAAAGACCTCTTCCAACAGTGGATCGACAACCGCGAATGCGGCAAGACTACCCAAGAACTTGCTGACAAGATCGTTCCGATGGCAGAAGCCTGCGGCTGCGACTACTGCAAGCAGATTGTAGACCTGAAAGACCATCTTGTCAAGAAATCCCAATGGATCTTCGGCGGCGACGGCTGGGCTTACGATATAGGCTTCGGCGGCCTTGACCATGTGCTGGCAAGCGGCGAGGACGTGAACGTGCTCGTCCTTGACACGGAAGTCTATTCCAACACCGGCGGACAGTCCTCTAAGGCCACTCCGGCCGGCGCTGTGGCCAAATTCGCTTCCTCCGGCAAAAAGGTACGCAAGAAAGACCTCGGCATGATTGCCAAGAGCTATGGCTATGTGTATGTGGCTCAAGTGGCCATGGGCGCAAACCAGTCACAGTACTTCAAAGCCATAAAAGAAGCCGAGGCTTACCACGGCCCCTCTTTGGTCATCTGCTACGCTCCATGTATCAACCACGGCATCAAGGTGGGCATGGGACGCACCCAACACGAAGAGGCCAAGGCTGTGGAATGTGGATACTGGCATCTCTGGCGCTTCAACCCCGAAGAGGAAGACGCCGGCAAAAACGGCTTCCACCTCGACAGCAAAGAACCCGACTGGAGCAAATTCCAGGATTTCATCATGGGCGAAGTTCGCTACAACTCTCTGCTCAAGACTTTCCCGGACGAGGCAAAGGAACTCTTCGAGAAGACACAGCAGTTTGCCCAACTCCGCTATGACGGCTACAAGAAACTGAGCGAAGGGAAATAACCCTGTCGATATCCTCTCAAAAAGGTGCATCTCAAAGGTGCACCTTTTTTTGTCTGTGCCCAGACATATATTATTGTATCTTTGCACGTTTTTTTATTCCGGAACACTGACTGACGGCAGACAGCTTACAAAACCGGAACAATAGTCGCACTAATCAAGAAAGAATAATGAACATAAAAAGGATGAAGACGATGTTTTGCTGTCTCCTTTTGACGGCATCTTTTCCTCTTTTTGCACAACACCCTGAAGTCGATTCTGATTACGGCATGGAGTGTACGACGATAACCGTCGGCAAAAAGGCTTCGGCAGACGGGTCTGTGATGACCTCTCACACCGATGACAGTCACCGCTCGCGCACAAACATATTGGTAGAACCTGCCAAAGACCACGAAAAGGGAGAGCGGCAAACGCTCTACAAGCGGCAGTGGGCACCCCGTAAAGCCGGAGAGATGGCTCGATATGAGAACATTCCGGTTGGCGACATTGAGCAGGTTCCCCATACCTTTCAATTCCTGAACACGGCCTATCCTTGCGTCAACGAGAAACAGCTGGCCATCGGGGAATCCACCTTTGGCGGCAGAGCAGAACTGAAATCAGACAGCGGACTTATTGACTGCCAAAGGCTCTGCATGCTGATGCTGCAACGGTGCAGCACTGCCCGCCAAGCAATCCGTATGGCTGACGACCTGCTGAAACGCTACGGCTGGATTGATGCCGGCGAGTGCCTGACCATAGCCGACAAAAAAGAAGTCTGGCATCTTGAAATCCTCGGCCCGGGCAAAGGAAAAGTCGGTGCCGTCTGGGCTGCACAACGTGTGCCCGACGAACATGTGGCCGTCAATGCCAACGCCTCCACTATCCGCGAGATCAACCTGAAAGACAAGGACTTTTTTATGGCTTCTGACAATGTTTTTTCCTTGGCTCAAGAAAACGGTTGGTGGGATGGGGAAAGCACCTTCCGGTTCGCCTACGCCTACGCGCCGCAGACACGCACTATGATAGCCTGCCGCCGGCGGGAGTGGCGCGTATTTGACCTTGTGGCACCCTCGCTGCATCTCGACCCTAATGCCGAAAACTACCCGTTTTCGGTAAAGCCCGACACGCTCGTTTCTTTAGAAAAGATGATGAGCATCTTCAAAGATTATTATGAAGGAACGCCATACGATATGCGTAAAACGCTGACAGTTACCGACAAAGACGGCAAAACTGTCATTTCGCCGATGGCAAACCCGTTCATGAAAAGCGACGAGTTGAAACTGCACCGCATCAATGGCGGATGGAATGAGTTGGGAGAACGCAACATTGCCGTTCATTTCACGGTTTATGCCACCATTATACAATGCCGCGACAAAATGCCCGATGTGGTGGGAGCGTTATGCTGGTTCGCGCTCGACAATGTTGCCTCGTCAATCTATGTGCCCATTTATGCCAATGTCACCGCTTTGCCCAAAACATACGAAACCGACGGACGGCAGACAGGCTTCAGCCGCGACGCCGCCTGGTGGGGGTTCAACCGTCTGGGCACCATCGCTGCTCAACGCTGGGGCGACATGCACAAGGTTATAGACGCAATCTGGAATCCCCTCCAACAAGAGTTCATTCAGCAGCACAAGGAAGCAGACGCAAAGGCTCTGGAACTGCTCCGGCAAGGCAACCGCAACGAGGCGCTTAAGGTGCTTACTGACTTTACCGGCTTCTGCAGCACTACTGCCGTAGAGCAATCCTGGAAACTGGGCGACTATATCTGGACCAACTTTGACGGGATGTGGTAGCATCATTCGTCAGTAATGACACAAAAAAGGGATAGGCAGCGCAGCGCTGCCTATCCCTGATATATCAAACTCCTTTTTAATGTTTAAAATTTAGGCTGCTGTCTATTTCACTAAATCTACAATAGCCTTGAATGCCTCAGGATTGTTCATCGCGAGGTCGGCAAGAGCCTTGCGGTTGAGCGCGACGCCCTTCTTTGCCAGATTGCCCATCAAGACAGAATAGGAGATGCCGTATTCGCGGGCTCCCGCATTGATACGGGTAATCCACAAACTTCTGAAGCTTCTCTTCTTGTTTCTTCTGTCGCGGTAAGCATACTGTTGACCTTTCTCCCACGTATTGACTGCAACGGTCCAAACGTTTCTGCGTTTGCCGAAGTACCCACGGGTACGTTTCAAAATCTTTTTTCTTCTTGCTCTTGAAGCAACATGATTTACTGATCTTGGCATAATTAAGTTCCTTTCTAATTCTTACGTCAGCGGTTTAACTTTTAAACGCTTGATTGGCTGACAATAAAGTTTTTTTGTTAATAAATTGTGTTGATTAGCACTGTCCGAGCATCTGCCGTACGGTGCGGTCCAAATTCTGTTCGACAATGGCGCTGTAAGCCAGATTACGTTTTCTCTTGGTAGATTTTTTCGTAAGAATGTGGCTGTGATAAGCGTGGTGTCTTTTGATCTTACCGGTGCCGGTCAAGGTGAATCTCTTCTTGGCAGCGGATTTCGTTTTGATTTTTGGCATTTCTTTAAAGTTTTAAAAATTTATGTTTAGAGTTCAATATATTTCCTGTCCTATTTCTTCGATTTAGGGCTGATCATCACCGTCATGTTCTTCCCAACCAATGTAGGCATCTGGTCAAGCTTTCCGAACTCTTCCAGACTTTGGGCAAAACGGAGCAGCAACAATTCGCCTTGGTCTTTGTATATGATCGAACGGCCTCTGAATGTAACCATCACCTTAACCTTATAGCCGTCTTTCAGGAAGCGTTCTGCATGGTTGCGCTTGAAGTTGAAGTCATGGTCATCGGTCTGAGGCCCCATATGTATCTCCTTAACGGTAGTCTTGGCGCTGTTGGCCTTGATTTCCTTGGCCTTCTTCTTCTGCTCATACAGGTATTTCTGGTAATCCATCACTTTACAGACCGGCGGATTGGCCTGCGGAGATATCTCTACCAAATCCATTTCGTATTGGTCTGCAATGGCCAAAGCCTCACGCAATGAAACTATCTTCGGCGCGAAGTTTTCTCCTACGACTCTGACAGTCTGTGCTGTAATGAAATTGTTGATTCTGTGCTGGGCTTCCTTTTTGGAACGGGGACCGAACTGTCTCGGTCTGTTTTGAGGCGTTGTGTTCAAGGTTCCTTTCTTTTTCTGTAAAAACTTTATTATAATAAATTTAAAGCGGCAAAAATACACTTTTTTTCGTGCTGATTCCGAATGATGCAATTTTTTTATTTTTGCAGCGTTTTACGGGAACTTTTGAAAAGAATGAAGAACAGTTTCAACTCCAAACGCACGTCAACCAGATGGCGGGTTTATGTCCTGATGCTGGCGATAGCACTGTCTGTTTGGCAGCGTGCAGAAGCGCAGCGTTCGGAATTCGGCGTGCTGGCCGGCACGATGTTTTACCTGGGCGACCTGAACCAGACAAAACTGTTCAACGTCAACTTGAAAGACCCGTCGCTCAATCAGGTGCATTTCTCCGGCGGCTTCATGTACCGCTATAACCTGTCGCCGCGGCTGGCGTTGAAAGCGGACTTCCTTTTCGGGAAAGTATCGGCGAGCGATGCCGGCACCGCAATGGCGAACCGCAACCTCAGTTTCTCTTCGCCCGTGACAGAGTTCTCTGCGGAAGTGGAACTGAATTTCTTCGAACTCTACAACACAACGGGCAAAAACAGATTCTCCCCCTACATTTTTGCCGGCCTGACCGTCTTCTCCTTTGACCCTACCACCATTTACAACAATGAGGAGTTTCACCTGCAAAGCCTCGGGACAGAGGGGCAAGGACTCTCATCCGACGGGCTGGCGTTCAACAATTCAGACCCCAACAGCACTGCAGTGGAGACTAAAGAACAGTACTCGCTGACCAGCGTTGCCATTCCTTTCGGAATCGGAATCAAAGTCACCTGCGGCCGCATGTTCACTTTCGGGGCGGAATGGGGCATGCGTTGGACCTTCACCGACTATCTTGACGATGTGAGCGGCTGCTACTATGACAACGACCTGCTGCGCAAACGGCGCGGCGACCTTGTGGCAGACATCGCAGACCGGTCTCCGGAATTACAAGACGACAACGGCAACAACTTGCCGACACACATCGCCGGGCATCAGCGCGGAAACAATACGACGCACGATGCCTATTCGTTTGCAGGCATAACGATGACTGTCAGATTCGGCAATTCAGACCGGGCATGTTACCTCAAACCCGCAAAAAGATCAAGAAGATAAAAGAAAAAGCGATGAAAGACCATACAAACAATCTGCCGAAGCACATAGCCATCATTATGGACGGGAACGGACGTTGGGCCCAGCAACACGGCGAAGAACGCTCATTCGGGCATCAGGCCGGCGTAGAGTCTGTCAGAAGCGTCATTGAAGGCGCCGCTGAAATGGGAATAAAATACCTTACCCTCTATACCTTCTCTACCGAAAACTGGAACCGCCCGAAAGATGAAATAGACATGCTGATGAACCTGCTGGTACAGTGCGTGCACAATGAATTGCCCTCTCTGATGAAGAACAAAGTGCGCCTTCTTGTATCCGGACGCATCGCAGACCTGCCTGAAACTTGCCGTGCCTCGTTGCAGTCGGCACTGGACAAGACCGCCGGGAACGATGGCCTCACCGTGTCGTTAGCATTGAGTTACGGCGGCCGCTCCGAACTCACCGATGCCATGAAAGCCATTGCCGCAGAAGCGGCCGCTGGCACTTTAAGTCCCGACAACATCAGCCAAGACACCATAAAAGCACACCTCTACCTGCCAGAAGTCCCTGACCCTGACCTGCTGGTCAGAACCGGCGGCGACTGCCGTATCAGCAATTTCCTGCTGTGGCAGATGGCTTACACAGAATTTTTCTTTGTCCCTGTCATGTGGCCAGACTTCAGGAAAGAGAACTTGCGCGAAATCATTCACCAATTCATGTCGCGCGAACGCCGTTTCGGGAAAACAGGAGAGCAAGTGAGGGAACAATGATTTTTTAACTATCTTTGCCGTCAATTTTCGAGGAAGAATGAAATTCTACAAGTGTGTCGCATTTATCGTACTGTCAGTGGCTTGTTGCTGGACGATGAGGAGTTACGGTCAGGTCATTGTCAACAACGACGGGACGGACGGGCAAGTGAAAGTTGACTATGCCAACCCGCGCGAATATGAGATAGGCGGCATAACCTCATCCGGAACGGCCGCACTCGACCAGAGGCAACTCTATTTCCATGTCGGCGATGTCATTGAAATCCCCGGCGAAGAAATTTCAAAAAGCATCAAGACTCTTTGGAAATCAGGACTGTATGAGGATGTGGAAATCACTGTCACGCGTATTTCCGGCAACATTGCCTTCTTGGATGTCCGGCTGGAAGACCGCTCCCGCCTGATGTCGTTCGGCTTTAAGGGCACAACCAAGAGCGAAGAAAACGACCTCCGCGAAAAACTGCACATCTCCCAAGGCAACATCATCAATGACAACCTGAAAATCACCTGCGCGAACATCATCCGCAAATACTATGTGGACAAAGGTTTTTACAGCTGTACCGTTGACGTGCAAGAGCTCGACGACGAGAAAGTCAAAAATGTGAAGAATCTCCTCTTTGACATCAAGAAATCCAAAAGAGTGAAGATTTCAAAAATAGACATCGAGGGGAACCAAGGCGTTTCAGAAGCCGTGCTGCTGCGTGCCATGAAAGAGACCAAGGAAAAGTTCCTTTTCATGCCTTTCTACAAGATGGACACCGCCATTGCCTACTGTTTCAAACATCCCGGATATTACCAGTCTATGGACATAAAAGACCATCTTGACAATTACTTCGCCAACCGGGTGAAACTGCGCATTTTCAAGAAGTCGAAATTCACAAAAGAGACCTACGAGACCGACAAAGTCAACCTTATAAACCGCTACAACGAACTGGGATACCGCGACGCGGTCATCGAGCGCGACACCTACTATCTGGACGGTCACAACATGCGCATCGACATCAAGGTGAACGAAGGCCCGCAATACTATTTCAGAAACATCTACTTTGCAGGCAACACCAAATATCCTACCGCCTTGCTCCAGCAACTGCTCGGCATCAGCAAAGGCGACGTATATAACCAGACACTTCTGACGAAAAGCCTGACGATGAAAGAGGACGGCGAAGACATCGCCTCTTTGTACATGAACAACGGGTATCTTTTCTTCAATGCCAATCCCGTGGAGGTGGCCGTTGACGGGGATTCCATTGACATCGAAATCCGCATACGCGAAGGCAAGCAGGCCAAGTACAACAAGATCTCCATCAGCGGGAACACCAAGACCAACGACAAGGTCATCATGCGCGAAGTCACGACAATACCCGGGCAACTCTTCAACCGCGCCGACATCATCCGCACACAACAAGTGCTGATGTCACTGGGCTACTTCAACCAGGAGAAAATGGACGTTCAGCCGAAGCCGAACGAGACTGACGGCACCGTGGACATCACCTACGTTGTAGAGGAGACCTCCTCTGACCAGCTTTCGCTGAGCGCCGGATACGGCGGCACCGGCTTCGTGGCTACGGCAGGCATTGCGTTCAATAACTTCTCGACCCGGAAACTGTTCCAGAAGGATGCGTGGACTCCGATACCGGGCGGCGACGGGCAGCGCTTGGCACTGAATGTCTCCACAAACGCAAAATACTACCAATACTACAACCTCTCCTTTACGGAACCTTGGCTCGGCGGCAAAAAACCTAATGCCCTGACCGCCGGCATCTACTTTCAAAAACAGACTAACGGTTTCCTGAAATCCGACTCAACCAACCACAAGTTCTACAGCATTTCAGGCGCCTCGCTCTCAATAGCCTCTAAACTGAAATGGCCGGACGACTATTTTCAGATGTCACACACCATCTCATATGAGTTCTATAACGTCAACTGGACTAACTTTTTCACTTTCAACAACGGTGTCGCCAACAGTTTGAGTTACATCTTTACGCTGTCGCGCAACTCTGTAAACGCACCTATCTACCCGCGTGAGGGGTCCAGCCTTACTTTCAGCATGCAGCTGACACCACCCTATTCGCTCTTTAGCAATAAGGATTACGCCAACGCCACCGACCAGGACAAATACAGATGGCTCGAGTTCCATAAATGGAAACTGAATGTGTCGTGGTTCACCCGCATCGTTGACAATCTGGTGCTGAACGTGCGCCTCAAGATGGGCTTTATGGGATGCTACAACAAAAGTATCGGCATCAGCCCGTTCGGAAGGTTCTATGTGGGCGGAGACGGCCTTTCAAACTTTTCGTACGACGGACGCGAAATCGTCTCTTTGCGCGGCTATGACGACAATGTGCTTTCGCCTTACCAAGACGGCAGCAGCATCGGCGCCAGCGTCTACAACAAATTCACCGCCGAACTGCGCTACCCTATTTCTCTGAACCCCTCCGCCACCGTTTATGTGCTGGCGTTCCTGGAAGCCGGCAAGGGCTGGCTCAAGAATTACAACCCGTTTGAGATGTACAAGTCGGCAGGTGTCGGTGTCCGTATCTATCTGCCGATGTTCGGACTGCTCGGCTTCGACTGGGGTTACGGCTTCGACAAAGTTCCCGGACAACAGTCTTCGGCTTATGGCAGCCATTTCCATATCTCCATCAACCAGTCTATCGATTAACATAATAAAAACAGAAATCAATCGTTAATTTCAGCGTAAAAAAGCATACTATGAAGAGATTATTATTATCAACAGTTATCGTCCTGACGGCATTGGCATGTTTCGGCCAAAAATATGCCTATATCAATTCTGAATACATCCTTTCCAACATGTCGGAATACAAGGAGGCGCAAGCCGAGCTTGACCGCGTAGCCGTAATGTGGCAGAAAGAGATTGAGGCAAAGATGGCATCCGTCGACTCCATGTACAAAAAGTACCAAGTGGAATCGATCACGATGCCGGAACAGATAAAAAGCAACCGCCAAAATGCTATCATGGAACAAGAAAAGGCCGTCAAGGAACTGCAGAAAAAGCGCTTCGGGCAAGACGGTGACCTGTTCAAGAAAAGAGAGGAATTGGTGAAGCCGATCCAAGACCGCGTCCTCAACACAGTAAATGACTACGCCAAAGAGAAAGGCTTCGCATTTGTGTTCGACACAGCCGGCGACCTGACAATCATCTACGCCGACCCCAAATGGGACATCAACGAGGCTATTATGCAGAAACTCGGCGTGTCTGTCCGTACAGACACGGACGAATAGTCCAGATAACGAAGTGAAATTGTAAAAAATAAATTTATTTACTCGATGAAAAAAAAGTTGTTATTGATTGCTGCCGCCCTATTCTTCATTGCAGGAACGGCAGATGCTCAAAAGTATGGCCACGTCAACTCAAACGAGATTCTGGAAGTGATGCCGGGCATAGATTCTCTCCAAATCAAGCTGAATGCCTTCAAAACTGACTTGGAAAGCATGTTTGCCAGCATGATGACGGAATACCAGCAGAAAAAAGACAAATTTGACCGTGAAGTCGGGACAATGTCCTCAGCCGTCAGACAAGTACGCGAAAAAGAACTGCAAGACCTCGCCACCCGCATACAGGAATTTCAGACGAACGCCCAGAATGACTTGGAAGACAAGCAATATGAATTAGCAAAACCTTTCCAGGACAAAATACAGAATGCCATCAACAAAGTGGCCAAGGACCATGGCTATGCCTATATTTTCGACACGAAAATATTGCTCTACTATGCCTCCGGGGACGACATCACACCGATGGTCAAAAAAGAAATAGGTATCCGATAAGACTCTCCGACATGAAAAAGTATATCATTGCAATACTGGCAGTTCTGTGCACCGTAACAGGCTTTTCCCAAAAAGCGAAGTTCGGGCATGTTGACTACGGTGACATCATGAAAGACATGCCGGGAATTGATACTGCGCAAAGCAACTTGCTCGCCTTGCAGAATGAGCTTCAGGAGACGGGGCAGCAAATGGCCACGGAGATTCAGACGAAAGAGGCTGAATACCAAAGAATGGTTAATTCTGGCACCTCGTCTGCCGTGCTGAAAATCAAAGAAGACGAACTCCAGAAACTCTATTCGCGGCTGCAGGAGTTTGCCAGCAGCAGCGAACAGGAACTGCAAGCCAAGCAGATTGAACTGTTGAAGCCATTTCAAGAGAAATTGCTGGATGCCATCAAAGTTGTGGCAGAAAACGGCAAATACACCTACGTTTTTGACATCACCACGCTGTCGTTTTATAGCGACAGCGACAATCTGACCGATACGGTCAGGAAACAGTTAGGGATTGTGAAATAAAAGGAAAAGGCGCTCAGTTGAGCGCCTTTTCCTTTTTTCTGTAACTCCTTTTGATTACTCCAGGCTGATAGCTTCGCAAGGGCAAACGTCAGCGCAAGCGCCGCATTCGATGCAAAGGTCAGGGTTGATAGAATAAGCTGCACCCTCAGAAATAGCTTCTTGAGGACATTCGCCTTGGCACGTGCCACAAGCGACGCAATTGTCAGGATTAATTTTGTAAGCCATTGTTTTAATTGATGTTTGTTGTTGTTATTATTATGGCGGCAAAAATACACTATTTTTCCGTTCATTCAGATAAAATAATTCATCAACAGTCGGGCACGTTCATCTGTCATCTTATTCATTCATATACTGCAAACTACTCAAGGATTATTACAAGAATCCTCCAAAAAGGACAGCATATTCACGATTATTCAATGTTTGTTTCGGCATCTGTATGACAAAAAGAAAGGCTTTGAGATTCTCAAAGCCTTTCTTTTTGTGGAGGATTATTTGGCATTAGCAATCGATGATTGTACACCAGTTGTACTTGTCCTCGATTTCGCCATATTGGATACCCATAAGGATTTCGCGCATTTTGGTACACCACGGGCCGGGTTTGCCGTCTTTGGCGATGACATACACCTTGCCGCTCTCGCGGTCCTGAATCTCATGAATCGGAGAGATGACAGCGGCAGTACCGCAAGCGCCAGCCTCTTCGAATGTGCCGATCTCGTCGAGTTTGATATGACGTCTTTCGACCACAAGACCAAGGTCCTGCGCAATCGTTGTCAAACTCTTGTTGGTGATAGAGGGCAAAATAGAGCCCGAGTCGGGCGTGACATATTTTCCGTCCTTGATGCCGAAGAAGTTGGCCGGACCTGCCTCATCGATGTAGGTTTTGGTTTTTGCATCTGCGAAGATAGAGGCGCTGAAACCTTCTTTGTGGGCTCTTTCGCCGGCGCGAAGCGAGGCGGCATAGTTGCCTCCCACTTTCACATGACCGGTGCCGAGCGGAGCGGCACGGTCATAGTCGAGTGCGATCTGCATGTTCGTAGGCTTGAATCCCTCCTTGAAATAGGGACCTACGGGCATAACGAATACGACGAAAAGATATTCGTCAGCAGGCTTTACACCGATAGTCGGACCTGTACCGATCAGCAGCGGACGGATATAAAGAGAACCATCGGTTCCGTAAGGCGGTATATAGTCTGCATTCAGTTTGACCACCAGTTCCAAAGCGTCAAAGAACAGTTTTTCCGGAATCGGAGCCAACATAACCGTATCGGCAGAATTGTTGAGCCGTTTCCAGTTCTCGTCCCAGCGGAACAGACGGACTTTTCCGTCTTTGCCTCTGAAAGCCTTCATTCCCTCAAATGCTTCCTGTCCGTAGTGCAAGCACGAAGCCGCTATGTGCATAGGAATGGTCTCGTCTGAAGTAACCTCTAAGTGTCCCCATTCGCCGTTCCTGAAATAACAGCGGACATTGTAATCGGTTTTCACATAACCGAATGAAAGGTTTTTCCAATCAATGTTTTTCATTGTGCTAAAAGTTTTTTATTTTTTAATGTTGATTAATGATTACAATTGTATCAAACTGTTTACGGTATGCCCTGACAAATTCTTCCTTCCCTCCAATGCCGTCAGTTCCATCAGAAACAGGGCTGAAACGGATGCCGGGCTGAAATGTTGTATAAGGTTGATGGCCGCTCGCATAGTGCCTCCGGTGGCCAGCACATCGTCTATCACAAGCACGCGCTTGTTCTGAGGCATACACCCTTGGTGAATTTCGAGTTCGGCCGTTCCATATTCAAGCTGGCAGGATTCGCTGAACTTTGCCCCGGGCAGTTTACCCTTTTTTCGGATCGGCACGAAAGGCAGCCCTAACTCGTATGCAATGACCGGTGCAAAAAAGAAACCGCGGGTCTCCAATGCGGCAACGACTTCGGGTTTTTCTGCCCTCGCGGCAGCAAGCATATCGTCTATCGCCTTGTGATACTCTGCGGCGTCATTAAGCAAAGTGGTGATGTCATAGAACTTGATTCCCTCCTTTGGAAAACCTTCGACAATACGCACTTTGGAAAAATCAAACATAACAATAATTATATGTAACCGTTTAGATGAGCGCAAAAGTACACTTTTTTTTGTACTTTTGCCGACTTACACAATAAAACTACAATTAAAACTCAAATATATGAATATTACAAAATTAGACCAGGTTGTGGAACTGGTGAAATCCAAGCCTAAGAAAAGACTTGTGGCAGCCAATGCAAACGACGAACACACCATTCAGGCGGTCAATGCCGCCGTTGACATGGGCGTAATTGACGCCACCTTGGTGGGAGACACTGCTGCTATTGAGTCCGTCTGCAAGAATCTGGGCATCGACACGGCAAAGTTCAAAATCGTCCATGAGACTTCCGACGTGAAAGCCGCCGCTATCAGCTGCGACCTTATCAACAACGGAGAGGGCGACATCCTGATGAAAGGTCTGCTTCCCACCGACAAGTATATGCACGCCATCCTCAACAAGGAGCGCGGGCTTTGTCCTCCAAAGGCTACCCTGTCGCATGTGACAGTGATTGAGAATCCTGCTTACCACAAACTGCTCATCGTTGGAGACGTGGCCATCATTCCCGCGCCGGACTTGAAACAGAAAAAAGTCATTCTCCGCAATGTGGTCAGTACGGCCAAGGCTATAGGCATTGAGAAACCTAAGGTTGCGCTCATCGCTTGTTCGGAGCAGATGCTTCCGGGCGTTCAGGCCTGCATTGACGCTGCGCTGCTGGCAAAAGAGGCCGAACGCACCCGTATGGATGCCTACGTTGACGGTCCTCTTTCGCTCGACATTGCCATCAACAAAGAAGCTGCCGACCTGAAAAGAGTGGAGAACCCTGTAGCCGGCGATGCCGACTGTCTGGTATTCCCCAACATCGAAACCGGCAACGTCTTCTATAAATGCTGCACTAAATTCAACCATGCCGAGCTTGGCGCTATCATTATGGGTGCAAAGATCCCGTGCGTGCTCTCTTCACGCGGCGACACGGCCAAGACAAAACTGTACTCCATCTCATTAGCCGCCCTGCTGGCAAAATAGCAAAACCTGCCGGAGATGACAGAAGCATTAGGGTTCATAAATTTTCGCATCATCGATGTAATCGACATCCTCATCGTAGCCATTGTACTTTATGAACTGTACAAGCTTACGAAAGGCACCGCCGCCGTGAAACTGTTCTGGGTGGTCGCGATTTTTTATGTGGCTTGGAAAGTGGTCACCTATTTCCACTTCACGATACTCTCTGAACTGCTCGGGGAGGTCATCAATATCGGCATTCTGGCAATTGTCATCCTCTTTGCGCCAGAAATCCGCAAGTTCCTGCTCTTCCTTGGTGACGGCAGGCTGCTGCGGTTTTTCAGCGACAAGTTCGGGCGGCAAGAACGTTCAAATGCTTTCACGGCAGAAGTGGAAGCCGTGCGCGAGGCCTGCCAACACATGTCTGACAGCAAAACGGGCGCACTGATCATCTTTGCCCGGGAAACGCCGCTCGACGATTACCTCAATACCGGGAAGACGATTGATGCCATGCCTACTTCAGAACTTTTGGAAAACATCTTCTTCAAGAACAGTCCGCTGCACGACGGTGCGGTAATCATCAAAGACCACCGCATTGCGGCCGCACGCTGCATCCTGCCCGTTTCCAAGAGCACCAACCTCCCGCAAGGCATCGGCTTGCGCCACCGCTCTGCCCTCGGCTCTACCGAACTGACAGACGCTATTGCCGTAATCGTCTCAGAACAGACGGGCACTATCTCGCTCTGCAAAAACGGCCAACTAACCCGAGGCATCAACTCTTCTACATTGAGACAACTCTTGCTTGAGAACCTTACAAAAGAATAATCCTGTCCGGGATTGTCACATAAATCAAATTATCAACAAAAACAAAACAACAATGAAAAAGTTCGTATGCAAAGTGTGCGGATTCGTCTATGAAGGCGATGAACCGCCGGCAAAATGCCCCCAATGCGGTCAACCGGCCGACAAGTTTGAAGAAGTCAAAGACGACGAGCTGTCGTTCGTCACAGAACATGTTTTAGGCGTGGCCAAAGACACCGATGAGGAAATGATAAAAGACCTGAACGCTCATTTTATGGGCGAAGCCACAGAAGTCGGCATGTATCTGGCCATGAGCCGTCAGGCCGACCGCGAAGGCTACCCTGAGATAGCAGAGGCATTCAAACGCTATGCCTTTGAAGAGGCGGAGCATTGCGCCAAGTTCGCCGAACTGTTAGGCGATGTGGTCTGGGACACGAAAACGAATCTTGAAAAGCGTATGCTTGCCGAAAGCGGGGCCTGCGCCGACAAGATGCGGATTGCCAAACGAGCCAAAGAGATGAACTGGGATGCCGTCCACGACACGGTTCACGAAATGGCAAAAGATGAGGCTCGGCACGGCTGCGGCTTCCAAGGCCTGTTCAACAGATATTTCAAGAAATAACTGTCTGCCTCCTCTCAAAAAAAAAACGAAATCCATAAGCCCTTTTTCTGAAAGGGCTTTTTTTGTGTTCTATTGTTTTCTTATGATTATGGAGATTAACGGTAGAATACCTTCTTATAATCTTCTTTCCCCTCCTCTTCAGCATTCTTTTTGCTGATGTTCAGCAGCATGCCCATAGCGCACCCAGACACAAGCAATGACATGCCGCCACTGCTGATGAACGGAAGGGTCTGTCCCGTAGTCGGCAACAATTCACAGTTGACGCCAATATGCACCAGTGCCTGGCATGTAAACCAAAAGCCTATGCCAAAAGCGAGCAGGGCTCCTAACGAGTCTGACGATTTTTTGGCAATGCGCCACGACCGGTAAAAGATCACCAAATATGAAAGCAATACAGGAATGCCGACAAGCAGTCCCGTTTCTTCAAACAAGGAAGCATATGCGTAGTCCGTGTCATTCTCTGGCAACCTGTTTTTGATTACCCCCTTTCCAGGACCGGCAGGACTGAGTCCGGAACGCGCTATGGCGGCACGCGACAGAATCATCTGATCGCCATAGCCGTTGCTGTTGTCTTTGGTGAAATAGTATTCAAGACGATTCACAAACGTGCCCATTCGGCCGATTTTTCCGCCGTTGTCACTTTTTATTACGACAAAAGCAAGTATGGCAACCACGGCAACCGCTATGCCCAACAGCCTCAAGATATGTTTGATCTTGAAGTTTCCTACGAAAAAGATGACCAGCCCTGTAATGAAAAGGATGATGGCCGTGGACATGTTCAAGACGGCTATCGTTCCGCAAAACCCAAGCAGCAGTGCCCCTAAATAGGTCATGTCCGAATCCGACAACTGACAATCTCGCTTATAGCGGCGGCCTATGAAGTTGCATAGAAAGATAATGACGAAAAAACCAATGACATAGAAAGTCTGGACATTGCGACCCATCAAAGTAATGCCGCGCACTGCACGCGACCCCAGCGTCAACACTAACAGCAAGATGGCGAAAAGAAGCATCAGGAAAGAGAAGTTTTCTGCCAATTTTCTGTAACTTATGGTATAGCAGAAGACAAGTCCAATATAGCAGGCCAACAGATGGATAAGATGTCCACTCACCTGTTTGCCGCCCGTACTATAGACCACCAGCGTGGATATGAGCGTCAAGAAGATAACAATGCCGAGAATGACCTTGTCGCCTTTAAACGAGAGCGCCGCTTTCTTTGCTTCTTTTCCCATGATGTCTTATAGTTGCCCAACCGCTTTTTGGAATCTGTTGCCGCGTTCGCGGTAGGTTACTTGCGCCGTCCCGCTGACACCTGGCGAGAAGAGGATAACATACCCCTCTTTGCTGCTGTAGTAAGCTTCGCGCACGGCATCGTCAATGTTCATCTCGATACACATAGGAATGGCGAGAGAAGATATGCTTTCATAAACCTCTGTGTTATAAACGCCTTGAAGCACGATGCATTTCACCTTTTCGCGCACCACTTTCAGCAAGTCTTCGGTCAGATTCTCAGCCTCGTCAATATTTGTAATCCACACCGTAGGCTTTGTCATGCTCTGCAGTGCGAACCATACCGCATTGGTGTTCGTGGATCGTGAATCGTCAATGAAATCGACCCCGTTAAGGCTTTTTACATGTTCCAGTTTATGCGAACTCCCCTCAAAGTCGGACAAGGAATCGGCTATGTTTTTCTTCCGGATGTTGATCAGGCGAGCATTCAAGGCTGCCGTCATCGTGTTTGTACGCTCTCTTTCCTGCTCGAAGAGGCGGAAACTGTTTGTTCTGTTTGTGGGCATAATGTCAAAGGTTTTATGGTTTACTTATAATTGTTATCTGACTTTAAGGGTGGCTACGGCAAGCACGGCAAGGATGAGCCCTATGATGATAAAGCGTTGCACTATCTTGGCTTCGTGCATGCCTTTTTTCTGGTAATGGTGATGCAGCGGCGCCATCAAGAAGACGCGTCTTCCCTCGCCGTAGCGTTTTTTCGTGTATTTGAAATAGGAGACTTGTATCAACACGGAGCATGATTGGGCAAGATATATGCCGCACAATATCGGTATCAACAGTTCTTTGCGAATGATGATGCACGAAACCGCCACAATTCCGCCTAACATCAGGCTGCCTGTGTCGCCCATAAATATCTGGGCAGGATAGCAGTTCCACCAATAGAAGCCGAGACACGCTCCGATGACAGACGAAATGAATATCACAAGTTCTCCGATATTTGGTATATACATAATATTCAAATAATTGGCAAATATGACATTGCCTGACACGTAGGCGAGCACGGCTATGCCGACGGCTATTACAGAGGTGGTTCCTGTGGCAAGGCCGTCAAGACCGTCTGTGAGGTTTGCCCCGTTGGAGACGGCCGCAATGATGAAGACGACTACCAAGATGAAAAAGACGAACGACCATTTGCCGGTAGTGTCTCCAAGCCATCTGGTGAACCAGGCATAGTCGAACTCGTTGTTTTTCACAAACGGGATTGTCGTTTTTGTGGAATGATGTGGCGCGTCAAACAAATGGGAGGTTTTGGGACTGCCTTGGTTTTCGACGGAAAGGGCGCTTTCTATGGGGGTCATCTTCGGTTGTGCAGCTGTTTTTTCGCAAATCTTGGCATCAGGATGAAAGAACATGACAATACCGACGAGGAGCCCGAGAATCACCTGACCAGCAAGTTTCTTGCGTGGCGAAAGTCCCTCCTTGTTTTTCTTGAACACTTTGATGTAATCGTCCATGAAGCCGAGCAGTCCGAGCCATACGGTTGTAAAAATCATCAGCAGCACATAGATATTCTTCAAGTTGCACAGCAGCAATGCCGGTATCAAGATGGCTGCCAATATGATAAGACCGCCCATCGTAGGGGTTCCGGCTTTCTCGTTCTGACCCTCGAGTCCAAGTTCCCGAATCGTTTCACCAATTTGTTTTCTTTTCAGAAAACGGATAAAATACTTGCCGACGAATATGGAGATGAAAAGAGAAAGGACAAAAGCCACCGCTGACCGGAACGAGATGTAGTTGAACACGCCCGAACCCGGAAGTCCGATACTGTACAGCCATTTGAACAAATAGTAAAGCATTTTCTCTCTTGATTATTGATTAGTTTTCGTTTGCGAAAAAGGTGTTTATCTCTTCCATATCATCAAAATGATGCTTCTGGTGATTGATTTCCTGATAGTTCTCGTGTCCCTTCCCGGCAACAAGCAGCACGCCGCCGGGTTTCAACAACATACAGGCAGTCTTGATAGCCTCGCGGCGGTTTTCGATGATGAGAATGTTTTTCTTTTTCTCTTCGGGCACTCCGGCGAGCATATCGTTGAGAATGGCGGCCGGGTCTTCAGTCCGCGGATTGTCGGAGGTGAACACTGCCCGTGTGCTGTATTGGCAGGCAATGCCAGCCATCTCCGGCCGTTTGGTCTTGTCGCGATCGCCGCCGCACCCTACTACCGTAATGATCTCGGCATCCTTGCCCGCGATCTCGCGAACAGTGGAGAGCACATTCTGCAATGCGTCGGGGGTGTGGGCATAATCCACGATAGCGGTACTGCCATCGCTGCGATGCCGTTGCTGAAAACGCCCCGAAGCGCTGTCCAACGTACTCATCTGGGTCAAGGCTTCGTGCCCGGGCATGCCTAAAAGCACAGCCGTACCGTAAATGGCCAACAGGTTGTAGGCGTTGAAGCGGCCGCACAGCTTGAAATATACCTCCTGTCCATTGATGCGCATTTGCAGTCCGTGGAAACAGTCGTTCAGAACCACCCCTTTGAAGTCGGCAGCCGTCTGCAGGCTGTATGTATGAATCCGGGCGCGGCAGTTCTGCACCATCACCATACCATTGCGGTCGTCAATATTGGTGAGTGCGAACGCATTTTTGGGCAGATGGTCAAAAAACGCTTTTTTTGCTGCGATATAGTTAGCGAAAGTCTTGTGAAAGTCCAGATGGTCGTGTGTGATATTGCTGAACAAAGCGCCGGCAAACTGGAGGCCGGCGATGCGATGCTGGGACACCGCATGGGAGCTGACCTCCATAAAACAATACTCACATCCCGCGTCTGCCATTTGTTGAAGCAGGCTGTTCAGTTCAATGGCATCAGGGGTGGTATGCGTGGCCGGCACCTCCTGCCAATTGATCTTGTTCACGATGGTAGACAGCAGCCCTGCGGGGTGGCCTGTCTGCATGAACAGCCGGTGCAGCAACGTCACGGTTGTTGTCTTCCCGTTAGTGCCCGTAATGCCGACCAGTTTAAGACGGCGGCTCGGGTGTCCGTAGAATGCCGAAGCCATGTTGCCGAGTGCGACTGTGCTGTCGGGAACCTTCACGAACGTGACGTCCTGGAAACTCGCCACACCGCCTTCAGGCAGTTCCTCGCAAACCACGGCACGGCATCCTTTCTCAATGACCTGCGTGACAAACCTATGGCCGTCCGTCTGTGTGCCGCGCTGCGCTACGTACAGCGGACTTTCTCCTGGCAGCCCCGAGGCGGCAACCTTTCGCGAATCGAACGTCATCTCCGTAACATAAACCTCCGGGCTTCCGACAAGTTCGTATTGCTTCAGCGATTTCAAAAGTTCTGCTAACGGTTTCACTTCTTTACTGGTTTTATTGTTAGTGTCTGTTTTATTACTCAAGATAAAGTTTCACAGTCCGGTTTTTCGTGTCGCACACCTGTGCTCTCACTGTCCCTCTTCCGTGGACAGCAACTTTATAGCCGGCCCTTGTCAATGAAGTCACGGCATCTGAGGCGATCATATTCTTCACATTCGGGACACCCTCCACCGTCGAAGGTTTCAGCGTCTTGACAACGGGTATGTATCTCGGGGTTTTAGCGTTGTTTGCAGAGGTTTTCTCGCGGGTCATCGAAAGAAATTGCGCTTGGGTATCATACGCCACCGTATCGTAGCCCATATTATGGAGCAGCACATTGAAATAGCGTTTATTCACCGGGCTGTTGAAGTATGCCGGTTTCACCGGATACTCGGCAATACTGTGCATTGCACTGAAATTATTGGTATTCATAATGTTCCGTGCAATTTTGGAGAACACGTCCACGGCAACCTCGCTATGCTGGGGCACGTTGTAGATATAGACAATCGCCGTGTATTTAGGTTTTTCTTTTGGAAAATAACCGCAAAAAGAGACCGCATTGCGGTTATAATTGTAGGCTTTGGCTTCGGCGTCCCAGATGTCGCGCGTGCCGGTCTTCCCCGCAAACGGGCAAGTGGAATCCTTGAAGTGACGCCCCGTGCCGTATCTTCCCCACACGACACTGTCAAGATAACGGCGGGCCGTCTTCAGGGTCGATTCAGAAACAAAATGTTCTGTCAGCACCTCTGCCTCGTAAGTCTGCAGCGTGTCATAGTCGTTGGTGACATGTCTGACGAAGAGCGGGGCAAGCATTTTACCGTTGTTGGCAATGGCGTTATAATAGATAAGCGTACGAAGGACGGGCACGTTGAACCCGGCACCGAAGCAGGTGGCATAATAGTTGTCAAAGCGTCCGTCGTTGCGGATGCCGGCGGGCATCAAATCGCCAAGCTGGGTATGTATAGTGTCAAAGAAGCCGAACTTGGCAAGCTGCGCCCTATAGGAGGCGAAATTGCGCATGCCGTAGGCGTCAAAAATCATCGAGGCGATGCCGATGTTAGAGGAACGTTGGAAAATCTCATTGGAGTTGCCGTATGCCTCTCCGCGCGTCTTGCTGTCGCTTTTCGTATAGGCACGTTCGCTCCCCGACTTGTTCTTCACCTTAAAGGTATGGTTGAACATCGGATAGAGTGCAGTATCTTTCTTGTTCTCGCCTTGTTTCTTTTCGAGGAATGCCAACAGAGAGGCCAACTTGAACGTTGAACCGGGCTCAACCTTTGCATTGAGGGCATATTCCATACTCTCGTTATAGAACGATCCGTCCTTGCTTGCGCGGCGCAGGTTAGAGACAGCCTTAACTGCACCCGTAGCGGTTTCCATAACAATCACGCAGCCCCATTCGGCGTTCAGTTCCTGCAATTTGCGCGACAGTTCGTTGTGTACAATGTTCTGTATCTCCAAATTCAACGTTGTGTGGATATTATAGCCGTCCACAGGGTCAAGGCGCTCATTGAGCGGCACCACGGCATGGTTGAGTTCCAGGTACTTTTTGCTGCCTTTCTCGCCGGCGAGCACATTGTCCATATAGTATTCAAGCCCATAATGGCGACCCTCCGTGTTGAATCCCAGCGTCCGGCGGGCCATCTCCCCATACGGGTTGATTCGTACGGGACAAGACACAAAGTTGAGGTAACGGCAGAACCTTACCGTATCCGTCACCAGCGAGGTCTTCTTGTCAAGCACCTTGCGCATAAGATACGGGCGGTTTTTTAGGAATGACGTGTCGATGGAGGTCACCCACAATTTCTCGTTCCACACCTTGACGGGTATAATCGTGGCATATTGCCTTTTTTGGTAGTTCTTAGTGAAAACCGAATAGTAGTGCCTTTCGGTGTATTTGGGATAACGGTCCTTGAACTGTTTGTAAAAATCGGCAGAAAGGCTTTTGAGAATGTTATCGACCTCAGCGTTAGAATATTTCGGAGAAGCATACTCTTTAGCGAACTGTTTCCCGTCGAAGGCTATCTCAAAGACCGTGTAGTTGCCCGTCAGCAGGCGGCCGTGGTCGTCGTAGATCTCACCGCGCTGCGGACGCAGGGTGTTGGCTTTCACATAGCAATTGCAGGACGTGTCGAGGTCGGCCTTCTGGCTGTCAACTGTAAGGTCTATGCAATTGTCGCCGGTACCCTTGGCAAGCGACCGTTCAAAGACAGACAGGTAGAGGATCTGTCCGAGGCACGCAATTCCTAAAAGCAGCACAAAAAAACGCACTATCGTCATCCTGACGGCATTGACCTCGCTCTTGCTCTTCCCTTTATTTTCCATCTTTCCGTTTTTTGGAGAACAAGCGGCGCCTTTCGGGACCTTCGCGCTTTACCCTGATTGTATAACTATGTTTTTCTTCCATCACATAGCCCTTCTCCTGCATCTTCCGGATCAGGATCTGGTTTTCCTCGTACGGTATAAACTGGTTGTTGGCCTTAAGATGGCTGAGTTCTGACTTGTACTCATTTTCGAGTTTCGCAATTTTCTGTTTTTTCTCCTTAATGCTCTGTTCGCTCACGATGGTAAGCATCGTCAGCAGCAGCAGCACGGCGACGTAGAAATACCATGGGCGCATCTGTTTGCTCAGAAGATACTCTCCGCCGAAAACGTCTTTCAGGACATCCGGAATCCCCCGTTTTCCCTGCCGTTTCTCTTCACTGTTTTGAGAAGTCGATTTCATGAGGATTAACGGTTATTTTTTCGGCGATCCGCAGTTTTGCGCTGCGGGCGCGCACATTGGTTGATATCTCATCTTCGCTTGCCGTTATCACCTTGCGGCTCACGACCTTGAACGGGGACAGCGGATTCCCGAAGAAATCCTTTTCCACGATGCCTGTCACATTGCCGGCACGCATAAAGTTCTTCACTGCCCTGTCTTCGAGCGAGTGGTAGGAAATTACCACCAGCCTGCCGCCCGTGTTGAGGGCATCGGCCGTCTGCCGCAGGAATGATTCCAGTGCCTCCATCTCCTTGTTCACCTCGATACGGATTGCCTGGAAGATCCTTGACAGGCATTTGTTCTCCTTTCCTTTCGGGAGACATGGTTTCAAGGATTCAACGAGTTGCAAAGTTGTTTCAAGGGGTGACTCGGCGCGGGCTTTCACAATTTGGCGTGCAAGATGCCGCCCCGTAGGCAACTCTCCGTAGTCATAAAAAATCCTGGCGAGCTCTGCCTCTGCATAGTCATTCACGACATCTTTTGCCGACATGCCGTTCTGACTGTTCATGCGCATGTCGAGCAAGCCGTCCTTAGCGTACGAGAAGCCGCGTTCCGGCGTGTCAATCTGGTGCGAAGAGACCCCCAGGTCTGCCAAAATGCCATCCACAGGATAAGCCTTGTAATACTGCAAGAAGCGGGTCAGGTTCTTGAAATTGGACGGAACAAACTGGAAACGGACGTCCTCGATGAGGTTACGGCGGCTGTCGGCATCCTGGTCGAAAGCAATGAGCCGTCCATCGGAATTCAGCCGGCTGAGGATGGCACGCGAATGCCCGCCTCCGCCAAATGTGACATCCACATAGATGCCGGACGGATTTACCACCAGCGCATCTACAGAGTCCTGCAACAGGACCGGATTATGATAACTCATCGAAAACCTCCTTTTCTGCCAGAAAATGCCCCGAATGAATATCTTCGTTCAATTTTTCCAAAGCCTCCGGCGTCATGTCGAATTTCTCGTGGTATCTGCTGCAGTTCCATATCTCAATTCTGCCGTTGTCCAGCAACAGCACAATCTCTTTCTCTATAGAATACTGCTCCATCAACGGCTTCGGTATGACTATGCGGTCCTGCGAGTCACATTCCAGATACGCCGTGTTCCGCAGAAAGGCATTCCGGTACTGCTTCACGATGGTGAGATTGCGGTTCAATGAGTTCATATATGCCATCTGATCCCCGTACGACTTCTCTGACCACAACATAATGTGCTCTCCGAAACCGTGCGTGACATAGAAAGCCTTTCTCTCGTCTTCGGGCAATGACTTGAGCAGCGCAGCAGGCAATTTCAGCCGTCCGCTCTTCTCAATGGACACCTCCCAATAACCGTAATCGAAACTTGGCATGTTAAAAGATACTTTCAGAGAGCAAAAATAAAAATTTTTTCTCCCTCTTTCCATATAAACGACAAAAAGTTTTCAACAACCAGAAAAATGATTGTAACTTATTGAATTTCAAGATGGAAATTTATGGGAATTATTTTATGAAATTATAGTTTTGAAGATTAAAATGTTGATAACCCGACAATTAATGACAATATACACCTTTATTATAATATACTATTGACAGTTAAATATATACATCCTAATATGGTCGGCAGTCATTGCATTATGCATTGAACCTTTCGCACAGAACCGGAATTATCAGGAAAAAAATGGAAAAATAAGGAATGTACATTTCTTTTGTACTTTTGTGCCTTGATAAATATGCCGCAATGAAATACTGTTTTCTACTCTTAGCGCTGAGCCTGACATGCCTTGTCTCAAAAGCGCAGCTTGACGTGTCACATATTGATTTGTCCGACAAGGTCTATGTTTCCGGCATCAAGAGCGCCACAATTCTGCCATCAGGCAAAATTCACGGCGAGCCCGTGGCCCGTCTCGGCGGAGGGCAAGGGCAGCTGACCTTGACATTCGACGACCTTGAGTCGGAGGACCGCTATCTCAAATACACTTTCATCCACTGCACGCACGACTGGAAGTTGTCGGACATGAGCCCGATCGAGTACCTCAACGGTTTTTTGGAAGACGAGTTCACGGACTACACCTACTCGTTCAACACCATTACCCGCTACATCCGGCACAGTCTGGACTTCCCGACCGCCAACATGAGTTTTTCGCGTTCGGGCAACTATATCCTGTTCGTTTACGACGAAACGCCCGACCGCCCCGTGCTCACCAGACGCTTTATGGTCACGGAGAGCGATCCTTTGCCCATCGTGGGCAACGTGCATGCCGCTTCGGATGTCAGCCGCCGTTTCACCGGCCAGGAGGTTGACTTCACCATCTATGCCGGCAGTCTCGGCATCCGGAACCCGGCCGCAACAGTACACGCCACCATCAAGCAGAACGGCCGGTGGGACAACGCCATCGTCGGGCTGACATACCGTTCCGGGCACTCCGGCGAACTGGACTTCGACTTCGACGACGGTCGCAACACGATGGACGGCAGCGCCGAATTCCGCACCTTTGACATCAGCACCCTCCGCTCAAACGCCGACCGCATTGTAAGCATCACCTTCGCAAACCAGGAAAACCAGGCATACGTGATGCAGGACGAAGCGCGCCCGTTCGGCGCCTACGAAAGCCGCAGCACCATGAACGGCGACTGCTTTTACCGCAACCGCGACTTGGCAAACGACTGTTCCGAAGACTATGTGAACACCCATTTCACGTTAAGCAGCACATTCCCGTTCGACAAAGGCGACGTCTATGTGTTCGGCAAACTCACCGACTGGTCAATCCTGCCAGAGGCCAAACTCAAGTACAACGAGAATCGGCGGTTTTGGGAAACGGCGTTCCCAATCAAGCAGGGAATGTACAACTATCAATATGTTTATGTACCGCACGGCAGCCGCACCATTGACGCCACATTCATCGAGGGGTCTCATTACGAAACGCACAATAACTACACCGTTATGGTCTATTACCGCGAAGAGGGCACATCGTACGACAAACTTATCGGGCTCAAGACCCTCCAGATGGGAGAAAAGGACTAAATCTTACAACACACTGAATGACACACAAATGAGAAACGGCTCTCTTGTCGTGTCTGAGGTGTTACTCTTCATTAAGCAGAAAAACGGCAAAATAAGGGTAGTTCTCACCATAGATATTGAACTCATTTGAGAAATCATTACACCGAAATTCCCATTTGAGGGCTGATTTCAGCGTCTAACGCGAAGAACAGTTGCGGCAGAAGCGAACTAACGTTGTTTGTATGTTTTTCTGTATCATTGTTTTACATCACCATACGGAAAAACAGCAAAAAGAGTTGCAGAATTAAAAAATAATCAATATTTTTATGCGCCTGTTTCTGCCCCGTCTGCCCTATCTGTCCTATCCTGCGGAAGTAAGAAGAATAACAATTGTAAACAGTGAAAGTTCCTTTTTATTAACCACTTAATACTTTAAAATTATGTTACGAACAAATCGCGGGATGGTGAAGTATATCCTTCTCTCCCTTATCACCCTCGGAATTTATGGTATCGTCGTCCTGTCGCACGTTTCCGAAGAAATCAATCAAGTTGCATCTCCGAGAGATGGGAAACACACAATGCATTATTGTTTGGTGTTCTTTATTTTTAGTTGGCTGACCTTAGGCATCGTCCCTCTTGTATGGTCACACAGGCTTTGCAACAGAATCGGGGATGAACTTCATGCCCGAGATCTTCCTTTCAATTTAAGTGCAGGTACTTTTTGGGGGTGGTGCTTCTTTGGCTCATTGATTTTAGTTGGGCCGTTCATTTTCTACTACAAATTCTTCAAGGCAATGAACCTTGTGAATGCCGACTACAACCAAAAACGTGCATAGAACGATTCCGGGCTATTGTAAATTTCTTTTTTACTACTTCTGTCCGCTGAGTTCTGAAAAGCACTGACCTCAAGCCCGAAGCCCTTTAAAATAGGACTTCGGGCTTGTTTTTCCGGACAGTTAGCGCCTTTTCGGGCGCAGGCGTTTGTTTGGACTCCTGAACAATTTTTACCGGTCTTTTCAAGAGAGGCTTAGCCGTTTACGCAATACTTGAGCGTTTGTTCCCTCTCTTTCCTATTTACAGTATTTCAAAAGCAGTTCAGCCAGTCCTATCTTGTATCCGGTGCTGTAAAACAAAATGTTGCCGTTCTTGTCCACCACGGAGACGAGTGGATACTCATACTTTTTAAGTCCCAAGGCTTCGGCCACGGTCTTCTCCACAGCATCCTTTGTGCCGGCCGGCACCGGTACGATGTCGGCATTGGCAATTTGCTGGAGTTCTTTGTTTTGGGGGTCGGAGGTGACTGCATATATCCTGCCGCCCCATTTCGTAAATTCCGCCTCATGCTGAAGAATCTCTTTCACCAGGTGTTTTGCCGGCTCACGGTGCGTGCCCATAAAGGCGAGAACAGTTCCCTTGCTGCCGGCATATTGCCCCATTTTTGTGCCGTTTATCGACAAGTCGGTTGAGATTTTGGCATTGCTCTCGCCGTTTTGGTTCTCAAAGAATGGCAGCAGTGTGATTTCTTTCTCGATATGCTGCCCGGCTTTTGCCGCAAAGAATTCCATGCGGCTACCTACTTTCCCTGTTGAATTGCGGTTGCCGGTGCTGAGGCAATAGTATCCGGGTTCAATTTCCAACGTGGCGGGGAATATTGCCATCCGCGCATCGCCCTCAAAGTCGAACGTGACAAAGTCGCCGTCCACGTATTTCTGCAATGTGAAATGGGGGTAATAGAGAGGCACTTTGGGATCGGAGCCTTTATAGGTCAGTGTCAGCACGGCGGTATTGTCGGCGGTGTCGTTGGAGGAGTCCAATGTAATTCTTTCCCAAGCATTGTTTTGCCAACGGTATATAGTGTTTGTGGCATTGTCGAGATAGGCGGGGATGTTGTTGGCGCGGCAGGCGGCCACATAATAGATGTCGCGGCTATGGGCATCCGAATGTCGGAGCGTCTGCACGCCCTCGGGCGAAATGGGACAATTAAAGTAGTTGCCTGCATTGTCAACTTCGGGAGCCTGATAAGGCTTGAGGTTGCGCCACGGACGAACCAGCTCGTTGGAGATGCGTGCGGGCATAATACCTTTTTTATACACCTCCACATCCATACCTGTGGGCTGACGGGTAAGGTGATGTTCCAGCACGTCAGCGGTAATGTCGCGCAAGTCTTTGTCACTATATGAGTTAAGATAGTCATACAGGTAAACTCCTTCTTCCTTTTCGGTATGGTTGTCTATAAACTTCACTATCTCGGCATAGTTGCCTTCGCTTCGGGTTATCAAGTCCGTGAGTTGTTCTTCTGTAAGGTTGTCGTTCGGTGTCACCTGCCAGGTTTCGCGCGGGCGGTTGCACATAAAAGTGGCCACATATGCCCCACGGAGAGAGTCCTCGTAGGCAATCCGTTTGGCGTTTGCAGCCTGTGCCGCTTCGGACGGGACCACTTTTGCCTCTCCGGGCACGGGCGGCACAATGTCAAGAACCTCTACATACTCGGTCATGCCTGTTCGGTCAATAGGGAGGGTGAGCGTGTCGGTTCGGCGCACGTCCAGTTTGGCATAGCCATAATGTTTTCCGTCGGAGGCCCAAACCAGCAGGTCGCCCAAACCCGTGGTAAGACCGGCCTTGCCGTCAGAGTCAGTTTTGCAGGATGCCAGCGTATAATACTCGGCGTAGTTGTACAGTTTGAACTTCACGGTGGCATCTTGCACGGGCTTTCCGGCTGCATCGCAGACGGTGACTGTGACATGCCTGACGGGAGCATAGTGTTTGAGCAGGTTAAGTTCGCTATAGAGGCTGGTGCTCCTGACCACCTCCTCGTCACCATTATAGCGTCCGAAAGCTTTGGTATGCACCATCATGCAGCGTGTTGAGGGGATTGCAAACCAGCCCATGTTCAGTTCCGGGTCGGGTTCGCAGGCACCGAGGAATTTCCATTGTCCGTTCACCCACACCTCAACCCATGCGTGGTTGTCGTCGCAGTGTGCCCAACGGGGCGTATAGCATTGGCGGGCAGGGATGCCGACAGCGCGCAAGGCCGTGACAGCAAAGGTACTCTCCTCGCCGCAGCGTCCCAGCGAAGTGCGCAACGAGGCCAGCGGTGCACTGGTGCGAGCGTCCGAAGCACGGTAGGCCATGTGTTCGTGGCACCAATGGTTTACCTCCAGGGCCGCCTGCTCCATCGTAAGCCCCTCAACCCGCGCTTTCAACTGCCGGTACATGTAGAGGCGCGCTGTGTCAAGGTTCTCGTTGTTGACCCGATATACCAGCACGAAATGGCGGAACACATCCTCGGGTATGTCCTTGCCCCAACTGAATGTGTCGCGCGCCTCAAAGGCGGCACGCACCTGCTTGAGATAGAAAGCGCCGTCATAGTCGGCGAGGTCACTGTACGGCATATAGGCGTACAGAAACTCCAACGCTTCCCGTTCGCGGTTGTTGAGCGTGTCCATGCCGCCAAAGAGTTCCTTGGCGCGCCCTTGCGCTACCTTCTGCCGTTCTGTGAAATCGGCATGCACCTGCTTGCGGTATTTCCGGTCGGTGATAAAGTGGGGGTTGCGGCTGCAGCCGGCCATGGCAAGTACGGCGGACAGGCAGAGCAGCCATTTGCATACGGAACAGTTTTTCATACACTTATTGTTTATTGTCATTATCTGTTATAAGTTCATTTTTTCTATGTTTCCCATCAGTTTCTGCACCTGCATAGTGTCGGTTTCGAATGTTCCGTCTGACAGGCGGCGTTTACAAGAGCCATGAATTTCAAGCACTCCGGTTGCATTAGCGATACGGACGGCGTTGTCGGGGGTGATGCCTGCGCCTGCCATAATGATGATGCGCCCTTGGCTCTGTTTCTGCAACAGCCGGATTCTTTCCATGCCCTCTTCGGCGGAGGCGCAACCGCCAGAGGTAAGCAGGCGCGTACATCCGCATGCGATGACCGTCTCCAGCGCCTCGGGCATTGGCTGCCGCATCTCGTCAAAAGCCCGGTGAAAGGTAACCTCCATCGGCGCTGCCGTTTCTGCTGCCAAGCGGAGGCGCGGCGCGTCTATGCGGCCGTCAGGGGTAAGAAAGCCGACTACGACGGCAGACGCACCGAGACGGCGACACATGCCTATGTCGCAGCATATCTTGTCAAACTCGCTGTCGCTGTAGACGAAGTTGCCTGCGCGCGGGCGCACAAGCACATGGGTACGCAGTTGCAACGCACTCACACAATAGGCGACATCTTCTGGAGAGGGCGTGCAGCCGCCCTCTTCGAGGCGGCTGCACAATTCTATCCTGTGTGCGCCGCCAGCCTTGGCGTTTTCGGCTGAACGCCTCGAATTGGCGCAGATTTCCACTGTCATAGTCCGTATGATAATCTTGTTCTCTCTGTTTCAGAAAGCAGAGGGCAAATGTAGCATTTTATCCGACACGCACATTGCAGAGGCAAAAAGGCAGTCATTGTAAAACGTTGATAATTCTTTGCCGGCGTCAGTGATTTTATGCTATCTTTGCTCTCCAAAAAAAACGATTATATGATACCACGCTATGCTCGTCCGGAGATGAGTGCCATCTGGACTGAAGAGAACAAATTCAACGCTTATCTGAAAGTTGAAATCGAAGCCGCTGCGGCATGGAGCGAACTGGGAGTTGTTCCGGCAGAGGATGTGCAGAAGCTTCGCGACAAGGCCACGTTCAAGGTTGAGCGCATCTATGAGATAGAACAGGAGACGCGACACGACATTGTGGCGTTCACGCGCGCAGTCAGCGAGTCTCTCGGGGACGAACGGAAATGGGTTCACTACGGTCTCACCTCAACAGATGTTGTAGATACGGCAAACGGCTATCTGTTGAAACAGGCAAATGCCATTTTGCGTGATGACCTCCGCCGTTTCATGGAGATACTGAAAACGCGCGCCTACGAGTTCAAGGACACGCCATGCATAGGACGCACGCACGGCGTACATGCCGACATCACCTCATTAGGACTGAAATGGGCATTGTGGTATGAAGAGATGAAGCGTAATATGGCACGGTTTGAGATGGCCGCCGCCGATGTGGAATGTGGCAAAATCAGCGGTGCCGTGGGCAATTTCGCCAACACGCCGCCTTTTGTGCAAGACTATGTGTGCGAACGGCTGGGCATCCATTCTGCCAACATCTCCACACAGGTGCTTCAACGCGACCGCCATGCCCACTATATGGCGACGCTGGCGCTCATTGGCTCCACTATGGAACAGATGGCCACTGAAGTGCGCCATTGGCAGCGTACCGAACTGCGCGAAGCGGAAGAGGCTTTCGGCAAAGGGCAGAAAGGCTCTTCGGCAATGCCCCACAAGCGCAACCCTATCGGCAGCGAGAACATCTGCGGCTGCGCCCGTGTGCTTCGGGGCTATATGGTCAGTTCGTACGAGAACATTCCTCTGTGGCACGAACGCGACATCTCCCACTCCTCCGCCGAGCGCATCATACTGCCCGATGCCACCACCCTGCTCGACTATATGCTGAACCGCTTCGGACGCATCCTCGAAAACCTTGTCGTGTTTCCGGAACATATGCTCAAACATATCTACATCACCAACAAGGTGATTTTTGCACAGCGCGTCATGACCGCCCTCATCAACAAGGGATTCCCGCGAGAGACGGCCTACGACCTTGTGCAGCCTATTGCCATGGAGGCATGGTTCGGAGGAAAAGACTATCAGGAACTGCTGCTGCAAAACGAAACCATACGCGCACATTTCACACCGGAAGAGCTGGCGCAATGTTTTACGCTGGACTATTACATGAAAGAAGTGCCCACTATCTTTGACAGAGTTTTCAATCACTAAACCTTAAATATCACATCATTTTATGGACAAAAACATTCGGATAATCGGACAGCAGGACTCTCTTTTCAATGAGTTTATGGCTGAAATACGGAGCGAGAAAGTGCAAACTGACAGTATGCGTTTCAGACGGAACCTGGAAAGAATGGGCGAGATTTTCGCCTATGAGATCAGCCGGACGCTGAACTATCAAGTCGCTGAAGTCACGACGCCATTAGGCATTGCGCCAATAAGCAGACTTACCGACCAAGTTGTGCTGGCCACCATCCTGCGCGCCGGGCTTCCTCTGCATCGCGGACTGCTCAACTATTTTGACCACAGCGAAAACGCTTTCATCTCGGCATTCCGGAAATACGAAAAAGACGGCACTTTTGAAATCCAGATTGACTATATGTCATCACCTGACGTCAACGGGAAAGTGCTCATCCTCGCCGACCCGATGCTGGCCACAGGACGCTCTATGCATTTGGCATACGACGAGCTGTTGGCCAAAGGCACGCCGCAGCATACGCACATTGTGAGCATCATTGCCGGACGGCAAGGCCTAGAGTATTTGCAACGGCATCTATCCCCTCTGAAATGCACACTCTGGATCGGCGCCGTCGATGAGGAACTGACCGCACACTCTTTCATCGTTCCCGGTCTCGGCGATGCCGGCGACTTGGCCTACGGGACAAAAAACTCCGACTGACCCGTCAACACCTTGTCCATATTACGGTCGTACGGCTCTGTGGGGATGCTTTCGAGAAACTGGAAGCCAAAACAGATGCCGACGGTGGCAACGTTTGGATGTTTGGATAAAAACCGGTCATAATACCCTTTGCCGCGTCCTAAACGATGCCCCTCCTTGTCGAATGCCATCCCAGGGACAACAACAAGGTCGAAGTCTCCGCAATATGGCACATTTTCGGGTTCCATGATGTGAAAGTCACCCTCTTTCATGCCGCAATCGTCTGTCAGTTCTACGGGCACAATATCATCTCCTGCCACTGTGGGCAACACAATCCTCTTGGCATGCCGCCATGCTTCAATGAACGAGGCCGTCTGCACCTCGTCAGGCAAAGCGGCATAAAGCATCACTGTCCGCGCTTCCTGAAATGGAGGATAGGCCTCCAATTGTTTCATTATCATTTCCGATTGCGCTTCCAACTGATCCGGCGTATAGTTTTTCTTCAGACTTCTGATTTGTCTTCTCAATTCTTTCTTGTCCATTATGCTTTGTTTTGTATTATAATCTCTTCTTTTTTCTCCGTATTTGCTGATTGTCTGTTCCCGACCCATTGTGTCATCAACCGCGGGTGAGCAAACCGTAGGGCAATGTCATCTCTCCTCACAACAAATAGGGCTCTGTTGCCTGCAAATACTCTTCCGTGTATTGGTTCTGCCGGTCTCTGATTGCTAAATGGCTCTCTGTGCAAGCACTGTTCCCGGCATGTTTCCTGTACTCCTGAATGACCCGATATACCGGCTTGCGGCAAGTGGGCTGCACAAACATCCGGCGCATACAGCATAGATGCGAGGCGGCCTGTTTGTCAAACTCTTTGCTCTCGGCGGCGGGCAGTATCAGCACAAAACGGCCATCTTCATCGAGCAGACGGCACACACTCTGCAGCAATTCCTCAAAGGGCAATTGGAGATCCCGGTGTCTGCTTTTGAGCCGGCCGGCATCCGACGGTTTCAGACTGTCGTTGAAATAGGGAGGATTTGAAACGATGAGGTCAAACGAGGTTTCGGCTGGAAAATCCTGAATCCTTCCTTGGATGAAGTGAAAACAACCTGGCGGCAGCAGCGGATATGCCGCGGCGTTAGCCCGGGCTTCGGCAATAGAGTCCGCATCGGGTTCAATGCCGTAAACCTCTGGGGTCACTCCTTGCAGCGCAAGTTGCTGAGCCACGCAAAACGCCACCACACCGCAGCCGCAGCCGATGTCAAGGAGACGCATTTCGGAAGTGGCCTCTGCAAAAGCAGCCAACAGCACCGCATCGGTGCCTATCTTCATTGTGCTTCTGTCGTGGTTCAGCGAAAAACGCTTAAAGCGGAAAGAGGACATCAGCAATAGATTTCCAACATACGGCTTCGCTGTTCGGGCAACAGCCTTATTTCTTCAATTTCGGCGGGCACGAGCATCACCTCTCCTTTCCCAAGCGTCTCTGTGCCGCTGCCATATTTTACCGCCAGCCGGCCTTCCAAACACATATAAATCACAAAAGAGTCGATTTTCTGATACGACTTGTCCGTAATTCTGTCAAAATCCAACAGATTGACATTAAAGAAAGAAGAATGCACCAACTTGACCGTCTCGTTCATTTTAGGTTCATACTCAATATGGTACTGCTGCTCCTTATTGTCAAAATGGATTGCCTCCAATGCCTCTTCAGTGTGCAGCGGGCGGCTGTTGCCGCCGGCATCCTTCCTGTTCCAGTCAAAAATCCGGAAGGTGATGTCTGAGGGCTGCTGTATTTCGGCAAGAAGCACACCTTTGCCGATAGCATGGACCGTGCCTGCGGGTATCATAAACGTGTCGCCCGGCTTCACGGAATAGAAGTGCAGCAATTCGGCCACGGCGCCGCTGTCAACGGCGTTGCAGTACTGCTCTTTGGTCACAGGTCTATTGAATCCCACATAGAGGCCGCAGCCCGGATCCGCCGCGATGACGTGCCACATCTCGGTTTTGCCATTCTGCCCGTATTTGTTCTTGGCCAACGCATCGTCAGGATGAACCTGCACCGACAGGTTGTCTTGGGCGTCAATAAACTTGATGAGCAACGGAAAGCCGAGACCGTATTTTTCGTAATTCTTCTCTCCTACAAGCTCCGTCAGATAAACCTCAATCAATTCGTTGAGATTGTTTTCGGAAAGGAAGCCGTTGGTCACGACCGACTCGTCGTCAACCAGGCCTGAAATTTCCCAGCTTTCGCCGCAATGCGCCATTTTGCCCAATTCCTTGCCGAGAAGCGTCTTCATGCGCGTGCCTCCCCAGATCTTCTCTTTCAGTCGCGGTTTGAATTTGATAGGATACAATGACATGGCTGTTCTTATTTTTGATGAGGATTATAAAATTGTCTTATCTTGTGTTGATAGGGAGGTCTCACCCTGTCTGGGTTCGTGCCACGAACATCTTTCATAAAAAGCCATTTGCCGTTCTTCTCCACCAAGCCGTGGTGCAGGCTTGACTCGGGCACCATATAGGCGGATATGTTCTGCACATTCTCCTCCAGCGGAATGATCTCCTCGAATATAATCATCGGGCTGTGTATCAAGTTATATTCGGGCTGGTGGGTTTTAGGGTTCAGTTTGCCGGTGCGCACCCTGTACTGCTGTTCTTCATAGCCCAGATGCAACGTAGCCTCCTTTGAATACTCAAGAATGATGCGGCTGACCCTCTCGGGGTAGTTCTTGAAAATCCTCGCCCCGAAAACAGGCGCCGTCTCCTTGCTGAAATGCAGCACCTCAATGATTTTCTGGTTTGTGAAAAGGTCATTCCCGTTCCAGCCGAGCAGCGTGTAATAGGTAAAGTCTTTCGACTTGACGGGTATGATCTTGTAGTAAACGGCACCGTACCAGCGGTTATGGTTCCCTATTGACGTCTTAGGGTAGCTGATAGACCCGCGTTTGTCGTAGAGCGGGAAAAGGACAAATTTTTTCCGGTTCTGGTTGTAGACCTGTATAAAGCCGAAATTCTCGGCAGAATAGTCGTCTTTTAACACAAACCAAGTGAAAATCTTGAACAGTTTGTCCGGGGAGGCAATCACCGAGAAATTCTTCACCGAATCCCACGTATAGTTGAAAGAGCCCGGCATTGTCAACACCTCTTCCAGCAACGTCATAAAATCCTCGTTCAGTGAGAGTCTTGTCATCTCGTCGGGTTCGGTCATCACCTCCGTGCGAAGCGACACAAGGGAGTCTTCCCACATCCGGAATGGGGATACTTTCTGGGCAAGAAGACTCAGACTTCCCAAAAGGACCGCAGCGCAGCAAACCAGGATTCTCATAACAAAACCGCAAAAGTACAGTTTTCTTCGAATAGTTGAGAAAAAACGGTTGGCACACATACGGATGTAAATTCAGGTGGCAATATTTCAAAAGCAGCCTGCCGTACGGCAAGCTGCTTTGTTACCCTATGTTTTATAACTTTCCAAATCTGACTTGCATCCACCTTTCTGCCATTCATTTTTTGTTTACATTTGCCGCCTTTTCTTGTAAAGAACAATGAACCTGAAACTGACCTCATCTTACAAGCCATCGGGCGACCAGCCCAACGCTATCCGGCAACTGGCCGAGGGGCTCCGCCGTGGCGACAAGGCACAGACCCTGTTAGGCGTCACCGGCTCCGGCAAGACTTTCACCATCGCCAATGTGCTGAACGAGGTGCAGCGTCCCGCCCTGATATTGAGCCACAACAAGACACTGGCCGCACAGCTTTACAGCGAGTTCAAACAATTTTTCCCCGACAACGCCGTGGAATATTATGTTTCCTACTACGACTATTACCAGCCCGAGGCCTACATTCCGACTACCAACACGTACATCGAGAAAGACCTGGCCATCAACGACGAGATAGAGAAACTGCGTCTTCACACGACAGCTTCGTTGCTCTCGGGCCGCCGCGACGTCATTGTCATCGCCTCGGTGTCCTGCATCTACGGCATCGGCAACCCTGACGACTTTGCCAAGAATGTCATCAACCTCAAGAAAGGCATGCTGCTCGACCGCAACAAATTGCTCCTTGCCTTTGTCAACAGTCTCTATTCGCGCACTGAACTCGAATTACAGCCAGCGCAGTTCCGGGTAAAAGGCGATACCGTGGATCTGTTCCCGCCATACAGCGACCACGCTTTCAGAATCGTTTTCTTTGACGACGAAATCGAAAGCCTTGCGGAAATTGAAGCCTCGTCAGGCGGAATCATTGAGGAAAGAGAGCAACTAACCATCTACCCCGCCAGCCTCTTCGTCACCACACAACAGTCTTTGAACGAAGCCATCGACAACATCAAGATTGACCTTGGCGAGCAAGTGCGCTACTTCAAGTCCATAGGCAAGCACTTTGAGGCGCGGCGGCTCGAGGACAGGGTAAACTATGACGTGGAAATGATGAAAGAGTTGGGCTACTGCTCCGGCATCGAGAACTACTCCCGCTATTTCGACAAGCGGCAGCCGGGACAGCGTCCGTTCTGCATACTCGACTTCTTCCCCGACGACTTTGTATTAGTCGTTGACGAAAGTCACGTTACCGTCTCTCAGATCGGGGCCATGTATGGCGGCGACCGGTCCCGCAAAACCAATCTGGTGGAATACGGTTTCCGGCTGCCTGCCGCGCTCGACAACCGCCCGCTCAAATTCAACGAGTTTGAAGAGCTGGTGGGGCAAACGATTTTCATGAGCGCGACCCCGGCAGAGTATGAACTTCAGAAGTCGGGCGGTGTGGTGGTGGAACAGGTTGTGCGCCCCACAGGTCTTCTTGACCCGACCATTGAAGTGCGCCCGGCCACCAACCAGGTGGACAACCTGCTGGAAGAAATTGAGGACACCGTGGCAAAAAACGAACGGGTGCTGGTGACCACACTCACCAAGCGGATGGCGGAAGAACTGAACGGCTACCTGATTCGCATCGGCATCAAATCTTGCTACATCCATTCTGACGTGGAGACGCTGGACCGCGTGGAGATTCTCAAAGACTTGCGTTTCGGCTCCATCGACGTGCTGGTTGGCGTAAACCTGCTGCGCGAGGGCCTCGACCTGCCCGAGGTCTCGTTAGTGGCGATCATGGATGCCGACAAGGAGGGCTTTTTGCGCAATACACGCTCGCTGACCCAAACGGCAGGCCGCGCCGCGCGACACGTGAACGGCAGGGTGATATTCTATGCCGACAAGATGACCAAATCAATGCAGGAGACCATCGACGAAACCAACCGCCGGAGAACCATCCAGATTTCCTACAACAAATCGCACCATATCACCCCTAAAGGCGTCATCAAGTCGGACGACATATACCTGGCCGGCAACATTGACACGGCCGTCACGATACCGAAAGGGCAAAACGGCACAAAACGCGACAGCGGTGAGACACCCGCACATGTGGCAGCCGAGGACAACATTCTCTTGCTGAACCAAGAACAACTGAAGCAACAGTCGAAAAAACTGCGCAAGGAGATGGAAAAGGCTGTGAAAGCCCTCGACTTTGACGCAGCCGTCAACCTGCGCGACCGCATCATGCAGATAGAACAGCGGCTTAAGAATTATTAAGAACGGTCCTTCTACTCCTTGAACATTAACCGCTGTTTCAGCATTTTTTGCTGCCCTAATACTTTTTATTGAAGACAGATCCGGCATCTCGCCAAATTCGCTCCCCATGTTCAAATATTTCCACTTTACAGACAACAATACAGCTTTTTTAAAAGTCTTAAATAAAGTTAACGCAGAGCAAAACTTCTGTTGCGGCAATTTCGTTTCCGTTTGGTCTGCAAAGCTCTTTTCTCGAAAGCCATTATTTTAGTACTTTTGCGGCGTACTATTTCTGCCATAGAAACCATGCCGTCATGAATAGAACCAGCCTCGCCATCTTGTTTTTCGCGCTTCTGCTCATTGCAGGATGCCGCAGCAAGTCGCGCCCCGTCACGGAAGAGAAGTCGTACTCCTATCCTGTGGCCATCATCGCCGACACGCTGAAGACAGACCTCAACGACAAGACCACACTCCACGGAATAAGTGACGAGTTTAAGGAGCGTTTTCTGGAGCGACATAACGACTATGTCGGCAGGCAAGTCGCCTCAAGGGTCGAATTTCCGCAAGAATGGGGTGTACGCTGCATCGAGCGTCTTCCCGAGGGCAAAGAGCTTTGGCTTATGCAGTCACAGTCGCGGGAATGGATGTATCTGGTCATAACCTCCGGCTTCGGCACGCAGCGCATCATCGACCTTATGCCGGCTGCCGTCAATGTGGCCAACCAGAGCAACGACGTTCTGGAGACCGAGCAATGGCAGACCGCCCGCCGCTCTGACGGATCATTTGTAGTGAGCAAGGAGTACGAGTGGGTGAAGTCCGTGTCGAACGCCACCCGGCAGCAAGTGGTTGAGAATATGGAAGCCTACCACCGCCATACCTCCTATGCCGAAAGGTTCATCATCAACGATATGGGCCGCTTTGAACTGGTGGAAGAGGCCGACACCCTGCCCGACTATGACGCCGTGGTTTTTTTCTACCATTCCGAACATAAGCCCGCATCGTGGGACGACTGCATGGAGTTGCTGCAGTCGTTCTGTGAAGAGAACAACATTCTCTACGAAGAGGTTCATCAGGATTTCAACCAAGTGCTGATACAGAGTTTCGATTTCAGTTTCTCGGTAAATGTAGACATTACGCCCTACGTCGGCAATGAGGCCTGCGGAATGGTACTGCTACGCAAGGGCGAAGAACCGAAGATGGTGAGTTACGGCACCGGCAACGCCGAATACTTGCAGATGAGAATCAAGAATTACTTCAAACTGATGCAGACGGGAGAGGCTTTGTAACACATGGAGAAAAGATTCGCCCATAGTCTGGAAGCACTCGTCGGCAACCCTAAAGCGCACACCTATCTGCTTGCCGTCAGCGGCGGCGCGGATTCAAGCGTTATGGCGCACCTGTTCCATCATTTGGGCATCCCTTTCACTATTGCGCACTGCAATTTCCACCTCCGGGGCGAAGACTCAAACCGCGACATGGAACTTGTGAAGCAACTGGCCCGGAAACTGGAAGTCCCGATCCTTACCCGTGAGTTTGACACTTTGTCTGTACAGAAAAATTCAGGCAAGTCGGTCGAAATGACGGCCCGGCAACTGCGCTACGACTGGTTTGCCCGAGTCGGGACGGAGTTCGACTACATCGTCACGGCACACCATGCAGACGATGCTGCCGAAACTCTGCTGCTCAACCTCATCCGAGGCAGCGGACTGAAAGGGCTGACTTCCATACCGGAACGCAACGGCAAGATTATCCGCCCGATGCTTTCTTTTTCGGCACAACAGATACGCGACTACGCTCATCTGAACCATATTCCTTATGCGGTTGACATCACCAATGCCGACGAGACCATCCGACGCAACAGAATACGGAATTCCGTCATGCCCGTTCTGAAAGAACTGAACCCAAGCCTGACAGAAACGCTGTCGCGGAACCGCATACTGCTGTGCCGCCAATATGCTTTCTACCGCCGGCAGATGGATGCCGCAAAAGCGCAAGTGACGGAACAGAGAAACGGCATCTGCCGAATAAAAAGGGCAGCCCTCGACCACTGTCCAGAACGTTTGCTGCTGCTGTCGGAGATACTCGCCGACTTCGGCTTCCATGCCGAAGTGGCAGAAAAACTCTGTTCAGACCCCATCTCTACCGGACGGTTTTTCCGTTCCGACTCTCACACGCTGCTGGTTGACCGTTCCGCCTTTCTTGTCGGGAAGAACAGTGATACAACGCCCGAGTTTGTGGAGATACCCTCTGAGGAGGCGCTCTTCTCCTGTTTTAAAGTGGAAAAGATACGGAACCTCGGCAGCATCTCTTTTGAACAGAACAATGACGTGCTCTACCTTGATGCCGACAAGATTGCCTTTCCGTTAGTGCTGCGCACCTGGCAACCTGGCGACACTTTTGTTCCGCTGGGCTGCAAAGGCAAACAAAAGGTCAGCGATTATCTTACAGACCACAAAATTGACCGGTTCTCAAAGCAGTCTGTAAAAGTGCTCTGCTCCGGCAACGACATTGTCTGGATCGTAGGCTGCCGTTCTGACGAACGGTACAAGTTAAATCCCAAAACCACAAAATGCTATTATAAAATCTCAACAAAATGAACAGTGACGTTTCCCGCGGCTTCTCTCGTAAGCGCAGTTTCCTGCTCTGGTTTCTGGCCATCTGCACGTTGATAAATGCAGGAATAAGCATTCTATCCTATTTGCTTTATATGTTCTTCCCTCAGATCGTGGAACAGTCATTGACTCTTCTGCAGCAGATGCCAGCCGCTTACAGCGAACAATATGCCCAGTCTGTAAACCTTTTCCTCGCCATCCCAAAATGGCAATACGCTTTGCTGATTCTTTCGGAAGCGGCGGCCTTTGCCGGTGCGCTCATTATGTTGTGGAAACTGAAAAAGGTCGGCTTCCATATCTACGTCATGGGGAAAATCATCGGCTTTGTTACAATCAACTTCATCATTGGAGGGGCTTTTGCCATGGATTTCTCTTCTGTCATTCTGATGGTTCTCATCATTCTGATGTATGCCACGCAGCTGAGGTATTTTCCGGCGCAGAACGAGGGGGATGATTCTGACAGTTTGGAGGAAGTGCAGGAGGACGAACAATAATTTAACCAAGACATGAACAGAGAAGATTTTCCGATACTGAAACAGAAGGCTTACGGCAAGGATCTGGTTTATTTGGACAATGCCGCCACCACCCAAAAGCCACAATGTGTAATCGATGCATTGTCAAGTTATTACTGCACCATCAACAGCAACATCCACCGGGGTGTGCATTGCCTCAGCCAGCAGGCTACGGCTGAATTTGAGACCGCCCGAAAGTGTGTTCAACGGTTCATCAACGCTGCCCATGACTATGAAGTAATCTTCACCAGGGGAGCCACCGAGTCTATAAATCTGGCCGCCGCCTCATTCGGAAGAACCTTCATCGGACCTGGCGACGAGATTGTTGTTTCAGAAATGGAGCATCATTCCAACATAGTGCCGTGGCAGTTCCTTTGCGAAGAACGCGGTGCTGTGCTCAAGGTGATACCTTTCTCGGACGAGGGCACGCTCTGCACAGAAAAACTTGAGCAACTCCTGACACCTAAAACCCGCATTGTTGCTGTAACGCATGTCTCCAACACGCTGGGCTCGGTCAATCCCATTGCACAAATCATTGAAATCGCCCATGCCTATGACATTCCCGTGATGATTGACGGAGCACAGGCGGTGGCGCATTTAGAGGTGGATGTTCAGAAACTGGACTGCGATTTTTACTGTTTTTCAGGGCACAAGATGTATGCGCCTATGGGCATCGGCGTACTGTACGGCAAAGAGAAGTGGCTTCGCGAGATGGTGCCCTATCAAGGCGGCGGTGAAATGATAGCCAATGTAACCTTTGCCAAAACCACCTACAACGACTTGCCATTCAAGTTTGAGGCCGGCACGCCGGCGGTAGGTGACGTCATCGGGTTGCATGTTGCAATTGAGTATATGCAGCAAATCGGCATCAAGCACATTGCCGCGCACGAAAACCAGTTATTGCAGTATGCCACAGACCAATTGTCTGTCATCGATGGGATGCGCTTCTTTGGCACGTCACCCGACAAGGCCGGAGTCGTCTCTTTTCTGGTAGGCAACATTCATCCCTACGATATGGGGGTGCTGCTTGACCGCCAAGGCGTGGCTGTACGCACCGGGCATCATTGCACGCAACCGATTATGGATCATTTCAACATCCCAGGCACCGTCAGGGCTTCGTTTTCGCTATACAACACGAAAGAAGAGGTTGACAAACTCGTCGAGGCCGTGATTATGGCCCGCAAGATGCTGCTGTAGCCGCGGCTTTACGAACTATCAGTCTCTCCTGAAGATGTCGCGCGTATAGACCTTGTCAATCACATCGTCAAGGATGCTGTCGTAACGGTTGGCGATGATGGCTTGGCATTGCTGCTTGAACTCCTCAAAGTTGTTGACAATGCGGCTTCCGAAGAATGTGGTGCCGTCTTCAAGAGTCGGTTCATAGATGATGACGGTGGCTCCCTTGGCCTTTATCCTTTTCATAACCCCCTGTATCGAGCTTTGGCGGAAGTTGTCGGAGTTGCTTTTCATCGTAAGCCTGTAAATGCCTACTATGCACTGTTTCTCTTCCTTTGGGTTATAGTCGCCGCGGTTGTAATAGTCATAATATCCGGCCTTCTTCAGCACTTGGTCTGCAATGAAGTCTTTGCGCGTACGGTTGCTCTCAACAACGGCTGACATCATATTCTGCGGCACGTCCTCATAGTTGGCAAGCAACTGTTTCGTGTCTTTGGGCAGGCAGTATCCGCCATAGCCGAAACTCGGGTTGTTGTAGTGGTTGCCGATGCGGGGGTCGAGGCAGACACCCTCGATGATTTTTTGCGAGTCGAGGTTCTTGAGTTCGGCGTAAGTGTCTAATTCGTTGAAATAGGACACGCGCAATGCCAGATAGGTGTTGGCAAACAGTTTTACGGCTTCAGCCTCCGTTGAACCCATAAAGAGCACCGGCACATCTTTTTTAACGGCTCCCTCTTTGAGCAGTTCGGCAAAGGTACGGGCAGCGTCATCCATTCGCTTGCGGTCTTCGCCCTCAAGACTCCCCGGAATCCCAACTATGATGCGGCTGGGATAAAGATTGTCATACAATGCTTTGCTCTCACGCAGAAACTCGGGCGCGAAAAGGATATTGTGACAACCCGTCTTTCGTATCACAGATTCCGTGTATCCCACCGGTATGGTCGATTTAATCACCATAACCGCATTCGGATTGTGTTGCATAACTGCGGCAATGACAGCCTCCACGGCCGTTGTGTCAAAGAAGTTTTTCGTGCTGTTATAGTTTGTCGGCGCGGCGATGACAACGAAGTCAGCGTCTTTGTAGCCCTCTTCAACATCAAGTGTGGCACGGAGGTCGAGTTTTCCGGCTTTTGATGTCTTGCGGACCTCAAGGTCTTCCTTGAAAAAAGATTCTATGCACTCGTCCTGTATAGGCGATTGTCGCCGGTTGACCATATCAACCCGCTCCGGCATGATGTCAACAGCCGTCACGTGGTTTTTTTGAGCCAGCAGTGTGGCGATGGAGAGTCCGACATATCCGATGCCGGCAACCGAGATATTCATAGTTGTTTTCGTTTTTTTTTAGGATTGTTGTTGAATGTTGTTTTTTGTCTTGTATCGGAATGCAAAGATGAATGCGACGGCCACAACAAGTGCGTACAGGGCAAAGATGTACCACGATGTCTGCCAACCGTGCCAGACATCCATGGCAAGTGCCTCTTTTGCGGCTTCGGGCACCGTCCTGAAGTCGGCCATAGGCACATATTTGTTCACAACGGCCTGTGCTCCAAGCGTACCGACAGTGGCGCCGATGCCGTTAGTCATCAACATAAAGAGACCTTGTGCCGACGACCGGATCTCGGAGGGCGTTTCCTTGTCCACAAAAAGCGAGCCGCTGATATTGAAGAAATCAAATGCCACTCCATAAACGACACAGGAGAGCACGAAGAACACAATGCCGTTGCCCGGGTTGCCGATGCCGAAGAAAGCGAACCGCAAAACCCATGCGAACATAGCGATGAGCATCACATTCTTGATGCCGAAGCGCTTCAGGAAAAACGGTATCAATAAGATGCAGAGCGTTTCCGACATTTGCGACAACGAGATCAGAATGTTGGCATGCTCTACCCCAAACGTGCCTTGGTATTGCGGCAAGTTTCCGAAACTCATAAGGAACGGGTTTGCAAATCCGTTTGTAATCTGTAGCGAAACTCCCAATAGCATTGAAAACACGAAGAACACGGCCATTCTACCATCCTTGAAAAGGGCAAACGCCTTGAGGCCGAGTGCTTCTGCAATGCTTTTATCATTAACGGAAGAACGGCTCACCGGGCAATTGGGCAGCGTTTGGGCATAAAGCGCCAATGCCACCCCGATGCCGCCGCTCACGATGAATTGTGCCGCCGTGGTCTGGTATCCTAAAAGGTCAACACTCCACATGGCGATGATGAAACCGATAGTGCCGAAAATGCGAATGGGCGGGAATTCTTTTACCGTATCCATGTTACGCTGTTCTAAAGCGTTGTATGCCACGGAATTGGAAAGGGCAAGTGTAGGCATATAGAATGCCACGCCGATGGTGTAAAGCGTAAAAAGCGGGGCAAACTGAACCGCGTCGGCAGCGTTGATTCCATAGATGCCGGCGGCAATCATAGCCGCGCCCGAGAGTGCATGGCACAGACCATAAAGGCACTGTGCCGGTATCCATTTGTCTGCAATGATGCCTATCAGTGCCGGCATAAAGATGGAAACAATTCCCTGAACAGCATAAAAGATGCCGATGTTTCGTGCCAGTCCATGTGAAAACAGGAAAGACCCCATACATGTAAGGTAAGCCCCCCAAACGGCAAATTGGAGGAAATTCATCACGATAAGTCTGATTTTCAATTGCATAGTATATATTCTGTTGTGTTAATCTTAAGGACTGCCTCTTGTAATTGTTGCCGGTTGTCCTTCCTATTTTATTTTGAAGTCAAACATAAGCCTTCCCTCCAAAAACCCTTGTAGCCGGTCGTTGATGTGGACGGGACCTACGCCGGCGGGCGTGCCCGTAAAGATGATGTCGCCGGTTTTCAAGGTCACGAAGCGCGAAACGTACGCGATGATCTTGTCGAAAGAAAACAGCATGTCGCCGCTGTTGCCTTCCTGCACTTTTTCGCCGTTCCGCAACAGATGAAACGAAATGCTGTTCAAGTCGGCAATTTCCTGCTTTGCGATGAACTTGCCCACGGTGGCAGAGCCGTCAAAGGCTTTGGCTATCTCCCAAGGTTCTCCTTTGGCAATACAACGGCGCTGCACGTCACGGGCGGTGAAGTCAATGCCAAGCCCGATCTCATCGTAATAGCGATGCGCATGCTTTTCCTGAATGTACTTGCCTAACCTGTTTATCTTTACGAGTATCTCAGTCTCATAGTCCACCTGCGTTGAAAAGTCGGGCAGGAAAAAAGGACGGTTGCAGCGCGTGATGGCATTTTCCTGTTTCATAAAGACGACAGGCTCTTCCGGTGTCGTGTGTCGGAGTTCCGCTATGTGCCCTCTGTAATTACGTCCTATACAAATGAATTTCATTTTTCACAAGAAGTTGATATTCAGCACAATCTCTACATAGCCTATTTTTGCTTTCTGGTCTAACTTAGAGTAGTTGTTCGGTGCCAATTGCCGGCCCTTAAAATAGTTGGAAAGGGAATGGGCATAATTGACAGTCAAGCCGGCACGAAAGTCTTTGGTTATGGAATATTCGAATCCTACGCCGGCAAAGACCGTTTCTTTGCATATAGACGTTTCATTAGAGACTGTTTTCTGTTTGCTCCAAAGTTCTGCTTCTCCCGTTCTGTCGTTCTTGAATGAATAGGCGTCTTCGTTAAAGGCTTTCAGCAGAAAACTGTTGTAAAGCCCGACATTTCCGGTGATAAAGAAATTATTGAGAGACCTGGTTTTCAGGGTGATGCCGAGCGGTATGGTAATGTAATTGGCGCGGTAGGTACGCTGTGTGGGGGTTGAGTTTACCACGAGGCTGTCGAACGGGAGCGGAATGTTTTCTATGAAAGCGAGTTTGCCGCCGTTCTGTTCAAAGAACACGCCCGTAGAGACGTAATAATTTTTCTTCTGGGTCAAGTTCACGTTGATGTTCAGTCCGCCGCGCATGCCCATAATGGCGCCGTTCCGCACCAAACCCTCGGTCTTGGGAATCATCCAGTCAATCGTGGGCGCAAAAGAGAACCCGAAGTTGACACGTTTGCCCTCGCCGTTGTCTTTGATGTTGACTGAGCGGTGCGGTTTTCTGTTGACAAGGTTAGGCTGAGCGTTTGCGACGAAGATGCAGCAGCAAAGCATGAACAATAAAAGAATCTGTTTTTTCATAATGAATGCTTTTTGCGGTTATTTCAGAACAGTTCGGGTTGTGAGGCGGAGAAGCGGTTTTTCCCTAAATGCAGATATGCAAGGTCTGTAGCTTCACGTCCGCGGGGGGTGCGCATAAGGTAGCCCTCTTGGATGAGAAACGGTTCATACACCTCTTCAATGGTGCCGGGGTCTTCGCTGACAGCCGTAGCAATGGTGGACAATCCTACCGGGCCGCCCTTGAATTTGTCGATGATGGCGCTTAATATGCGGTTGTCCATCTCGTCAAGTCCGTGTTTGTCCACATTCAGTGCCGTCAAGGCAACCTGCGTGATAGGCAAGGTGACAGTGCCGTCGCCTTTGATCTGGGCAAAGTCACGCACCCGGCGCAGCAGCAAATTGGCAATTCGTGGCGTGCCGCGGCTTCTGCCGGCAATTTCCAGAGCCGCATCATCGCGGATAGGGATATTGAGGATGGCGGCCGAACGTTTGATGATGTCACGCAGCGTTTCGGCCTCATAGTATTGCAGCCGCAAATTGATGCCGAAACGTGAACGCAGCGGTGCGGTCAGCAAGCCGGAACGGGTGGTGGCCCCCACTAACGTGAACGGGTTGAGCGAAATCTGCACGCTCCGTGCGCTGGGACCGCTGTCAATCATAATGTCGATTTTGTAATCCTCCATCGCCGAATAGAGATACTCCTCCACCACGGGCGACAGGCGGTGTATTTCATCGATGAAAAGCACATCGTGCGTTTCGAGGTTCGTCAGCAGTCCGGCAAGGTCGCCGGGCTTGTCAATGACGGGGCCGGAGGTGCAGCGCACGTTCACGCCCATCTCGTTGCCGATGATGTGCGACAGGGTTGTCTTGCCCAAACCTGGAGGCCCGTGCAGCAGCACATGGTCTAACGCCTCCCCACGGGCCTTGGCGGCATGCACAAAGACCATCAGGTTCTCAAGCACTTGCTTCTGGCCATGGAAATCCTGAAAGGCAGAAGGCCGTATGGCTCTTTCAATTTCTTTGTCGGCAGAAGAGAGGCGGCCGGCAGACGGGTCCAGGTTCTCGTTCATGTCTGAATCAATTACTTTGCAGTTTGTCGAGACGGTTCAACCCTTTTAAGGCAGGCTCGAAGTTGGTTTTCAATGTCAAGGCTTTCTCATAATCTTTGCGGGCCTTGTCGTATTGCTTCAAGTACTCGTAAGCCACGCCGCGGTTGCAGACGGAATAGACAAAATCCGGATTCTCCTGAATGGCTCTGGTGAACAGTTTTGCGGCCTCTTCATAGCGGTTGAAAGGGTCGTCGAGATACATATACCCCAAATTGTTCAACGAGGGTATGTGCTTTTCGTCAATGCGCAGAACCGTCTTGTACTCCTGTTCCGCTTCCTGAAACTGTCCGAGGTCTTGGTACAGTTTGCCAAGATTGTAATGTGCTTCCACATTGTCCGGATCCACATTGAGAGCATTCTGATAGTACGAAGCGGCTATCGGGTCCAGTTTCGTCTGATAATAGCCGCCTAATTCCATATAGGCTTTCACCTCTTTGGGGTCTTGGTCGACAACCAGTTGCAGCATCCGCAGATAGCCAGTCGTATCTTGCTGTTCTTTAAGCATAAAGGCCTTGATCAGGTAGGCTCTCGGATTGTACCGCTGCAGCTTTACGGCTTCGTCCAGCGTTTCAGAGCATTGGGCATACAGGCGCTGCAGGAAGTAGAGTTCCGCGAGTTTAAGCCTCGCCTCGTTGCTTTTAGGGTCTTTCTCAATGGCCTTCTGCAACATCTCTTCCGTGAGGTCTGTTTCAAGTTTTGCGAAATAGAGGTCTGAAAGCATTATGTAGTATTTGCTGCTGTCGGGAGCGAGTCTGATGGCGGTCTGCATGTCAGCCACGCCCTTGTCGGCTTCATCGTGCCGGTAGTAATATTCTGCACGCTGATAGTATAGTTCGGCCTTTTTCGGATGGCGGTCAATATCTTTGCAAAGCCCGGCCAGTTCTTCCGGCAGGTCAGCATACTGTTTGCGGGAATGGCATCCGCACAGACACGACAGACAACACAAGAGCAGCAATGCGGCAATAGGGTTCTTCATTTTGGCTATCGTTGGTTTTTCTTGATTGCTTCGCGGATTTTGGCTTCCAGTTCGTCGGAAAGCTCCGGGTTGTCGGCCAGCAGTTGCTTCACTCCCTCGCGTCCTTGTGCCAATTTGCTGTCGCCGTATGAGAACCACGACCCGGCTTTCTTCACGATGCCGTATTCCACGCCGAGATCCACAATCTCTCCCCGTTTTGAAATGCCTTCGCCGAACATGATGTCAAACTCGGCCTGACGGAACGGAGGCGCTACTTTGTTTTTCACCACTTTGACTTTCACGTGGTTGCCGATTGAAAGGTCTCCGTCTTTGATCTGCGACTGGCGACGGATGTCAAGCCGCACAGAAGCGTAGAACTTGAGCGCATTGCCGCCGGTGGTGGTTTCGGGATTGCCGAACAAGACCCCGATCTTTTCGCGGAGCTGGTTGATGAAGATGCAGCAGCATCCGGTCTTGTTGATGGTAGAGGTCAGTTTGCGGAGCGCTTGTGACATCAAGCGGGCCTGCAGTCCGACCTTAGAGTCGCCCATGTCCCCCTCAATTTCGCTTTTCGGCGTAAGTGCCGCCACAGAGTCTATGACGATGACATCGATGGCACCCGACCGGATAAGGTTGTCGGCGATTTCCAAAGCCTGTTCCCCGTTGTCGGGCTGCGAGATCAGAAGGTCAGAAGTGTTGACCCCTAATTTCTCGGCATAGAAGCGGTCAAAGGCATGCTCGGCATCGATGAATGCCGCAATGCCCCCTTGCCGCTGGGTCTCTGCGATGACATGGATGGCCAATGTTGTCTTTCCGGACGACTCCGGCCCATAGATTTCAACGATTCTGCCTTTCGGCAGACCTCCTACCCCTAATGCGGCATCCAACCCGATGGAACCGGTGGATATCACGTCCATATCTTCAACTTTCGTGTCTCCCATCCGCATAATGGAACCCTTCCCGAACTGTTTTTCCAATTTCTCAAGGGTTGAATTGAGCACTTTTAACTTTTCGGCACTGACAATGTTCTGTAATTCTTCTTTTTCCATAGTTGTTTTTATTTTAAATGAGCGCAAAAATACGATTTTTTCCTTTTCACGGAACACTGTTCCGCACGGTCCGGACTGGGTCATGGCTTGAAAAAAAAACATGTCGTCTTAACGGTCGCCGTCTTTCCTGCGGCTGTTATATTCGCTCTTGCTGTTCGACACATAATAGGGATTGTTGTCAGAGACTGTCGTTTTGTTCCAGTTGAGGATGTCGTTGACACTAAGATAGAACGACAACTTGCGGTTCAACAGGTCGGCTCTGAAACCGGATCCGCCTGTTGTCGTAATTGAATTGAAGACCTCCTTTGACGGTAAACTTTCCAAATTTTTGCTCTATTGTCACGTAGGTCATCATATCCCAGAATTGCCCGTCGATGTCTGCAGAGCGCAACGTGTCAATCCGGCACTGCCCGTTCACCTGTTCTATGGTGTCAACTTGCCACGCCATGCCTGCGTTATGATAGTCTATATCGACGCCTGCCGAAAAAGTGCCGTTATTGTGATACGGAACAGTGTAGTCAATGCTGGGATTGATGTCAAAACTCGGGTTTTCTGAGGATTTTCCCGTTTTTCCCAAAATAATCGCAGAGAAGGTAATTGCGCTCCCACCATGTTTTTTCCCGGGTCAATTATATATTCATTGGGAGATACACGCCCAGGGTGTGCCGCTCGTCATTCGGGAACACACGTTCGTACCAAAGACCGCTCCTGCCGCCGAATTGATTGCTTCTCCCCTTTCCGCTCTCGTCGTATTCGTAGAGCCCTTCCTGTTGTTGGAACTCCCGGCGCTGCTCGTGCGTCATGGCCGAATAACGGGTGCAAGACGGGAAGAGACTCGCCCACCAGAAGCCCCACGCGGACGTGGGATAGTTTTTCGTTGCTGAGACTATCTGCAAAAATGCCTGTTACGGCAACGGTGTTTTGTGCGGAGAGCGTAGGGATTACGGAAAGAATCACGAAGGCGACCAACAGCGCACGGATGTCTTTTCTCATGTCTTTTCTCTATAAAAAAACGACAAGTAAACGTGCAGGACACTGCTTTGAGTGCGGATAGGGGGACTCGAACCCCCACGGCTCACACCACCAGATCCTAAGTCTGGCGCGGCTACCAATTACGCCATATCCGCTTCCGAATTTGAGGGCGCAAAAATAACAAAAATATTAAACGTTTATTTTTAACAGGGAAAAATGAACCAACCGGACTCCTGCTGTATTCAATTCCGCCGCGTTTCCCCGTTTCGGATTGATGGTTGACTGTTTTCGTTCTGAACTTTTTTTTCAGTTCACGGCAAATCTTTTAGAGATGGCGCTTCCGTCGGGGCAAGTCACATTCAGGATATAGACCCCTTTGGCGAGCGACGAGACTTTCAGCCGGTTGTGCCCGGGCGTTAAAGTTGTCCTCTTTACTGCCTTCCCGCTTGTGTCGTAGATGGTGGCAGGCAAAGCCGTTTCAGTATCATCTATTCTTATGTCCAGACAGTCGGACGCCGGAATCGGCGTAAGATACAGGTTTACACTTCTGCTTTGTTCCGCAATGCCGGCGGCAGGGTCGCCAACCGCCAGAACGTATTGGCCCGGCTGTAGCATGTCGGTTTCAAGATAACCGGAATAGGAAGAACCGCCCCGTTCTGCTGGAATGATTTGCCATGGGTCGGCAGTAGTTTGACGATAGAGCAGTTTCAGGTTCTCTGGAGTATGGCCGCCGTCAAAAAGTCCCTGGTCTGGCTGGTACGCATTGCCTCGCATAAATCTGAACTGAAGTGTTCCTGCCGGCACCGTGTTCACATCTTGCCGGTAAGCCATATTGATGTTCCAGTAATGGTTGTCTGACATCTTGTCAATGCCGTCCGGGAGCTGCTGGCGGCGGTCTGGCTCCGCCATATTGTGCTCTACGCGCACCAGCACCGTGTCCGGGAATCCGTCAAGTTGTACCGTGCAATACGCATAGTCCAAGGTTCTCCGTTCGCCCGGCACCAACGTTTCTGTATAGTCGATGGTGGCATCTGCTATCTTTTCGTTATAGTCCACCATAGCAAACGTCGGCACAAAGGGCACGTTCACTTCTGCGGCACCGGTTTCTCCGGAGAACATGACGTTTTCGACCGTGAAAACCTCGCGCCATTGCGACACAAAAGTCAAGTCCAGTTTGTTGCCGTCCGCATAACGTGTGGCGGCGGAGAGTTTCTGCCGCAAATGGACACGATAATTGTCGCCACCTACAAGAACAACGGAATCAATGGAGAAATGGAGGAATCCGGGCTGGTGCACCCAACCTTGGTAAAAGTCTTCCAAGTCCATTCCGCTGTTTTGAGCGAGGCTTTGGAAAAACTGTTCGGTCGTTATGTTTTGGAACGCATATTGGTTGAGCATGGCCTTGCAGCCGTTGAAAAAAAGCGAGTCGCCCATATAATGGCGCAAGGTGTGTACAACCAGTGCGCCTTTCTGATAGGAGTGCATACCGTATGTGACCTCTTGCGGGACATTGTCAAGCGCGTAATGTCCACCGTCGTCTTTTACAATGCTTTTAAGGGTGGAACGGTGAACGTCGCGGATATAGTCGCGGTAGGCTTCAGTGCCGTAGAGGGCTTCTTTTGCCAGTGCTTCGGAATAGGAAGCGAAGCCCTCGTTGAGCCACATCTCCTCGGCGCGGCTGCAGGTTACCAAGTCGCCGAACCAGAGGTGGAAAAGTTCGTGCGCGTAAAGCAATTCTTGGGCGGTAGTGCCGTCAATGGCAACATTTGGATAGGCTATGTTGGTAGCATGTTCCATCGCGCCGCTCGTGAAGTTGACGGCCACATAACCCACCCGGGGCCAGCGGTACGGCCCGAACCTTGACTCGTAGGCGCGCAACACATCTTTGAGATGCACAAACGATGACGGCACATTGCCTATTGTGCCGGGCTGTGCGTAGATGTTGATGGGGATGACCGCTTGCATACCCTGAAAGGTGTCCTGATAGAGGCGGTACGGCCCCACGGCCACCGAGGCGAGGTATGTTGGGACAGGCTGTTCCAGTTGCCAAGTCCACAGCCGGCTGCCGTCGGCATTGGCGGCAGAGTCGGAAAGCATGCCGCCACACACGGCCATCTTGCCCGCTTCGGTGCGTATGTGCATCGTATAAGTTGACTTGTCTGTGAACACATCGAGGCACGGGAACCAACACCTGCCGAAATTGTGCGGCTGATTGTCGAACGCCACGCCCATGTTGTAGCAATATTCACCCGAATAGTAAAAACCGCCCCATCTGCTGTCCTGCACCGGCGTGCCATGGTAATAAACCCTGACAAGGGTAGTGTCTCCCGACTGCGTGGCAAAGGGGATGGCCAGTTTGTGCCCATAGCGGCTGAAGGAGACCTGCTGCCCCGACGCCTGCACGGAATCAACGGTCAATCCTTGCAAGTCGAGGATGAACGCGCCGAGACTGTCCGCTTTTGTCACAAGCGTGAGGTCGGAATGGCCGCTGATGGATCGGTGCTCAAAGTCGGTCATGTCGAGCGAAAGGTCGTAATGTGCCACATGCAGCGAATCGCTGATGTTTTGCGCCGCAACTGTCACTGCGGAAAAAAAGAGGGTCGTAAAGAAAAAAGGGATGATTTTATTCATATAGCGGTAGAAGATAGCGTATTCTTTTCTGTCAGCAATAAAAAGACTCCTGACGAAGCCAGACTTTATTGCGGTTGCAAAAATAAAAAAAACACCGGCAGAAGTGTGCGCAATGAACGGCTGCAATTAAAAATGGCAATGCAAGTTTTGGATGTGCAAGTGACAAGATAAGATTGTATCTTTGCCGGCGGCATATACAAAAATGTCTATCGTATGATTAGCAACTAATAATAATCATCATCATTATTATGAAGAAACTCAACATAATCGCCGCTTTGACGTTTGTCTTTATCGTCATCGGCACATTTACAACCAAAGCACAGCACAATATGGATGCATTGAACAAAAAACAGCAGAACTTGGTCGTTGTTGCCGCTTTTGAAGCCAAAGGCAACATTGAGAACCTTAAAGTTGCCCTGTCTGACGCCCTTGACGACGGGCTGACTGTCAACGAACTGAAAGAAGAACTTACGCACCTTTACGCTTATACGGGATTTCCGCGGAGTCTGAACGGTCTCGCCGCACTACAGTCGGTTGTCGAAGCACGGGAGGCACAAGGTCTCCGCAACGAGCAAGGGCGCGACGCGACGCCGCTTGCGCCAGACTACAACGCCTTGGTTCAAGGCACGGCCGTGCAGACCAAACTCGTAGGTGGCACACCCTTCTCCTACCCTTTTGCTCCCGCAATAGACTATTACTTGAAAGCGCACCTTTTCGGCGACATTTTTGCCCGTGACATCCTGACCTTTGCAGAGCGCGAAATCATTACCGTGAGTGCGCTCTCTTCGATGTCTGGCGTTGAGCCGCAGTTGAAGTCGCACATTGCCGGTGCCCGGAATATGGGGGTAAGCGACGCTCAATTGCATACCATCCCTGCTGTGCTGGCCGAGAAAGTAGGCGCATCTGAGGCATACCGTGCTGCAAAAGCAATTGCGGAAGTTTTCGGAGAGCCGTTTGACGAAGGCAAGCCTATAGAGCAGATGATGTTTCCGCAAGGGGAGTTGAACACGGCATACGCCCGGTATTTCATCGGCAACAGTTACCTTGCACCGCTGCTTTCGGAGGGGCTTCCGATGTCCAACGTGACCTTTGAGCCGCGATGCCGCAACAACTGGCACATCCACCACAAAGGCGGACAGATCCTGATTTGCGTAGGCGGTGAGGGATGGTATCAGGAATGGGAGAAGCCGGCCCGCAAACTTCGCCCCGGCGATGTGGTGAACATCCCCGCAGAGGTCAAACATTGGCATGGAGCAACCGCCGGCTCCTGGTTTCAACATATCGCCATCGCCGTGCCTGCCGAGGACGCCTCAACAGAATGGCTGGAACCAGTAACAGACGAAGTGTATGACCAATTGAGATGAAACAGTAAGCGTCAATCGGCATCTTCGTAGTCTGCATCCGTTATTTTCCCTATCTTTGCCACGTTTATAATCTGGCAGTCTTGTCTTGTTTGGCATAACGTGCGAATAATCTTCAAGTGCTTTTTGTGGACGTAGAAATTGTGGAAAAATGAATACAAAACAGTCATATACGGTTTTAGACCTTTTTTGTGGATGTGGCGGCATGTCGCTAGGCTTTGAAAAAGCTGGGTATGACGTACTGCTTGGCATAGACATTTGGAAAGATGCACTTGAAACATACAAGTTCAATCACCATAATAGCAACGTTCTGTGCGCAGATATGTCGACTTTGACAGGCGACGATGTAAGCACTCACCTTGGGTCAAAAAACGTTGATGTAATAATAGGAGGACCGCCATGTCAGGGATTTTCTGTCGCCGGCAAACGCATTGTTGATGATGAAAGAAACAAATTGTACAAAGGCTTTGTGCGTATGGTAGCATACTTCAAGCCAAGTGCATTTGTGATGGAAAATGTACCCAACATATTGTCTATTGGGGAGGGGGTCGTTAAGCAATCTATACTTAACGATTTCCAAGAATTGGGCTATCAGGTAGAAACGAAAGTACTTCTTGCCTCTGATTATGGCGTTCCGCAAAATCGTCGGCGAGCAGTTTTTGTAGGTTTGCGCAACGGAGCTTTCGACTTCAATATTCCAACAGTAGAGCATCGGGTTACAACTGAGGAAGCACTTGGCGATTTGACGGAAGACTCCATTGCAGACGAAACGCCATATCCCATCGCCCCAAGTTGTGACTATCAACGACTGATGCGAGCAAGCAGCAATGTGATATGGAATCACGATATTACGCTACATAATGAACAAACCAAGCGCATTATTGCAATGGTTCCTGATGGGGGAAATTACAAAGATTTGCCTAAGGACTTGCAAGAAACCAGAAAGGTTCATATAGCGTGGACGCGCTTGAACAGTCAAAAGCCAAGTATCACCATTGACACGGGACATAGGCATCATTTCCATTATAAATGGAATAGAGTTCCAACGGTTCGTGAAAGTGCAAGAATTCAATCGTTTCCAGACGACTTCATTTTCTTGTGTAGCAAGACAAGTCAGTACAAGCAAGTAGGAAATGCAGTGTATAACAACAAATACAGATTCGCCGTATGATTATAAAGCCTAAAAAAGGAGAGCGGTGGTCGCGAGATGAAATGATACTTGTGTTTAACTTGTATTTCAAATTACCTTATGGTAAAATGGATCACAGAACAGCAGAAGTAAAAGAATTGGCTGCAATTATGGGACGCACAGACAATTCTATAGCCATGCGATTAAACAATTTTGCATCTTGCGACCCTATGCTCCAACAACGAGGTATAAAATCATTGGGAGACCATAAAAAACAATGTCAACCATATTGGGATGAGTTTTTTGAGAACCGTGAAAACTTGGTTTTTGAAAGCGAAGAAATTTTAGCCAAATATCAAAATTCGTCCATTGAAGAAAAATACAAAGACGATATTAGTGACATACCCAAAGATATCGTAGGCTCTGTCAAAATAAGGGAAGTAAAAACAAGAGTAAATCAGTGTTTCTTTAGAAAAACAGTCTTGGCTAACTATAATTACAAGTGTGCTCTTACACAAATAGATTTACCCGAACTTCTGATTGCAAGTCACATAATACCATGGGCAACAAACGAGAAAGAAAGATTAAATCCTACTAATGGCATTTGTTTGTCTTCTTTATACGACAAGGCGTTTGATTGTGGCTTGATTTCTTTTTCTGATAGTGGTGTGGTAATATTCTCGAATCGCTTGGAAAATAATATAGGAAAAGAGTACTACGATAAATATTTCCTGCCTATAAAAGGGAGGAATTTAGAACGTCCTATGAAATATGCTATAAATCCGCTCTTTTTAAAATGGCATAGAGATAACATTTTTAATCAAATAGTATGAAACGTATCTACATGACAATATTATCAAGTTTCTTGTCTAAAACAGAAACAAAGAAGATTGGCAATATTGAGGACAAATGTGAAAATGACATTGAGGTGTATAAGCTATTATGCGCAGAAAGATGTTTTCTTTTTATGGATTGGGCAGAAGGATATAATTGCTTTGATGATTTTAGCGCATTTATTGCTGAACGCATGAAGGTTTTGGCGGAACTCAACATTAAAGACTTTCATAAAGTGTCCTTTCAAGATTTGTTGAGAGAGAATATTCCAAAGGGAGGTGTAATGTTCTTGATGTTAAAACATTTCAAACGAGAAGTAGAAACATACGGTTTTGTTCTTGTCAATTTAGATTTAGGTGATGACACATATAGAATTGGTATGGCAAAAGAGTCGTGTGCAAAAGAGATAAGCAAAATTGAGTTTATGAATGGACATTTTACACTTCTATAAATTCGTATGATATATCTCGGGAAAGAGTATACGGAAAATCCGTTCGACATCGTGTATTCTGTTGACAATGACGAATACTGCACGAAAATATACAACGAGAACTTCGTCCATAAGTGTATCGTCAAGGATGTCCGCCAAATTGAAATTGACAAGATGCCGGAATTCGACATGTTGATAGGTGGTTTCCCTTGTCAATCTTTCTCTATTTCTGCGCAGAACCCACCTCGTCTCGGATATAAGGACGAAAGGGGTATGCTATTCTTTGAGATGGTTAAGATTCTCAAAGAGCGCCAGCCACGTTTCTTCATCGCTGAGAATGTAAAAGGGCTATTATCTGCGAATAAGGGAAAGGCTTTCCCGATGATAATCAAGGAGTTTGAAAGCGCAGGATATAAAGTGGTACACAAACTGCTGAATGCTTCAGAGTATGGTGTTCCCCAAAAGCGAGAGCGAGTGATAATTGTCGGGTTTAGGGATGAAGCAGACTTGGCTAAATTCAAGTTCCCTGCTAAGGTTAAAACAACAGATCGCAAAGTACTGGGGGATGTCATTATTGAAGATGATAACCATGATGAAAAATTGTTCTTCAGTGAAAAAGCGGTTGCAGGAATGATGGCCGTTCGTGAAAAGATGAACAAGGGTCGAGCTATGCTCCTCAATGAACCATGCAATACTGTGAGCGCACATTTGGCAAAGGTTAGTCTAAACAGTACTGACCCAGTATTTATGGTAGGCGAAAGATATAGGCGTTTCTCTACTCGGGAAGCTGCTCGCATACAATCTTTCCCTGATACCTTCAAGTTAGATTCTGTTTCACAAATACGCCAATACAAAGCTATCGGAAATGCTGTTCCACCAGTAATGATGTGGCATGTCATCCAGTCCTTAAAAAAGGTCTTTGCCGTTCATGTCGTTGACTTCAAAGAAATTAAGGAAGAATACCCTAAATGCATTGTTGAAAACGCCTCGTTAGAAGACAATAAAAGCGATGTTGCCATTGACAATAAAAAACATCTTCTTGTAAGTTTGGTCAAAGCAGACAATATGGAGCAATATCTTGACCGCTCGGCAAAGGTCTATTATACGGGAAAGAAATTTCCTTCCACAGTGGCATTGAATAAACTCTATTATTTCATGCCATACATGAAGCGGAAGGGCGTGAGAGACCTGTACTTGATAAATATTGCACGTGTTGGAACTAAGAAAGAGGTACATCCAGAATGTGATGATAATGATTTCCGTCTTGTATTTGAAATTCAGTTCGTGAAGCAGATGTTTGATGAATATCAGCCGATTCATTTGGATATTTGGCAAGCTTTTACAGACACGACAATTGAACAATTGTTAAACTCAATTGAAAAAACAAAGAAAGCCTAATAAAGCCCCCTTTAACACCAATACGTCTATGAATATTCTTTCTGTCATCGATGCTGTAAAACCAACGGAGGTCATTCTGAACAACGGCTCTGCCGACATTACGGACCTTTGCATTGACAGCCGGAAGCTGCGCAACCCGAAAGGCACGCTCTTCTTTGCCATAGAAACCCGCAAGAACGACGGCCGGCGCTATATTCCGGAACTGATCCGCAACGGCGTCCGCAACTTCATCCTCTCCGGTTCACCTGCGGTTGACAATCCGGAGGCTTTTGGGGAGGCTCTGGACGAGTGTAACTTCATACGGGTTTCAGATGTTTATGAGGCAATCAATGATGTGGCCTCTGCGCACCGCCGCCAATTCCGTTATCCCGTCGTCGGGGTTGCCGGCAGCAACGGCAAAACAATTGTGAAAGAGTGGCTCGCTGTGGCACTTGACGATGACTACAACATTGTGAGAAGCCCGGACAGCTACAATTCGCAGCTCGGCGTGCCGCTCTCCGTATGGCTGATGTCGGCAGAGAACAACCTCGCCATCTTCGAGGCGGGCATTTCACAGCCGGGCGAGATGGCTCGTATCGCCTCTACTGTCCGCGCCGACATCGGCATTCTGACGAACATTGGAATGGCTCACGCCCAGTTTTTCAGCAGCACCGAAGAGAAAACAATTGAGAAACTCGAACTCTTCAAGTATGCCCGCGCTCTGATTTACCGCGACAACAACGCAGAACTGAACAAAATACTGCAACGGCCGGAATACGGGCACTTGCAGAAAGTGTCGTGGGGCAGCTGCCATGCCGCCTTCCCCATTGAGCAACATGCCGAAGAGAACGGCACTTCTTTGATCCTCAACGGCTTCGCCTATCACATTCCTTTTGTTGATGCCGCCTCTGTCGAAGATGCTGTACATGTCATCGTGACCGCACTCTACTTGGGAGTTCCGCCGCAACACATAGAAGAACGTCTTCACAAACTTTCTGCCATAAATATGCGTATGGAAATCCTGGAAGGCATCAACCATTCGGTGGTCATCAACGACACCTACAGCCTTGACCTCAACGCTTTGAGCGCAGCGCTAAACTTCATGGACACACAAACGCAACTGACCCGCAAAACCGTGGTCATCTCCGACTTTGAGCAGACTACGGTAAACTACGGGCAACTTGACAAACTGCTGGCAACACACCGTGTGAACCGGCTGGTTGCAGTAGGCCCCCTCTTTTCTCAACACCAGAAAAGTCTCACTTGTCCTGACTGTCTCTTCTTTGAGAATACGGAAACCTTGCTCGAAGATATGCCTGATTTCTCATACGAGACGGTATTGGTGAAAGGGGCGCGCAGTTTTCATTTTGAAAGAGTGGTCAATAAATTGCAGAAAAAGACCCACCTTACCATTCTCAACGTCAGCCTTCCGGCTCTCGCACACAATCTTGAATACCACCGCTCACTGCTTGACGCCGGCACCAAAATGGTGGCTATGGTCAAGGCCTCTTCTTATGGGCTCGGCGACGTGGAACTTGTGAACGAACTGATACACCACCATATCGACTATCTTGCTGTGGCCTACACCGATGAGGGCGTCAGGCTCCGTCGTCGGCATGTACACACACCCATCATCGTGTTAGGGGCCGAACCACACAGCTTTGACATGATGGTGCGCGAAAATCTCGAACCAGAGATCTTCAATTTCTATTACCTGCACGAACTGGAAAAAGTTTTGAAGAAACATCCGCAAATCAAGTCATTCAACATCCATGTCAAGTTAGACACGGGCATGCACCGTTTGGGGTTTGACGAGCAGGATTTGCCGGAACTCATCCGCGTCATACAGCAAAACAAACAGTTGCACGTAGCCTCCGTATTCTCGCATTTGGCAGCGGCAGAAGACCCCGGCGAAGATGCCTTTACGCATCACCAGATTGAACTTTTCAGACGCATGTCTGAACGTCTTTGCCAGGCATTTGACTACAAGATATGGCGACACATCCTCAACAGCGCCGGCATATTCCGCTTCCGCGAAGCACAGTTCGACATGGTGCGGCTCGGCATCAGCCTGTATGGCTGCAGCGAACTGGTAGAGGTGGCGCCACACCTCCACAATGTGGCAACACTCAAGACTGTCATTACCCAGGTCAAGACTGTTCCTGCCGGCGAAAGCGTCGGATACAACCGGAGTTGCATGCTTCGGCGCGACACCTCCGTGGCCATCATCCCGATAGGCTATGCTGACGGCTACCCGCGCGAACTGGGCAACGGAAAAGGTACCGTGATCGTGCAAGGCCATAAAGTGCCCGTGATCGGGAAGATCTGCATGGACATGTGCATGCTTGATGTGACCGGACTTAATGTCCACGAGGGAGATGAAGTGATTGTTTATGGTGAGGGCAACAACGTTTCGGATATGGCAAAGGCCGCAGGACTTATTAGTTATGAACTGCTTACCCGTATCTCCAAACGTGTGCCGCGCGTCTATGTCAATGAATGATGCAGCGAGCATTTCCCCTTTCTTGAGAAATTGAAGAAACCTTTGCGGCAACATCTCTTGTTTTGCTATCTTTGCGGCTGACTAAAACCGTGAAAATGAAAAGAACAATCCTGATTGCCCTTCTGCTTTCGGGCATCGTGCCGCAGCCGCACGCACAACAAGGAAAGCAGCCCGTAACCGTAGCTTTCTACAATGTGGAGAATCTGTTTCACCCGTCTAAAGACTCGCTGAAGTCAGACGGCGACTTTACGCCCGACGGAACTTACCACTGGAGTTTTTACCGCTACAACAAGAAAATCAGCAATATTGCCAAAGTGCTGATAGCGTTAGGAGCGGGTTCGCCGCCGGCAATAGTGGGACTTGCCGAAATTGAAAACGAAGCAGTGCTGAAAGACCTCTGTCACCGGTCACCGCTCAAGCGTCTCGGCTACCGTTACATTCATTACGAGTCGCCCGACTCCCGGGGCGTGGATGTTGCCTTGCTTTACAGAGACACTTGCGTCACAATTCTTGACCATCGTAAAATACCGGTGGTTTTTCCGTTCGACACCTCTTCCCGGAACCGCGACTTGCTGTATGTGCGCGCAAATTTCGGCACGCCCGACAGCCTTCACGTCATAGTCAACCATTGGACTTCGCGCTATGGCGGACATGCCGCCACCATTCCTAAACGCAATTGCTATGCCGTTATTGCAAGAGCCTTCATCGACTCTATCCTTGCCGATGAGCCCTCAGCCAACATACTCTTGATGGGCGATTTTAACGACTATGCCACCGACGAAAGCATGGTTTCTCATCTTCGTGCCAAAAAACCCGACAGCCGCAATACTTCGGACACCCTGTTCAACCTGATGTATTGTTTTGAAGACGGACAGAACATCGGGTCGCACAAGCACGAGGACTTCTGGCGTTGCCTTGACCAGATCGTCGTGTCGCGCGCACTGCTCGATGAAACGTCAGGACTTCATGTGAAAAAGCGTATGCCGCATATATTTCAGGCCTCTTTTTTGCTGGTGCCGGACAACAAATACGGCGGCACAAAGACATACCGCACATTTTCAGGTCCGCGTTACATCGGGGGCTTCTCCGACCATCTGCCCGTCTATGTAATCCTTGAGAAATGAGTTAAAGACTTATTTTTGCAGCCTGAAAAAAAACAATTCATGCAGTTAAGATTATCCGGAATCCGAATTCCTGTCACCAGCCTTCAAAACCCGGAACAGGCGGCCTGCCAGCAGTACCGTATTCGTCCTGAAGATGTGCAGGAGTGCCGCATTGTCCGTCAGGCCATTGATGCCCGAAAGAAGAACAAAGTGTTTTACGACTATCTGTTAGAGGTGACCTTGCCCGAAAAGTACGCCACGCTGCGTGGCGCGGCTGGCGTTCAGGAATGCAAAAGCAGGCCTGACCTTGCCTATCCGCTTTGGAAAGACACGCTGCGCCCGGTGATTGTGGGAGCCGGACCGTCGGGGCTGTTTGCGGCACTCTACCTTGCCCGATGCCACGCCCGGCCTGTCGTCATCGAACGCGGCGAAATAATCGAAGAACGCAAGAAAAGCGTGCAAGCCTTTCTGCAAAACCGCATTTTGAACCCTCAGTCAAACGTGCAGTTTGGCGAAGGAGGTGCTGGCACATTCTCGGACGGGAAACTTAACACCAATGTCCACAGCGAGTATAATGCCTTTGTACTGAAAGAGTTCTACTTGCATGGTGCAGACCGCGATGTCACCTACCTTCAAAATCCGCACGTCGGCACCGACTATCTGGAGAAAGTGGTGCGTAACATCCGGCTGGAGATAGAATCCTTAGGCGGCGAGTTCCATTTCAGCACTCTGTTTTCAGACTTTGAGAGAAAAGGGGACATAGTCAAGGCTATTTGCAGCAACGGCAACGCTTTTGATACACACCATCTGCTGCTGGGGTTGGGACACTCTGCCAGAGACACGATCCGTATGCTCTACGGCAAGGGTATTCGCATAGTGCCCAAAAGCTTTTCTATGGGGGTACGTATTGAACATTTGCAAAAGAAGATTGACCGGATGCAATATGGCAATGCCGCTATGTTTCTGCCTCCGGCATCCTACAAGGGAGCCGTACACCTCAGCCAGCGAAGCGTCTATACTTTCTGCATGTGCCCGGGCGGACAAGTGATGGCCTCGGCCAGCGAAGCAGAAACCATCGTCACCAACGGCATGAGCGAACGACTGCGCAACAAAACCAACGCCAACAGCGCCCTGCTGGTAAATGTGACCCCTGAAGACTTTTTTGTGAACAATCCGCTCGACGGATTAGGCTATCAGGAAAAATACGAGCGGCTTGCTTTTGCTATCGCCGGCGACTGTCGCGCACCAGGCAATCTGGTTGGCGAATTTCTTGAAAACCGGGTGGCCTCGACCGCCAGAAGCGTTCGCCCCTCCTACCCGCATGGCCTTTGCTACTGCGACTTCAGACAATGCCTGCCCGACTATGTCGTAAACGCTCTCAAAGAAGCCTTGCCGCTCTTTGACCGTAAAATGCGCGGTTTCGCCGATCCCGAGGCGGTACTTACCGGCGTGGAAACCCGTTCCTCCTCGCCTGTACGCATCCTGCGCAACGAAAACAGAATGTGCATGGTGTCCGGAATCTATCCGATCGGCGAAGGGGCCGGCTATGCCGGTGGCATCATGAGCGCCGCCATCGACGGACTGAAAACCGCCATATCCTTGCTGTCTTAAAGCAGCCTGCCGAAGCCCTGTCTGTGAGTTCTGTTGGAACCCGTCCCTTCTTGAACACGCAATATTTTTACTATCTTTGCACCCTTGAATAGAAAACTTTAAATATCTATGAATGAAGTTGTTAGAAAAACAACAAGTGGGGAAGAGTTCGTCAGGGGATTAAAAAAAGGATTTCCCATCTGCCTTGGTTATTTCCCCGTGGCGTTCACATTCGGGCTGTTAGCCGTCAAGATGGGCTTTACTCCGTTGCAGGCCACGTTCATTTCGTTCACCAATATGGCATCTGCCGGTCAGTTTGCGGGAATACGTCTTATTGAAGGCGGCGCGCCGTATATAGAGTTGGTTGTCACTACCTTTGTCATCAACTTGCGCTATTTGCTGATGTCGCTTTCCCTCTCGCAAAAGGTTGAGCCTGACACTGCATTCTACAAACGCTGCATAATGGCATTCTGCATTACGGATGAGGTTTTCGCATTGGCAGCAATGGAAAAAGAGGAAGTGCGTTTCCCTTTCTTCGGAGGACTTATGCTCACGCCTATTTTAGGTTGGACTTCAGGCACGCTGATGGGTGCGATTGCATCGAGTCTGCTCTCCCCGATGTTACAAGGTTGTATGGGCATCGCATTATACTGCATGTTTATCGCCATCATCATTCCTCCTGCCCGCAAAAACCGCAAAATCGCCCTTGCGGTTATTGTTTCCGCCTTGCTTTCCTGCTTGTTCACCTATGTGCCGGGACTCAACGTCCTTTCCAAAAGCGGCGGCGGCGGCTGGGCTATCATCCTCGCTGCCGTATTAGGCGCTGCACTCTGTGCTTCAATCAAGGAAATCAAACGTTACAAGAAACATTTAAAAGACAATAATAGTTCAATATGCAATATATAGGAATATGTATGCTTCTTATGGGGTTGACCACCTATATCATCCGTGTCACCCCGATTGGTTTTGTGCGCAAAAAACTTGACAACGCATGGATACAGGACTTCCTTTACTACATCCCGTACTGTGTGTTGTCGGCTATGACATTCCCGGGAGTTATCTATTCAACCACCCCCACGGGAGCCTCCTCTCCGCACTTTCTGTCTGCTGCCATTGCAACCGTCGTGGCCATCGCACTTTCCTGGAAGAACAAAGGACTGGTATTGGTGGCCCTCGTGGCTGTAATTGTTGCAATTATCGTTGAGGTGTTATTGCTTAAGTTGCCGATAGCTTGCTGAAAAATTAGGAATTGTTGAATTAGGAATTAGGAATGGGCGTGAAGCCTCCAGTTCCTGTGTTTCAAGACATAAACCCTTGGTTCCGAAAGACCTGCATTGAAGACGTGCCGGGCGGGCACGGCAGGCACGGGAATAGTTCGGCCTGAAAAGTTACGGGAGCGGCTTTTTTGGAAAAAAGTGTTATCTTTGCGCTTTCAAACAAGATGAACGACACGAAGCGATGAAC
>CAVCMI010000016.1:0-46691 GCA_963603365.1 Oscillospiraceae bacterium
ATGTGTTTCACGATGAGCAAAAGTCCTTTGACCGTCAAAAACACCTCGTCATTACTGACAACTCATCCCTATGAGTAGCACTTTAGGGTGATATAAGTTTGAGTTCAGGGGAGATTGTTTATCTACGAACAGTCTCCCCTGAACCGATATTGGCAAAATCAAGAAGGCAGTCTTTGCTGACATCGTTGGGCAACCCGCCGGAATACCGCAGGAACTCAAAGATGCGTGCAAGGGTGGAGCACGTGTTCGTTTAGTTGGGAGAAATTAGACATAGTATGTGACAATTATAGAATTAGGAATTAGGAATGAGGAATGAGGAATTGCGATGGAACTTTTTGCGGCATCTGTGCTCTAAACTCTACGATCATAACACTAAATTCTCGCCTTGCCGCTATGGACAGGTGATGCTGCCGGGAATGAATTTACAATATAACGTACTAATACACAACATTTTGCCCCCCCCCGAAACATTTCTGAAAGAAGGAATAATTAACAGAAAAACATTACATTTGCCGCACCGGTCCCTTTGGATTTTGGCCTGCCTGTCCTGCCTGTCGGCAGACAGGTCGGCAGGCAGGACGGCAGACAGGCAAGAGCGAATTGGTTAAAAACAGAAGACCCCTAATAGCAAAATAATAAAACTCGTAATATGAGTATCAAAACAGAAATTCAAAATAGTTGGTTTGACGCACTTCATGAAAGGCGTAAGAATGCACTTGTGGTTTTCAAAGATCCTGAGTACATAAACGTCTTTAATGGTGTCATAGATAAGTATTGTGACTCTGCACATTTTATTTATGAACTGCTGCAGAACGCTGATGACGCTAAGGCAACAGAAGTAGAAATGGTCCTTACAAAAGACCGGTTTATCTTTACTCATAATGGCAAAACTCGTTTTACAGTGTCTGATCCAGAAAAAGCCGAAGAAGACCGAAAAAACAATAAACTAGGCCATATAAATGCTATTACTGCAATTGGCTTTTCTTCAAAGAACCAGAGTCCAACAAATAATCTTGATGACATCAAGATTGGTAAATTTGGTGTAGGTTTTAAGGCTGTCTTCCAATATACAACTACGCCTTATATTTATGATAACCCTTTTTGTTTTAAAATAGAGGATTATATAGTACCGACAAGTTTGGCAGATACCACTCTACAACGAGAAGGCAAAACGGTTTTTGTTATACCTTTCGACAGAAAAGACATTACCGCAAAACAAGCTTACGAAGATATTGAACAGAAAATTGCGTCATTAGAATATCCGCAATTGTTTCTATTCAACGTTAACACGGTGTCATGGAATACACCTACTCAAAGAGGTAAAATAGATAAGAAACGACTTGAAACATATGAGAACTATCGGGATGTAACTTCTGTTTTGTATGAAATAAACAATTCGAGAAGAGGCAACGCAAAGATTTTGTTGATGTCTCGAAAAGTCTCTGTTCCAGAAACTGAGCATAAACACACAGTTGCAATTGGTTATTTGTTGGATGAAAAGGGTTTTATAAAGACTGATATCCGGCCAAACATGAATTGTTTCTTTCCTACACATGAAAATATTGATACATGTTACGTAATACATGCGCCATTTGCTCTTGTTGACAATCGTCAGCAAATCAAACGCAACAACGATGTTAATACATCGCTAATCCAGAGTGTTGGTGAACTAGCAGCTGATAGTATTGTCATTTTAAAGAATGTTAGCCTAAAAACTAAACGACCATTACTTGGTGACAATATATTTGCACTAATGCATCATAATCTTAAGTCAATCCAAGAGAAAAAGTCATATTATTCTTGGATGAATCAAGGTGAATTGACTTTTGTTGATTATTACAAAGGCATTCTTAATCATAAACCAGTCTTTTGGTCAAGACAAAAAATGTACATCACTAAGGACTGTGGATGGTGGGCAGACGGAGACATTAGAAGACTTCTTTCCTCTGAGCAATTAGACTATTTGACAAAATGTAACCAGAAAAATTTCGAAGACGGAAACAAAAATATCAAGTATGACTTTATACTTTGCTCGTTGAATACCCGTAATGCAGCGGATATGTCTCGTTATGGAATTAATAATGAATTGTCAGATACTATTCTTGCGAAGAAACTTAACACCCAGTTTCTTAAGGCTCAAGATGATGAGTGGTTATCGAAACTATATAAGTACATTCTTGACAAAAGGCTAATTGAGAAGTACCCTTTGAATACAGGGCGCCAGAGTGAAGCGCCAATGCGCTATGCCAGCATCATTCTAAATGAATGTGATGAGTTTGTTGCGCCATGTGATGACAATGATGAATTGAACATATTTTTCAAAACAGAAGATATGTACAATTCCGAGACTACAATCAACAGTGAATTATATAATAGAAATGAACAGTTTCGATTACTGATTGAGAAATTAGGAGTCAAGGAACCAAGTACGTTCGACCACATTCGCATTCAACTATGTAAAGAACTAAGCCAAGAAGAGCACAACAATTTGCTTTCTACAATTATCAGATACAGCAATAGTTGTGAAGAAAAAGAGAAGGAAACACTTTTTAAATTACTTAGAGAGAGATTGTCACTTTGTTGTAAAACTACAAATGCATACAATGACGGTAGTGTTTGGTGCAATGTAGATGACATCATTGATGACTCGACGATGTTGCTAGAGTACTATTCATTTTCTGAGACAATAAAGAAGCACTGCATTGACAGAGACTATTATAAAGAAACTATTAAGTCTGTAGGCGAAAAGAAATTCAACACTTTCCTTGGGGAGTTTGATTTCCCGTCTTTCCCACCAGTATCTAGATTTGAGATTGTCGTCCCATTAAAGGACGATGAATTATATTCTCGTCCAAAGGGATATCGAAAAGATATAAAAACTATAATAACATTAGAAGGATTAGAAAATGTATTGAAAAATATCAGTGCTTCTGAAAAATCCAAAGAATTAAGTCATTATATATGGGAAGCCCTTATCTATGAGACTAAGAATTCGTCAGATGATAAACAATCATTACCAGATTTCCCTCAGGTTTCATCACAATTATTCTCTAATGACGTAGGTTTTTATTACTATTATAAGTGGCGTGTACATGTTTGGCAAAGCTGCACGCTTATAGAGTGGTTACGCAAGTATAATTGGCTATATGTAAATGGTGGATTGACATCTATCGAAAAAGGGGTGAACAGAGGTGACCTTATGCAAGAATCGTATGCATATAATGAAGTGTTATTCAATAAACTAATATGCATAGAAAAGGCTCCAAATATTGTTGAACGTGAGAGTATCAGTCAGATGTCTGAAGAAACTAAGGAAGCATTTGAATTTGGTGATATTGCCAAACAAATGGGTGTGGAGTCCAAAGAAGAATTAGAAGAGTTAATTCAGATTGGACGAGCTGCAAAACAGGCAAATGAAGAGAAAAAAGCAAAGACGGCGCAACGTAGAAAAGAATTGCAAGAAGACGGGATGCCCAAACGGAAGAAATCGGAAAAATTTTCAGATGGCGATTTCTTTGTTGCCAACACTACTCCCAAGCAAGCACCTGCTATGCGCCATAATGAGCCCATTAACCTTGAGGAAGCCTTAGCAGGCTTTGAGGAAAAGGCAAATCTCCAAAGAGAAGAAATAGAAAAGGTTATGACTCTGCGTGAGACCGCAAAACAATCTGAAAAATATTCTTTCGGATGGCTTCAGTCTCTCATGGCCTTGGAAGCACTATCGAATGGTGCTGAGTCTGCAAGCGGCAAACATTCTATAAAAATTATGTTTGAACATATTCGTGAAGACAAAGAGCATGTAAATAGAATCGTGCTTTCAGGGGCTTCACGCAGCATTCCTAATATGCTTGAAGATATAGATGGTATACCCGTAACTTTCTTTTTCCGAAATGGGGAGAAACAGACGATTGTCTTTGACAACGCAAGTGTCAAAGAAGATGCTTTAATTATTCGTGGAAATGCATCTTTGGAACAAATTATTCAATCTGTCATAAAGAATCTTGCACTTATACAACGGGCCACCATAGATGTTGATAAGCCAATAGAGTTAATCAAAAGATGGAAATCGTTAATTACAGAATTACCCTTTAAAACAGACGAAGAGTCTGTAAAGAACAATTTGCGCAACGACTTGAAATTTATATTTGGCCCTCCTGGAACAGGAAAAACTACGACATTGGCTCGTCGAATTATAGATTTGATGGAGAAGAATGAAAATTGCCGCATATTGGTTCTGGCTCCTACCAACAAAGCATGTGATGTACTTACTAAGAAAGTTCTCGAACTTGAGCCCAAAAACGATTATTGGCTTTGGAGGTTCGTGACTACTATGGACCCGGAACTTGAAGAAGAGGGAGTCGTCCATCAACGTGATTCAGAAATCATGCGTCAGAATCAAGTATGTGTTGTTTCTACAATTGCGCGTTATTCGTTTGACGGCTTTGATGATGGCATGCTCAATTCCTTAGATTGGGATTATGTTGTCATTGATGAAGCGTCAATGATACCTCTTTATCAAATACTTCCGCCTATTTATAATGAACATAGCGGCGAAATATGGATAGCTGGTGATCCTTTCCAAATAGATCCCATAGTAAACATTGACCTATGGAAAGACGAGAACATATACAAAATGATTGGATTGCAGAGTTTTGCTAATCCAGAAACTACACCCGTGAACTTTTACGTAGAGTTGTTAATGACGCAGTATCGCTCTATCCCCGTCATCGGTGAACTGTATAGTAAGTACATGTATGGTGGGAAACTTCTTCATAACCGTGCTGCAAGTTCACATCGAATTTTGAATATGGGACTAACAGAAAGTCCGCTAAATATTATTAGTTTTCCAGTTAGCAAAGACTCCATTTTTGATACAAAAAGATTAATGGGGTCTAATATTCATATCTATTCTGTGCTCTTTACTGTCGAATTCCTTAAATATATCACATCACAACTTTCTAAAGACAAGTCTGGCGAATTTATCAAAATTGGAGTTCTTAGTCCTTATGGTGTGGAAGTACACTCAATACAGAAGTTGTACAATCAAACCTGTGTAATCTATGATAACATTTCTGTCAATTTCGGTACATCGCATGGTTTCCAAGGTGACCAATGCGACATTGTCATTGCGGTCATGAATCCACCTTCTTCAGGTTTAAAAAGAAACTCGGAATTGACATTCATAAACAAGCCCAACATTTTGAATGTTGCTATCAGTCGAGCAAAAGACTACCTGTTTATACTAATGCCGGAAAAAAGCTATGAACTTTTTCCTAAATTGTATGAACTGAAGAAGCTTGGACAAATTATGGTCTCAACCCAATGCCGCAAGTTCTATACATCTGACGAGATTGAGGAAATCATATTTGGACAGACACATCATATAGAAGACAACACTTATGTTACAACGCACCAAACCACAAACATCTATTCTGATCCACTTGCTAAGTACGAGGTTAGAATTGGAGAGCAAGCACTTGATATACAAATAAATGATAGTGGTTTATTATGATTTCAAAATGAACAAGCAAGAGATATTCGATTTTGCATCCTAATGCGAATACGGGAACTGTGAGGCATGCCGTCACGGAGTCGTGGGTGGTGCGCCAGCCTTTGGAGAGTGCCGTGAGGTCGGAAGAACGAATGGTGTCTTTCGTCTTGACCGCAGTTAGGAATTTGGCATAGGCATTGACTGCGTTTTGTTTTGCCGTTTGCTATTTGCCGATGCAGAATTTTCCGAAAATGTTGTCCAGGATATCGTCTGTGGATATTGTGCCGGTAAGCTTGCCGAGGGCAAAGAGGGCAGTGCGCACATCTTCGGCCAACAAGTCAGCCGTGATGCCTGCCCGGATGTTCTCCTGCATCCGTTCTACGGCGTTGTAAATCTCCGTCAACAAGGCATAGTGGCGTTCATTCGTGATAATCGTAAGGTCCTGCAGCTGAAATTTTTCTACGAATGACAATAACTTTTGCTCTAAATCGCAGATATGGGTTTGCTGCTTGGCGGAGATGAATACGGTGTTGCCAGTTTCGCACAAGTCAGCCGGAATGTCGGTCGTTTGGTCTATTTTGTTGGCAACAAGCAGAAGCAGTTTGCCCTCCATGTTGACGTGTCGTTTCAACTCTTCCACTTCGCGTTGAACGGTTTCGGCGCTGTCGTGGGCGGCATCGGTCATGTACAAGACGACGGCAGCGTTGTCAATGGCTTGATAGGTGCGCTCTATGCCGATGGTTTCCAACAGGTCGTCGGAGCGGCGTATGCCGGCGGTGTCGATAAAACGGAACAGCGTGCCGTTCAGGGTGAAAGTGTCCTCCACGGTGTCTCGGGTGGTGCCGGGGATGTCAGAGACGATGGCCCGCTCGTGCTGCAGCAGTGCGTTCAGCAGCGTTGACTTGCCCACGTTGGGCTTGCCGGCAATGGCCACGGGAATGCCGTTCCTGATGGCATTGCCCAACTTGAACGATCGGGTCAGATGTTGCGTTTCCTCTTTTATGGATATGAGTATGTTGCCGAGTCTTTCACGGTCTGCAAATTCCACATCCTCTTCGCTGAAGTCAAGTTCAAGCTCCAGCAGGGAAGAGAGTTCGACGAGTTCGTCACGCAAGCGGAGAAGTTTCTTGGAGATGCCGCCTTTCAGCTGGTTGACGGCCAGCCGGTGCGCCGTTTCCGACTGCGACGCTATCAGGTCGGCAACAGCCTCGGCCTGCGGCAGATCGAGTTTGCCGTTGACAAATGCGCGCTGAGTGAACTCGCCCGGCAGAGCCATACGGCAACCGTTCTCGATAAGCATCTCAAGCAGACGCCGCTGTATGTAAAGCGAGCCATGGCACGATATTTCCACCATGTCTTCGCCGGTATAGGTGTGCGGTGCGGCATATTTTACGGCCACTACCTGGTCTAAAAGTTTGTCTCCGTCATAGATTTCGGCATATTGGGTTCTGTTAGGTGCCAGTTTCAGAATAGTGTCGGGATTCTTGAAAAGGTTTGCCGCGATGTCGAAAGCCCGTACTCCGGAGGCTCTGACTACGGCAATTGCCCCAAGCCCGGCAGGCGTCGAGATGGCACATATCGTATCGTTCATGCTTCAATGATTAGGCGGCAAAAATAGCAAAAAAAGGGCGGAGTTCCAAAAACTCCGCCCTTCACTTCCGGTGCGGTTCTCCGCGCCGTTTTGCTTTTGCGTATCCGTTCCTGAGAACTATTTTACGGGAATGTTCTTGAGCACGGCAACGATGAAATCGAAGAATTTGCCTACGCTGTCAATGTTGACACGCTCAACAGGAGAGTGGGGGTGCTGGATGGTAGGCCCAAACGACACCATGTCCCAGTCGGGATAGCATGCGCCGAACAGTCCGCACTCCAGACCGGCATGGATGGCCATGATCTTGGGCTGCTGATTGAACTTCTCGACATACACTTTTTTGCAGATGTTCAGAATCGGAGATTCCATATTGGGATTCCATCCGGGATAGCCGCCGGCAAGTTCGATGTTGCAGTCTGCAAGTTCCGCGATGGCGGTCATCCTGTCGCCAAGCGCATCCTTTGCGCTGTTGACAGAGCTGCGGAGCAGGCATACAGCATTCATAATGCCGTTCTCTGCCTTAAAAGCAGCCAGATTGTTAGAGGTTTCGACGAGGTTTTCCATAGAGTCGCTCATGCGGAGCACGCCGTTCGGGATGGCGTAGAGCATATTCAGGAACTGGTTCTGCGCTTTGGTTTCGATGACCTCTTCCGGGGTGTCGACAGCAGTGACTTTCAAAGTCATGTCTTTCTCTGTGGCAGCAAATTCGTTTTTGACGGTCTGTTCAAAGGTGTGGGCAAAGGCTTCAAATTCGGCAGCCTTTGCGGCCGGCACTGCCAGCACGGCAGAGGCTTCGCGCGGAATGGCGTTGCGAAGACTGCCGCCCGTGGCCGTGGCGAGGCATACGCCAAACTGCTTGATGGCACGCGTGATGAATCGGACGGCGATCTTGTTGGCGTTGCCGCGGCCGAGGTTGATGTCCATGCCGGAGTGGCCGCCGTGAAGCCCCGAGACGTTCATCTGATAGCCTTTCATCCCTGACGGTGTAGGCATTGTGGTGTAAGTCCGGTCAAAGTTGGCATCCAGACCGCCGGCACAGCCGACGAAGATCTCACCCTCGGTCTCCGAGTCGAGGTTGATGAGGATCTTGCCTTTCACAAAGCCCTTCTTAAGGCCGAAAGCCCCCGTCATGCCGGTCTCTTCGTCAATCGTCACAAGAATCTCAAGCGGACCGTGTTCAACGCCTTCGGTGGTGACACAGGCCAGGGCTGCACAAACGCCGATACCGTCGTCTGCTCCCAAAGTGGTTCTGTTGGCACGAACCCAGCCGTTGTCGATGATGGGCTCGATCGGGTCTTTCAGGAAGTCATGTTTCTTGTCGCTGTCGGCTTGCGGAACCATATCGGTGTGGGCTTGCAGGATGACCGGTGTCCTGTTTTCCATGCCCGGGGTGGCAGGAACCGTGAATAGCAGGTTGCCCGTCTCGTCCTGCTCAACCTGCACCTTGTGGTCGGCCGCCCACTGCTTCATCCATTTGATGGCAGGCTCTTCGTGTTTTGACGGATGCGGAGCATCGCAGAGGTGTCCGAAATTCTCCCACAGATCGTGAGGGTACAATTTTAAAAGTTCTGTGTTCATTATTTTTAGGATTTAAGGTTTTCGTTGTTGTTGATTTTTGGTCTGCCCCAGAAACGCAGCAGCGTGATCTCGGCCAGGAAACAGAGCAGGGAAAAGATGACGAAATAGATCCACAACTGCTTGCCGTTCAGCGTGTCGGTGACACTTTTCGCAATGTTTTTCGTGCCCGATGGTACAACCTCGATATTGTTGCCTGACGACTTTGCCATTTTTCGGAGCGCTTTGTCGTCGTAGAAGTCGAGGTCTGACTCTTGCCGGTCGAGGTTGAACGCGAGTGTTCCGCATACAGTGCCGTCTCGTACGAGGTCATAAAAGCCGCTGCTGCTGATCTGGTCGTGAAAGAAGAGCGCCGTTTCGTTGCCGGAAGTCCGCTGTTCGGGGATGAATTCTTCTTTGGCGCCGCGTGCCTTCAGCGAAAGTACACTTCCGCCATTCCCGCCTTCTATCCTCACCGTCTGCATCTGGTCTTTCCCGATAACATTGTAAAGCTTGTCCTGCATGACGCTCATAATGCCGATATTGTGCATAGGCACGAAGAAGAGCGCGTGGCGATGCACGTTGCCGTAATCATCATTCATGGCAACGGCCGAGAGTATGACTTTCCCTTTTTCAACCTGAAAGACAGTCAGCAGCGGCGTGCCGTCTTCGAGCATCATCAGCGTTTCGCTGACTTGGCTTCCGCCTTGTATCGGATAGTGTTGCAAGGTGGTCGGCATGTCGAGATTGTCGTGCCTGTTTTCAAGCGCATTCCTGAAATACTGGCTTTCCATGTTTATGGTTCCGCACTTGAGCGCTTTCTTCTGCAGTGCACCGTAGCTTCCGGTCCCGAGCGATGAGAAAAGCTGGTGCCAGCTATTGTCCATCTCCTTGGCCGGAAGCACCACTAACGTGCCGCCGCCCTTGACAAAAGCCGAAATCTCTTCCATCAGCCCCGTGGAGAGCGACGGCACTTCGTCCATCATTACCACTTGGCTGTTTTTCAGTTGTGTATAATTAATCTGCTTAAGCGGCATTTCAAGATAGTTGAATACGGAATCCTTGCCGTAAAGGGCTTGCAGGAAACGGTTGCTGCCATTGCCCGCGATGGTAGATACTTGCGAGTTTCCCGAGACTCTGTATGTGAAAAACATCTCGTTGTCGAAAGTGACGGGCGCGTCTTCAATGGCCACGCGTCCGCAGGTGACGCCGGCGCCGTCAATTGTGTAGGTCAATTGGCAGTCGACCGTGCTGCCGGATTTGACATCGACGGCGGCAATGGCTTTCTGCTTGTCCTGAACGTAGAGTTTGACGGGCAGCATTTCAATGTCGTTTCCCCCATAGTTGTGTATGCGGGCCACTAACGTGACTTGACTGCCTGTACGGAACAGCGGCGCCAGAAACCATACGCTGTCAATGCCGACGTTGCTGCGGTCGCTTGCCGGTATCGGCACCAGAAAGGTACGCGCATTGCTGTCTTGCAAAACGTTAAGGTCGAAAGCGTTTTTCTGGAAATCAGAAATGTAATAGTGGATGACGTTGTCTTTTGCGGAGCGGCTGCAGGTGTTCTGTTCAAAGGTTATAATGTTGCGGAAAGAATGGCTTTCGGGAGAGATCTTGACCCTGTCGAGCAACTCCAGCATCTGGTCGCGGTTCAGCACATGGGTCTCTTCGCCTGAGAAGTCTTGGGTCGTGAGCACAAAGTCGTCGGAGAAACTGAAAGCCTCCACGATAGACTTGGCGGCGTCCACGGCATCATAAAGCAGCGAACTGTTTTCGGAGTCTGTCTCCATAGAGTAGGAGTTGTCGAGGAAAACGGTGACGAGATTGCCTTTTTTCCCCGTCTGCACCTTGGGCGCAATGGCGGGCTGAGCGAACGCCAGCGCCAGCGCGGCGATACCGGAAATGCGCAGGGCCAGAACTACAAGTTGCTGCACCGTCTGTTCACGGCGCGTTTTCCGCTTGATGTCTTCCAGCATCTTCACATTAGAGAAATAAACGGTCCTGTAACGCCTGAAGTTGAACAGATGTATCATAATCGGTACCAGAACGGCGGCAAGACCGATCAGAAACAGCGGATTAGCGAATGTCATATACTCTCAAATTGTTATGGTACGTTTTTTTACGACAACAAGGGAAAAATATGCGGCAAAGATAGCATATCTTTTTAGAAAACCGCAAACGGGACGGCAAAAAAAGATGGCTTTCCGGTGCGCAAAAGCAGGCGGGAAGCCATCGCGGCGGCCAGTGCGGAACGCAAGACGACTGCTGCGGCACGCACTGCCGTGAATGTTGAATCCTTAACGGTTAATGAGGTTCATATTTGGAATAGGCTTGTTGTACTCGCCGGCAGCAAGTTTGCCCTTGATCTGTCTGAAATGTTCAATCGTGTAGTTGACATCCTCTATTGTGTGGGCGGCGGTAGGGATGACACGGAGCATAATGACATCCTTGGGAACCACGGGGTAAACCACGATAGAGCAGAAAATGCCGTGGTTTTCGCGCAAGTCAACCACAAGGTTGGTGGCTTCGTTGGTTCCGCCTTTGAGGTAAACCGGCGTCACGGGCGACATGGTATGGCCCAGGTCGAAGTTTTCGGCTCGGAGGCCTTCTTGCAGCAAACGCGCGATTGTCCATAGCTTTTCGCGGATTTCGGGGCGTGTCTTGATGAGTTCCAGACGTTTCATGGCACCGATAACCATTGGCATGGGCAGAGATTTTGCGAAGATCTGGGAGCGCATGTTGAAACGGAGATGGTCAACGATGCCTCTTTCAGAAGCCACGAAGGCGCCGATGCCGGCCATGCTTTTGGCGAAAGTGGCAAAATAGACGTCCACCCCGTCGATGACGTTATAATGGGCGGCAGTGCCGTTGCCTTTCGGCCCCATTGTGCCGAAGCCGTGCGCGTCGTCAATGAGGAGGCGGAACGGGAACTCTTTCTTCAGGGCGCAGATGCCGGCCAAGTCGCCAAGGTCGCCGGCCATGCCGAAAACGCCTTCCGTGATGACAAGCACCCCGCCACCTTGTTTGTCAGCCAAAGCGGTGGCCACCTTCAGTTGCTCGCGGAGGCTGTCCATGTCGTTGTGACGGTAAACATAGCGTTTGGCCCAGCTAAGACGGAGCCCGTCAATGATGCAGGCGTGCGACTCGGAGTCATACACGATGACGTCGCGGCGCGTAGTCAGCACGTCAATGATGGAGATCATGGCCTGATAGCCGAAGTTCACCAGATATCCGGCGGGCTTCCCTACAAAGTCTGCCAGGTCTTGTTCGAGTTTGATGTGATATTTGGTGTCGCCGGACATCATTCTGGCGCCCATCGGGGCTGCCATGCCGAACTGACGTGCGCCCTCGGCGTCCGCCTCGCGCACCTCGGGCATATTGGCAAGCCCAAGGTAGTTGTTCAAACTCCAGTTCAGGACCTCTTTGCCGTTAAACACCATGTGAGGGCCGATCTCGCCTTCCAGTTTCGGAAATTGGAAATAACCGTCGGCATACTTCTGGTACTGACCTAAAGGACCTCCATTGCTCTCGTGAATTCTTTCAAAGATATCTTTCATTTCTGTTGTGGGATTATGGTTGTTTTGTAACTTTAATTCATTGTCTGTTCTGACGTTTCGCATTGCGTTGCGCAAGCCGTTCCTCCATTTTCTCGTACTCTTCAAAAAACTGTGGAAGGCTCGACATGTCAATGCGCTTGTTCAAGATGATTTCATGCTTGGAGTTAAGCACAAACATTGTAGGATTGCCGGATTCGTATATGCCGAAATAGTCGAGATAGTCGATGTTGCCCTTGTTTCCGCCGACGTTCACCCAAGGGTAATTGTTCTCTTTCACGTACTTTTTCCAACGGTCGGTGTCAGCATCGTTGCCGATGGCATACACGTCGAAGTTGCGCGTGCCGGCAGCCTCAAGGGAGTCATAGACGTGACGCAGGTGTTTGCTCTCCTTCTTGCATGTCTGGCAGTCAGGGTCGTAGAACCAAAGGATGGTGTAGGGTTTCTTCATGCTGTACGATGAAATCCAACGCGTCACGTCATCGGTCAACGTAGTGTCGGGGATGAAGAGTTCTGGCGCAATCTTGCCGATCAGGATCGGGGTGAGGCGGTTTATCCTTTTGCGGTATTTGGCAATGAGGTCTTCGTCCATCCAGTAGCATTTCCCGAGCATCTGGTTCTTTTCAACGATGTGGCAGAAAACGGCGTCATGTCCGATGACCTTGCTGGTCTCAAACTGGTATGAGAGCCAATCGACGCAATAATGGTACATCAGCGTGTCCGCTTCCGCCTTGCCCAAGAAGATGTCGATATATTTGTTGATGGTGTCAGACTCCTGATGATAGAGCAGTTTCGTGAAATAGTCCTTCATCTTGGGCTCGAAAGAGGGGATATAGATGAACCGGTGGTCAGCAAGGTCAAAATTGTCCCAATAGTGAAGTCTGTAGTAGGCAGCCTGTGACTCGTAGTCCATGCTGCCGTCTTCGTTTTTCATCTCCGGGATGTCAATCTGCTTGTACGACTTCTGCATCTTTGAAAACAGATAGTCGGGGTGGGCGCTGATGATCTCCTCGTCAATGAATTTCAGCATCTCGTCATTGATGTTCCTGAGTTTGTTCTTGTAGAACTCTGCGCTGTCGGCGTTGCCTGCGCCGTCAAACTCCTTGAATTTCTTGGACCAGTCCATCGCCTGCTGCTGGGCATGGCTGGTCTTGCGCTGGAATTTGAGCATCTCTTCATTTTGCGGCGAATTGCGGACGGAAAAGTTGTCAAGGTTTCCGGTCGTGTCGAGGTTGTATTCGAAGTGCTGGTTCCCGTCGATGATGAAATTCAGGTAGAGTTTCTTGTTCCCCGATACCAGGGAGTACATCCCGTCGTCGTAGGCGTTGCCGCCCTTGAACAAGAAACGGCCGGGCGCCGATGGCGTGACGGAGTCTTTCAGGATCAGTTTCTCGTTGTAATGGATGACCAGATAGACAAGATTATCCTTTGAATCTTTGATGTTGAAGATGATTTCATGACCTTTTGCAGAGGTTGTTTTCGGTGCAACCGCTTTCCCTTTCTGTGCGGAAAGGCTTCCGGCAAGGCCGAGGAAAGCCAAAGTCAAAAAGATAGGTATGTATTTCTTTTTCATTGTTATAACTGATTTCAGCTATCTGTTTTTTTCAAGCAAAAATTTAAGTACGTCTAACGTCACTTGCCTTGCCATTATTGTATGGCCGGCAGAATTGTCAACCAGAACCAATGCCGGCGTCACCATTATGTCGAAATATTCGATGACATCAACGGCCGGGTCGCCTTTGGCGGTGGTCAGGTTGATCCAGTCCCAGAGTTCGTGCTCGTCGGAGAATTTCTTCCAGCGGTCATAGTCATCGTTTATCTCAACGGCAAATACTTCAAAGTCAAGGTCTCCCGCATGTTCGCGGTAGAAGTCGTGCAACTGTGGGGTTACCGCCTTGCAATGGTCGCAGTCGGGGTCCCAGAACCAGAGCACAGTATATTTAGTACGGATGTCGTTTGTGGAATACACATTTCCGGTCGTGTCAAAGGCGGTTATTTCGGGAATTGCCGCGCCGGGGTTTATTTTGCGCAACTGTTCTATTTTCCGACGGTTGATGCGCTGGCGGTCTTCATCCATCCAGTCGTCGCCGTAGCGGTCGTAGAGGTGTACCAACACAGGGTCGTAAATCGGGATGTGCACGTCCATCATACGGTAAAAGTCTTGCAGGAAATATTCCTTTACGGCCTCGTTTTCGCAGCGTGCAAGAATAGAGTCCATAAAGGAGATGATCTGCCCGGCCTCGTACATTGAGGATATCCGGTCACGCACAAGCGAGTAAATGGGCAGGGGCGAATGAAGCAGCCGCGGCTCGCCGAAGTCCATGTCATCGATAGACTGGCGCAGCAGTTCGTTGCCTTTCGTCTGCAATGTGGCGTATGCCGCCGAGATGTACTTGACCGCAAAACTGCCGGGGGCAAGGTCGCGATATTCCCGGCAAACTTTGCGGATGTCGGGCGTATAGACCTTCATCATTGAGTTCCTGAAGGAATAGAGCAGTTGGTTTTCTTCAGAGTCTTGAATGTCAATGTCATTGACAAGAAAACCGGTGGCGGAATCTATATGATGCGTATGGTTGAGGGTGATTTTGGAATCTTTGTTGAGGATGATCTCTGCAATGACTGTAGGGTAGGGGTGCATCGTGTCGTGCGTTTCAAGCAGATAGTCGCCGCAGGGCAACTGTTGCTTTTTGCTTTTGAACACGGCTTTGCCGCGCTTCACTGTCGCACTGTCCGCCAGACGGCTCTCATGTCCGCAGAATCCGCGCAGGTACAGCGTCTTTCCGTCTTGCGTTCCCGTGAATACGGTGATGTTGTATTTCCCTATGGTCGGCACGGCTGCCTTGTGCCGGCACAGGCTCTGTGCCGGGAGCGGCACGGACAGCAAAAGCAGGACGAAGGAGAGGAGGCTACGGATTGTATTCATCGGCGGCATGCAGCTACATCATTTTGCGGATATGTCCTATGACTTCTTCGGCCAGGCTGTCGGCCTTGCGTCCGGTTCCTGCCTCGGCATAGATGCGCAGAACGGGCTCTGTGTTGGATGTGCGGATATGCACCCATCCGTCTTCAAAGTCGATCTTGACGCCGTCGGTGCGGTTCGGGCTGAACTTGACATAATGTTCGGAAATGCGGTCGAGGAGAGCGGCGGCATTGACGTCGCCCGACAGCTGCAGTTTGTTTTTGGAGATGTGGTAGTCGGGATAGCGTGCGCGGATCTGGCAGCAGTTCTTGCCCGAGACGGCCATATAGGAAAGGAAAAGTGCAATGCCGACCAAGGCGTCTCTGCCATAATGCAGTTCCGGATAGATGACCCCTCCGTTGCCTTCGCCGCCGATCACGGCGCCAGTCGCTTTCATCATCTCCACCACATTGACCTCGCCTACAGCCGAGGCGCTGTAAGTGCCGCCGTATCGGGCAGTCACATCGCGCAAGGCCCTGGTAGAGGAGAGGTTGGAGACGGTATTGCCGGGCGTGTGCTGCAGGATATAGTCAGCCACCGTCACCAGCGTATATTCTTCGCCGAACATCTCACCTCCGGGTTTCACGATGGCCAGACGGTCCACGTCGGGGTCCACAACGAAGCCCACGTCAAAGCTGCCGGAGGACATGGCCTCAGAGATGCCGTGCAAGTTTTCGGGGAGGGGTTCAGGATTGTGTGCGAAGATGCCGGTAGGGTTTCCGTTGAGCACCGTTACCTTTTTCACGCCCATCCGTTCAAGCAGGGGCGGCAGCGCCAGTGCGCCTGTAGAGTTCACCGTGTCTATGATGACGGAAAAGCCGGCGCGGGACACGGCTTCTGCATGGACAAGCGGCAGCGCGAGCACCGCACCGATGTGTTCGTCTATGGCATGGCTGTCGGACATATATTGCCCTAACCGGTCTGCTTCGGCGTAAGGGAAGTCGTGCCGGGAGGCAATGTCCTGAAGCCGGCGTCCCTCCTCGTCGGAGATGAACTCACCTTTTGAATTGAGCAGTTTGAGGGCGTTCCATTGCATCGGGTTGTGGGAGGCAGTGATGATGATGCCGCCGTCAGCGGAATGGCGCGTCACGGCCATCTCGGTGGTGGGGGTAGTGGAGAGGCCTGTGTCGATGACGTTGACGCCCATGCCCTGGAGGGTGCCGCACACCAGCCGGCTGACCATGTCGCCGGAAACACGCGCGTCGCGGCCCACCACGAAAGTGAGCGGCTTCTCCGGCGTGGTTTCCCGGACAAAGGCAGCAAAGGCGGCGGTCAGTTCAACAATATCGGCAGGGGTCAGGTTCTGCCCCGGCATCCCGCCAATGGTTCCTCTAATTCCTGAAATCGATTTTATAAGAGACATGAGAAGCGTGTTTTTTGCAAAGTTTCGTGCGTTGTGCCGCCGACGGCAAACTGTTTTTCCAATCAGGCTGCAAAAGTAGCAAAATTTACGGAACGCATTTTTTTAATTGTGCCGTAAGCGCAATAAGCATAATATATTTTTATATCTTTGCCCGCTTTTATCCCGCAGCCGGGACAAAGGCTGAAAATGTATTGAATAACATAAAAAAATACTTGATTATGGAAAAAGCTCAAATGCGTGAAATCATCGCCAAAAGGGTTGCCAAAGAACTCAAGGACGGCGATATTGTTAATTTGGGAATAGGTCTTCCGACAATGGTGCCTGATTATCTGCCAAAAGACGTGCATGTGATTCTCCAGACAGAAAACGGCATGATCGGCATGGGCTCGACGCCAGAGGCCGGTCAAGAAGACGAGAACCTCATCAACTCCGGCGGCGGCTTCATCACGGCACAGCCCGGCGCGGCCTCTTTCAGTTCTGCCGAGTCTTTCGCCCTCATCCGCGGCGGACATGTGAACGCAACCGTTTTGGGTGCTATGCAGGTTGACGAGAAAGGAGACATTGCCAACTGGATGATTCCCGGCAAACTCACCCCGGGCATGGGCGGCGCCATGGACCTGCTGGTCGGCGCGAAAACGGTTATCGTGGCAATGGAACATACCCAGAAAGGGAATCCTAAGATACTTCACAAGTGCACGCTTCCGCTGACGGCAAAGGGACAGGTCAATATGATTGTCACGGAAATGTGCGTGATGGTGGTAACCCCGGACGGGCTGGTGCTCACGGAACTGCACCCCGAGTTCACCGTTGATGACGTAAGGAAAGCCACCGAAGCAGACTTCACCGTTTCTCCGGACCTCAAGCAGATGCAGCTCGACTGATCCGGCGGGCCAAAGCTGCTTTGCATGGCCTCACATCACCGGATGGAACTCACAGAACGAATGAAATAACAATACCAATACAATATTTATAAAAATATGGATTTTAGCTTGAACAAAAGAGAAGAACTCTTCTTGCAGATGATTCGCAAATTTGCTGCCGAAGAAGTTCAGCCATTGGCCGCGGAAGTCGATGACCAGGAGCGCTTTCCCGTCGAGACTGTCGAAAAGATGGCCCGCATAGGCATCATGGGCATTCCTATCCCCGTGGAATACGGCGGACAGGGCGGCACTAACCAAATGTACATCAAGGCAGTAGAAGAGCTGTCGAAAGTGTGCGCCACCACCGGCGTGATTGTCAGCGCGCACACGTCCCTCTGCATGAACCCGATTCTGGAGTTCGGCACGGAAGAGCAGAAGAAGAAGTATCTGCCTAAGCTGGCGTCCGGGGAATGGATCGGCGCATTCGGCCTTACAGAGCCCAATGCCGGCACCGATGCCGCCATGCAGCAGACCACGGCCGTGCTCGACGGCAACGAATGGGTGCTCAACGGCAGCAAGATCTTCATCACCAACGCCGGATACGCCCACGTCTATGTGGTTATGGCCATGACGGACAAGTCGCAAGGCACCAGAGGCATCTCCGCCTTTATCGTTGAGAAAGACACCCCCGGCTTTTCTATCGGCAAGAAAGAGAAAAAGATGGGCATCCGCGGTTCAGCCACCTGCGAGCTGATATTCGAGAACTGCCGTATCCCGAAAGAGAACCTTTTGGGTGAAACGGGGAAAGGCTTCAAGATTGCCATGATGACCCTCGACGGCGGGCGCATCGGCATCGCTTCCCAGGCTCTCGGCATCGCCCAGGGCGCCATGGATGTTACCGTAAAATACACAAAAGAGAGAAAACAGTTCGGCAAGCCTATCAGCGCTTTCCAAAACACGCAGTTCCAGATGGCCGACCTCCAAGCCAAGATTGAGGCCGCACGCCTGCTGGTCTATAAGGCCGCCTGGAAGAAGGACATGCATCTTCCGTATTCTGTGGATGCCGCTATGGCAAAACTCTTCGCCGCTGACACGGCCATGGAGACGACGACAAAGTGCCTCCAGTTCCACGGCGGATACGGCTATACCCGCGAGTATGAAATAGAACGCATGATGCGCGATGCCAAGATCACGGAGATCTACGAAGGGACTTCGGAAGTCCAGAGAATGGTCATTGCCGGACAATTGTTCAAATAATCAACTTACACCACAAGAGACTATGAATATTATTGTAACGATAAAACAGGTTCCCAACACTAATGTCATCAAGATTGACCCTGTCAAGGGCACGCTGATCAGGGAAGGCGTTCCCAGCATATTGAACCCGGACGATGCCGCAGCCCTCGAGATGGCCCTGCAGCTGAAAGACAAGTTCGGTGCGCATGTGACCGTTCTGACCATGGGGCCGCTCCAGGCAGACGTCATCTGCCGCGAGGCTTTCGCAATGGGGGCCGACCGTGCCGTGCTTTTGTCTGACCGCAAATTTGCCGGGGCCGACACGCTTGCCACTTCGTACGCGCTTTCCTGCGCTGTCCGCGAAATCGGTTACGACCTCATTCTTGCAGGCCGTCAGGCCATCGACGGCGACACGGCACAGACGCCGGTGTCTCTGGCCCAACACCTTGACCTCCCGCAAGTCACCTACGCCATGAACCTCGAGTTCGACGGCAACAAACGATGCACCGTAACGAAGGAGACAGAAGAGGGTTACCAGATACTCGAAGTGGAAACCCCTTGCGTGCTCACCGTGCTCTCTTCCGCCCTGAAACCACGCTATATGACCGTGAAAGGCATCATGGAAGCGTACGACAAGGAAGTTGAGGTGTGGAGCGCCGACAAACTTCAAGTGGACGAAAAACGCCTCGGACTCTCCGGCTCTCCGACACGCGTGAAAAAGTCTTTCGCCAAACCGCAGAAACAGCCTGGCGAAATCTTTGAACTGAGCCCGGACGAGGCTGTCGAGCTTATCGTCAACAAACTGAAAGAGAAACATATTATTTAACCGAGAACCGAACAAAGATGGAAAAATCCGATTATAAGAACATTCATGTATTCGTTGAACAGCGCGACGGCATCATCCAACCCGTAGCGTTGGAACTGCTCGGTAAGGCACATGAGCTTTCGGCTGACCTTAAGGAAAAAGTCGTTGCCGTGCTTGCCGGACACAACATCAAGGACCAGGCACAGATGCTCATCGAGTACGGAGCAGACGAGGTCATCTGTATGGACGCTCCCGAACTCGAGCACTACCTGACTGAGCAATATACGCAAGCCATCTGCCAAATGGTGCAGGCTTACAACCCCAGCATCATACTGATCGGCGCCTCTACGATAGGCCGCGACCTGGCCCCGAGGCTTGCCTGTCGCCTGAACACCGGACTTACCGCCGACTGTACCAAACTGGAGATCACGGAAGACATGCAGCTTGCCTCCACACGGCCCGCTTTCGGCGGCAACCTGATGGCCACGATCCTGAATACGGAGCACAGACCGCAGATGTCAACCGTCCGTCCGGGTGTGATGCAGAAAATGGAACGCGACGCTTCCCGCAAAGGCGAGGTCGTTGACTTCAAGCCCGAGTTCGACAGCAGCAAATTCAAAGTCCGTCTGGTCAAGGACGTCAAGAAAGACAAAGGCGCTGTTGACATCACAGAGGCCAAGATTCTCGTTTCCGGCGGCCGCGGCGTCGGCAACAAGGCCGGCTTCGAAGAACTGCAGGCCTTGGCAGACGTGCTGCCCGGCGCAGAGGTCTCCTCTTCTCGCGCAATGGTGGACGCCGGCGTCATCGACCACAGCCGTCAGGTTGGCCAGACCGGCAAGACCGTCCGCCCGGCGCTCTATATGGCATGCGGCATCAGCGGCGCCATCCAGCACCTCGCCGGCATGGAAGAGTCCGACTTCATCATTGCCATCAACAAAGACAAATTCGCCCCGATATTCGGTGTCTCCGATGTGAGCATCGTGGGCGATGTACACAAAATCATCCCGATGCTTACCGCCAGACTGGCCAAAGAAATCAGGAAATAACAATGATCGAATTACGTCGCGTAGAGAAAAGCTATGGCGCCCTGCATGTGCTGAAAGCCGTAGACCTCACGATAGACAGTTCCAAAGTGGTAGCGATTGTCGGCCCCTCGGGGGCCGGCAAGTCCACTTTGCTGCACCTTATGGGCACGCTCGACCGCCCCGACTCGGGAAAGATAGTCCTGAACGGCACCGACATCTCTAAACTTAACGACGACCGGCTTTCTGAATACCGAAGCCGGCATATCGGGTTCGTATATCAGTTTCATCACCTGCTGCCCGAATTTACCGCCGTCGAGAATGTCGCGATGCCTGGAATGATTGCCGGACTAAAGAAAAAAGAGGCCATGCTTCACGCCGAGGAGCTGCTCGACTTCCTGAGACTCAAGGAACGCAAAGACCACAAACCCTCCGAACTCTCTGGCGGCGAACAACAGCGCGTTGCCGTGGCAAGGGCTCTGATGAACAATCCGGAATTGATACTTGCCGACGAACCCTCCGGAAACCTTGATACGGAAAATGCCCGTAAACTGCACCGGCTGTTCTTTGAACTTCGCGACCGGTTTCACCAAACTTTCGTCATCGTTACGCATAACGAGGAGCTGGCCTCGCTGTCCGACCGCAAAATAGTGCTTCAGGACGGCAAAGTGATCTCGCAATAGCCTATCCCCACGATGCCCGTCAACAAAAAAACACGGCTGTTCTTTCTTCTCGCCCTCTGCCTCGTTGCAGGCGGATGCAGCGTCATTCAGTTTGCGCGTCTCGCAAAATGCGAGTTCGAGATGGATCGCGTGGCAGACGTCCTCTGGGCCGGCATCAACATGAGCAACGTCAACGGACTGGCAGACCTTTCCGTCTCCAATATGACGAAGGCTGCCAAGGCCATCAAAGACAAGGATTTCAACGTCTCATGCAAAGTGATGGTCAAGGTGAAAAACAACACCCATAACATAGCCCGGCTCATCGGCTACGACTATGAACTCTTCCTTGAGGGCAAGTTCTTGGCCACAGGCAGCAGCCACAACGTTGAGTATTTCGTCAATCCGTCTGAAACCACCACCATCCCCGTCCCCGTCCAGGTCAATTTTGCCGACGTGATGAAGAAAAAGGAGATCGGCGACATCATACGCTGCGTCAGGAACCTTAACGGTTCCGGCAGCGACAAGGAATCGAATGTTGCCGTCAAGTTCACGCCGTACCTCTCTGTCGGCAGGAAACAGATGAAGCTTCCTGCCGTAACATTACACCAAACCATCCGTTCCGAAAAAACAAACTGACCTTTTCCCCGGAATCGCCCCGTCTTGAGACGAAAATAAGACAACATATTTCTTTTCACATTATCAAAACAGAAAAAAACAAAACTATGATTCAACGAATCCAATCTCTATTCCTGCTTGTTGCAGCCGTCATCCCCATTGTATTGCTTTTTATCCCGATAGGTTACGTCACTACGGCGGACGAGCATTATGTTTACAATTCTTTGGTTCTGAAACTCAACATTCCTGACGGCATGGCCGCCATACGTCTCTATTATGTCGCATTCTGCCTCGTTCTCACGGCCGCCCTCTCACTTGTCGCCCTGTTCAGCTACAAAAAACGCGTTCGTCAGGTGCAGATTGTCTCCATCACAATGATTGTGTATCTCATCACCCTGATGCTGATGCTGTGGGTTTGCCCGGATATCATTTTCACCAAATACTTTTCCTCAAGAAGCATAGAGTTCTCTTTCACTTTCGCAAACAAGACCCTGATGCTGGTATTGGTCTTCATTGAAGCGATATGCCTTTTCATGGCCAACAAGTTCATCAAGAAAGACGAAAAACTGGTGCGTGCAGCCGACCGCCTGCGATAAACTCAGCGCACGGAAACCACCTTCTTGAAACGCCGGCTTTTGCCGTCAAGATTCCAGTACTGTACCGTCACGACATACATGCCTGACGGTACAGTCTGTTTATGGTCGTCGGTGCCGTCCCAACGGAACAGCGCCTCCTGGCTGCACAGTTCATTGTTTACCAAATGCCTGACCAAAAAGCCTTGTTGGCTGAAGATTCTGACAGTCACTCTGTTTTCGCCGGCAGGCATTGAAACTGAGATTTCGGCGTAATCTTCGAACCCGTCGTTGTCGGGCGAGATTACGGCGGGAGTGACGGCAAGCCCTGCGGTGACGGTTTCGTTCGAGGCTTGAGAGTTCCGGTATCCCGGCGTGGCAAACCCTGCCGTAGAAGAGGCCGAGTGCCAATTGTCTATCCGTTGGGTTGCCTGACTCGACGAGACACGCTCTAAACTTACGCCGGCAGTAGTGAGCAGTTTCGGATAATGCATATCGTTGGAATAGGAGAGACGGTCGATGGTGCGGAGTGCCCGGTCTGTCAAGAACACTATTCCGGAGCCTGCCGCAAACGACGGCAAAGAATCGCACTCATACAAGGCGTTAGGGTCAGGACAGTCATACTGCGACATGGTGAGCGATTTGTTCTTGCACAAGGCACAGTAACCTTGCGGCATCAGCTGAATCCCTTGAGGAGCCGCTATGACAGCTTTTTTGGGGATCGTGTCGCCGCCCGAACCGATTTTCACATCTTTCAGGTCGATGATGCGGGAGGAACGGTTGTAAACTTCTATGAAATCGGCGTCTGTACCGTCTTTGGCATGGCTCAACACCTCATTGATGACAAGGTCAAACGGCTGCGGCTTTTCGGCAACGCCACAAGCAGCGCAGTCGGGGTAGGCGACCGTATTGCCGGAGCAGTCGCAAACGGCTTCGGGCAGGCAGACTCGGTACAGCGTGCCGGACTGTAGCGGCATAGAGCAGGTAAGGTCAAGCGCTGTATAGAACGGCGGCACTTCAGACACCTGCACGATGTCGGCATCCGGCTTTAGGGTGAAGTCGCCAGGCACAAAGGGGAGCGTAGGGCGTATGGGTTCTGACAAGAACACACGCAGGGTCGTGCTGTCGAGCAAGGTGACACGCTCGATGAAAGGCGCGACATAGTCTCCGGAAATACAACGAATCGAGTTCGGCGCGCCCGGTGTTCCGCCATCCGGCGACTCGGAGGAGTCCCAATTGCCGGAACTCAGGCACGGCAGGCTCTCGTCTTTCATTTCCAGTGACCATCCGCCCAATTGCTTGACAGGCTCCGTATGCCATTTCCGTTTGTAAGCCACTGCATGGACGGCTTCGTCATGATCGTCATACAGCACGATGGTCTGGCCGTCGTCGGCGAGACTCAACGACGACACCGTGCAGACCTGGACAGGGATGCTCTCAAACAGGCCCTTGTTCTTCGCGGCGACCACAATGGCATAGCCGCAGCTGTCAAGACGCATTTCCGGCAGGGCCTTGCTTGCGTTTCCGACCCTCAGTTTCCATCCGGACAGCACGCAAGGCTCCGGCCGGCGGCTGTGCAGTTCGACATACTCGGCAGCGGGCAGGCCTGTCGCGGGCGATGGCGTGGCCATGATCTCGCTGATGACGATGTCATAACGCTGCAACGTTTCTGACTGACTTACAACGGCATTTATGTTCGCAAGAACGAACAGCGACAACAAGGCAAAGGGTAGGGCAGAGGCTTTCATAAAAATATTCCGTTTTCATTTTCATTCTGCAAAAAATAGTACTTTTGCAACATTGTAAACGCAATGTTGTTAAATATATTGCACAAATTGTAAATAAAAATGAAAATTGCTTTAGTCGGGGCCACGGGCCTGGTGGGGGAAATGATGTGTAAAGTACTTGAAGAAAGAGGGTTCGGTGGAGAAACGCTGATACCCGTAGCCTCCTCGAAGTCGTACGGCAGAACCATTCCATTCGGCGGGAAAACGTATCCGGTGATCAGTGCGGAGGAGGCCATTGAAAAGGCTCCGGACATTGCGCTTTTCTCTGCCGGCAGCGGACCTTCGCTCAAATACGCGCCCCTCTTTGCCGAAAAAGGGACGAAAGTGATAGACAACTCCTCCGCCTGGCGCAGCAATCCCGACATCCCTCTGGTGGTGCCGGAAGTGAACGGCGACGTGATCCGCAGCAACGACAATATCATTGCCAACCCCAACTGCTCCACCATACAGATGGTGATGGCGCTGTGCCCGCTGCACAGGAACTACGGCATCAAACGGCTTGTCGTCTCCACTTACCAGTCGGTGACCGGTTCGGGCATGAAAGCCGTGAACCAGCTTGAGAAAGAGCGGAAAGGCGAAACCTGCGAGAAAGCCTACCCGCACCAGATAGACATGAACCTCTTCCCGCACGGCGGCACTTTCGAGGACAACGGCTACACCACCGAAGAGATGAAGTTGGTGAACGAAACCCGTAAGATTCTCGGAGACAACAACATTCAGGTAACTGCAACCGTTGTGCGCGTGCCTGTCACAGGCGGACATTCCGAAGCCGTCAACGTCGAGCTGCACCGCGACTTCCGTCTTGAGGACGTTGTCGAAATGCTTGGGAGCATGCCCGGCGTGGAAGTCCAGGACGACCCCGCCTGCGACCTCTATCCGATGCCGCTGACCGCCCAGGGACACGACGCTGTTTTCGTTGGCCGCATACGTCGCGACTTTTCACAACCCAACACGCTGAATTTATGGATAGTAGGGGATAACCTGCGCAAAGGAGCCGCCACCAACGCCGTACAGGTCGCAGAACTGGTACGTGAAAAATACCTGAAAAATGTTCCTTTTAAATAATTGTTAGTTAATTATTTCAAGATGAAGAGACTGTTCCTGCTTGCCGCTATATTGCAGCTCTGCCTTTGCGCCACGCTTTCCGCACAAAGCGCGCACCGGAAAGCCATCGTCGGATTCTATAATTTGGAAAACCTGTTCGACACGCTCAACGATCCCTTGAAAAACGACGAGCAGTTTCTGCCGGACGGCGACTATATGTGGACTTCCGAAAGGTATCAAGCCAAATTGGAAAACCTCTCGCGCGTGATTGCAGAGATGGCCGCTATGGACGGCGGGCTGGTCGTGCTGGGGGTCTCTGAAGTTGAAAACGAACAGGTGATGCGGGACCTTGCCGCCACCGAACGGCTGAAACCTTACGGACTTAAAGTCTGCCACCATGACTCGCCCGACAGACGCGGCGTTGACGTGGCTTTCTTCTACGACCCGGCACGCTTCACCATAATCTCTACAAAAGCCACTGAACTGAAAGTGGCAGACCGTCCAGACTTCATCACACGCGACCAATGGCTGATGGCCGGCGTGCTCGACCAGACCGACACGCTGTTCATCCTGGTGAACCATTGGCCCTCAAAACTCGGCGGCGAGAAGAAAAGCATGCCCTTGCGCATGGCCGCGGCACAGCTTGCGCGGCACATCGCCGACTCCTTGCAGAAACGCTACACCCATCCTAAGATCATCATCATGGGCGACCTTAACGACAATCCTGACGCCCAAAGTTTGATGGAGGGGCTCATGACGAAAACCACCGCAAAATCGTTGTCGCCCGACGACCTGTACAACCCGATGTGGAAAATGTACCGTAAAGGCATCGGCTCTTATGCCTACCGCGACTCCTGGGACTTGCTTGACAACATCATCGTTTCCGGTTCGCTCGTGAACGCCGCCCCTGGCACGTACCGTTTCAGAGAGGCCAACGTTTTCCAGCGCAGCTTTATGTTCACCATGTCCGGCTCCTACACAAACTACCCGTTCCGCACCTACGCCGGCGGCGTCTATCAAGGCGGATTCAGCGACCATCTGCCCGTTTATATGATATTGTCAAAATAACCAAGCATAATATATGGACAAAAGACTCGTAATCATCCCGACTTACAAAGAAAAGGAGAATGTCGAAAATATCATCCGGGCCATTTTCGGGCTCATTGACGTACACATCCTCATCATTGACGACAACTCGCCCGACGGCACGGCCGGCATCGTGAAGAGTCTGATACCCGAATTTGAAGGAAGGCTGTTCTTAGAGGAACGCAGCGGCAAATTGGGACTGGGCACCGCCTACATGCATGGCTTCAAGTGGGCCATAGAACGCAACTATGACTTCGTGTTTGAGATGGATGCCGACTTCTCGCACGACCCGCACGACTTACAGCGCCTTTATGACGCCTGCATCCAGCAAAACGCCGACTTGGCCATCGGGTCGCGATACTGCAACGGCGTCAACGTGCTGAACTGGCCCATCGGACGGCTGCTCATGTCTTATTACGGGTCGATGTACGTGCGTGTCATGCTGGGGATTCCGGTTCGCGACACCACCGCCGGCTTCAAATGCTACCGGGTTTCGGCGCTCAAGAGCGTTGACTTCTCCAAGATAAGGCATATCGGCTACGGATTCCAGATAGAGATGAAATTCAACATGTACAAACTTGGCTACAAGATTGTAGAAGTGCCCATCATCTTCAAGGACAGGACAGCCGGCGTGTCAAAAATGAGTTCCGGAATCTTCAAAGAGGCTATTTTCGGCGTCATCGGGCTCAGAGTCCGCAGCTGGTTCCGCAGTTGGAAGAGATTGTAGTATTTAGAGATGCGAACTTAGGCAGTTGCTCATTTTGCAGTGGCACGGTATATTCCTTTCCGTGAAGAGGATGAGGAATCAAAAGGCAGGTTCATCCTGAATGGTAAATTCACCATTTTTTCAATTTAACATAATATAAATTATAAGACAAAACGGATGCGCAAAACGGGTACTGCCAAGAGCATCTTTTCCGCGTTGTCTTTCATTCTATTCCTGCTACAATCTTCTGGATATCTTCGGCAAGATTTCGTTTTTCCAGGATGCAAAGGTGCCGTCCATTATCTTCTGACGCGCAACCGTCACTAATTCGATGTAAAAATGGAGGTTGTGGATGCTTCCGATCATCGGCCCGAGCATCTCGTCAGAGACATACAAATGCCGCAGATAGGCTCTGGTGTATTCGCGGTCGGCAAACAGGTCGCTTTCTTGGCTGATCGGCGTGAAGTCGTTCTTCCATTTCTCGTTGCGCAGGTTAAGCATGCCTTCCCACGTGAATATCATGCCGTTCCTGCCGTTGCGTGTCGGCATCACACAGTCGAACATGTCAACGCCCAGCGCGATGTTTTCGATGATGTTGGCGGGTGTCCCGACCCCCATCAGATAGCGCGGCTTGTCCTTGGGCAACTGCCGGCAGCAATAGTCGGCAATCTCGTACATCTCCTCGGTGGGCTCCCCTACCGCCACACCGCCGATGGCAATGCCTTTGGGATTCACAGATTCGGCATATTCGGCAGAACGGGCGCGCAAGTCGAGGTAAATGCCGCCCTGCACAATAGGAAACAGCGTCTGGCCGTGCCCGTAAAGCGGCTCGGTCTCCTCCAGCCTCTTCACACAACGTTTCAGCCATTTGTAGGTGGTTTCCACCGACTTGCGGGCATATTCGTAATCGCATGGATATGGTATGCACTCGTCAAAAGCCATAATGATGTCGGCGCCGATGGCACGTTCCGTATCCATCACGCTTTCCGGGCTGAACAGATGTCTGGAGCCGTCAATGTGCGACTGGAACCAGACGCCCTCTTCGGGGTTGATCTTGCGCCGGTGGCTCAGTGAGAACACCTGGAAGCCGCCGCTGTCAGTCAGGATGGGCCGGTCCCATCCGTTGAACTTGTGCAGCCCGCCGGCATTCCGCAACACATCACAACCGGGACGCAAATAAAGATGGTAGGTGTTGCCCAGTATGATCTGCGCCTTGATGTGCTCCTTCAGGTCACGTATATGTACTGCCTTTACCACCCCTAATGTGCCGACAGGCATAAAGATAGGGGTCTGGATTTGCCCTTGGTCCGTGTTGATGATGCCGGCGCGTGCGTGGCTGCCCGTATCGGCCTTTTCAATTATAAACTTCATATTGTTTGTAAAAAACGCGCAAAAATACATCTTTTATCCACTCAAATAAATTACCTTTGCGCTTTTAAAATTCTCAACAATGTCGAAAGAGAGCATGGATTTGGGGGCGCTTGTCGTTTTCGGACTTATTGTCCTGCTTCAAGTGCTTTGCTATTATGGCCTTTATGCCCGTTTTTCTTTCCGCAAGAAAAAAAGCAAGATTGCGGAACAAGATGTCCCTGTTTCTGTCATCGTCGTGGTGAAAGATGCCGCCAGCACGCTGCTTAAGTTCTTCCCGCGTATTCTGAATCAGCAATACGCTGCTTTCGAGGTCGTGGTTGTGGACGACCACTCGCATGACGATGAAACGGAAATGCTGGTCAAGGAGTACCAGGGGCAGTATCCGAACGTCAAGTTCGTCAGCCTTTCGTCGTCTGTTTCTACGATTCGCGGCAGCAAGTTTGCAGTCTCCATGGGCATCCGCTGCGCCACATACGACCATATCCTGCTCACGGATGCCGCCTGTGCGCCGGCTTCGCCGCATTGGCTGGAACGAATGGCAAAACGGTTTGTCGGCAAAAAGACGATCGTGCTCGGCTACAGTTCATTCGCCAAGCGAAACAATCCGTTCAACCGTCTTCTGCGATTCGACAATCTGCAGAATGCCATTCAATATTTCTCCCTTGCGCTCGCCCACTCCACCTACTGCGGGGACAGCCGCAACCTTGCATTCGACAAGTCGCTGTTCTACAGACAGAAAGGGTTCGCCTCCCACAACCATATCAGTTGCGGTATCGAGGACATATTCATCAGCAAGGCTGCCAAGCCCAACAATACGGCCGTGGAGTTCTCGCCCGAATCGTTCACCGTTCTTCAGAGATCCGTTTCCTACCAGGACTGGAGAAAGCACAAAATGGGTCTTTACTGTACAAGGAAGATGAATACCCTTAAGAATCGCATTCTGCTCAATGGCATGGCCGTGCTTAATTTTTTGTTCTATGCTGCATCAGCATTCTCTGTCGTGCTATTCCTGCACCGGCCCGCCTTGCTGTCAGTCGCATTAGGCATTGCCGCATTCCGCATCGTCAACCAGTACATCGTGTTCGGCGCGGCGGCAGCAAAACTGGACGAGAAGCCTGTTATCCCGTTCATTCTGCTTTACGACCTTTTCTTTGCCGTCGCCAATCCGTTGTACTATCTGTCGGCGAAACTCAATTACCGGAAAATCCTGAACTGACGCCATGGAAAATCCGTGCACGACCGCCAAATCAAGAAGGGACTATGTACTGTTGCGGCAGGCTCTGGACAACAACGACCAGAAAGCGTACGCCAGCCTGATGGCTTTATACCGCGACAGCATCTATTTCCTGCTGATGAAGATGGTCAAGAACAGCGACGACGCAGAGGATCTCACCCTCGAGACCTTTGGCAAGGCATTCCGCTATCTCGACCGCTATTCCCCGAAGTACGCATTCTCCACCTGGCTGTTCAGGATTGCCATGAACAACGGCATCAACTACATACACCACAAAAACGGCATGCCGCAGACCGTAACCGTTGTCGGCAGCGGCGATGGCCCCGGCAATGCCGAGCTGCTTATAGACAGCATTGACACCCGAAGCGTTGACACTCCGGAAGATTATCTTATAGAGAAGCAGCGTATGCACATCTTGCGTTGCGCCGTAAGACAATTGCCGGACAAGTACAGAAGGGTTGTCGAACTGCGCTATTACAGCGAGCTTTCGTACGAAGAAATCGCGGAAAGTCTCAACCTGTCGCTTTCCAATGTCAAAATACAGCTGTTACGCGCCAAAAACATGCTTGCACAGTTGATGGAGAATCTGCGGAGCGCCATTTGAGGAAAAGATTGTATTTTTGCAGACTTTTAATATAGAGATATACAATGGAAGTAAGACGGCTATTTGATATTCTTGAACGGAATCTGACCGAATTTCCTTTGGATGATGCCATTTGCGGGAAAGAGAACGGAATATGGGTCAAATACAGTACGCAAGAATACTTCAACCGGGTCAACAACATTTCATACGGACTAATGCAGTTGGGCATCAAGAAAGGTGACTGCATCGCCACCATCACTGCCAACCGGCCGGAATGGAATTTCCTGGACATGGCCATCATGCAGATCGGCGCCGTCCATGTTGCCATTTACCCCACCATCAGCGAAAGCGAATACGACTACATCCTCAATCATGCCGACATCAAGCTGATATTCGTGTCCGGCTGGGAACTGCTTCGGAAAATCAACAACATCATCGAGAACATGCCTGCGCTGACCGACCGCGTATACACTTTCCGGAACCTGCGCGGATACCGCCACCTGAACGAGCTCATCGAGTTGGGGCGGTCCAACCCGAGTCCGCAATACCTGCAGCAGATCAAGGACAGCATCACCCCTGACGACACAGTATCGCTCATCTACACCTCGGGCACCACCGGGCATCCCAAAGGCGTGATGCTCACGCACGAGAACTTCCTCACCAACATCCGGGGCATACTCCCGATAATCCCGACCCGGGAACACAACCGCATTCTCAGCTATCTGCCTTTGTGCCATGTATATGAAAGGATGATGAACTACTCGTGGCAATATCTCGGCATCTCCATATACTATACCGAGAATCTGGCCAAGATACAAGACGATATGGTCGATCTGCGTCCTGACATATTCACAACCGTTCCCCGTCTGCTCGAGAAAATATACGACAAGATCATCGCAAAAGGGCGCAAGCTCACCGGACTGAAACGCAACATCTTCTTCTGGGCCAACGAGGTGGCGCTTGACTTCGACTTCAACAAAAGCAAAGCCTATATGCGCCGGCTCAAGTTGGCGCGCAAACTGGTGCTGAACCAGTGGTACAAGGCACTGGGCGGCAGTCTGAACGTCATAGTCACAGGAGGCGCCGCTATCCAGCCGCGCATCTCCAAGGTGTTCTGGGCCATGGGCATACATGTTTATGAGGGCTACGGCACCACCGAGACCGCGCCGGTCATAGCGGTCAGCGACTGTTTCAAAGGCGGTCTCGAGTTCGGGACAGCCGGCCACGTCCTGCCTGGCACCCATGTCAAGATTGCGGAAGACGGCGAAATCCTGACCCGCGGAAGCCATGTCATGAAAGGCTATTTCAATGCGCCCGAACTTACCGCCGAGGCCATCGACCCAGACGGTTGGCTGCATACCGGAGACCTTGGCATGCTTACGCCGGAAGGCCGCCTCCGCATCACCGGACGCAAGAAAGAGATGTTCAAAACGGCATTCGGCAAATATGTCGTGCCTACTATCATTGAAAACAAAATCTGCGAAGATTCCCTGGTTGACAATATTATGGTAGTAGGCGAAAACCGGCAGTTCGCCGCCGCCCTCATCGTCCCGAACTTCATCGACCTGCGTTCATGGTGCCTGCGCAAAGGCATCGAATACACCACCAACGAAGAGATGATCAAACATCCTGAAGTGCTCAAGAAGTTCAAGAAAATCGTCGATTACCACAACACTTTCTTCGGCGACACCGAAAAGGTGAAACGTTTTATCCTGATAGGCTACGAATGGTCTGTCCAGACCGGCGAACTCACCCCCACCCTCAAACTGAAACGCAACAAGCTGCTTGAGAAATACCACGACCAAATAGAAAAACTCTTCAACTGAAAAAACATCACCAAGATGACTGCTACCGATAATAAAGACAAAGTTTTCCTTTTCAACACGATGACCGGGAAAAAGGAGCATTTCGTTCCGATCGTCCCCGGCCATGTTGGCATGTATGTCTGCGGACCTACCGTCTATGGCGAACCGCATTTAGGACATGCGCGCCCCGCAGTGACTTTCGACCTCGTATTCCGCTACCTTACACACATCGGGTACAAGGTGCGCTATGTGCGCAACATCACAGACGTGGGTCATCTTGAGCATGATGCTGACAACGGAGAGGACAAAATAGCCAAGAAAGCGCGGCTTGAGGAACTGGAGCCGATGGAAGTGGCACAATATTATATGGACAGCTATCATCGCGCCATGGAGTCTCTGAACGTGAAAAGCCCCTCCATTGAACCGCGGGCTTCCGGGCACATCATCGAGCAGATCGACCTTGTGAAGAGGATTCTCGATATGGGATACGCCTACATTTCCGAGGGTTCCGTCTATTTTGACGTGCCGAAATTCGACCGTGACTTCGGGTACGGAAAGCTTTCAGGGCGTGTGCTGAGCGAACTGCTGGCCAACACGCGCGAACTGGACGGTCAAAGCGAGAAACACAACCCTGCCGATTTTGCCCTTTGGAAAAAGGCCGCCCCGGAACACATTATGCGCTGGAACTCTCCTTGGAGCGTTGGCTTCCCCGGCTGGCACATTGAGTGTACGGCAATGAGCACAAAATATTTGGGCACTCAGTTTGACATCCACGGCGGCGGCATGGACTTGCTGTTCCCGCACCACGAGTCGGAAGTGTGCCAGAGCACTGTCGCAAACGGCGTCTCTTCGGTCCACTACTGGATGCACAACAACATGATCACCATCAACGGGCAGAAAATGGGAAAATCGTTGGGCAATTTCATTACGCTCAACGAGTTCTTCACCGGAGCGCACCAGTCGCTTGCACAGCCCTACTCTCCCATGACCATCCGCTTTTTCGTCCTTCAGGCACACTACCGCAGTACCGTTGATTTCAGCAACGAGGCTTTGCAGGCTGCCGAGAAAGGGCTTGAAAAGCTTTACGCGGCAGAGCGTCATATAGATACGCTGAAACCATCCGCCTCTTCTTCCGAGAATGTTGAGGCTTGGGCGAACCGCTGCTACGAGGCCATGAACAACGATTTCAACAGCCCTATGGTCATTGCCGAACTCTTCGAGGCTTCTCGCATCGTCAATGCCGTCAAAGACGGCCATGCCATGCTCACGGCAGAAGACATCGGACTCCTGAAACGCTATTTCAGCTTGTTTTTCCACGAAATCTTAGGCATTCGCCCGGAGAACTTCAATGTGGCAGGAAAATACGACGAGGCCATGAAAAAAGTGATGGGCCTGCTGCTTTCGATACGCCAAGACGCCAAAGAAAACAAGAACTGGGCGGTGTCAGACAAGATACGCGACGAACTGAAGTCGGCCGGCATCACCGTAAAAGACACCAAAGACGGCTCTGAATGGTCGCTTGAGTAGGCTGTTCCCTGCCACGTCAACATACAGACAAGCAATAATGAAAAAGACTCTGCTGTTCGTAATCCTGATATGCTCCGTACTGTGTCCGGGCAAAGAGGTTGCCGCAAATACCACGAATGCGGCGGCACGTTCATGCACGGTAACCTGCATAAAGGGGCACGAAAAGCAGAAAGAACAGGCCGTCATCATACGCAGCAGCCTCTTTATGCACATCTTCACAGACACGTCACACTGCCAAAACTTCGCATCCCGTGCACCTTCAAGGCTGCTGAACACCGCCATCTCGCTGAAGATGCTTCTGACTGCCATACAGCGCACCGTCCAGACCTGTTACCGCTTCTTTTCGCTCAACGGTATCGCACGCCCCGGCAGCAACCCGAGTCCTGCCGACTATTACATCCTCTTTTTAGGGAACATGAGGCGTTGAAAAGGCGTTCGCCTCGCCATTCCCCTAAAAAACCATGTCTATACCAAACATTACAGGCAGGCGATAATACGCATCATACTATGATTACGACAAGCGAGACCGCAGCACTTTACGCTGCTGCCTTGATACAGTGTTCAGATAAAACAGACACTTTCAACAACAACAGACCTCAAAAACAAAAACGCAAATAATTGTAAATCAATAAAGAACAGACAAAAATGGAAAATTACAAAAATATTGAAGCAGAAATCCTCGAAATGCCGGAAGGCACCATTGCAATCAAAAAGAAAAGCCCGTTTGCAGCCATCGTATTCATATTGCTCGGCATTCTCGTATTTGTGGCAGGGACACAGAAGATATCCCCCTACGACAGCCTGAACATGACAGTGCTCACCATCGGCATCTGCCTTTTCCTGTTCGGCATCATCAAACTGTGCCTCGATTTAGGCACGGAACGCTATGTCTATATACCGCAAAACAAGCGTTTCAAAAAGCACAAAGTCTATATCTCAAACGAGTCGAAGATGAAACTGGCCAAACAACTGCAGGAGGACAACGTCGGCAAATTGGACGCCTACAGCAAAGAGATGAGTTCGGGCAGCATTCTTTACGTGCTGACTACCAACAGCGACTATTGTCTGGTGCAGGTGCTCGAATTCTCGCAAGACCATTTTGAGCCGGTTATGCCAATGGTGGTGCTGGTTGGCGAAAATGCCAAGAACGTGGACAATTTCATCGCTTCCAAATAGGGGAAACGGCATGTCCCCGGCTTGTATGACTGGAAGCAAGCTGAAACATCTGTGCATATCGTTTTTTTATGTATGTTTGCAGCCTTGAAAAAAAGAGAACAAGACAATGAAAAAATTACTAACCCTCGGACTGTGCTTAGCGTTGGCAACCGCTGCCACGTCCGTGAAATCTCAACAAGAAATGACAAAAGACCAGAAAGTGAGCTATGCCATCGGGGCCAATTTCGGCACGCAAGTCAAGCATGACAAATTGAATCTCGACAACGAAGCTTTCATGCAAGGCGTGCGTGACGGGATGGCAGGACAAAACAAATTCACCGATGCTGAAATGCAGGAAATTTTCATGCAGTTTCAGCAAGACATGCAACAACGCCAGGCCAATGCCGCAACAGAGGCGAAAGCCGAGGGACTGAAATTCTTGGAGGAAAACAAGAAAAACGCGGACGTGAAGGTCACCGCTTCGGGGCTGCAATACAAAGTCATCGCGCTCGGCACTGGCGAGAAACCTAAAGCCGACAGCAAAGTCACCGTGAAATACACCGGCACCTTGATTGACGGCACCGTGTTCGACTCCACCGACAAGAACGGCGGCGAACCCATATCTTTCGGCCTGAACCAGGTGATACGCGGCTGGACGGAAGGCCTGCAGTTGATGCCTACCGGATCCAAGTTCGTGTTCTATATCCCGTCTGACCTCGCATACGGAGACCAGGGCGCCGGCGGAGTCATTCCCGGCGGAGCAACCTTGATTTTCGAGATAGAACTGCTCAGTTTTGAATAATGATAATCAACATAAGAGGCAGGCATACAACCTGCCTCTTATGTTGTCTTAACATCCGAATGCAATAAATGAAAATGAGAACAAAGATTTTCGCAGCCATTATTTCCCTGTTTGCCTTTTGCATGAACGTGCAGGCGCAGCAAGATTGTGACGTCATTGACTGCCCCGGCCAGTGCGGACGGTTCATCGACCAGAACAACGACGGATTCTGCGACCATGGAAAGCTCTCGAAGCCGGCAGCAGATCCGGTCCAGAAAGCAGACACGGCTAAACCGGAAAAGACCGCAGCCAAGAACAAAACTGCGGACAAGCCCGTTGTCACCACGACGGTGAAAGACAAAGCAATTGAAAAAGAGGCAGAAGAAACCATGCCCCAAACCACATCCGAGCAGACGGACACCGTGGAAACCGCAGCTGCGGAAATGGCACCCGCCATTGAAGAACAGCCGACAAAAAGACGCGAATCGCCCTACGACCTCCTGCTGATTTCAGGGCTCACCTTTGGACTTTACGCGCTCAGTGCCGTGCTGGTGAAGGTCAACGTCCTCAAAAAGGCCACACACCGCAAAATATGGAACGTCGTGTTGTTGGTGACCGCAATCGTGTCGTGTCTGTCGGGTTTCTTCCTGGTCATACAGATCAACTACGGAATCGCCATGCAGGCCATGCGCACTTTCCGCTACTGGCATGTGCAATTCGGCATCCCGATGACCATAGTGGCGGTAATACACATTCTCTGGCACGTCAACTACTGGAAAAGCCTCGTTCACAGTACTAAGCAGAAAAACAATTCATAGCAAATGGACAACCAGATAAGGATGGGGGGCTTCAACATATTGCCTCCCGGAGTGAAGAATCTGCTCATCATCAACACATTGGCCTTCGTGGCCACCATAGTGCTGCAAAAGTCGTGCGACCTCACCCAATGGTTAGGGCTTCATTTTATAGCGGCCTCCGACTTTTATCCGTGGCAGTTCGTCACCTATATGTTCATGCACGGCAATTTCAGCCACCTGTTCTTCAACATGTTCGCATTGTGGATGTTCGGTGCAGCTGTAGAGAACCATTGGGGGACAAAGCGTTTCCTCATCTACTATTTCATCACCGGCATCGGTGCGGCGTTGACCCATTATCTGGTTCTCTACTTTGAAATTCATCCGCAGCTGGCATTGCTTGACGGTTTCTTGAACGACCCGTCGTTGGAGACATACCGCAACCTTGCCCTCAACAACAAGGATGCCAGATTTACGCAGATGCTCGCCACAAACCTGAGCGCCTTGCAGCAGAACCCCGGCATGCTCGACCAAATCATTGAAATCACGGGCAACGCACGCGAAACGTTCCTCAACAGTTTCAACATCATTGGCGCGTCAGGGGCCGTATATGGCATCTTGCTCGCATTCGGCATGCTGTTCCCCAACAACTACATATACATCTATTTCCTTTTGCCCATCAAGGCAAAATGGATGGTGCTGCTCTATGGCGTGCTTGAACTGCTCACCGGACTGAGCGCTTCTTCTGACGGTGTGGCTCATTTTGCCCACCTCGGCGGCATGGTGTTCGGACTGGCCGTAATACTGCTGTGGCGGCGGAACGAACGCAACCGCAGCGGCTGGATAGAGCCCACACGCTCCCGCAAGTTCAAGTTCAGAGGGCGACACCGGCAGAACAGCCGCTACGACTCTTCCCGCTATGACAGTCGCCCTATGAGCGACGAGGAATACAATGCCCGCAGAGCCTCTGAACAGCAGAGGACAAACGAGATCCTCGACAAGATATCCAAAGGCGGCTACGAATCCCTTTCCAAAGAAGAAAAAGACTTCCTTTTCAAGCAATCAAGGAAATAGCCCTATGGCCAAGAAAAAACTCGGTTTCATCAAATCCTTCGCCAAGTTCCTTCTGCTTTCGCTGACCTTCGCGGCCGCCATCGCCTTGCTGTTCTCTTATCTTGCAAAACTGATTCCGCCCACTGCATCGCACCTGATTGCCTTCTGCGGGCTTCTGTTCCCCTATTTTCTCTTCGCCAATCTCGGATTCGCGGTGATTTGGCTCTTCATCGACTATCGCTGGTCGCTCCTGCCCACCGTCATCATCCTCTTAAACATCAACAATATAGACCGACATTTCCAGATGCGCGCACAGGAAAAGCCTGAAACCTGCGCAAACTGTTTGAAGGTGATGAGCTACAATGTGCGTATGTTCAACATGTTCGAAGAACACCGCAACGAAAGCAAAATCAAAGTCATGAGTTTCCTGAAAAGAGAAAGGCCTGACATTCTCTGCATTCAGGAGTATCTTTACGATGAATCGGGGCGTACGCACTACAACACGACACAGCATATACTCGAGGCGCTCGGACTGCCCGACAACAACAAAACCTACCGCACCTATCTCTTGCCGAACAGCATCAGCGGATACCGGAGCGGTCTGGCCATCTTCAGCCGCTACAGAATCATTGACTGCGGCGTTGTCGAGATGCCCGACAGCTCGGCCAACAAGACCATGTATGTGGACATCAGATACAACAGTGACACCTTGCGCATATACAACCTCCATCTCAGCTCCATGAGGCTGGACAACGACGACTATGCTACCGGAAAGGCTATACTGCACAACAATGCAGACACCGCATCCGACATGAACTACAAAGTCCGTAAACTCAACACCAAAATCACATCCGCATTTGAATCAAGACAATACCAGGCCCGCAGCGTACGCCGATCCATTGATTCGTGCCAGTATCCTGTGATTGTATGCGGAGACTTCAACGACTCTCCCTCCTCGTACAGCTACAACAAGATCGCACGCTGGCTCAAAGACTCATTCCGGAGCAGCGGAAAAGGCACAGGCACAACATACGCCGGTGAAGTTTTCCCCACCTACCGCATCGACTATATCCTGCACGACCGACGGTACAACGATTTCGGCTATACGGTATGCCGGGAAATCGACGCTTCTGACCATTTCCCGATCTATACTTATATCTCAATCATCAACAAGAAATGACCCTTTTCAATCATCTGTCAAAACCCGCCCTGCATTTAACCGCTGTCCTGTCTTCTTTTGTGCTTCTTTACGGATGTCATTCCGCAAAGACTAAGGAGATACTCAACGAGCCCGTCGCGCTGAATGAGGAAACCGTCACCGCGATGGCCAAACGCATAGAAAAAGGCATCATTGACGGCAATGCCGCAGCGCTCGACAGCCTCATCGACAAACAGCACATCAAGCATGTCGTTTCCGAAAACTCCATCGTTTACAGCGGTTTCGACGTAGAGGGCGGACAACGTTATTTCGACGACTGCCTTAAATTGGGCGGCCAACACGTCAATGCCGTCAACAACGGCGGAGACTTTGCCTTTGTGAGGCATTATACCGACGAGGGGAAGCATCATATTGTATTCCGCACTTACGACAACTTCAGCCTCAACTTCTCGGATTTCCTCGTGGATACGGCCGATGGCAAACTGATGATTAAAGACGGCTTCATATACAACACCGGCAGTATGCTTTCCGAAAGCATCGAAAAGAGCATGCTCTACAACCTGATGCTGAAGACTGACCCTGACGGCGCCGAACAACGGCTCTGCAAAGCCGAAGAACTGCTCAAAGAGGGCAAATACCGCGAGTCTCTTGACCTGCTGACCGCCCACAAGACTGAAATAAAGGATTATCCCCTGTTCTTCCAACTCTATATCGCAGACCTCTACAAAACCTCTTCCGCTCAGTTCATCAACAATCTTGACCGGCTCAAGGGGGATGCCGACCCGCGTTACCTTCTGCTGCACAAATTGCTCTATTATTTCTACAACGGAAAAGTGGCGGAAACAGAAGAGACTGTCAACGAACTCATTCCCCATACCGGAGACGACCCGGTTTACCTGCTTTTCTACGCAAAAGCGAACCTCTATGCCAAACGCTATTCAGATGCCCTATCCTGCCTTGAGATGGCCGAAAAAGCCATGCCGCTGCTTTGGGACTTGTGGTACAGCGAACTGCAGTGCTACAAAGGGCTGAATGACGCAAGCGGCTTTCAGAACTGCTTGCGGAAAGGAAAGGAGGCTTACGGCATGAGCGATGAGGAACTGCTGCAGGTAATGAAGTAGCCGTCAGAAAACAAACACGTCAATAGTGTACTACCATTTCCAGAATAACCCGGTCTTCGTTGTTTTCCACGCCGGAACGGAAGAAATTCTTCTCGTAATTGACCCGGACCGAAGCCCTGACCGGCTGTTCGATGAACATCAGCGTGACACCTGCCGTGACACGCTGCCGGAACTGTTCCCAGTCATACACACCCGTTTCTGAAAGCTTTCCGGTGCAGTTTGGCGTGATGGCATCATAACGGCCGCCTATGTGAATGCTGTGCAGCATCTTCTTGCGAAGCGGTATCTCATAGAATGCGAGACCGTAGAAAGCATGGGTGGACGTGAAATGCCTGTTGCTGTACCTTTTGTAGAGGTATTCCGTCTCAAAGTGCAGACCAGCAACCGTATAGGCTAAATCGACGCCAATGTGGTGCATCCGTAACGTTTCGGGTTGAATGAAGGCGTAATCGAATGACAAGGCAAGGTCGCGGAGCGGAGAGACCGTGCCTCTGAAAACGCCGTTCATACGCTTCTGCAACTGCCGCTGGCTGCTGAAGCCGGAACTGTTGAAAATGCCGGCCTTGACCTCAAAAGGCACTTCCCCATCACGTTTGTATCCGACAACGCCCCCGACATCGCTCCAAGCCGTGATTTTCTGGGTAAGGAAAGACTTGTCGGAGAAATAGGTGCGGTACGGCGACAGCAGGTTCTCAGAACTGAAGGGCAGTTTGTCGTAACCAATCAAAAACGACAACCCTTTCACGGGTTCAAAGCGGGCAAAGATTGCGACAGGCGAGAACTTCCCGCCATAAGAGAGATCGACCAGCGCCATATAGGAAAACATCGGGTGTATTTTGCCGCTCAAGCCTACCCTGCTGTAGCGCAATTCAAAATGACCTGCGACTGACGAGGGGCTAAACTCGTAACGCCCCATAACTGTGGCGGTAAACTTGGGCATAAAGCGTTCCAGGTTACGTTTGGGCGCAAGAGAGGTGTCTCCAACCGTAACAGAGGCAGAATCAGACTGGGCAGACAATGTGAAAGCAGCGGCAACCAAACAGCTGAACAATGAAAGAATCTTCAATGCTTTGTGCATACCGGTCAGTGATAGCGCCAGTTTCCGTTGATGTCACCGCCGTAGTATTCGTTGGGATCTTCGGAATAGATATCCGTCTGCGGCTGTATCGCCTTTACCAGCTTCATTTTCCAGTTGCTGTCGTGGAGTTCGCCGTACTTGTTGGAATGCAACAGTTCATAGTCGTTGCCTATCAAGGAGGGGTCATAGAACACGAACTTCACGTTTGACTGGTCATCGAGGTAGTAATAGTGCCAGATTTCGTACGGGACGGTCGTCGGGTCTGAGGGGATTTCCTTGATGTCGTTCGGCTGTCCATACTGGAGATAGACGCGGCCGCGGTCGGTGCGGTAACCTTTCACCTGTTTGCTTCCGAAACGTTCCTGGACATAGGAGACCATTTTCTCATACTTTTTCCATGCCCCCTCGGGGTCGTTCGGGTTGCGGGCCAGCCAGAAAGCATAAAAATAGCGCTGCAATTGGTCCGTCTCCACAAACTTGAGGCGCTGGTCATAGAAATCACGCTCCATATTCGTGCTGATCGGATAGAGCGACTTTATATCGTCTTCGAGTTTCCGGCGGTCGGTCATGTCCGTCACGAATGTGCGGTTGACATCCACATTGTCATAATTGGCCAGGTCAAGTTTCACCGACGGGTTGCTTTTCTGGAAGAACACCTTGCTGACGAGCAAAAGACTGTCGCCGTCATACAGTTCGACTGCCAGGTTGTAGTTGCCGGAAGGCAGCTTGAAAACGTTGAACTGGTCGATGACAAGCAGCACATCATCGGTTCTCAGCCGCTTGGTGATGATTTGGTCAGGCATCGCCACCATCTTGTTTGAAGCATGTTCCACAAAGCACTTGGCGTTCAATTCCTTGTTGCCGAGCAGACTTTTCGTGTTGTAAACCTCAAGGGCAAAAGGAAGCACATATTGGCTTTCGGGGACATAATTATAGTAGGATGGCGGCAGATAGTAGCCATATTTCACATAGAGTCCGGGAGATTCCGGTGCGCGCATGTCCTCGAAGAGCGAAATGCGTGAAGAGGCGATCCTGTCTTCGGGGAAATTGATGACAATGCGGTCAATGTATTTCAGCGGCGCTGCCGTGTCTGCATTTTTGTCCGAAAGATAGAAATTGAGGAAATAGTCGCCGTTGTCCACCGGGAGGTTCTTGATGTCGGCAAAATCGGGCACGTTGGCGGCCGACGTGTCTTCCAGCGCTTCGCTGGCCAGCACATAATGCAGCGATTTGACAACAGAGTCGTTTTGGGAAACATCCACGCGAATATCCGCTGCCGCCTCGAACTTTCCTTGCGGATTCTTGACATACTGTACCGAATTGCCGCCTATAATGAATGTGAACTCGATATATGGCTGCTTGTTGCCGGTACAATAGGCTTTGTGGCTGATGAAAGCCTTCATGTTCTGGGCGGAAGCAAGCAGCGAGAGCCCTGAGAGCAAGGCCAATGTAACAAAGCGTCTCATGTCATTTCAGTTTTCTGTATAACTCATCGGCCAGGCTGCCGGCGGGCAGGCGGTATTGCTGCATCGTATCGCGTTCGCGCAGCGTTACCGTGCCGTCCTCTTTTGTCTGGTTGTCAATCGTGATGCAAAACGGCGTGCCGATGGCATCCTGACGGCGGTAACGTCTTCCAACGGCATCTTTGTCCTCATACTGCACCATGAAGTCTTTCTTCAGGTTTCCGAATATTTCCTGTCCTATTTCAGGCAGGCCGTCTTTCTTGACTAACGGGAGCACGGCGGCCTTGTAGGGGGCAAGACGGGCAGGCAGTTTCAGCACCACACGCATAGAACCGTCTTCCAAGGTCTCCTGGTTGTAGGCATGGCTGAACACCGCAAGGAACATCCTGTCCACGCCGATTGAAGTCTCGACAACGTATGGAACATAGTTTTCGTTCGTGTCGGGGTCGAAATAGCGGAGTTTCTTTCCGGAGAACTTCTCGTGCTGCGAAAGGTCGAAGTCGGTGCGGGAGTGGATGCCTTCGAGTTCTTTGAAGCCAAAGGGGAACTTGAACTCGATGTCGGTGGCGGCGTTGGCATAGTGCGCCAGTTTCTCGTGGTCGTGGAAGCGGTAGTTCTCGGAGGGGATGCCCAAAGAGGTATGCCAATCGAGGCGTGTCTGCCGCCAATAGTCGAACCATTTCAGTTCCTCGCCGGGCTTGACGAAGAACTGCATTTCCATCTGCTCGAACTCACGCATCCTGAATATGAACTGGCGCGCCACAATCTCGTTCCTGAAAGCCTTGCCGATCTGGGCTATGCCGAACGGGAGTTTCATCCGTCCGGTCTTATAGACATTCAGGAAGTTGACGAAAATGCCCTGGGCTGTTTCTGGGCGCAGGTATATGGTGTCCGCCCCGTCAGAGACAGACCCCAGTTTTGTGGCGAACATCAGGTTGAACTGCCGCACGTCGGTCCAGTTGCGGGTGCCGGACACCGGGCACACGATGCCCAACTCTTCAATCAAGGCACGAAGCCCTGCCAGGTCGTTGGCATTCATCAGCTCTGCATAGCGTTCCGTTATGTCGTCAATTTGCTTCTGATACTGCAGCACACGGCCGTTGGTCTGGCGGAACATAGACTCGTCGAAATTGTCAAAGCGTTTTCTGGCTTTCTCTATCTCCTTGTTGATTTTATCCTCAATCTTCTGGACATGGTCTTCAATCAGCACGTCAGCGCGGTAGCGTTTCTTTGAATCCTTGTTGTCGATGAGGGGGTCGTTGAAAGCATCCACATGCCCGGAAGCCTTCCAGATGGCGGGATGCATGAAAATGCAGCTGTCCAGGCCGACAATGTTGTCGTGGTACTGCACCATGGATTTCCACCAGTACTGTTTGATGTTGTTCTTGAGTTCCACACCATTCTGGCCATAGTCATAAACGGCGCTGAGCCCGTCATAAATCTCGCTGGACGGGAAAATAAAGCCATACTCTTTGGCATGGGCGACAATCTGTTTGAAAAGCTCTTCGTTATTAGCCATATTATGTTTCTGTTTTTATTCAAAGGTTACTGAAAACTGGAACGACTTGGAGCGCAACGACTGAATGCTGCCCTTGCTCACGCCCTCTTGCTGGAGTTGGTTGAGCAACCCGACCGAAAATTTCAGTTCTGTGCTCAGTTTGAAATAGGTGCAGTAGAAATCCAAGCCTATGCCGGTCAATGCTGCAACGTCGTTGGCGGTGACGAGCAGCACGTTCTTCTGGTAAGCCAGTTTCTCGGCCTTCCCGTATACGAGATTGCGGCTGTACTGTGCGCCGCCAAGCACATACACGCGCAAGTTGTTCATGATTCTGGACGACTTGAACTTGAGCATCAGCGGCAAGTCTATGAACACGATGCCGTTTGCGTTCCCGTTTGCAAATTGGCGGTCCACGCTGTTTGTCCGGCGCATGTAGTTGATCTGGCAGTCCGGGAAGGAGAACGTCGGAATCAGGCGGAGGTCGAAATACTTGCCCAGATGAAGGTCTGAAACAATGCCGAGGCACATCATCTTTCCGGCTTTCGTGTTCACGATCCTCGTCGTGTCATAGTCCGCATTCGTAGTGAGGTCAGGGTTGGTGGCTATTATATAATTGTAGGACCCGGCGCCTATCAGGAAGCCGAAATGACATACGCGGTCGTCATATCTGATAAGGTTCGGCGTACCGAACGTGCGCGTCTGTGCAAAGGAAAACACGGTCCCCGATGACAAAACGAGCGCGAAGATAATGTGTTTCAGTCGATACATTCTTTTCAACAAGGACGAGATATAACGTGCGGAAGGCCTTTTTATTATCTACGAAAGAAGGCTGTCCTGATTTTTATAGATCTCGTTCTTCAGTTGGGAAACATTGACAGGCACTACGCCTACATATTCGCATACGATGCCGCCTGCCAGATTGGAGGCCAGACACGTGACGGCGATGCTCTCTCTGTGCAGCAGGAAAAGCGTTGCCACAGAGATGACGGTATCCCCCGCACCGGAGGGGTCGCTCACCCTTCTGGTAAAAGCATCCTGATGGTAGAAGATGTCTTTCTTGCTGTCATAAAACGCAATGCCGCGGTCAGACATCGTAATCATCACCATGTCTATTTTCTTCTCTTCCGCGAATTGCTTGGCGAGGGTGTGTATGTTCTCGACAGTGAGCGAGACATTGTCCTCAATGTTGAGCCCTGCCGAAAGCTCTTTCAAGTTCGGCTTGAAGAGATTGACATTCTCGTAATTGTTGAAATTCCGTTTTTTAGGGTCAACGGCGATGAAAATGTTCTTTTTATGGGCAAAACGGATAATCTCCTCAATCAGGTCTTTGGAAAAAAGACCTTTGTCGTAATCTTCGAAAATGATGGCGTCAATGGGGTTATGGTCGATGACCTGCTCCACGGTGGTCAGGAACTGCCGTTTCTCGCGCTCTTTGAGTTGCTCGTCGCGTTCGTCGTCCACTCGCACGATGTGGGCATTGTTGCCGATAATGCGGTACTTGACCGTGGTTCTGCGCCCGTAAATCGGGATGAGCCCCAAAGAGTCAAGCTCGCACTCCTCCATAAGGTCGTACAGCACCTTCGACTTGTTGTCGCTGCCGATGACAGAACAGAGAATAGGGCGCGCTCCGAGCGACTTCAGGTTAAGGGCGACGTTAGCGGCGCCGCCAAGACGGTAGCTGCGGCTTTGTGCATTCACAATAGGCACGGGGGCTTCCGGGCTGATGCGCGAGACCTTGCCGTTGATGTAGCAGTCTATCATCACGTCACCGATTACAAGCACCGTGGCTTTGCTGAAGTCATCGAAAATCCGGTTGATCTGTTCCATATCCATACGTACAATAATTCGGCGGCAAAGATAGCATAAAAATCCCAATTGGTTTCCGGTTCGCGTCTTTTAATTTCCGAGGGTCAGTTGTGCATCCGTTTGGCGTTCACGCGTTGCTGGAATTTGTCCTTGTCTATCAGGAAACGCTCGTGGACACCCTCGCCTATCAGCCCGCACTCGTCGTATGCCGCCACCTTGAAAACCAGCCGGCGGCGGTCAATTTCAACAAGTTCGCTCTCGCATCGCACCTCCATGCCCATTGGCGTGGCGGCACAGTGCGAGATGTCGAGGTGTGTGCCTACCGTGCTTTCTCCCTCCTGAAGGTATGGCTCTACACTCAACGCACATGTCTTTTCCATAAGGGCAACCATCACGGGCGTGGCTAACACCTGAACCAATCCGCTGCCAATACGGGCAGCGGTCATTTCTTCCGTAACAATCTGTTTCTGCAATCCTTTGATTCCTTTTTCTAACATATTACAATGGTATTTGAACTGTTTTTTTCAGAGGGTGCGAAAGTAGAACTTTTTTTGAATTTTTGAATTAGGAATGAGGAATTAGGGATTAGGGATTAGGGATTGAGATGCTCTGCTGTTGACTTTGTTATGTTATTCAGTAGTTTACGAAGTTCGGTGTAGTCTTTGCTTGTTGACTGAATCTCTTTTTCTTCCAAATGTCCGGCCTCAACCGTCAGTTCTGACCAATGCAATGTCTTTACACATTCCTTGAAGGCACTGTGCCTCTTGGGGAGACAACCCCCTACTCTCCAATTCAAGCAGTTTCTTCTTGGCCTCCAGCCCGCCGGCAAAGCCTGTCAGCGATTGGTTTGATCCGACGATACGGTGGCACGGGATGATGATGCCGATGCCGTTTGCCCCGATGGCTTGCGCTACTGCCCTTATGCATTTGGGGTTGTTTGCTCGCAAGGCTATGTCTTTGTAGGTACGTGTTTCGCCGTATGGTATTCCAAGCAAAACTTTCCAAACGCTTTGCTGAAATGATGTGCCTACTGGCAGCAGCGGGATGTCGAAGCACCGTCGTTTGCCTGCAAAATATTCGTCAAGCTGCTGCTCCGTTTGCCGGATGACGTCAGAGGTTCTCTCCAGAAAGCCTGTATGCAGCAGGCGGGCCAAGCGACGCTTGTTGCGTTTGGCACAAGGCTTCCCTTGCCAGTCGCAAAGGCATAGCCTGTCGCCAAAGGAGGCAAGGGCCAGTTCGCCATAAGGAGAACGGTAGTTTTGAATATGGATGGGACCGCTTGTTGTCATCCTTTCACGATATCCATCAGTGTATCGAAGCTGTCCACCTTGCCGTATTTCACGTTGGCGGTGG
>CAVCMI010000017.1:0-11526 GCA_963603365.1 Oscillospiraceae bacterium
CATGGCCCATGAGTTCCACGAAACGGTCTGCGAAGCCTACGAGTGGAACGGACAGACCTACACCCAAAGCGGCGACTACTCCCAAACCTTCACCGCACTGAACGGCTGCGACAGCACGGTGACGCTCCACCTTACCGTCAACAACGCCATGGCCCATGAGTTCCACGAAACGGTCTGCGAAGCCTACGAGTGGAACGGAGAAACCTACACCCAAAGCGGAACATACTCCCAAACCCTCACCGCACTGAACGGCTGCGACAGCATGGTGACTTTGCACCTCACAGTTTTGCAGATTCCTCAAATGGACATTGTGCCTAACCAGACAATTTGCCACGGAGACAGCCTTGTAGTCTACTTTTCTCCGGCATCTCCCGATGTTACGTTCAACTGGACGGTGTCTGACAATCCGTTCGTCAGCGGCATAAGGGGCAGCGGTTCCGGCAATATCTTCACACTGCTCCAAAACTCCACCATTGTAGCTCAAACCCTTGACATCACCGTAACACCTGCTTACACAAGTGGAGGCCATGTCTGTTATGGCAATCCTGTCACTTTCACCGTAATCGTCAATCCGCTGCCAGTTGTTTCGTTTGTCCTGTCATCTGACAACCTTATGCTGGAACTTGGCACTGCGGAACTGCAGTGTACCTTAACGTGCAAGCCCGACTCCGTCTGGCGATGGTTTTTCGACGACCCCTACAATCAGGAAATAGTGTCAGGGCCGGGCAATGAAAATCCGTCTCACATTTATACACATGCCGGCAATTATCCTGTAACACTTTTTGTAACAGGCCGTAATGGTTGTACCGACTCGCATACGCAATATGTTACCGTCAGCATACCCATCAGTTTTTGGATCCCCAATGCTTTTACTCCGAACGGAGACAACCTCAACGACCATTTTAAACCAACTTATGAAAGCATCCGCCCCGAAAACTACCGAATGCTGATCTACGACAAGCAAGGGCATCTGTTGTTCCGATCTTTCGACATTGATGTGGGTTGGGACGGTAACGATATGCAAGGCAACCCATGTCCGCATGGCGTGTACGTCTATTACATCCGTTATTATACCATACAAGACCATCCCAAGGGTCCCGGGCATCCGCAACTTACAGGTAGCGTTACGCTGATACGCTGAAAAATTGTATTCAGAGGTTCTTGAGATTTTGACTATGTGTAAAACAAGAACGAGGAAGCCTTTTGGCTTCCTCGTTCTTGTTTAGCGGAAAGCAAAAAAAAAACAGGAACATATTATTCCCGTTTTCCGGCTGTGGGAACTACTAGATTCGAACTAGTGACCCTCTGCTTGTAAGGCAGATGCTCTGAACCAACTGAGCTAAGCTCCCTTTCTTTTTAAGCGTTGCAAAGATAGTCTTTTTCGGGTTTGTTCAGCAAGTTTGCGGAAATATTTTTTTATTGTCTTTTCTTGTTGATTACGAAGTGTTTACAGTTGTATTCCTGCGCAGATGTTGATATATCGCGGATGCTTTCCCTCTTTGTTTTGGAAGAAAGTATGAAGAGAATAGCGGTAACTGGCGCCAAGGACAATGGGGCCGAACCTGAGGTCCAGGCCTGCTGTCAGCAACACAGGGTTGCAGGAGAGTGTGCTTTTTGAAAATCCTATGGAGTTCTCGGAAACCTTAAGCAAGGGTTGGTAGATGATGCCTGCATGAGGAAGAAACGCCGAGGATCTTCCAACCGGGATGTTGCCCACCAGCTTGACCGGTATTTGCAGATGGTGCGTGGCCACATAGATGCCGTTGAAGAGATAGTCACCGTTCCCGGCTTGTTTCCCGTAGTTCCCTTTCAGGAAAGTGTAACCGATGCCGACTTCCCCGTAAACGAATTGTCCGGCTCTGAAAAACAGTCCGAAATCTGCGGTGGAAAGCGCTTGCAACAGGTCGCCGTCAACGGAATAATTGCGGTTCGTGGGGAAACTTGTCCCCACTTTCAAGCCGTACTGACACCATTTCTGCTGAGCGTGCAGTGCGTTGACGCATAACACGGCAGCCATAAACAGCATAATTGTCTTTTTTTTGGTCATAACATTCTATTTTTTGATGTTTTGTTCGGTCTTTGTTTCTGCATTTGCGTGCTGGGCGGTGTTGTAGAGATTCATCGCGCGTTGGATGCCTTCTGTGGCAAAGCATTTTATGGCTTCTGTAGCTTGCTCGGTGCAAGGCCCGGTCTTTTTGAGTTCTTCGTTGTCGAAGCGACCGAGCACATAGTCTATCTGGTATCCTTTTGCAAAGTCCTTGCCGATGCCGCAACGCATGCGCGGGAAGTTGCCGTGCCCGAGTGTTTCAATGATGTTGAGCAGTCCGTTGTGTGAACCGCCGCCGCCTTTGGGCTTGATTTTGAATGTCCCGACGGGGAGGTCAAGGTCGTCGCAGACCACCAGGCAATGTTCTGCGGGCACATCTTCTGCGGAGAGCCAGTGCTTTACGGCCTTTCCGCTCAGGTTCATATAAGTTGTCGGCATAATCAGCACCAGTGTCCGCCCTTTGAACATGGCTTTGGCTCTGTAGGCAAGCCGGTCGGCCGTGAACTCCGCGTTGAGTTTCTTTGCCAACGCGCTTACCACCTCAAATCCGTAGTTATGGCGCGTGCCGGCATACTTGGCTTCGGCATTGCCCAATCCCACAATCAGATATTTGCGTTCATTCATGCTATTGCTGTTCTGTTTCGGAGGCATCGGCCATGTTCACCAGAAACGTGAAGTTGACCTTGCCGTAGGTCCTGTGCTGGAAGAAATGCGGGTCTGTCGAGAAATCCTTGTCTTTGGAATGTTCAATGATAAGCCATCCGTCAGGGGCCAGCAGTCCGTTCCTGAAGACATCCTGCACTATCCTCTCGATGCCTGTGAGCGCGTAGGGAGGGTCGGCGAAGATGACGTTGAATTTCTGCCGGCAGGCGGCCACGTATTCGAAAGCGTCATGCCGGACGACGGAAATCTGCGTATAGTCGAGTTTTTCGGCTGTTTTCCGAATGAAGGTTGCGCACCGGCTGTCAGAGTCCACCGAAATCACGGACAAGGCGCTGCGGGAGGCGAATTCGTAGGAGAGGTTGCCTGTGCCGGAAAAGAGGTCCAGCACATGGATCCGGTCGAGATAGAAATAATTGTTCAGGATATTGAAAAGGCTTTCCTTTCCTAAATCTGTAGTAGGCCTCACCGGCAGGTTCTCCGGCGCGACAATTTGCCTTCCTCTGTTTTTTCCGCTTATTATACGCATGGCATTTACAGGATGGTCACTTGCTGGTGGTATTTCCGGAGCAGTTCCTCGAGTTTCTTGTCCGGAGCGCAGAAATAGTTGACGATGATTTCCGGTTCGCGGAAACCGAACTGCTGTATGCAGTTCATGGAGTAATAGAGCACATCGACGGCCTCGGTGTGGAATGTCCTGTTGACGAAAGAGGGCTGGTTGTCATGCATGGCCAGGAAATCGACAAACCGGTCGTTCACTGAAACAAGCATGGACTCGGGATGGTTCTGTTCTTGGAGAAACCGGCAGAAGAGCGTCATCTCGCTGACAGTCCGGGGCTGGCAGGGGAGACTGCTGACGGTGGTGTACTCGTTCTGCGTCAAGAAATAAAGGGCGCGGTAAAGACCGGCCCGGTCGCTGTAATGCTGGCCGTAGTGGGTGATGTCGTGCTGGATGTTAAGGTATTCCTTGGCTTTTCCGTCGTCATAGATGATTTCCGGTATCAGCATCGGCACGTGGGTGGCAACGATGATGTCCAAAGGTTCGCTGCTGTTTTCGAGGCGGAAGAATGCCGGGGCTTCGGCGGAGAGCAGGACGTTCTCGCCGCTTTTATAGTCTTGCCGGTGCAGGGCCCCGTCTTCGTCGGTGTTGAAAAGCGAAAATCCATCCGAGGAAAGCCGGATGGATTTCGTGTAGTATTTGGAAAGCAAGGTGTTCATTTGAGAAGATTATTCCCAGCTGCCTGAGGTGCTTGATTCTGTAAGGGAACCCAGATACATGTCGGAATACTGCGACCTGTACTGCTCTTCTTCTGCGAGATTGTTGTAGAAAACCTTGTTCCAAAGTTTCTTGAGGAATCCCGCATTTTCCGGGGTGATGCTCAGGTCCATGTTCACTAAAATGTCATCCAACGGCACATCGACACGGTAGACCGGAATTTCGTAGGTCTTGGAAGCGATGGACCCGGTCTGGATGGTGTATTCTTTCTTGCCGCCGAACGGGATGTACTGGAATCTCTGGAAGTCTGCCTTCGTGAGGTTCGGGTCAATCTCCAGCATTTTCTCGATGGCCGGGATCTTGACGATTTTCTTCTGGATAAGCCCGAGCTTGAATGCCTGCTCCTGACTCATGGTGTCGGGAAAGTTGCCGACGGTTTTCTCAACCTCAACCGTACCGTTGTTGACAAAGTCCGCCAGACTGTCGATGTCGCTTGCATATTTCTTGTAAACGTTCTTGTAGATGGCTTGCGCGCTCCGCAGGGCAGAGAGGTTGGTGACATTGGCGGATTTCCGCAACTCGTAAACCTGTCTGAATTTCTCAGGACGCATGATGCTGCGCGCAGCAAGGATGACAAGAAAGAAAACGGCAATGCCTAATAGAATACTGAATAAGGTTCTGGTCTTCATAACTTTTATTGCATTTTATAATTATCCGTATCTTAAAAAAAAAGCGAGCAAAAGTAGTAAAAAAAACAATGTGTCATTGTTGTGACGGCAAATTATTTTGAGGCGCGGCAAACGGTTCTCAGAATGTGATGCGGTGGATGCCGGCAGGGTAGGAGGTCTCTATCAGCGCTTTGATCTTGCCGTAGTCGCCAGGGTTCTGCACGAAATCCAGCTTTGAGGCTTCGAGCAGCAGGACAGGCATGGTGGCATGTTCTTTGAAATAAGTGAGGTAACTCTGCTGGATGTGTTCAAGATAGTCGGCAGAGATGGTTTTTTCATATTCGCGCCCCCGTCCGGCAATGTTGCGTAGCAGCCTGGGGATGTCGTTGTACAGGTAGAGGATGATGTCGGGCTTGGGAAGGTAGGACGACAGAACGTCAAAAACGCTGCGGTACAGGTTGTATTCGTCAGGCAACAGGTTGTTCCGGGAGAATATGACGCATTTGTCGATGAAGTAGTCGCCGATGACAAAGTCGGAGAAGAGGTCTCTCTCCGAGAGCAGTCTCTTGAGTTGACGGTAACGTTCCATCAGGAATGTCATCTCCACAGGAAACGCATAATGGACGGGGTCTGCGTAGAACTTGGCGAGGAACGGATTCTCGTCGAATTGTTCTAACACCTGCTCTGCGCGGAACTCGCCCCCGATCATCTTTGCGAGGGTGGTTTTCCCCGCCCCGATGCAGCCTTCTACTACTATATAATTATATGGTATCATTTTGTTGTCTGTTGTGGTTGTCTTTCGCTGACGGCTGGAATGCCCAATTCCGCCAGCTGGTCGAGGATGAATCTGCGCTCCATAATGTGAGGGTGCGGCACAACGAGCCTGTCGCTCCGTATGGCCCGGTCTCCGTAATAGAGGATGTCCAGATCGATGGTCCTGCTGTGATAGACCGGCCTGCCGCCCGCTACGGAGCTCTTTTCGGTGCGCCCGAGACTCTTTTCTATCTGCTGCAGGGTGTCGAGCAACTCAAACGGGCCGAGCGCCGTATGCACAATCAGTATCTGGTTGAGGAACGGCGGGGCGTCAAACCCCCAGGCCTCCGTCTCCTTTACGGACGAGGCACGCATGATCTGCCCGGCCTTTTCGGAAACAAGAACGCAGGCTTGCGACAAGTATCCGCGCCTGTCGCCCAGATTGCTGCCAAGCCCGATGACGGCACGCTCCAGAATCGCTGACGGCCGCCCCGAACGGCTGTTGCTTCCGCTGTGCATCAGTTGTTGATGACAAATACGGTTTTCCCGTATATGTGCGCAAAAGTTTCCAAGGATTTCGAATAGTTCAGGATGTTGCTGATGATACGCTGCGAAGGCTTCTCCTGCTTTACCGTTTTTCTCTTGCAAGGGGTAGAGGTTCTGTTCATTGGCTGTGCGTTTAGTTTCAGAATGTTCTCGTTTGTGATATTTACCTAACGATTGTAATCGGCCTTTATTTTGTCCGGGCAGGTTTTTTTCGGCAAGTATAAACCTGACTTATTTCTTGAACAGGAAATAGACAGCCAGTATCAGGAATGCAAAGCCGATGACTTGTGTCCACTTGAATGTCTCGTTTTTGAACACCACAACCGTCAATATGGTGAAGATTGTCAGGGAAACGGCCTCCTGAATGACTTTCAGCTGCCACAGGTTGAAAGGCCCGCCGTTGCCGATGTAGCCGATACGGTTTGCCGGCACCATGAAACTGTACTCGAGCGCAGCCGTCATCCAACTGAGCAGTATGATGACGGGCAATGACAGTCTGGAAAACCAGGGATAACTTTGGAATCGAAGGTTGCCGTACCAGGCAAAGAACATGAAAACGTTAGAACAGAGCAATAGGCAGATGCAATACAGACCTCTCATAAATGTGATTGTTGCAGATTTAGAAAAAAGTGCGCAAAAATAATGAATTTTAAACAGAGAGTACAGATGGATTACATTTGTAACTTACCTTAAAACAAGCAAGGCCTGAAACAAAAAGAGGTTGACAAAAGTAAATCCACAATTGACTATATTTCGGACAAAGGGTTTTTGCACAAATGTATCAAAACACAGCTTCCAAGTGCCCCTCGTCTATTCGTTCGATGGCAGAATAATACTGACTATACCTGCAACAATCACCAGAAGTAATGATGTAATTATAATTACTTAAAACACTATAAACCAATATTGCCATATCGATTGCTACAAGCATTGGTTTAGATTAAACGCTCTGTTGTCAACAATCTTTTGCCATACATCATTTTCTAACACTAACGTATTAAAATAATGTAATTTACAAATATTGCTTAAAGTATTACAAAATGATTTTATGAACAATGCAAAACGAACGGCAGATTGCACGGATAATATTTGTACTTTTGTCAACCCACAAAAAAGCACAGGTAACGAAAGGCGATTACAAAAGTAAACATACAGTATGGTTGACAGAATTAAACAGGTAATGGGTTATAAACAAATGTCACCGACGGCATTTGCTGACAGTATAAATGTAAACCGTTCCAGCGTGACCCATATTTTCTCCGGGCGCAATCAGCCGAGTCTTGATGTAGCAAAGAAGATCTTGAATGCCTTTCCTGAAATCAGTTCCGACTGGCTGATTTTGGGTACGGGGTCGATGCTTCGTGGAGAGACGTCGCCTTCAGGCGCCTCTCCGGCATTGGTGTCAACGCAAGACAGCTCCCGGCAACTGCCGAGATCTTCAGGAAGCCCGCAGCCTGATCTGTTTGCGGCTTTAGCAGATGTTGCACCCGAGGATGCTGCGCCTTCCGGCTCTCCCGTCTCCGTGTCCGACAACAAAGATCGTCATCCTCAAAGCGTTTCACCGGAAGAACCAGTTGACAATACGAACGCTGAAGAGGCTGTCCGTCCGTCAAAGCGCACACGTCCGGGAGAAACGCTTATTCAAGACTCTCTGCCAAAGCGAGAGCGAATATTGAAGTCTCAGCCCGACCGGCAACTGGTTCGTGTTGTATTTTTCTACAGCGACCGGACTTGCGAAGTGTTCAATCCTTCGTGAAAGGCTAATGACAGAACAGGAAAGGATTATCACATCGTCTTTTCCCACTCCATAAACTGCTCCACCCAAGTCGGCTCAATATGAGACAAGAAGAGGCTTCCTTTGGTGTCAAGTGCCACAATGCGCTTCATTTCTTCGTCGGAGAGTTCAAAGTCGAAGATATTGAAGTTCTCTTGCATACGTTCCTTGTGGGTGCTCTTCGGAATGAGGATCACACCGCGCTGAAGCAGGAATCGCAGGGCTGTCTGGGCGGAAGTCTTGCCGTGCGACTGCCCAATCTCCTGCAACACAGGGTTCTTGAAGAAATCGTTAGCGCCCTCGGCAAAAGGAGCCCACGACATGATGCGGCAACCGTATTTCTCCATATACTGTTGCGCTTCGGCCTGTTGGCAGAACACGTGCGTCTCCACCTGGTTGACAGCCGGTTTGATTCCCACATGTGCCTGAAGGTCGATGAAGCGTCCGGGATAGAAGTTGCTCACGCCGATGGCTCTTGCCTTGCCCTCACGATAAGCACGCTCCATGGCACGGTAAGTGCCGTAGTAGTCGCCGAAGGGTTGGTGGATGAGCAGCAGGTCGATGTAGTCGGACTTCAGTTTCTTCAGGCTTTCCAGGATGGAAGCATGTGCCTTCTCCTCGCCGGCATTTGAAATCCATATTTTTGTCACGATGAAGAGTTCCTCGCGTGGCACGCCGCATTTCTGTATGGCTTCGCCCACACCTTCTTCATTATGATAAGCCTGTGCCGTGTCTATCATCCGGTAGCCTACGCTGACAGCGTCGAGCACGCAACGCTCGCATTCTTCTGGATTGACTTGATAAACGCCGTAACCCAATTGCGGCATCTTCACGCCGTTGTTAAGAGTGATATAGTTCATATTCTTCTTGTTTTATGTTGTTTTATGTTGTCTTACAATTTGTACTTCATCCAAACCTTATCGCCCATACGCTCCACGGTCTGTAGTTGGAGCAATGTGGCGGGGCGATCCGGATCGTCTATACCGTCGAACACGGCAGCCATGCCCTTACGCCCGTCAATGCCGGGACCTGCCATCAGACTTACCTCGTCAACCGATGCCATCATGTGGCAAATGATGTAGGGTTTCATCTGTTCTTTATTTTGAGTTTTCTTTTTTACAAGGTGCAAAAATACAGCAAAAGAAACGAACGTCCATAGCCCAATTACAATTTGTGCAGGCCATTCGCCGAAAAATACAATTGTTGGCGCGACATTATTATTTGTATTTTTGCCGCAAAATATGCGGCGTTGTCAAGGATGCATCAGAAGACTATGATTTCATTTGAAAGCGACTACAACAACGGCATGCTGCCGGAAATACTGACAGCGCTTGCCGATACCAACCACGAGAAGGTCTCGGGCTACGGCTTCGACCCATATACGGAACGGGCAAAAGAGAAAATACGCAATGCGGTGGGCAACGACAAGGCCGACGTGTTCTTCCTTGTGGGCGGAACGCAGACCAACGCCACCGTCATCGACGCGCTCCTGATGCCTTGCGAGGGCGTAATCTGTGTGGATACAGCACACATCGCCGTGCATGAGTCGGGAGCGGTGGAAGCGGCCGGACATAAAGTCATCACACTTCCGTCGGGCGACAGCAAACTCAGCGTGCGGGCATTAAGGTCATATATGGACAAGTTTCTTGCCGACGATACCTGTCCGCATATGGTGCAACCGGGAATGGTCTACATCACGATGCCCACAGAATACGGCATGCTTTATGCACGCAAGGAACTGGAGGAAATCTACGACGTCTGCCGCCATTACAACCTGAAGCTCTATGTGGACGGTGCGCGACTGGGCTACGGACTGATGTCGGAGGCCTGCGACTACAGCCTGCCTTTTCTTGCTGCCCATTGCGATGCTTTCTATATAGGTGGCACGAAAGTGGGAGCACTGATGGGCGAGGCTGTGGTGTTTTCAAATATTCCGGCGCCGAAGCATTTCTTTACCACAGTGAAACGACACGGAGCCCTGCTCGCCAAAGGCCGTATGCTCGGCGTGCAGTTCAACACGCTCTTCACCGACGGCCTCTACTTCCGCATTTCACGCCACGCCATTGAAATGGCCGGTCGTCTGAAGTCCGTCTTCGCAGCCGCCGGCATCCCATTGGCTGTGGACTCGCCCACCAACCAGCAGTTCGTGGTGCTGAAGCGAACCCAATACGATGCGCTTTCCCAAAAGATAAAGTTTGAGGTATGGGAGCCAAGCAAGAGCGACAGGGTTGTATGCCGTTTCGTAACGAGCTGGGCAACGACAGAAGAGGACATCTATGGGCTCGAGAAAGCATTGGGTGAAATATAAGGGGCTAAAAATAATTCATTGATATTCAAATGATTATTTGCATACTTGCGGCAAGTTTGAACAGTAAACGGACGCAAGCGAAAGAGCATACAAAACATTTTGGGAAAGAGGTATGCTTGACATGGAAGAGAACCGCTCTTTGCTGACATCGTTGGGCAACCCTCCTGAATACCGCAGGAACTCAAAGTCGCGGTAAAGGGTGGAGCACGTGTTCGTTTAGTTGGGAGAAATTAGACATAGGATGTGACAATTATAGAATGAGGAATTAGGAATGAGGAATGAGGAATTGCGATGGAACTTTTTGCGGCATCTGTGCTCTAAACTCTACGATCATAACACTAAATTCTTGCCTTGCCGCTATGGACAGGTGATGCTGCCGGAAATGAATTTACAATATAACGTACTAATACACAACATTTTGCCCCACCCGAAACATTTCTGAAAGAAGGAATAATTAACGGAAAAACATTACATTTGCCGCACCGGTCCCTTTGGATTTTGGCCTGCCTGCCGGCAGGCAGGCAGGAGAACGGACTTCACAAGGTTCAGAGGGAATGAAGACGAGAATTGGATTAGAACAATATAAAAATATTTATCATGAGATTAACAAAAGAAAAACTTATTGCCGCATGGGGAATCCGGGAACATCATTTGCAACCATTGCTCGATGAATATCTTGGAAATCGCATAGATGACCTGGAGATACAAAACTGTCTGCATGACATAAAGGACGAATTCACCAGCCCCTTATAAGAATGGACTTAATCCTTCAAGATAGCACTCGGCATAACAATAATAGGGAACAGAAAGACTATTTTCAGCAGTCTGCCGGATTTATGCAGGCCGTCGACGAATTGAAAAAGAGATTTGTCGATGGTTCGCTACAAATCATATCGTTGCAAAGCTATAATCCTGCCACTCGGAGAATCTCATCTCGCTCTCAACAACCCAAACAACTCCTATTGGCTGATAGCTCTGCTATGGAAAGCCATGCTCAACAAAGCACTAACGAACGCCCAAATTCCCAAGGGCTATGAATCCGTAACGCGCAATCAGAAAAACTACAGAGGCCGTTTGGCTCTTAGCAAACACATTCGTAGGTATTTTCACCTCACCCGTAGAATGCGAGGAGCATGTGCTTCATGCCTTTTCCCAAAACAAAAAGCATCAGATTGGTCTCATAAACCTGGCAATAGACGGAGCGGATTCTGTGAAAACCATTCATCAGATAGAGGATAACTATATATCGTTCATCCAAGAGATACTTGATGCCATGCAAGATGCACCGGTTGAACACAAAGTATGACGCGATTCCTATTTCTTATCATAGCTTGGAATAAAAAAGTTTGCGAATTGTTGCATCCTTGCGAATAATTTTATTATCTTTGCAACGTTTTAGTGTATAGTTAAAATGTAGCAAATTGGAAATGGACAAGGATTTATATATACTCGGACGCAAAGTCGAATTGTCAAGACGAGCATCTGCTGCGCTGAAAGGATTGACGGTAGGTGAGAAACTGTCGTATGCCTTTTACGATGGTACTTACCTTGCGA
>CAVCMI010000018.1:0-45748 GCA_963603365.1 Oscillospiraceae bacterium
CCAAGTCTGTTTGATTAGAGGGGGCTTACTTTTTGAAAAGGCAAGCCCGAAGTCCAGTTTTACAAGGCTTCGGGCAGGACATTTATGATCTTTTGAGTTTTAGCGGACAGCAATAATAAACAATATGAAGACATACAACATGTTTTTCAGCAAATCTGCATTTCGATGATTTCGGGAAACCGTTATCCACAGCACAACGAAACATGGCGGACATCGAGTGCGATTATGGCGATTTCAAAGTAATCGTTGAAGTGACAATGTCAAGCGGACAGAAACAATACGAAATGGAAAGCGAACCCGTAAGCCGTCATCTAGGTAAGATGAAGACCAGTAGCTCAGTACCTTGTTTTTGTCTGTTTATATCTCCTACAATAAACGATGCCTGCGTGGCGCATTTTTTCGGGCTTCACCATATCAACATAAATTATTATGGAGGGAAGTCTGTGATTATTCCTTTGCCATTGGATATTTTCCGAAAGATGCTTGAGGACAGTTACAAGGCCAATTACACTCCTGCCCCTGCGCATGTAAGGCATTTCTTCGAACAGTCCATTCAGATAGCCAACAGCGGATGCAGTGAAACGGAATGGTACGAGAAAATGAGACAGACGGCGGCCAACTGGCTTTCTATCCGTAACTGAATCAATGGGACAAACAATGAGGGGTTTGTCATTGGGACAATCTCTGTCTTTCTGTATCCCAAACAACAATCAGGACAACATTGAAACAGGCCCTGAAACAATGCGTCCTTTATGCTTGGCTGTTATTGCATGGTTTTTATTCAGAACTGACGGCTGAAGATTTGCGGAGTTCGAAGTTAGTGCCCAGATAGACCTTCTTGACAACCGGGTCAGCGGCCAGTTCCTCGGCTGTGCCCGACTTGAGGACGCTGCCCTCATAGAGCAGGTAGGCGCGGTCGGTGATGGAAAGTGTCTCGTGCACGTTGTGGTCGGTGATGACAATGCCGATGTTCTTGAATTTCAGTTTGGCGATAATGCTCTGGATGTCCTCCACGGCGATAGGGTCAACGCCGGCAAACGGCTCATCAAGGAGGATGAACTTGGGGTCAGAGGCCAGGCAGCGTGCTATCTCGCACCGCCGCCGCTCGCCGCCCGACAGGTTGTTGCCCTTGTTGTGGCGCACTTTCTGGATGTTGAATTCCGAGATCAGCGTCTCCAGCATGTCGCACTGCTCCGCCTTGCTCTTTTTGCTGAACTGCAGAATAGCCATAATGTTCTCTTCTACCGTGAGATGACGAAAGACGGAAGCCTCCTGCGGCAGATACGCCAGTCCGAGCCGGGCACGCATATACATCGGCAGGTCGGTAATGTCGCAGTCGTTCAGGAATATCTTGCCCGAGAATGGCTTGATAAGCCCTGCAATCATATAGAACGAGGTCGTCTTGCCTGCGCCGTTCGGACCCAACAGCCCGACAATCTCGCCTTGGGTGAAATGTATCGAAACATCATTGACAACCGTCCTGCTCTTGTATTTTTTTGTCAGCCCTTCTGTCCGTATCTTGTATTCCGTTTCCATCCTTACATCCTTTCTGCCAGTTCTTTAATCTTATCCATACTCTTGTCAAGCGTATTCTGCATCATGCCTTTAAGCATGCCTTGCAAGAAAAAAGGCACCTCGGCATCCATCTCCAACTGCAGGTTGCAGCCGTCGTCCTCGCTTTCGATGTGTGCTGTTGCCGTGGCCGAGATTCCCTTGTCGGAGTCTAACCGGTACGAAACCAGCGAGTAAGGGGTCTGTTGCAAAAGCGTCAGCGTGCAGGTGGCCATGCCGGCAACGGTGAAACGGCAACCGTTCTCCACTTTCTCCACATTAGTGACTTGAGGCAAAGAGGGGAAATTGTCAGCCTGCAAAAAACGGACAAACAGATTGAAAACCTTTTCGGAAGGTACGTTGAAATGTTCTGTAGCGCTGCTGATTTTCATAGCGGTCATCATAAAAACAAGGCGCAAAGATAGCCTTTTTTTACTATTTTTGCAGCTTATTTGTATAAACAGCAAAAACAAGACATCGTCATGAAAAAATTTCTGCAGGAATTCAAGACATTTGCCATGAGAGGCAATGTAATGGACATGGCTGTCGGTGTCATCATCGGCGGCGCGTTCGGGAAAATCATCACCTCATTGGTCAACGACATCCTTATGCCGCCCATCGGCTGGCTCATCGGCGGCATGGACTTCACTGAATTGAGTCTCCGTTTCCCGGCACGCGAGGATATGGAGCAGGTGACATGGAACTACGGCAACTTCATTCAGGTGCTCATCGACTTCATCATTGTGGCGTTCTGCATCTTCTTGATGATCAAAGGAATCAACCGCCTTTCCCAACTCGGCAAGAAGAAAGAGGAAGAGACTGCGGCAGCCGTCGAGCCAGAACCCACCAAAGAGGAGCAGCTGCTCACCGAAATCCGCGACATTCTGAAGAAGAACAACAATTAAGGAAACCTTGGAAAGACACAATGAGTGACAAGATGGTATTCGAACACGTTCATATTGTTGATGACGAACGTGATGCCGTAGCCGACATCACGGTTGAGAACGGCGTCATCAGCCGCATAGACCTCAGCGGAGACGAGGCCGCGCCGGCGATGCCCGTACTGCTTCCGGCATTCACTGACCTGCATGCCCACTTCCGCGACCCCGGCTTCACCTATAAAGAAGACATCGTTTCGGGTAGCCGAGCCGCCGTGCGTGGAGGCTATACCGCTGTCAACCTGATGCCTAACACAAACCCTGTGGTCAGCAGCCTTGAGCAGGCGCGCGACGTGGAGCGCCGTATTGCGCAACTTAACCTCATCAGAGCCAACCAATGCATCAGCATGACCATCGACGAAAAAGGCGACGACTGCTCGCACCTGCTCCACCTCAAAGCCGGTGAGGTGCCTTTTGTGTCTGACGACGGCAGGGGCGTGAACCGCCCCGACGTGATGGAAGAGATTTTCCGGATATGCAAAGAAAAAGGTTTCCTCATCATGGCACATGAAGAAGATGCCCGCTACAGTCCGCAAGACTTGCGTATGGCAGAGAACGCAATGACATTCAGAGATATAGAACTTTGCGCCAAAACCGGCGGCGCCATTCACTTCTGCCATGTAAGCACACGCGAGTCGATTGAGGCCATTGCAACGGCCAAGCGCAGCGGTTTGCGCGTGTCGTGTGAAGTCACACCGCACCACATCTATTGGAACGCCGAGCAGGCCGCCCGTTACAGGGTGGCGCCGCCATTCCGCACCGACGACGACATCACTGCGCTCATCGAAGCGCTGCAGAGCGGCGTGGCCGACACCATCAGCACCGACCATGCCCCGCACACCCCTGAAGACAAGGCCGCCGGCGCAAACGGCATCTCCGGCATCGAAACCGCTTTCCCGCTCTGCTACACAAAACTGGTGAGAGGCGGCTTCCTGACCCTCAAACAACTTGTGAAACTGATGTCCGCAACCCCATCCGCCATGATGAAACTCAACAAAGGACGCTTCCAGACCGGCATGGCTGCCGACTTTGTGCTGGTTGACCTCAACGAACCCTACCGCATCAACGCCGCCGACTTTGCCTCGCGAGGCAAGAACACCCCGTTTGACGGCGAAACCGTCTATGGCCGCATCCTCAAAACCTTCAAAGACGGAACACCGGTTTTTAAGGCCTGACAGACACCGGGACGCCAATCATTCAGACAATGGGAAAAGAAAGGGAAACATTCAACGGACACAAAGTCTATCTGCTTTCCGAGATAGCATACAGCCTGCACCGGATGGTTGCGCAGAATTACCGGCAGCCCTATTACATCAAAGCAGAAATCGTAAAACTCAACTACTACAAAAAAACGGGTCACTGCTATCCTGAACTGGTAGAGAAAGAGGGCAAAGACATCAAGGCCGAGATGCGCGCTGTCATCTGGAAGCAGAATTTCAGCAACATCAACGAGCGCTTTCTGCAGATCACCGGAGAGCCCATCAAGGAAAACATCAGCATTCTCTGTCTCGCCTTCATCGAGTACAATCCAAGACGTGGTTTGGCGCTGCACATACAGGACATAGAGCCCACCTACACGTTGGGTGAAATCATGAAAAACCGCAATGCCGTCATTGCGCGGCTGAAGAAAGAGGGAGTCTTCACGCAGAACAAATCTCTTGTGTTGCCGCTGCTGCCCAAGCGGATAGCGGTCATCTCCGTTGACAGCAGCAAAGGCTACAGCGACTTCATCGCGACGCTCAACGGGAACCATTACGGCTACTGTTTTTCCACCACTCTTTTCCCGTCGATACTGCAAGGCGAGCGTGCCGTTGAGGGCATCACCGCCTGCTTGACGGCGATCGCGTCGCGCCGGGGCGAGTTTGACTGCGTCACCATCGTGCGCGGCGGCGGCGGCGACGTAGGGCTCAACTGCTACGACGACTACCGCATCGCCTATTGTGTGGCCACCTTCCCGCTGCCCGTGCTTACCGGCATCGGACACTCCACCAACCTCAGCATCACCGATATGGTGGCACATACCAACTTCATAACCCCTACCGACGTGGCCTTTGCCCTCATAGAATGCTTCCGCCGTTTTGACGACAAACTGCAGACTTGCCAAATCGGCCTGCAGAAAGTGAACATGTTGCTGCAAAAGAACCTCAGCAACCTCAACCTTACAGCCGCAAGAATTGCCAATCTGGCACAAAACAGGCTGCAAGGCGCCAAAGACCTGCTCGGCCTGTATGCCGGCAAAGCCGCTTCTGAGCCAGTACGCCAGCTGAAACGGGGTATTGAGATTCTGACTATGACAGAAGAAAAAGTGCATCTTTTGCACCCCGGCAACATCCTGAAGCGCGGGTTCAGCATCACCCGGCTCAACGGTAAGGCATTAACCGGCAACGGCACGCTCAAACCCGGCGACGTGCTTGACACGCAGCTTTACCACGGCAAAGTCACCAGCATCGTGTCAGAAGTGCACGGGGACAGCAAAGAACAGAAGACACCGGAAGACCAAACCGGGGCACAACAGTCCGCTGCCTGCTGACAGAAGGCCGTCTGGAAATCCATACGGCACGGCAGGATAACAATTTTATGCTATTTTTGCCGTTCCTAAAAAACATCCCTTTTACCGAATGAAAAACCTGAGTATGATTGCGGCTGTAGGACAGAACCTTGAACTGGGCTACCAAAACCAGCTGCTCTGTCATTTACCTAAAGACCTCAAGCATTTCAAGGAAATCACCATCGGGCACACCGTCATCATGGGCGACCGCACATGGGAGTCGCTGCCTAAGAAACCGCTGCCCGGCCGCCGCAATGTTGTTGTCACGCTCGAAGAGGCCGTTTTCCCTGACTGCATCACCGTACATTCTGTTGAAGAGGCACTCGCATTGGCGCAGGACGAGGAGGATGAGGTTTTTGTCATAGGTGGCGCCACCATGTACCGGCTTTTCCTTCCGTATGCCCAAACCCTCCATCTCACCCGCATTCTCTCCCCGTTTACTGCAGATGTCTTCTTTCCCGCCATCAACGAGCAGGAATGGACCATCACTAAAAACGAATTCGTCCCAAAAGACGAAAAAAACACATACGATCTGTATTTTCAAACGTTGTCAAGAAAATAAACATGAAAAGAATTCTCACATTGCTCTGTCTTACCGTCATCACAGTATGCGCCACAGCCCAAAAACCCTCCAAGCAACTGCCCGTTCCAGACCTGCCCATCGATGAACGCACCAGTCTGGTAACCTATCAGGACGTTGTCAAACAGGAGGGAACCCCGCAAGTGCTGTACGGGCGTGCCATGGACTGGGCAAAAAAACATTACAAGAACACCGCCGAAGTCATCAAGAAAGCAGACGCTGAAAACTCAACCATTGAGATGCGCTCCAGCGTGCGCATCTTCTCCAAGCAGAAAGACGGCACAATGCTTCCCAAGAATGTGGTCTATTACAATTTCAAACTCGAATGTCGCGACAATCGCTACCGCTACACCATCACGAACTTCAACGAGAAAGCCACGGCCGCAGCCCCGATTGAAAACTGGTTCAAAACCGACAGCCCTTACTGGTCACCCTCCCAATACGAGTGGCTTCAGCAGATAGATGACCAGATCAAGACGCTGATCAATTCACTGGAAGAAGGCATGCTGCCACCGGAAGTATTTGAAGATGAATGGTAAACACCTTTTTCCCGTTGTTCTCCTTTGTATTCTGGCTGCCGCCTGCACAAAGCCTTCAGGGCATCTGAAGATCGGCTTTTCCTTTCACATCGACGGCGTGCCGCTGGAGCGTGACACATTCCAGTACCGCAATGCAGCGGACAACCTGTACAAGGTCAATGACTTGCAGTTTTTCATCTCCAACGTCGTTCTGACTATGACAGACGGCACGCGCGTGCCCGTCGTTTCCGGCAAGTCCGCCCACTACGTTGACGCAATCCTCGACAACACCTTGTCGTGGCTTCCTGCCGACGAACTGCCATGCGGCGCATACAAGAGCATCGAGTTCTGCTTCGGGCTGGCGCCTGAACTCAACTACACCGGAGCCTACCCTTCTGCCCCAGAGAACAACATGAGCTGGCCTGCCATGTTAGGCGGCGGCTACCACTATATGAAAATCAACGGATTCTGGAAATCCCCCGACCAAACGGCAAAGCCTTTTGCCTTGCACACGGGACGTACCGTCACAGACGGACAAACCACAGACCATTCGTTTAGGGTCATACTGCCGTTGTCGCATTTTTCCATCTGCAAAGAGGACATTGCCAACCTCAACCTTGCGATGAACATCAACGGCTGGTTCAATTCACCCAACCTCATCAACCTCGACGTGACAGGCGGCAGCATCATGCAGAACCGGCAGATACAGGAACAATTGGCAGAAAACGGCACGCAAGTCTTTACGGTTCAATAGCCCAAGCCACCGCTCTGCTTTTTTGCTACTTTTGCACCGATGCTTTTCTTCAAAAACAAAACAAAGGCAGTTTCCTGATTATTCACAGAAAAAACACCGACACAATGACAACAAAGAGAATTATAATAGCGCTTTTGGCCGTAATGCTGTTTTCCGGCACCTCCTGCAAGCATAAATCGCCTGTCCCGGCATTCAAGGCTGACAACTTTTCAAACGGAAAGGCAGGGGAAATGATTCTGGCCATCGACACCGTTTACTGGACTGATGCCGCCATAAAGACTGTAAGGGGTGTCCTGCAGCAGCCTCAGCCCGCCATCAACCAGATCGAGCCGATGTTCGACATCATACAATGCAGCAACAGCGACTTTCTGGCCTCATTCACGCGGCACCGCAACATTGTGCGCTTCGACTACAACAAAAACTATGCAAGCAACCATTTCGAAATAGAAAAGAATGCCTACTCTGCTCCTCAAGTGCTGGTTAAAATCCAAGGCAACAGCCAAGACTCGCTTCTCGCCCTTTTTCTGGAGCATCAGGACGAAGTAGTGAAAGCGTTGTACGGCAACGACATCGTGCGCCTGCAAAATGCCCACCGCAAACTCAACAATGCCGAAGTAGAGAAGCGGATACAAGAGAAATTCGGCATTTCCATCACCGTGCCGTCCGGTTATTTCATAGGGCGCGAAGAGCAGGACTTCCTGTGGCTCTGCTTCAGGACGCCCAAGAACGACCGCTTTGTCATGATTTACCAAGCACCCGCATATCCGCTCGCCGCCAGAAATGTGGTAAGGGTGCGCGACAGCATCACCAAGGCCTATATCCAAGGAGCTGTAGCCGGCGCATACCCTGTCGTGGCCGACCTTGAAGGATTCCCGTTAGTTGAAAACCTCTCCATCCGCTATCACAACGGACTCCAGCTGCGTGGCCTCTGGGCTTCGGTGCGCGACAAGATGGGCGGTCCTTTCTACAGTTTCACAATGCTTTCATCCGACAAGTCGAAGTGCATCACCCTCGACGGCTTCGTCTATGCGCCGCAAGAACACAAACGCGACTATCTGCGCGAAGTTGAGGCGATTGTGAAATCCTTGAAATAAAAGCACAGGCTGTAACATTTCCCTGCCTCTTCTCGACTTGACAATTGTGGCAGCAACGGAACGGGACATCACAGAACTGATTGACGGTTGTTTGCGCAATGACCGCCAGGCGCAACATCGCCTGTACGATATGTTTGCACCGGCAATGTTCGGCGTATGTCTGCGCTATTGCACAAGCCACGAAGAGGCAGAAGACGCCATGATGGAGGGTTTTTTGTGCGTGTTTCAGCAGTTGAAAGAGTATCGCAACGAGGGTTCTCTCAGAAACTGGGTACGCGCCATAATGGTAAAGAAGGCCATCGACTCGTTCCGGAAGAACCGGAACATCCTGAAGACCGACCGGATTGAAGCCGTGCCGGAGCCTGCCGCCGAAGGTTACGCTTCTGAAACGGCCATCATCACCCGGCTGGAAGGCAAAGAGATACTGGCGCTCGTCCGGCAGCTGCCCGAAGAGTGGGGCATCATCTTCAACCTCCGAAGCATAGAGGGTTACAGTTTCAAGGAGATCGCCGCTATGCTGGACAGGAACGAAAACACCGTGCGCGTCTATTATCAAAGGGCACGTGCCCGTCTTATTGAGGATATAAAGACACGTGAACAACATCTATAGACGATTGACAACGATTATGGAGCATAACATCAAAGACATTCTGGGGCAAATAGAAGAGCAGCCGTCACCCTCTTGCTGGAACCGGCTGAGCAGCCGGCTTGACGCCGCTATGCCGCAGCAGGTGCAGCAGCCCATGTCAGGCAACACGTCTGCCGCTGCCCACAAACTGCACAGCCTCGGTGCAGCCTGGAAAGCCGTTGCTGCCGTAGCCGGCGCTGTTGCCGTTTCGGCAGCAACTGTGACCCTCTTTTTGCTGAACAAAGACAACACGCCGTCTCCACAAAGCACCAAAAGCGGCAACACCGCGGTGCAGACAGACAGCCTTGCAGAAGAACAAGGTGATACCGTCAATGTTGTTGCAACAACTCCCGCCAAAACCAACGAGGTGCAGAACGCCACAACCGTTCCCAAATACGCATTCCCTGCAACACCCCATCATTCCGCACAGGATCAGGCCGGAACAGATCCTATCCGGAAAGACAATAGAGAAACTATGTCAGCGGCGGTCACGCCAATAGCGACTGTGCCTGCCCTTTCGCCCGTATCTCCTGCACCTTCGAGCCCCATACAACCCATACTCTTGCCAACAGGCGCGACTGACACACCGGTGCCTGCCACACACGAGTTCGACACAACCACTCCTACAGAAACCCAACACGCCGCAAGCGAGACATTCCCGTTACAAATCCCTAACGTTTTCACACCTAACGGCGACGGGTACAACGACTATTTTGAAATCAAGGGGCTGGAGCATTGCACCAACTGCCAAGTAACCATCCGCAGCCAGTCCGGCAATATCGTTTTCAAATCAGGAGACTATCACAACAACTGGGGCGGAGACGACTGTCTTGACGGCGTCTACCATTACCAGATCACCTACAAAATGGCAGGTGAGGAGGCACATACCGTCACAGGGTTAGTGCATATTTTGAGAAGATAACTGCCGTTGTTACTTCTGTTTTTGTTCTTTTTCCAACGGCTTCCGGACTTCTTGCAACAATTCTACTGCCTGCAGGTTTCTGGGTGAAACTATATCAATCCATCCGCTCTCGACAGGATAAACGCGGTGTTTTTTCACTGCTGTCAGCAGTGTATAAGGATATTGTGAGCAGAAAGCCTGTTGGTCTTCCTTTCTGACCAAAATGATGTCCGGGTCGCTCTCAAAGAGAAACTCGCGGCTCACGTTCCAGCCCTGCAGCGCATCGCCCACGTTGCGGCAGCCGGCAAGGGCTATAATCTCAGAAATGTGGGAATTGCGGGGTGCAGTAAAGTCGCCGGCATCGCCGAATCCTACCACATAATAGACGGTATGCGCTTGTGTTCCAAGACTGTCATTCTGTGTTTTCAGGCGGTCTACCCGCAACAACCAGTCAGCCGCCGCCTTGTCTGCCTGTTCCTCACAGCCCGTTATGCGTCCTATGATCTTCATTATGTCAGCCATGCCTTCAATGTTCTGTTCCTCCTTGATGGCAATGACGGGTATGTTCATCCGCTCTATAGTCTGGACATCCTTCTGCGACACTATGGAGCCAATCAGCACGGCATCGGGGCGAAGTGCCAGCAAAGCCTCCATGTTGATGTTCTGCATGCCGCCCAGTTTCGGCAGCCTTCGTGCTGCCTCGGGATAGGTGCAGAAGTCGGAGACTCCTACCAGCTTGTCATCGGCGCCAATAAGGTAGAAGATCTCAGTGATGGCGGGTGAGAGCGAAACAAGGCGGTGCGGCTCAATGTTGAGCCGCACCTGCCGTCCGTAAGAATCTGTCCATTCAAAAAAGGCTTCCTGTTGAGGCTTGCGGGCATTTGAACATCCCTGAAACAAGCCGACAGTGACAACCGCTATCAGAATGGCGATATAATTTCTCACTGTATCTCTATTTCAACAGTTTCTGGTTATATGCAGTCAAACTGTTGAGGATATTGGTTTTCACATGAATAAAATCGTCAGTGCCGGCTGATTTCAGCGTTTCGAGGCACTCCGCAGGGTTGCCGGCCACCAGGAACGGCACATTGGGGAAATGCGACTTGCACTGTTTTGCCGCCTCAACGCCGAGGGTTGCATACTCCTCGTCGGAACTGCACACCACAATAAGGTCTGGAGCAGCCTCTTTGGCAGCAGCAACGCCCTCCTCGACAGTTGCGAATCCGGCCGGCTCAACAATCTCATAGCCGGCACAGCCGAAGAAATTGGTAATGAATCCGGCGCGTGCCTGACGCATCGCCAAATTGCCGACCTTGAACAGGAACACCTTGGGGCGGGCATGTTCTGCGGCGTACTTTTCTGTAGCCAGACGGATCTCCTCAAAGGCCACTGCGCCACGGTAAGTCTTCAGTCCCTCGTTGTCGTCCCTCTCAACACGCTCGATCTTGTCGGCCATGGTCTCCTTGAGATTAGGATACTGGTTCGTGCCCAGCAGAATATAGCGGCGTGTGGCGATATCCATGTCGCGTTTCTGGCAACTCTTCTCGATTTCGGTCTTCATTGTTCCGTTCTCGACAAGTGCGGCCGCTCCGCCGGCATTCTCCACATCTTGGAACAATTTCCAAGCGTGTTCTGCAATGGCATTGGTAAGGTTCTCGATATAATAGGAACCCGCAGCGGGGTCGGCAACGCGGTCCATAAAAGCCTCCTCTTTCAGGATAACCTGCACGTTGCGGGCAATGCGGCGCGAAAAATCGTCAGACTCCTTATAGGCCACATCAAACGGCTGCAGCGAAAGTGAGTCGGTGCCGCCAACAACGGCTGACATGCCCTCTGTAGTGCTGCGCAGCATGTTGACGTAAGGGTCGTACATCGTCTTGTTCCACGTAGAGGCCACCGTGTTGACGTGTATTTTATAAGCACAGTCGCAAGCCGGCTTGTACTGTGCCACCATCGTGGACCACAGCAGCCGTACGGCACGCAGCTTGGCGATTTCCATAAAGTAGTTAGAACCCACCGACAGGGTCAGCTGCATGCGCGAGGCCACTTTCTCTGCCGGCATACCTTGTCCTGTACAGAAAACAAGGTATTCGTTAGCGAGGGCGAGCGTATAGCCCAACTCTTGCACTATCGTTGCGCCGGCATTGTGCAGTGTGATTCCGTGTACGTTGATCACCTTAAAGTTCGGCATATTCTCCATCTTCCGCAGCAAGTCAACACACCGCTGAAGGGCTTCCTCCTTAGAGTGGCAGAACTTGTTATGTTTGAGGCGGCACATCCAAGGGTCGAAGTCCAGGCTGCCTTTTACGGCTTTAGGGTCATAGTTGCCGGCGGCGACATAATCGCAGAGCAAGTCGGCAAGTGCAGCATAATTGCGAGCCTTGTTAAACTGCAGTCCTGTTTTGTTGAGGTCGATGCCTTGCAGCAGCGTGTTCATCGCCGCTGCCGTTTCAATATTTTCAGCGTTGAACGCAATGCACGTGGCTCCGCGGTCAAGGGCGTCGAGGGCTATGGCATTTGCTTTTGTGGGGTTCGGTTCCTCAATCTCCTGCACAATATCCCAATGGTTGTCGTGTGCTTTTGTGCCGCGCGTATAGGGAAATGTTGCCGGCAGTGTATTGAGGTAACGGATGCCGTCAAGGTCTTCGGCACGGTAATAGGGACGCACGTTGAAGCCCTCGTCGGTATGCCACACCAACTTTTTCTCGTAGTCTGCGCCTTTAAGGTCTTTCTGTATTGTAGATTCCCATTCTTCCGTAGATATCGGGGGGAATTCTGAGAACAATCTTTCTTCAGCCATGTTATTCGGGATAATGATTTTTACAAGACCGCAAAAATACGAAAAAAGCGGTTGGCGGCCGCACCTTTTTTTATGACTTCCCAAATTGAACTTGTTGTTCAACTTGTCTTATTCTGTTTTACGCATTTTTGAGAAACATGCCTGAATATCCGCAACCGGCAAAACAAAACAAAAGACGGAGAGGCACATGGCATCTCTCCGTCCTGTTTTGATTCTGTATAATCTATTGAGGTCAGACGGTTTTGTCCGTCATCTCCTCCGCATTCCACACAAAAGCGCGCAGGCCTTGCTGCTCGGCGGTAAGGTCGAGTTCATGAATGTCTTGGAGGAGGAGTTTCACCTTCTCGTCCTGCACAAACGTCAAGATTGCGGAGTTGAGCGTCGGCCAGGCGTGACTGCCGTAATGGGGTTCGCCGTCATCGGAGCCGCGGCCTTGAACCTCGTTCCAGAATGTAAATCCGCGAATCTGGTTTTTCTCCAGCACTGCCATCACCTCATCATAGAAGGCCTGATAGAAAGATATGAATACAGCTTTCATTTTTATTTTCAATTAAAGATTTGACATTATGTGAGATTGACGCCTTCGAGTCTGTCGCGTTCCTTGCGGGCGGCGCGGCGTTTGGCGGCCTTGTCTGACCACTCCACAAACTTGCTGAACAGTACCGGGATCAGAATCAGCGTCACTAACGTAGAGACCGACAAGCCCCAAGCAACGACCATACCCATTGAATTCCACATCTCGGCGCCTTCGCCCTTGTCGAGCGCCAAAGGTATCATACCCAACACCGTTGTCAGGGTTGTCATAAGAATAGGACGCAGACGGGAGCGGCCTCCGGCAACGACGGCTTCCTTGATGCTCATGCCACGTTCGCGGCAGAGACTCGTGTAGTCCACCAGCACAATGCCGTTCTTGACCACGATGCCCACCAGCATCATGATGCCGATAAGCGCCATGATGCCCAACGCCGTTTTCGTCACGGCCAAACCGACCAGCACGCCGGTGAGGGCAAACGGAATAGAGAACATAATGACGAAAGGATAGGTAAACGACTCAAACTGAGCGGCCATCACCACGTACACCAGCATGACAATCAAGGCAATGAGCACAAACATATCGCCAAAAGCGTCCTGTTGGTCTTCGTAGGTGCCGCCAATCTTGTAGTCGAGCGTCGTGGGGATGTCCATCTGGTCAAGTTCATTTTGGGCGGCTGCCACGATTTCGCTCAGCACAGCATCCTTGCCGACCATACACGACACTTTCACCATACGTTCACGGTCTTTACGTTCAATGGAAGGCGGGGTGTAGGTTTCCACCACCTGTCCCACGTCGCCCACGCGGATGCCTTTGCCCTGCGAGTTGTACATCAGGATGTTCTCGATGGCTTTCACGTCGTTACGGAACTCGGGGGCATAACGCACGCGGATGTTGTATTCGTCGCCGTCCTCCCGGAAATAAGAGGCCGTATAGCCGTTGAAGCGGTTGCGGACATAACTTGCGGCCGTAGTAGAGTTGAGCCCGTTCTCGGCCAGCTTGCGGCGGTCAAGCACCACAGAAAGCTCCGGGGTGTACTCGTCACGGCTAATCGTCACCTCCGTGCAGCCTTTCACTTTCCGCATACGGCTTGCCAACTCTGCGGCAAAATTGTCCGTAGTAGTGAAATCATAGCAATAAAGCTCAATGTCAACGGACGACATGCCGCCCATACTGCCGTGTCCTGTGGAAACCGTATAGGTGTTGACCTCGATATGGTTGCGCATGATTTCGCGTATGCCGTCGGCCACCTCTGTTATCGACTCTTTTCTTTCAGTCTTCTTGTAGAGGCGGATATTGAAAGAGAGCAGGTATGTGCCGTTGTCGCTCATGAGGCTGAACGTGTTGTCCTCGTCGGGCTGGCCCACGGAGTAATTGACCGTCTTGACGGCATCGGGATACTTTTCGCGGATCTCGTTCACCAACTGGTCGCCCAGTTCTTTGGTTATCTCGACACGCGTGCCGATAGGCAATTTGACCGTCGCGCTCAGACGGGCGTTGTCCTGCGTAGGAAAGAACTCGGTAGGAATGACCTTGAGCAATGCAAGGCTGCAGATGAAAGCGGCAAAGGCAATGGCGATTACCGTTTTCCTGTGGTTGACGCTCCAGTTCAGCATGCGGGCATAACCCTCGTCGAGTCTGGCGAGGAAGCGCTCAATAGGACCGTAGATCTTCTCGAACCATTTGCTTTTTTTCGGATTCTTTTTCAGCAGCAAGGACGAGAGCATCGGCGTCAAAGTCATGGCCGCCGCCAGCGAAACCGTGATCACGATAGTGACGATCCAACCCAATTGTTTGAACAGCACGCCCGACATGCCTGTAAGGAATGTCAGCGGCAAGAACACGGCGATGATAACCAACGTAGATGCCACAATGGAAAGATAGACCTCATTGGTGGCGAAGATGGCCGCAGCCTTGGGCTTGGAGCCGCGCTCGATATGGGTGGTGATGTTTTCGAGCACCACGATAGAGTCGTCCACCACCAGGCCGATAGCGATACTGAGGGATGAAAGCGAAATGATGTTCAAGGAATTGCCCGTCAAGAGCAGATAGATGAATGCCGCCACCAACGACACGGGCACCACCAATGCCACAATGAGCGTAGCACGCCATCTTCCCAAGAAAAAGAGCACTACAAGAACCACCAGCACCAGGATGATGACGATCGTCTCCTCAAGGCTGCTGATTGTATTCGTTATGTTGTCGGAGTTGTCCACCAGGATGCTCAACTGCACATCGGCAGGCAGAGACTCCTGGATTTTCGGCAATTGATCTTTAACCTTATTGGCAATCTGCACCGTATTGGCGCCCGACTGCTTCTGGATAATGATCATTGCGCCGCGTGTGCCGTCGGTATAGGTTTCCTGCATGCGTTCCTGCAGCGTGTCATTGACCGTGGCCACATCCCTAAGATAGATGTTCTTGTTCCCATAACTGCCCACCACGATGTCCTCCATCTCCTCGGCATTTTCGAACTCGCCGTCCACACGCATGGAATAGGTTTTCGTGCCCACATCCATAACACCTAACGACACGTTCCGGTTTTCAGCGCCCAGCACTGAAGCGATTCCTTCAATCGTCAGATTGTAGGACTCCAGTTTGTAAGGGTCACAATAGACCTGTATTTCGCGTTGCGGAGCGCCCGACACGGAAACGGCGCCCACACCGCTGATCCGGCTCAGAGGCGAGGCCACCTTGTCGTCAAGGATCTTGTAAAGCGCCTGCGTGCTCTGGTCCGACTTCACGGAAAGCATGACAATAGGCATATCGTCGGCACTGAACTTGAACAGATAGGGTTCGTTGGCATCATCCGGCAGGGAGGATGACACCATATCCAGCTTGTCGCGGACATCGTTTGTCTTCTCGTCTATGTCCACGCCATACTCAAATTCCAGATAAACGATAGAATAGTTCTCGCGGGACTCGGAAGTGATGTGTTTCAAGTCGCTCAAAGAGTTGAGCGTGTTCTCGATAGGCTTCGACACATTGTCCTCGATGTCTTCCGCGCTCGCGCCGCCATAGACCGTCATAACCATAATGGTGTTGCCGTCCATGTGCGGGAACAGGTCTATCGGCAATTTAGTCATAGAAAACACACCGAGGATGACGATGGCGATGTAGATCAGCCCCGTCATGATCGGCCGTTGAACGGATTTCTGATATAAACTCATTGTTTTGCCGTTTTATTTAGTTTTCAACTTTCACTTCCATACCGTCTTTGAGGCGAGAGAGGCCTGTGGTGGCAAGCCAGTCGCCGTCTTCGGCGCCGGAGAGCAGTTCATACTTGGTGCCGATGTGGCGGCCGGTCTGGATCTGGCTGAGTTTGACCTTGCCGTCCTTATAGATATAGACATACCGGTTGCCGGAGCCCTGCTGTCTGTATATGGACTCGTCGGGGATCACCACATGGTTGTAAGTGCCGAGGTTCACCGTGACGCGCGCATACATGCCGGGGCGGACCCTTGCATCGGCATTGGGTATCTGCACCTCAACGGGGAACGTGTGCGTGGTGCCATCGACAGTAGGATACACAAGGCTGATCTTTCCTTTGAACTCCTCCTCGCCATAGGCATCTACTTTGATGGTTACGGGCAACCCCACCTTCACCTGTTTGAAAAGGGCTTCCGACACGTTGATAAGCATCTTGACAGGCGCAATCTGTTGCACTGTCACTACAGGCTGCCCGCCGTAAAGGTCGCCGCTGTCATAGTTGCGGGCCGTGACCACACCGGGGATGGGACTGATGAGTTGCGTGTTCTCCAACAGATTGTCGTAAGTGGTCTGGGCCACGTCAAGGGAGGTTTTCTGTGCATCCCAGTCCGACTTTGACACGCCGCCGACTTTATACAGTTCGTCAATCCGCTTGAAATTCTTTTTCAAATTGTCGAGCTGCGCTTTCTGTTGTTTGAGGCTGTTCTCGTTCATCTGCACGAGAACCTTGCCCTTGCTCACGCGGTCGCCCACCTCCACATAGATTTTGTCGATTCTGCCGCCGGTAAGCGGGGCAATGTTGTTCACGGCGTAAGCCTCAACCGTTGCCGTATATTCATAAATCTGTTCTACCTCTTGTGCAGACACCTGCTGGGTTTTTATGGTGATGGTCTGGTCCTTTGCTCCAGCGTCATCTTTTTTCCCGTTGCACCCTGTAAATCCTATCAGCGTGAGAGCCGTCAGGATGAAAACATCAATTCGTTTCATATTCTTTTTCTTTTTGTTTCTGTAAAAAACCGTTTATTCATTTCCAAGTGTTGCATCCAGCGAGGCCTTGGCCACCAAATAATTATATACCGACTGTGCAAATGTGAGTTGCGTGCTGATCATCGTCAGTTCGGCATTGTTGAGGTCAAGCCAGGTGTTGAGCCCCACCTCATATTGCCGTTTGGCGATCTGGTAGGCTTTCTGGGCCTGCTGCATCGTCTCCTTGTCGGAGGCAAAGTCCTCGATGGCCTGTTGCATATCGTCAAGATTGCTTTGAATGCTGATGCGGAGATTTTTCTCGGTATCAGTGCGCTGGTCTTTCATGTTCTCAATGTTCAAATCTGTCTGTTTCAGTTTGTACGATGTGCTTACCCATGACAAAATCGGCACGTTGAGCGAAAGTGCGACATAAGAGTAGGGGTAATTGTTGAAACTCTGCTTGTCGTCGCCCATTCCGGAATACTGGAAACTGCAGGCCAGTGCGAGCGTAGGGCACGAAGAGGCTTTCTGGATTTTCCTTGACTGTTCCAACTGCTTGAGGCTCAAGTCTAACTGACGGAGAGCCGAATTGTAGGCCAATTGCAAAGTCTGCCCGTCCGGCACCTGCGCACTCTGCACCTCTTGCTCATAGTCGGCCAAACTGCCGTCAAAAATCACCGGTTCATCGATGTTCAAGCCTAACACCACTTTAAGCCGCATGTAAGAGAGTCGCATGGCCTTGGCTGCTGAAGTGACCTGCGGACGCTGGTTCTGCAGCGCTACGTCTGAACGCAGTTTCTCGAACTCTGAAACCAACTCTTGCTCATACTGCCGGGTCACCAACTCGTTGCTCGCCTGCATATTGGCATAACTCTTCTGTAGCACGTCATACGACTGTTTGGCGAGGAGATAGGTGAAATAAGCCTGCTTTACCTGATTGACCATCTCCAGTTTGGACGAACGTGCCGACTCTTGCGCCAGCTCCACGTCCATAGCAGAGAGCTTGACGGCCGACCATAGCGCAGGTGCCACTACCGGAAGCGACAGGGATATGCCCGTAGAATAAGTATTGTCTTGTCCGACCTTAAAGCTAACCATCGAGCCGTTCATCTCCATAGCCATCTCCTGCTTCAGCAACGTGCGGTTGTACGATGCCGAAAGAGAAGCGTCCGGGAAAAGGGCGGCAATCTGTTCTTTCTTGTAGTATTGCTTGATGCTGACATTCCTGTCGGCAATGCGCACCGTGGGCGTTTCTGACAAAGCCATCTCTATGGCTTTGGACAGGGAGATGTGGACTGAGTCCGTCTGCCCAAGCACTTTAACGTCCGTCAGCATAAACGCCCCCGTGAGAAGCGTTATGCCAATGAGACCTTTTCCGCAAAGTCTTTTCATCTCGAATTTCATTATTCTCTTTTATTTGTTCTATATTATTGTCTGTCAGATTTTTATAATAAAAACCCCTTTTCCGTAAACAGGCGGCAAAAGTAAGAAAAAATATTGTGTATAAAATACACACTTTATTTTTTTTGCAATTTGAGAAGATGAACTTTTCTCTATGAAGTTTAAATAGGGATTATATTTTAGATAAAAAAGATTCCAACTGTCTGAATATCATTTGTTCTGAATATATCGTTCGGCATGGTACGAGGAACGGACAAGGGGTCCGCTTTCCACTTGTGCAAAGCCTTTCTGCAAAGCCGTCTGTTTATAGGCTTCAAATTGCTGCGGCGTGACATACTCTTTGACGTCAAGATGTTTGAGCGTAGGCTGCAAGTACTGTCCGATAGTGAGGATGCGGCAGCCGGCGCGGCGCAAGTCGTCCATTGTCTCTTCCACCTCCCGTACGGTTTCTCCGAGACCGGCCATAATGCCGGTTTTTGCCACAAACCCTTTGTCTGCCACATATTTGAGAACCGAAAGACTACGTTTATAGGTAGCGGCACTGCGTACGGACGGGGTAAGCCGGGACACCGTTTCCATATTGTGGGCCACCACATCAGGATGGGCGTCCAGAACAACGTCGAGGAGTTCTTCCTTGCCTTGGAAGTCAGGGATGAGCACCTCAATGAACACGTCAGGGTTCAGTTCCCTCACCGCCTTGATGGTCTGTGCCCAGTGGTTTGCACCGAGGTCCGGCAAGTCGTCGCGGTCAACCGACGTGATTACCACATACTTGAGACTGAGTGCTTTCACAGACTCGGCGACGTGCTGGGGCTCGAGCGGGTCAAGGGGCAGAGGCCGTCCTGTTTTGGTGTTGCAGAAATGGCAGCAGCGGGTGCAGATGTCGCCGGCAATCATCACAGTAGCTGTGCCGGCACGCCAGCACTCACCCTTGTTCGGGCAGCGTCCGCTGGTGCAAATCGTATGAAGGGCATGCTCATTGAGCACATCCTTGGTGTTCATCCACGACTGGCCGGCATTGAGGTTTATCTTCAGCCATTCAGGTTTGGCCAAGCGGGGACGCGGTCCGAACAGCAGCTGCAAGAACTGTTCTTGATTGACATTCAAGATTATGCTGCCAAGGTCGATTCCGTTCAGCACCTTTTTCACCGCCTCACGGTCAAAGGGCACGCCTCGCAGGTGCTGCAGCAGGTCTCGGTCAAGGTCGCCGGTCAGGAAATAGTCGCCCAGCAGGTTTATATGCAGAATAATATCGTTCTTAAGTTCCACGTATGCTTCGATTTTGCCGGCATTGGGCAGCCGGAGCGAGCATTTTTTAGTATAGGAGGGGGTATGGCCATATACGAAATCCGGGGCGGCGAGGGTTGCCTCGATGTTGAAGACCTCCTGCATATCCTTATCGGTCAGTTCGAGCACGCCGTCGCGGCACAGCATCTTGCGCGTATAGGCAATCAGTTCCGGGATTGAGATCTGCAGGAACTCGGAGAGGTTGGCCACGCGTTGCCGAACGGAAGCCACTCCTTTGCTCTCCAGTTTCTCGCCCGAGGGGGTCAGGCAGCGGCTCATCTCCGCCATATCCGTGTCAAAAAGCAGCGAATTGTGCAGAATGCTCCGTTTGTCCATCCTGTAGAAGGCGGCGCCTGCCACCTTGCGTCCGTCCACTTCAATATCATTGCGTCCCGAAGTAGTGGCATCAATGCCTAACGAGCGGATCACGTCCAGAATACGGGAGATGTACTCCTTGAATGTGTTGTTCACCACCCTTTCTGAGGTGATATAGGAAAACTGGAGGCAGCCTTTGTCGGAATAGATGCAGCCGCCGCCGCTCTTGCGCCGATAGACTCGTACGTTATGCTGCTTACAATACTCTTCGTTGATCTCGTTTTGCATTAATTGATTGCGTCCGAGCATCACAGTCGGGTCAACCTGCCAGATGAAAAAATAATCGTCATCAAAATAATTGCGGGCCACATACTCCTCTACTGCAAAATAAAAAGGCAGCTGGCAATCGCGGTTCTTCAGCGGAGGCAAAAGAATGTATTTCATTGTATCCGTATGTTTAATATGTTGGTTTATGTCCTGTTGTTGTCCTCTTCCTTCGGCTGCGGCAACCGGGGCATCACCAGATTGCCGAAAAGGTTGACGAAAAGAATGCCTACGGCGATGCCGAAACTTATCTCCACAGCCGTGGAAAAATTGGATATGAAAGCCGTTTTGTCATGATGTGTGAGGGCAATCATAGAAAAATAGAGATTCCTTCCGGGCACTAAGGGGAAGAGCGTCGGTATCATAAAAACCGTGCTGGGGGCCTTTCTGAAGCGGGCGCACAGCAGGCAGTATATGCCGCCGATGATGGTGGCGGCAATGTTGGAAAGCAGTTGGTTCGAGTGCGTAAACTGCAGACAGAGCAGCAGTGACAAGGTAGTGAGACCGCCGCCGGTCATGGCAAAAAAGAGATGTTTGGGTTTGACGTGGTAGAGGATGCCGAAAGCCGCCGTGCCGACACATCCTGCTATCGTGGTGACAAGCAGGCTGTTCATAGCGCAATCCTCCCGAACAGCATCGTAGCGACGCCAAGACCTAACACAATCATCACCGTAAGCATCAGCGCATGTACCAGTTTGGCGGAGCCTGCCAGCACATCAATGTTTACAAAATCCTGCATGGCATATCCGAACTTTATACCTGGAATAAGCAGCATGAACACCCCGATGCACACCAGATTCACATTCTGTCCCAATCCGGCAAGCACCAGCAAGTTAGCAATGATTCCGCCGATGAACGCCTCCACAATAGTATGCACCATCTGGCTGCTCCCTTTTATGGGATGACGCTCCATAAACATCACGGGGAGGGCAGCGACAGAGGCCGACAGCCCGTCGCGCAACGAGCCGCCGAAGAAGATGCAGAACGCTGAAGAGCCCAAAACTGCGGCAATGTAATAAAAGACACTGCGGTAAGGCATGACAGACTTCACCTCCTTCACGCGTTGCGAGGCCTCGTCTAACGTGATGGCGTGGTTGCAGAGATGCCGCGATATGTCGTTCAGTTCCTCAAGGCGCGCCAAGTTGTTGCCGCTCGACTTGATCCGTCTCATCTGGTGGCAGTACCGTCCGTCTGGGAAACGCACGGAGGCCTGCAACAACGACGCTATGCAGAACACCTCCACATGTTCGGTGCCGTACGCCTTGCAGATGCGCGTCACCGTGTCTTCCACCCTGCCTACATCTGCCCCGTTAATGAGCAGATGCTCCCCAAGGTCCAAGGCCGTGCGCAAGACCTTGTCCATATCTGGCGACATATCAAACTGTTTAATATCCATACTGAACAAAGCGGCAAAAATACACTTTATATGGCTATGGACGCATTTTGAGATTCCACGCCAGCGCCACCTGCGGTTCTCCATCGTGGAGACGGGGATTCTACAGTCGTCCCATGCGTCCTGAACAATGCGGACGTTGGGCATAAAGCCCTTGTTCTGCATCTCCGGCGTTCTTATCCTGCATTGGAATTCCGCCGACAGGAAAAGCCTGTGTCAGTGAAGAGGATAGGCGTGTCATCGGAGCCCTTTTCCATTGTTTTTTTGGTTACGACAGGGGACTCCGTCATCGATTGAATGCTGACCGGTTCCTGCTTGTCGCCATTATAGATGAGTTTTGTCTTTAAGTCGGGAATGTCACACGCAAAATTGTCCCCTTTATAATATTCCGCAAACTGAGTTTCCGAGTCCATTCGCCCCGACATTTTCTGTGAATAGGTCAGCCTGCCCTCAAACGAAGATTGAGGGGGAAGCATTGATGACCGCTATTGCGGTCATCAGCATGGATGAGAGCAGAATATGTTTCATCATAGATTAATTATTGTGACTGTTGAGTTTCATTGATCGTTTGTTCAGCTCATAGATTCAAGCAGCAAAAGTATAAAAAACATTAGCAGGGTAACAAGAAAACCCGCTTTTTACAACTTTCCAAGTGGAACTTGTCTCCCATAAAAATAATCTGATTCTTTGTTTTTGTTCACAAAACAAATATTATCTTTGCCGCATAAAAAAAACAACATCAACAACCCTTACATTATTTTAACATTATGGCAAAAAGAAAAATCATTCGTATCGATGAAGAGAAATGCAACGGGTGCGGCAAATGCGTACAAGGATGCCACGAGGGTGCGCTACAACTCATCGACGGAAAGGCACGTATCGTAAGTGAACTTTACTGCGACGGACTGGGAGCCTGCGTCGGTGACTGCCCTGTGGAGGCCATCACCATAGAAGAACGCGAGGCTGAGCCCTACAACGAAGAGGCCGTCATGGAACGTATCGCCCCAAAAGGCCACGACACCATCATCGCACACTTGCGCCACCTCAAGGATCATGGCGAGATGCTCTACTTGCAGCAGGGCGTTCAGTACCTGAAAAACCACGGCATCGCCTTTGACCCGACAGAGGTGTTCGGGGCGGCAAAAGCTTGCGGATGCCCGGGGTCTGCCGAACGCACTTTTGAGCCTGCCGGCACAAGCGCTTTCGACTGCGCTTCAAACACGGAGGCACGTTCCGAACTGACCCACTGGCCCATCCAACTGCACCTGCTCAACCCTCTGTCTGCCTGCTACCGCAATGCCGACGTGCTGCTGGCTGCCGACTGCACCGCGTTCTCTTTAGGGGCATTCCATGCCAAATACCTCCGCAACCGCAGACTGGCCATTGCATGTCCCAAACTGGACAGCGACAAAGACTCCTATATTGACAAAATCACCCGCATGATTGACGAAGCCCAGATCAACACCCTCACCGTGCTCATCATGGAAGTGCCTTGCTGCTCCGGGCTGCTGATGCTCGCCAAGACAGCGGCCGAGAAAGCCACCCGGAGAATCCCGATCCGTAAAGTCACTGTGGGGCTTCAAGGCAACATTCTGGAAGACATCTGGATCTAATCTGCGAACATCCTCCCTATGGGCGAAAAAGGAACATACACTTACGACTACTGGAGACCGGCAGTCACGGTGGACAATGTGGTGTACAACTTTGACGGAACGCACCTCAACACGCTGCTCATAAGACGTCTCCGTGATCCTTTCAAAGACAAATGGGCTTTCCCTGGAGGCTTCCTCGAAGAGAACGAAACCATGGAGGAGGCGGCACGGCGAGAACTCAAAGAGGAGACCGGCCTGACACCTCGGCATCTGATGGAAGTCGGTGTCTTCAGCGACCTTGACCGCGACCCGCGCGGGCGGGTCATCTCGGTGGCTTATGCCTCAGTGGTGCGCCCCAACCAGACGGCCGTTGCCGGCGATGACGCCAAAGAAGCCAGATGGTTTCCTGTCACCAATATGCCCGAACTGGCTTTCGACCACGAGCAGATCTTCCGGCAGGCTGCCTGGTGGCTGAAACTGGGCTTCCTGAATGCACCGATCGCGTTCTTCATGATGAACGACCTGTTCACGCTGCCCGAAATGCAGCGTCTTTACACCGACGTTTACGGGCACACCTTCGACCGCCGCAATTTCCAGAAAAAGTTCCTCTCCTCCGGCATTCTAACACCAGTGGCCACCGACGGCATAAAAAAAACGGCCCATACCGCCGCCTATTACCGTTTCAACGAAGGCGGATATGCTAAGTTCCGCGAAAAACAGATGAAGTTTTAAAACCACAATCCTAATCAAGGATGCCTCAATCTGGAGAGTGTTCTCCTATTGGGGCTTTATGGCTTGGGCTTTTTCTGTTTCGCCCATGTCTTGGTATAGAAAATAGAGGTTGGTCTTGATGTTGTCATTGTCGGGCAGCAGTTTCAATGCGTGCAACAAGCACTGCTCGGCCTGCACATAATTGCGCTTTATGGCGTAAGCGATGCCCATATTCTCGTATGCACTGGCAAAGTCGGGGTCTTTCTCAACTATCTGCCGGTACAGGGCGATGGCTTCGTCAAGCTGCCCCATACCCCGCCCCAACACATTGGCTTTCACGTTAGCCGCCACAATGCTTTCGGGGTGCTGATCCACATAACGGCATATTTCACGGTACGCCTTGTCAATAAGGGCGGCGTCATTTTTCTCCATACCCTCATTCAACAGGTCATTGATGTTCTGCACCGCTTTGTCTTCGCGCTTAAGCATTACTTTGCGGACGTTGTCCTCCGCCAACTGGTTGCCCGGTTCTATCAATGTCACATTTTTGTACGCTGCAAGAGATCCGTCAAGGTTGTCGTCTAAAAACAACAGTTCCCCTAACAGCAGATAGGCGTTTACGGCATGGCTGTCGAGTTGCAGTGCCCTCTGCAAATACTTGTAAGCCATCTCTTTGTCATACGCTTTATGGCTCTTTTTCCACATCTGCAAATAACTGCCGCCCGCTGATATGTTGCATTTGATGCTCTTGTCGGAAGTCTTGACGTCGGTGATGAACAGGGTAAAGTCATCGTGCCACACAAAGTTGCGTGCAAAGGTCTTGCCTCCATACAAAACGCAGACACAGCACAGCATCCCCCAGCCGGCACGCCGCAGCGCTAAAGAAGAGGCCGCCGCCATGCAGTAGAACAAATAGCCCGCCAGCAATGCGAACCCCAACGACGGCATGAACAGGAAACGTTCATTCATAAAGGTGCCGACGTTGAACAAAAGGTTTGAGGTTATGGAAAACGTGACCATGAAGAACGCCAGCGCGTATGCCGCCACCCCTTTCTTTTTCAGACTCAACAAGGTGTAAACCACTAATGCCACACAACACAGCATGACAACCCAGACAAGGGGATTTGAAAAGTCGGTGACAGCGATCTGGTGCGGGTAATAGTCGTGCGTCAACGGATGCGGAAACACCAGCAGCCTGAAATAGATGCCCCACGTGACGAGAACGGTGGCTATTTCCTGCGCCTTTGTGGAGAAAGCGAAAGGATTGTTCAGGATATTCTGCGTCTGCTCTGCGGGCATGAAGCCGCCCAACACTTGACTTCTGGCCACAAGAAAAAAAACCGTTGCCGCCAATGCCGGCAGCAGCGTGAAAAGATAGTCTGTTTTTCGTTTGCTTTCTGCCCCGTAATAATAGAGTGTCAGCGGTATTACCGCCAAAAAGGTGATTGCATTCTCTTTAGAGAACAGGGCGAACGTCATGGCGGCAAGGATACCGAAAACATAGCGTAATCGATGGGTTTCAACATACTTCATACTGTACCACAGCACCAGCATTGCCCCTAACATAGCGAATATTTCGTCACGTCCTTTGATGTTGGCCACCGCCTCGGTGTGTATCGGGTGCAGGGCGAAGAGCATTGCAGCGATGAATGCCAGTGAACAAAAACGGCTTTTGCCCTCATAACGGCTGAAGAGTTTTGCCAGCACTTTATAGACAAGCAGACAAAGCAGCGTATAGTACAGGACATTGAAGAGATGGCTCACCACCGGCAGCACCGAGTCGGAAAAGTACTGCTCGTTGTGGGGGTCATGAAGGTTCTGGAAATCCTCCACATCGCCGATTTTCCCCTTTATTTCACGGCCAAAGATCTGGAATTCTATCAAGTACGTAAGGTGCGACATAGGGCGGTAACGACCGCCGGCCACGACAGACCGTCCGCTGCCAAAGTACCCGCTGAATGTGTCTTCTGTAAAGATGCTCTTTATGCCTTTCCAGCCGCCCTGTATTGTGCTTTTACTCTCGAGGATGACCATGCGGTCGTCGCTGGCGTATTTCAAGGTAAGCGTATTGCCGTAAACGATGACGGCAAGCAGCGCGATGATGAGCAGATGGAAGCGTTCGCGTTTCATCTTCAAATGTTGGTTAAAGGATGGCATGTCTTATGCGCAACAGCTTCATGAGCAATGGCTTCAGTTCATGCAACGGCAACATGTTGGCACCGTCGGAGAGTGCCCTTGCGGGTTCAGGGTGCGTTTCCATAAAGAGTCCGTCAAATCCCACTGCCACGCCCGCTTTGGCAATAGTTTCAATCAGGTCGGGGCGGCCGCCGGTGACACCCTTGGGCTGGTTTGGCTGCTGCAGCGAATGGGTGCAGTCGAGCACGGCGGGGCAGCGGTTTTCACGCAGTGCCTTGATGCCTCGGAAGTCAACGATAAGGTCTTGGTATCCAAACGATGTTCCTCTTTCCGTGACCATCACGCGGCTGTTGCCTGACTCGCGGACCTTTTCCACGGCAAAGCGCATGGCTTCAGGCGAAAGGAACTGCCCTTTTTTGATGTTCACATAACGGCCTGTACGGGCGGCCGCCACCAACAGGTCAGTCTGGCGACACAAGAAAGCCGGAATCTGCAGAACATCGGCAACATCTGCGGCACGCTGCGCCTCCGCCTCAGTATGGATGTCTGTGACGACAGGCACGCCCAGTTCGGCTTTCACTTTAGACAAAACCGAAAGCGCCGCTTCATCCCCTATGCCAGTAAAGGAATGAAGCGACGAACGGTTTGCTTTTCTGTACGAGGCTTTGAACAGGAACGGAATATCCAACTCCTCGCAAATCCTCTTTATCTCAACAGCGATATTCAGCGTAGTCTCTTCGCCTTCCACCACACAAGGTCCGGCAATAAGGAAGAAATTACGCTGATTATCAAAAGATATCATGCTTTGTTATTTTTTCGTATGACGGTTTCTGCGGTCGAGTTCCGTAGGCTCTATAGCCATCTTGTCACCATGCAGGAGCGAAGCCACGCCTTCAGTTTTCATCTCTTCGTTTCCTCTGTAAGCGGTATTTGGCTCATAACTGTCGGGCTCGGTGTAGGTGGTAATCACACCCTCAAAGTTGCGCAGGATTACTCTGTTAGGACTTTGGGAGATAACGTAGTTGGGCATTACGGGAATCTTGCCGCCGCCGCCGGGAGCATCCACCACGAATGTAGGAACGCAGAATCCGGAAGTGTGGCCGCGCAAGTTTTCCATAATTTCGATACCCTTTGACACCGGGGTGCGGAAATGCTCGAGCCCCATTGAAAGGTCGCATTGATAGATGTAATAAGGGCGGACACGCATTTTGACCAGATTGTGTACCAGATCCATCATAATGGTCGTGTCGTCATTGACGCCTTTGAGCAGCACTGACTGGTTGCCCAATGGTATGCCGGCATCGGCAAGTTTGGCACAAGCGGCAGCCGACTCGGGCGTCACCTCGTTAGAGTGGTTGAAATGGGTGTTGACCCAAATCGGATGGTATTTCTTGAGCATGTTCACAAGGTCATCGGTGATACGCTGCGGACAGACCACGGGCGTACGGGTGCCCAGACGGATAATTTCAACGTGCGGAATGGCCCTGAGCTGTTGGATGATCCATTCGAGCATACTGTCTCCAACCATCAAGGCATCGCCGCCAGAGAGGAGCACGTCGCGGACTTGCGGTGTACGGGCGATATAGTCAATAGCACCCTGAATACGGCTTTTGGGAGATTCGCAGTCGTGTTGTCCGGCAAATCTTCTTCTCGTGCAGTGACGGCAATACATCGAGCATTGGTCGGTAATCAAAAACAGCACTCTGTCCGGATAGCGGTGCGTAAGGCCAGGCACGGGAGAATCCTCGTCCTCATGCAGCGGGTCCAACAGGTCGGCAGCCGACTGGTGTACCTCTGCTCCCGTAGGGATTGCCTGTCGGCGAATGGGGCAATGCGGATTGTTGGGGTCAATAAGGCTCAGGTAATAGGGGGTGATCGCCATTCGGAGGGTCTGCAATGATTTTGAAACGCCCTCTTCCTCTTCCGGGGTGAGTTTGATGTACTGTTTGAGTTCTTCTAAGGTCTCTATTCTGTTCTTGACCTGCCATTTCCAGTCATTCCATTCTGCGTCAGTGACATTAGGAAACAGTTCTTTTCTTCTGCTGGACATATCCTTTTATGTTTTTTATGTTGTTGTTATGAAAAAAAGCGCACTTTTGATGCGCGGCAAAAATACAAAAATTAGTGTTCGATTGTCTTACTCTCCCGACGTGTCGAGGCTGACCGCCCGTGCATCCTCTCTGCCGGAAACGACAAGTCCTTTGCGGGTCATGTTCTGCAACTCTGCAATGACAAAGTCGCGGAAAACCGCCGATGTATAGCAGCAGCTTTCGAACTTAATGTCTGACAGGATGCCGTCGCCACCCCCGGAGATGAAGTTCAGCGTAACCAGTCTGTAAAGACTGTCTGGCGCAATTGGACGGCCGCCCACAAGCGCCTTCTCCGGCACATCGTTCCGAAACTGGATTTCCATCCCCGAATAGGCCGCATTCATCTGGCTGTACCTGAAACGCTCAATGACTCGCTGCAGCTCGCCTCCACTAAGGGTAACGGTCACGATGTAATTGTCGAATGGGGACACTTTGTAAACATCCCCTACCGTAATATCGCCTTTCGGAAAACAGGAACGTATGCCGCCGAAGTTGAGGATTGCCACGTCACATGGTCGGCTGTCCGCATAGGCCGGCGCTTTTGCCAGCAGCAAGTCGGTCAGAAAGTTGGAGAGGCTGCTCTGCGGCGCTGACGAGAACATAGCCTCATCGGAACTGCCGACTTTGACGTTCATTCTCTTGTCCAGCCTACCCTTTCGGGCAGACACATAGCGGGCGAGTTTCCGGTCAATCTTGTGATCGAACGTTGAATCGAGGCATACCGTCTGATAGCGGCTGCGGTATCGGGCTGTGGGCTGCTGTGCCATTCCTGCAACAATACCCGCCGCCATGAACGTGCCGACAAGCAACAGTTTACTTATGTGATTATCTGTCCGCATAGCCGACCGGCTGTGCCAAAACTGCCTTTCCTTTAAGATTGAGCTTGTCGGCAACCACGGGGCGGTCAATTGAGCCCATTACCACTGTGTTCATCTTGTTGGCTGCGCAGAAGAGGTATACGTTCTGGCTGACGTAAGCGGCGTCAGTAGCGCCATAGAACTCTTTCCCGGCATCGTCAAAACCCTCCATTTTCTCATAGTTGGCCACAAACAGCAAGGTTATCGGCGCAGCCATAACCATATTTGCACCACGCTGAGAAAGGAGAGGACGCAAGTCGTCCCTTAGAACCTGCTTCAACATGTTCCCTTTAGGCTCATACAGATAAACGCCCTCTTTCATGCAGACATAAACATCGATTTCCTGTGCGTTGCGTGCCGACGGCGCCGTGCGTTTGCCGTTTTCTTCGCGATTGATGCCGTTGGCGCACCAAAGCAGATTGGCAAGATCCTGATTTGACAGCATTTTGTCTGAAAAGGTGCGGTTTGTTTGACGGTTTTTCAATGTCTCATACAAGGGGGCACCACCCCCGGTTTCCGGTTTTTGCAATTTAATATCTTGTGCCATAACTGTAGATAAATTCCAAACACAAACGGCGGCCGCCATAAGAACGGCCTTGAGGGAAACGGATTTTACTGTTCTCTTTGCTGAATTTCTGATAGAGTTTGTCATATTGGTGATTTTTTAATTTAAAACGCAGCAAACATACAAAAAATATGATTGCACGTGAAGTATGAAAAAAGAGGGGTTGACCTTTCGGCTTACCCCTCTTGAAAACGTATTGCTGATTGTTCTACCGTTTCGTGAACGGTTTAACGACTGTCCCCTTATCGGTTATGATACGCACGAAGTACATGCCGGCGGCAAGCTCCCCGGCAGGAAGCACGGCGCTGTTGCCGTTCACCTGCTGCACGCGGAGGGTCTGGCCGTAAACGTCATACACCTCAACCTTCTCGATCATGCAGCTGTTGTTGACAACGGTCACGTTGCTGCTTGTCGGGTTCGGGTAGAGTCTGGTCTGGGCCAGAATATAGTCGGCAATGCCGTCGGGCAGCGTGGTGAAGTTCACCGTGTTGGAGTTCTCGCTTTCGGCAGTGTCGCAGTGAGCCACCATATAAGCCTCATAGCTGCTCTCCGGCATCAGATCCGTAAGGAGGTACGGTGACGGCGTTGTGACATTCACTGTGGTCCAAGCATCTGTGCCTTTTCTGTAATAGAGCGTCCAGCTGTCAGGAGTGCCCTCCTGCGTCCAATTCAGCGTAGCACTGTTCACGTCCACGTCAGAGACTGTCAAAACAGGGGCATGGCACGTGTCGGCAACAGGAGCCGTTTCGCAAGACACCTGCAAGGCAAAACCAGCCTTGACTATACTGACGTCAGAATGGAAATAGAGTGTCAAAGGCCCTGTGGTAGAGGTGCAGGCCGGAATCGTGCCTGTCGAGGTGCCCGAGGTGGTGAAAAGTTGCGTGCCGGTATTGTCCGATCCGTCATAGATGACCAGATAGTCGAAAGTACTCTCTGTTGCGTAGTCACCAATGCCGACAACCTTTACCAGGTTTCCTGCTGTGGCAGGGTTAATGACAACCGTAGCGTCGCAGTTTGTGGAATAGTTGCCGTCAAAGCCGCCGTCGTCATAGATGATGCCGTCGCACATCGTGATTGTGGCGGTGCCGGAAGTCGGGAAGTTGTAAGAACCCGGCACTGCCGAAACAGGCCCGGCCCAGGAACTGGCATCGTCTGCGCCACAAACGGCTTGTACATAAAACTCGTAAGCGGTAGCGGCAGAGAGTCCGGTCACCGTGAACGGGTTGGACGTGGCAGGCACTAACGTGCCTGTGCCCGGTGTAAAGCCTTGCGGGCCGTACTCAATGTTCCAGGCCGTCTCGTTTCCGGCTGGCATCCAAGAAAGGTCAACGGAAGAGTTAGTGACGTTGGAAGTGGCAAGGTCTGTCGGAGCCGGGCAGCTGATGCCCACAATGCTGACAGAGTCAATCACTGCGGAAGGCATTGAGCCTCCGCTGCCGTCGTTGCGCCACAAGAAATATAGCCTGCGCACTTTGTTGGAATGTGTACCGTCAACAATGCAGGAGAAATGCTGCGTATTGCTTTGCTGATTCAACTTCTGCGCCAACGTGGTTGAGCCCTCGGGATCTGTATTTGCATACGCGATGACGTTCCCGGAGTTGACAACAGCAGGGTCTCCTATGAAAACCTTGATATAGTCGTAGTTTGACTCTCCGACGCATTTCCAGTTGAACGAAAGCTCATGCGTCGGGGCACTGCTGAGCATGACATCGCGGTAAGCCCATACCACAGAAACGGAATTGATGGTGTAGTCGGTGCTTGTTCCGTTATTGGACACGAAGAGTTTGTTCTTGGACTCTCCGGTGGGCTGTGCAATGTACCATTTGTTGACGGCCGTACCGTTCTGCAACGCCCAGTTGTTGTTTTCTGTCGTGTCGGTGAAATCATGGAAATAGGGCACCGCAGCCGGATTCTCAGACGGGGTTACAAAACTGATTGACGCCCAATCGCTGTTGCCGGGCATTCCGGCACAGTTAGTCCTGACAAAAACCTGATAAGCAGCATTGCTCTGAAGTCCTGTCAAGGAGTAACTTGACGTATTTGTGAAAATCGGGTTCTCGTAGTCCGGATTCTGTCCTGCAAGTGCATAAACCAGTTCCCAGGATGATTGTGACGGATCGTCACTCCATGTCAAGTCGGCAGTCGTGGCGGTTGCCGTGACGGCCAGATCCGTCGGTGCGCTACAGTCGGGGATCAGGTCTAACACGACATCGTCAATGTAGATTGCGCCTGAGGAGACGTTGTAAGTTTTGACAGTTACATATTTGCCGTTCCCGGTATAGGATGCCAAAGGCACTTTCACCAATTGCCAAGTTGAGGCGGCAGTGACTGCGACCGTATCAACGGGCTCAAAAGTGCTGACGTCATTGGGATCCGTCATAAGCCCGACAATCAGCTTGTTGCTGGCAGTGGAGACTCTCATCTGGAACGACAGCCGCAAAGTGTTGACAGGCAGATTGCTGCTCAGTTCCGGCAGAATGGCCAGATTGTATGTGGATGTGCTGGCGTAGAAATAGAGGCTTCTGCCGCCGCTATAGTAGTAGGTGCTGTAAACATAAGGATAGTTTGTAGATGTAGAATAATTGTTGAATCTTGTCCAACAATGCGGGAAATTGGCTTGGCCGGATGCGTAGGAGTCGAAGTTCTCTGCATACGGCACGGTTTCAATCTGTCCGCAGGCCGTTCTGAACGAGTATTGTGTCCAGGCGCCATATTCGCCGTTGGAGCATACGATGCGCACATATACGTCATACAAGGAACTTGCCACCAGGTCTGACAAAGCGATGGTATCTTCGCTTGTCAGGATAGGCATAGCGGTGCCGGGGTCAACGGTGCCGGACAGTCCGTAACACACTTCCCATTCGGTTTCATTGCCGCCGGGTGTCCATGTGATTGTGGCACTGGTTGGCGTAATATTTTCGGCAGCAATGTCTTGAACTCGTCCGCAGAACGGGATTTCCTGAATGGTGACATCGTCAATGTACATATAGTTGGAGATCCATTGCGGCATCCTGAAGGCAATGTGACGTCCGCTTCCGGTATAACTGTCGGTGTTTATTTCGCCCAATTCCCAAGTATTGGTCTGTGCAGGTGAGAATCGGCCGAGAGTCTCAAAGGTGCTGATGTCTGTCGGGTCGGTCATGACTCCGACCTCGATGAAATAGTTCGCGGAGGTCTTCCTTGCGTTGAAAGAGACCTGCAGGTTGTTCATCTCTATATCATTGCCGATGCGCGGCGTGGCTGCATACGAATATGCAGTGGATGAAGCATAGAAATAGAGCGAATAGGGTGCAGAGTTGGCCTGCGAACTGTAGGTGTAAGGATAAGCCGTGGTGTAGTTCGTGCCGCGGTACCAGCAAGAGATGAAATTGCCCGCGCCGGAACCCGTTGCTGCGTCAAAATTCTCTGTGTAAGGAAGCGTTGTGATGGATGTACAGGGTGTAGTTGCAGAAAGCATCTTGTAATTGCTGGTTTCAAACCCGCAGTCAGAGCGCATGCGGATAGTGTATTCTGCATCAGGCACAAGGTTATAGATGGTGTAAGGCGATGCGGTAACGGTGCCTTCTGATGTCCATACCGTGTCGGAACTCTGTTTGTATTCAATTTGCCATGCCGACTCTGTATTGCCGGCAACCCACTCTAACGTTACGGAGTTGCTGTCTGTGGCGGTAACGATGACATTCGGTGCCACACAGGTAACCGTATTGTCGCAGGATGAGAACCTCACATTGACGCGCTTTTTCTCTTGGGTTCCGCTCGGCGGCGATGCCGGAGAAATGTCCGAGCCGTCAGTTTGGTAACGGAGTGCCTTGTAATCGGCAGTGGCATGTACGCGGAATACGTATGAGGAACTGTTGTATGCCCCTGAATTGTCATCCACGATGAGCGCCAGATTGTCTGTTCCGTTGTATTGGAACGGTGTGGTCAGCGTCACTTTGTTCCAGCCTAACGTGAAGTTCATCGGGCCGGTATAGACTGCCGTGGCACTGTCAATCGGAATCCATGCACTGGTGGAAGAGAAAACAGACTGCGAGGTGTGGGCAAGGTAAATGGTTACATTGCTCTTTGCGGTTATCGGAGAAGAATATGCATACTCAAATTCGATGCTGCCGACATTCATGGCTCCGCCAATCTCGGCGGCATCATAGATCTGCTGGGAATAGTTGTATTTGTAGAAGTTGTTGAACGGAAGCCCGTTGTATGTAGATTGTGCTCCGTTGTCAAGCGTGGCTTCAATAATAGACAGACAGTTTGTGGTAAAGCTTGCCGTTGCGGTGTCTGCCGATCCTGCAGTGCAGTTGGAGAAGACTCGCACGTCATAATCCGTTTCAGCCGTAAGGCCTGTAAGGAAGACACTGGTTCCGGCCACGGCAGAGCTGGCGGTCTGCCAGTTATCCTCTCCGGTTTCCGTGTATTCTACCGTATATTCGGAAACGCCCTGCATGGCTGCTCCCCACATTACAAAGGCCGATTGTCCGGCGATGTTGGTAACTGTGACATTAGACGGGCCAAAACAATCAGGCACATAACCGAGTTTCACATCGTCAAGCTGTACATATGCTGTGTTGGCAGCCGGCATATAGAATGCCAGGTGAACAGTGTCGTAAGCATCCGTGAACGGCACATTGAATGTAATCCATTCCGAAGTGGCGGGATAGTCGCCGGGATAGATGGTCTTCAGCACCGTCAGCGTGTTCAGGTCGTCAGGGTCTGTCATGACGCCGACATCCAGACGGCCGTAAGAAGCGCTGGTTTTCTTTGCTTTGAAAGAGAGCATCAGCGTATTGGCATCGTGTGCTGACAAGTCAAGTGCCCGCGACGCAGCCAAAGAATAGACAGCGCTGGTGGAATAGAAGTAGAGCACGCCCACATTGCCGGAATCGGAAGTGCTGTAGATGTAAGGATACCGGGTTGTGGAAGTGGCATTGTCTAATCTTGACCAACAGTCGGGGAATGCAGATGTGCCCGTGCCGTAGGTGTCGAAGTTCTCCTCAAACGGGATGACGTCTGTAGGGAGGCAGCGGGTCTGGAGCGAAGTCAGGTTTGACCAGACGCTTAAGTCGCCGCCGCCACAGTTTGACCGCACATATACGTCATACATTGTGTTGGGGACAAGTTCGGTGATGGTATACGGATGGTTGTAAACCGTAATGGGCGTGACGCTCTCCGGGCTGGCGCCGGTGGGCACTACTGCGATGTCCCATTCTGTTGCCGTGCCTTGAGGTGTCCATTCTATGGTGGCAGAGGTGGCGGCAATGTTGCTCGTCTGCACGTCCAGCGGTTTGAGACAGGTCGGCATAAGCGAAACGGCAAAGTTGTCTATGTAGGTAAATCCCGAAATCGTTGCGGGCTTGCGGAGTGCAAGGTAAGAACCATGGACGTTGATGTCGGAAAGCAATTCTTCCACTTCATACCAGGTGTTTGTCGTTTCCCATTCTGCTCCGGTCCAGCTTTTGATGGTCTGGAATGTGGAAATGTCCGTCGGGTCAGTCATAACACCCAACTGTAGAGCGCCATAACCGTTCGTGGTGCTGGTTTTCTTGATCTTGAAACTGACCATCAGCGTATTGAGCGGGGTGGCGTTCGTGTCAATTTGCGGCGCGACTGCGCAAGAGTATGTTGATGCCGTGCTATAGAAGTACAGACACCCCGTTCCGGAATAAGGCGTAGTTGAAGAGATGTACGGATATGATGTAGTTGTTGTGTACGTCTTTGACCAGCAAGAAGGATATGTTCCGGTACCCGTGCCGTAATCGTCAAAGTTTTCTGCAAACGGAATGCTCATATAAGTGGAACATTCTGTCCTGCAGGATACCGAAGCCCACGCACTGGTTTCTGTTCCGCAGACGGTTCTCACATACACCATATAAGCGGTGCTGGCGTTCAGTCCGTCAAACTGGTGTGTGGTGTCGGTCACGGTGATTGGCGTGGCCATGTCAGGGTTGCCTCCTGCCGTGACAATGCAGACTTGCCATTCCGAGTCTGTGGCTTCGCCGCGGCTCCAGGTTGCGGTAACACTGGTCTGCGTGGCAGCACTGTCAACGGAGACAAGGCTTTGGGGACGGGCACAGCTGTATCCTTTCAAGGTAATGTTATCAATGGCGATGGGAGGGTTGGAACCGGCAGACCCGTTGTTGCGCCACATCAGATAGAGGCGCATAAGGCCGCTGTCGCCCCAGCCGTCGGCACGGTCGAGGATCAGGTTGACATGCGCCCAGTCTTCTTTTCTGTTCAGATACTGGTTCCCGGCTACCGTAAGGTAATAGGCGCCGGGCACCGAAGGGACAGTTCCCGTGTTGTTGGCAAACACTTGCGTGTGACTGTCTTTGGAGAACCAAACCTTAAGGTAGTCGTTAGTGGTTTCACCGATGCCCTTATAGTCGAAAGTCAAGGCATACTCCCGATAGTTGGTGTCCAGCGTGATGTCACGCGATGCGAACACCGTGCCGGGCTCGGAATTGTTGTAAGCATTGGTGACTCCATTGTCATTGGAGATGTAGAGCGCCTTGCCCTCGGTGCCGGTATAGACCGCATTGCCGATGTGCCATGCGTTCACAACGGTGTCGTTGATGAGCGTCCAATTGCTGTTCTCAATGTCGTCTTCAAAGTCACAAACGTATGGCAGCGTTGCCGGGGTTGTATAAAGCGTATAGGCTGTTATTGTTCTGTACTGACTCTGTTCGCCGCCGCAGTCTGCCGCAACGGAAACAAGGTAGGCAGTGTTGGCCGTGAGACCGGAGACATTATAACTGGTATCATAAACCGTAGTCGTGACCAGCGAAGCGGAGTCTCCTTCCGGCATATAGGACAAAATCCATGACGATTCTGAACCTTCGGTGTGCCAGGACACATCAAAGGAGTTGGGACCATAGTTGCTGGCTCTCAGATTGCTGACACGCGGACAGTTCACAACCGGTGGCGTAAAGGTATAGACGAGTCCGGAATCAGGATGTGAAGTGGTTGTAATAGAAACGTTATTGGTTGTGGCCGTGGAACTTGCGGTAAATGTTGACCAGTCGCCAGTGCCTGACACAATCAGTTTCTCCGAATTGATGACATCATACAGACCGACGATGGCGCTTTTGGTTGCGGCTATCGTAACCGGCCCGTAACAGAACTCGATGACATTGGTGGTCTCGTGCAGTTTGATCTGGAAGTTGTAATAGTTGTTGCTGGTATAACTCTGGAATTGCCTCCATTCTATGGTCAGCACCTGGTTGGGCGCTGTTCCGGTAACCGCATACGAAGCCAACGACCCTGTAATTGGCTTCAAATCGTGCCCCAACGGGGAGATGAAACTGTAGGTTGAGGTCAAGCTCGGCGTTGTAGCGGTGGCATAATTGCCGATAGTTATATAGCCATTGCTGCATACATAAAGATTCGTGCCTTGGGGAAAGGTGGTTTCCGCAAACTTGAAATCAAAAGGAAACTGCAATGTCGCATACGAATCATCTGAAGAAAACGACAATGCCGTTCCTTGAACGACGGTGTCATACGCCGAGGTTGTTGCCTGAAAAGCGTATGACGGTACAGTCTGCGACATGCCCGCCAATGGCATCAGCATACATATCACAAACAGTAGTGAATAGAGTTTTTTTACCATAATTGTTTTTTTAGGGGACTTCTGTTTTCAACCCATTTCAGCCGCCCCTTGAACCTTGTGAAGTCCTTTAGCCAAAGTCCAAAGAAATCGACGCGCCAAATATAATGTTTTCCTTATTTTGTTTTTTGTTCTTCCCTTTATTTTCGCAGGATGTTTGTAAAATATTGTATATTATCAATTTATGTTGTCAAATCATTCTATGCCATACACCATGTTTACAGTGTTGTTTTCTGTTGTTTTCGGACTACATTGATACTTCATCCGCATTTGACACACCATATATATTCGTCAACGCTCACTGGCACTGCCAATTCTTTTTTCCGTAACAGAATCATAACCGCATTGCAACGGCTTCGCAACGCTCTTTCTGTTCTTTTGCCTCGTGAAAAAATTATACATAATCTAAATTCAAAGAAATGAAAATGATTTTCAAGAAAGGTCAACTGACCTTAGTGAGCCTGCTGATGGCCATCTCTTCATTGTTTGCACAGAACGACACCGTAAAGCCGGCTTTCAAGCCAAACGGCAAGCCGGTTGTGACGGTTTTCGGCAACTTCCACTCCGTGTTCACAAGTCCGCAGAAGACAGGTTTTGAACTTGAACGTGCCTATTTGGGCTATCAACATCATTTCACCCCGAACGTCTCCGCCAAGGTTGTAGTCGATATGGGCAAGTCGTCTGACGTGAGCGACCTCAACCGTCTGGTGTATCTGAAAAATGCCGTAGTAACCTGGAACAAAGGAAAGTTCACGTTGAACGCCGGTCTTACGGGCATGCAGCTTTTTGATGTTCAGGAGAAGGCCTGGGGACACCGTTATCTGATGAAGTCGTTCCAGGATGAGTATAAGTTCGGGCACTCCGCTGACCTCGGTTTGGTGATGCAGTACAAGTTCGCTTCGTGGGCCAAGGCTGACCTCACGCTCGTCAACGGCGACGGATACAAGAAAGTGAACCTCGGCACCGACTTCCTCTATGGCATGGGCTTGACATTTGTGCCGGCAGACGGGCTGACGCTGCGTGTATATGGTTCTTACCGCGACTTTGACCATAGCGACTCGTTGGCAGTGGGGCAAGGCAACCTTTCCTGCTTCGTAGGCTACTGCGGCAAAACGGTGAGCGCCGGCGCCGAATATGACGCCATGTGGAACGCCAACAATGCCTCGGGCAAGCACGAACAGGGCGTATCTGCCTTTGTGCGGGTCAACCTGCCGAAGAACTTTGAGGTGTTTGCACGCTGGGACTATCTGACATCTCTGCACCATTGGAACAGCCGCGACGAGCATACCGCAATTGCCGGTTTCCAGTATGCGCCCAACAAGCACATACGCCTCGCTCCTAATGTCAGGGTCGGCATCCCGCGCGGCGACGCTTCTAACCCTTCTGTGGCCGGTTATGTGAATATGGAGGTAAAACTGTAACAAAATCGTAACCGTACTGCAACGGTTTCGAAAAACGAAGAGACTTTCTTTGCAACGACAAAAAATAACAAAAAACAATAGACATGAAAAGAATGAAAACACGCAATTTGATGATTATGATGGCAGCCGCCGTCCTCACGATGACCTCATGCCACACGAAAGAGCAAAGCAAACCTGTAACCTTGTCCGGCGCAGGCGCCACATTCCCGCAGCCTTACTACACTATGGTATTCAAGGCCTACCACGAGCAGACCGGAAATGTAGTCTCGTATGGAGGCATCGGCAGCGGCGGCGGCATCAACAGTCTCAAGGAGGGCGTAGTTGACTTTGCCGGCAGCGATGCTTACCTGTCTGACGAAGAGATGAAAGAAATGAAGCCCGTGGTGCACATCCCCACCTGCATGGGCGCTGTGGTTATTGCCTACAACCTCAACGGCGTTCAAGACCTGAACCTTACGGGCGAAGTAGTGGCCAAGATCTATTCCGGCGAGGTCAAATACTGGGACGATGCCCGTATCAAGGCGTTAAACCAAAATGTAACGCTGCCGCACAAGAAAGTGACACCGGTTTACCGGTCCGACGGCAGCGGCACCACGTTCGTGTTCACAGACTACCTCTGCAAGGTCAGCCCCGAATGGAGCGCGACATACGGCCGCGGAAAGTCTGTCTCTTTCCCTGCCGGCATTGCCGCCAAAGGCAACCCCGGCATCGCCGGTGTGCTGAGCCAGACAGACGGCAGCGTAGGCTATGTGGGCTCTGAATACGCTTTCGCACAGCAACTCAACTATGCCGCCTTGCAGAATGCCTGCGGCGAGTTCGTGAAACCATCCACCGCCTCTATCTCCGCCGCAGCCCAGACGGAAGTCCCGACCGACACCCGTTGCATGATAACCAACTCAAGTGCCCCCGGCGCTTACCCTATCAGCCTCTTCACCTGGATCATCGCCTACAAAGACCTCAACAATGGCAAACGTTCAGCCGCAGAGGCCGACTCTCTTAAGGCCATGTTTGAGTTTATGCTCTCCGACGAAATGCAGGCTTTGACGGAAAAAATCCATTATGCTCCACTGCCCGCCAAAGTGAAAATGCAGTCTTTGAAGAATATCAGAGAAATGAGTTACGTTTCCGAGAATAAATAGCCGGAATTGCGGGAAGGGAGAAAAGACAAATATCTGTAGAAAAAAACGCCTCCTGAGGCCGCAAAGAAAAGGCGGGGATTCAAAAACCCCTGCCTTTTTTGTTTTTTTTGACAGAGCAAACGAAACATAAAATAATATTCCTAAATTTGCTGCCGCTTTTGGAAAGCGGTTTCACCTTGTTTTAAGGCAGATATGAAAAAGGGCAGGAATGAGGTGTCGCAGAGCGGAGGTTGAGGGATAGTCTGAAAAGAATGTGAAAAAAGGAACTTTGGTTCATTACAACTCAATTATCAACAAACTAAAAACAACTATGGTAAAAAAAATCTACGCTTTGTTATTTGCGATATGGCTGCTGCTACCGTTGGCAGGATCTTCGCAGACATTGGACTACTATGCTTTCCAAGCAAGCACGTCAACCTACACTCCCATCAGCCAAGGAACATCTGTGGGCATCTATGAAGATGACGACTACGTCTCGATAGCGCTGCCCTTCGCTTTCACGTTTGCAGAAACCACCTATCAAACAGGGGCCAGCCTGTATGTGTGCAGCAACGGATTCCTTACGCTCGGCGACTCTGACTATTCTGTCTGGCCTGACGAAACCGACTATTACAGTTTCATCTCCCCGTTAGGGCACGATTTGGATCCCTCTTCCGGCGGAACGATCACATACAACGTCTCGGGCTCCACCCCTAACCGGGTTCTTACCGTGCAATATGCCGGCGTTCCCTGCTACGGCGATGACAACACTTACAATTTCCAAGTTAAACTCTACGAAACCACCAATGCTATCGAGTTCTGTTACGGACAGATGAGCATAAGTGATTCCAAGTCTCCGGTAGTCGGCCTTTATGACCATATCAATGGTGAGAAACTGATTGTTACCGGCACCGGCAACTGGGCAAACTTCACTACAAGCAGTACCGTCACCGACATTTTCGTGGATCTCACCTCCAGTTCTTACCCCGCCTCGGGGCTCACCTACTCTTTCACGCCGGCAACCATCTCCTGCCCGCGCGTGAACAACTTGGCTGCCTCCAACTATGGACCTGACTCATTCGACATCTCGTGGCAGCCGGGCGGAACGGAGACATCCTGGACTGTGACCTACCTTGTGCAGGGCGATTCCACCACGCTGGTGTCCACAGTCACCACCTCGCCCTACTACAACGTTTCCGGACTTGCGCCAAATACGAAATATGTTGTTTCTGTTTCCGCCATATGTGCCGGCAACGAAGAGAGTCTCGAAAGAACATTGACAACCGTTACGCTTTACAACACACCGGCAACCTTGCCCTACGTTTGCGGCTTTGAAGACCAGACAGAGAACAGCAACTGGACTTTAGTGAACGAACCTGCCACGAATGTTTGGAGCATAGGAAGCGCCACCTGCGCCGGCGCGGCCGGAAATGCTCTGTATGTGTCAACCGACAACGGCACGACCAACGCCTACAACAAGAACGCGGCAAGCACCGTGTTTGCGGTGCGCGACATCACGCTGGACACGGCCTCACGCTACTACGCCCTCTCTTTCGACTATAAGGGCATCGGCGAGGCAAACAACGATTATCTTAAAGTGTGGCTTTCCAAAGATTATCCCGCTCAGGTCACTGCCAACAACTTGGGCACAGGCACCGATGTGGACGGCGCCGCCTGCGTCACCGTTGACGGCAGCCAATATCTGGGACGCAGAGAAGACTGGACACATGTGAACCAAATCCTTACCCGCACTGACGGCTGGGGCAGCAACGGCCTGCTCCGCATCTATCTGATGTGGCGGAACAATAATGTGGAAGGCTCAAATCCTCCTGCCGCCATTGACAATATTGTTGTTAAAGGTTATAACTGTGCAATGCCGCAGAACCTGACCGCCGTTGACAATGTGGCTACCCAGTCCGCACTCACTGTCACTTGGAACAAAGGCGCGGCTACGGATGCCGAATGGCAGGCGTGCATCTGCCAGCTGGGCGGAAACCCTGATCTGGCCACGCCAATCACCGTAACCGACACCACACACCAGTTTGACGGTCTGAACGCCAGCACCTCTTATATGGTGTATGTGCGAACCGTCTGCGGAACGGAGACCAGCGCATGGGCTTCTGCCATTGCACACACGGCATGCGCCGCCAACATGTCAATCCCTTACGCCGAAAGTTTTGACAACTACGGCACCGGATCTCCTTCCTTCCCGAACTGCTGGACCAGAATCCACACCACCTCGTCAACGTATCCTTACATTTCGAATTCTGCACCCAGCTCCGGCATAGGATGTCTCTATTTCTACAGTTCTTACAACAGTTATTCTGTTGCAATCGCACCCCAGATAGACACGACCACCACCCCGATAAACACGCTGATGGTCAGTTTCAAAACCAAGAAAAGCAGCTCTTCCAGCGGCTACGGCGCCCTTCAGTTAGGCGTAATGTCAGACCCGACGGACATAAACACTTTCCAAGTGGTTAAGACTTGGGAAACGACAGACTGGGCAGCAATAAACACTTGGTATAATGTCGAAGAACTGCTGTCCGGATTTACGGGCAACGGCTCCTACATCGCCCTCCGCAAACCGACCGGTTCGGGATACACCTACGTGGATGACTTCGCAGTCACGCTGATACCGACTTGTCTGAAACCGACTAACGTGACCATTAGCGCCATCACTGCCGACAACGCTTTGGTTGACTGGACACCTCAAGGCACTGAAACAGAATGGAGAATTGCCATTGTGCCTACCGGCACCAGTCCCGATGCTGCTGTGACCATTTCAGCGTCCGCTCATCCTTTCGCGATCACGGATCTTACCCCCAGCACAGCATACGACATCTATGTGAAGGCTGTCTGCGCCGGCGACGACGAAAGCCTTTGGTCTGACGCTGTCACCTTCCAGACCCGTTGCCAATCCACCGACGTCATTCCTTACACAGAGAATTTCGACACATACGGCACGGGAACCTCCGCATTCCCGGCCTGCTGGAGCAAACTTACAAACACCACTTCCACGACAAGGTATCCATACATTTACGGAATCGTTGATGCAACAGACACCGCCAATGCAGGCGCATTGTATTTCTACGCCTCCAGCGCCTCCTATTCTTTGGCTGCATCCCAGGCCCTTGACCTTTCCGCACATGCTGCCGGCTCACTGCTGCTTACATTCAAGGCTAAGAAGTCCAGCAGCTCCTACGGCCGTCTGGACATCGGTGTCATGACAGACCCTGACGACCTGAACACGCTGACGGTGCTGAAGACCGTCTATCCTAACGACTATGTTTCTTCAGGCGAATGGCAGACATTCTATGTTCCTTTCAACCAAACATTTGACAACGTTTATCTCGCATTTTACTCTCCTGCGGGCAGCACCTCTTATTGCTACGTTGACAATGTAAGACTGGACTATACGCCCGACTGTTTTGCTCCGTCAAACCTCACTGTTTCCAATGTGTCCGGCCGTTCAGCCCTGTTGAGCTGGACTGCCGCGCTGCAAGGAGACCCGAACTATACGGTTGAGTATTCTGAAGCCGGCCAAGACTCCTGGCAGACGGCAAGCAGCACGGTGTCCGGCACCCGGTACCTGCTGGCCGGCCTTGAACCGCAGACCGCCTACGATGTACGCGTCAGTTCCAGTTGCGCTTCCTCCTCCGGGTCGGTTGAGAGCATAACGGCGCAATTCACCACCGACTGCGCCTCCAGCACCGCGTTTACCATAAACAACGGCACGCAGTCAACTTATAACGGGATTCCCGTCAACAATTTTTACAACTTCACCTATACGCAGCAGATCTATGATGCCGCCGAGATTGGCGGAGCCATGACCATCAGCAGCATTGCTTTCGAGTACGCATACGCCACCCCTATGTCGGAGAAAGACAACGTGACTGTCTATCTTGCCCACACCTCACGGAACGTTTTCAACACTACGTCTTCGTGGATCCCGATTGACAGCGCAACAGTCGTTTATACGGGTCCGATGAATTTCGAATATGGTTGGAACAACATTCCCCTTACAGCACCGTTCCAATACAACGGCACCGACAATCTTGCCGTCATTGTAGATGACAACTCCGGCAGCTATAACTCCAGTTCTCACGTCTTCAATGTTCATAACACCACGGATAACAAGACCATCTACTATAAAAGCGACAACAGCAACCCGGACCCCACAGTGCCGCCCGCAGGCCTTCTGCTGTCAAAACGCAACAACATCAGGTTCTTGTCGTGTGATTCAACTGCCACCTGTGTTGCTCCTAACGTCACGGTAACGGCTTCTGACAACAACTCTGTCACGATAGCATGGGCACCCGGATATTCCGAAACGCAATGGCAACTGGAATACATGTTGTCAACTGACAGTGTTTGGACCTCTGAGGGCACGGTAACAGCCTCGCCTTACACGATCACGAACCTCGTGTCGGATGCGGATTATACAATCCGTCTGCGTTCAGACTGCGGCGCCGAAAGCAGCGCCTATGCCGTAGTCACCGCCTCTACAACCTGTGCTTCCATTGCAACGCTTCCTTATACGGAGAACTTTGACTCGGCAACGGGCACGGGTGCCGGCAACTTCATTTCCTGCTGGTACAGCGGCACAAACGGAACTTCCGCATATCCCTATACATCTAACAGCGACGCCGTTTCCTCTCCCTATTCGCTTTACTTTATGGGTTCCAGCACGACATGGTCGTATGCCGCTGCACCGCGTCTTGCCAGCAACATCGCAATGAACAACCTGCAAGTTTCCTTCAGCGCCAAGAAAAGCTCGGCAAACTATTTTGTGGAAGTCGGCATCATGACAGACCCTACCGACATCACGACTTTCCAGCCTGTCGGACGTTTTTCGCCTGCACAGAGCAACAGTTGGGAACTCTGCGAAATGAACACCTCCACCTATACGGGCAGCGGACGTCACATTGCCTTCAGGACACCGCAATGGATTTCCAACTACATATACATCGACGATGTCACCATCCAGGAAATACCGTTCTGCGGACGTGTGGAGGACATTGCCGCCACCAACATCACAACCGATGCAGCCACAATTACCTGGACACCGGGCGGCAGCGAGTCGCAATGGGAAGTCTGCTACGGCATCGCCGGCACGGTTGACCCGACTACGGCAACGCCTGCAACTGTCACTGACGAATCTTTCGCTCTCTCCGGGCTCTCCGCCAACACCGCCTACGATGTCTATGTGCGCATCGTTTGTGACGGCGGCGACTATGGCGCATGGACCAAATTCACGTTCCGGACCGACTGCGGCACATCTGCAGTTCCTTATTCCGAAAATTTCGACAGTTACACTAACGGCATCGGCTCTTCTACTATAGTGCCGGATGATTATCCCAACGTTGACATGCCCTCCTGCTGGACATTCCTGAATCGTGCAGCCGTTTCTAACGGCTACCCGACCGTATTCCTGACGACTGCTTCAGGATATACGTCAAGCGGGAAAGCCCTGTTCTTCAAGTCCAGTTCGACAACCCCTGTGATTGCCGTTCTTCCCGTCTTCAACGTTGACATCAACACGCTGCAGATGACCTTCAAGTACCGCAATGAAGGCACCTCTGCCTCCAACGGCACGTTAGAGGTGGGCTACATCACGAACCTTAACGACCCTTCTTCTTTCATTTCCATCTACTCTTGTCCTCGCACCACAACCCTCACAGAGGTAGAACAGCCGTTGTCCATCATCCCGGCACTTGGTGCAGGCAACAGCTACATTGCATTCAGATATGTGGGCGGCACCTCCAACAATTATTACTTGAGCATCGACGATGTGATAGTGGAGGCTCTTCCCACCTGTGCTAAACCGTCAAACCTGACCATATCGGACATCACCAGCACCTCCGTTGAACTTAGCTGGACAGAGACGGGCACGGCCACGGCCTGGAACATTGAGT
>CAVCMI010000019.1:0-3473 GCA_963603365.1 Oscillospiraceae bacterium
ACTTTGACAATTATTTCGCCTACAACGGATCTGACAACCTGGTGCTGATTGTGGATGACAATTCCAATGGCTACAACGATAACAGTTACAAGTTCAACACACACTCAGTCAGTGATTTCAAGACATTGTACAATTATGGTGACTATTCGAATTTTGACCCGGCAAATCCGCCCGAGGGGCTTTCTTTTGATGAGCGCAACGACGTGAAGTTCTTCAAGTGTCAGCAGGTGGTGCCGCAGTCATGCCCGGTTCCGATGGTCTATGTCTCCGGAGAAGAGTCTGATGCCATCACTGTGGCCTGGATTTCCAACGGAAGCGAGACGTCCTGGAGTCTCGAGTACCGCCTTGAGGGGGATTCGGTGTGGACCAATGCCGGAACAGTCACGGCTTCTCCGCATACGCTCGGCAACCTTGCCACGGATGTGACATACGAGGTGCGTCTGCAGGCGCTCTGCGCTGCCGGAGACAGCAGCCTTTGGGTCTATGCCACCGCCCACACCCCGTGTGAAGCAGTTGACCTTCCGCTAACAGAGAACTTTGATGCCGGTACTGTAGGCAATGTTCCGGATTGCTGGTCGCGGCTTTACAACACCTCTGCGGCCACACCTTCCATCAGTGAGGCACGGGCCAATTCCGGCACCAAGTCGCTGTTCTTCGACTGTTCTTCCGGCAACAAGTATGCCTACTTCATCTCGCCGCGCCTCGATGACAACGTCGCGATGGACAACCTACAGATAACATTGGCCGCCTATAAGACGTCACGCCCCTATTTTATCCAGGTGGGCATCATGTCGGATGCGGCAGACCCGTCCACTTTTGTTCTGGTCGGACAGATATCGCCCTCTGCCGTCAACGTTTGGGAGAACGGCGAGGTTGTCACCAGGAACTATGACGGTGAAGGACGCTATGTAGCGTTCCGCATCCCACAGTGGTTCTCCAACAGCATCTATGTTGACGATATCACGGTCCAATACATTCCAACCTGTATGCACGTTGACAACATTTCCGCCACCGGGATCACGCCATACGGCGCCACCATCACCTGGGAGGCCGGCGGCAGCGAGACCTCTTGGAACTACGTTGTAGGTCCTGCCGGCACGGTAAACCCAGAAACCGGTGCGCAGATCTCCACAAGTGACAATACGGTCATCATTGACGACCTTATTGCCAACACATTGTACGATATCTACGTTCAGGCCTACTGTTCAGGGACAGACCAAAGCACGTGGGAGCGTTACCGTTTCAGGACAGGGTGCGCAGCCATTGCAACGTTGCCCTATACGGAAGATTTTGAAAGTTATGAGGGCTCGACGAGCATTTATGACGGCAGCAATGTGATGCCCGCCTGCTGGTCGCGCATCAATACAGGCTCCACCTCGTATGCCTTTTTCCCGACAGTGTATTCGTCCGGAGAAGCAGGCCCGTCCAACTCATTGTTCTTCTATACCTACGGATATTCCGACTGCTCTGATATTTATGCCGTTTTGCCGGAAATAGACACGCTGCAGCTTCCGATCAACACGCTGCAGATGCTATTCAATGCCAGAAGCCAGTATTCCGGATACGAATTCAATGTACAGATTGGAGTGATGTCAAATCCTGCGGATGCTTCCACGTTTGTAGCGGTAGACACCATTCAAGTGAGTACATATCCGAACTATTCTCCCATGGAGGTTAATTTCAACAACTACCAAGGAGGCGGACAATACATTGCCATTAAGGCTCCGAAGCCGTCAGTTTCCTATACCGGCAATCTCGGCTTTATTGATGACGTTGTGCTCCAGCTTAGGCCGCAGTGTTCTCCGGTACGCAACCTTGACGTCCAGAACATTACCGGAACATCTGCTTTCGTTTCGTGGGGGACGGGCTCCCTCGGCACAGTATCGCACTATACGCTCGAATATGCCGAGGATGAGGATGACGCCACCTGGACAGTGGCTGACAACAACATCACGGACAACCGCTATATGCTTGGCAATCTCACACCGCAAACGAACTACATCGTCAGGGTCAAAACGGTCTGCGACGACGGCGAAAGCAGTTACCAGACAGTTGCGTTTACGACAAATTGCCTTGCCGGCGGTAACGTATCAATTGGCAACGGCACAGGTGCATACGGTTTCCTGCCGAGTTACAGCAACTGGTGCTATTCGTACAGTCAACAATTGTATCATGCTTCTGAACTCGGCACCTCAGCCATCTTACGTTCCGTGTCATTCGAGGTGGATGAGGTTAATGCCCCCATTCGTAACCTCGTAGTCTATCTGATGCACACTTCAGAGAGCAGCATCCCGAACTGGCTTCCGACCACTTCTGCCCAGCTGGTTTACTCAGGGCAGACCAACTTCACGACAGGTTGGAACACATTCAACTTCTCTACGCCATTCCAGTACAACGGCACCGACAATCTGGCGCTGATTGTGATTGACCAGACCGGTACATACGAATATTCCAATATGTTCAAAGTGCATGATGGCCCGTCCAACTGCTCGATGTATGATTACAACGATTATACGCCATACAGCATCACTACGGTTCCCTCTTCCTCTTACTCCGAAAACACGAACACGCGTAACAACGTTCGGTTCGGCAGAGACTGCGACAGCACAGCAACTTGCATTGCGCCAAACATGTATGTTGCGGCTGTGGGTGAAACCACTGCTGACATTGCTTGGGCTGCCGGCTATCAGGAGACGGCATGGGAAATGGACTACACCGAGCAAGGAGACTCTACGTGGACATCCGTGCCCAACCCGACCGGCTATTACGAGCATATCTCCGGCCTCACGTCCAACACACCGTATCAGGTCAGGATGCGCTCCGTCTGCGGCAGCGGTGACGAGAGCCAGTATGTTTACACTGCATTCAGAACGGAGTGCGGTATTCTCAGCATTCCTTATACGGAGGACTTCAACAGCTATACCAACGGCATTGCAGTATATACATCTGCACCTAACAGCTATCCTGCCGTGGATCTGCCTTCGTGCTGGACGTTCCTGAACATCACCTCCTCGTCATCATCCTATCCGCAAGCTTTCCTCTCGTCTTCACCCTACGTGGCATCTTCTGGGAATGCGCTTGTGATCAAGACCCATACAACGACGCCCGCGGTAGCGGTGCTGCCGACGTTCAATGTGGACATCAACACGCTGCAGATGACCTTCAAGTTCCGCAACGAATCATCTTCGTATGCCGGAAATCTGGAGGTGGGATATGTGACCAACCCCAATGATGCCTCCACCTTTGTGTCGCTGCACCAATGTGTGCCGACCACCACCATCACTGAAGTGGAGCAGGACTTCTCCGGCGTGCCGGCACTCGGCGCAGGCAACAGCTACATTGCCTTCAGATGCAACGGCGGCTATTACAACTCGTACTATATCAGTATCGAGGACATTTATGTGGAAACCATTCCTGTATGCCCTCGTCCGGGCAGTCTGACTGTTGCCAACGTTACCGGCAGTTCCGTTGAA
>CAVCMI010000020.1:0-79866 GCA_963603365.1 Oscillospiraceae bacterium
TTCGGGTTCTTCAAGAAAAGTATAGCAGTTCACGTAATACATGAGCATTAACCTCACCATTGTAGCCAATCCGGAGAAGCTCCAGGGGCGTCTGATGCGCTTTTGTATGACCGTCAGAAGAAGGTTGGCTATCAGGGTAACCCAAATCTGTATCCTGATGGCGTTGGCATCCGACAATGTGCTGCGCCTTGGCATCACCCTTATGCATAGATGGGCGAGCTTGCGTGTCTCGGGAAATATGGAATCGGTAATCTCGCGCAGTGAGTCGAATCTCTTGATGACAGAGTATAGCATGACTACAAGATGTTGGTAAGCGTCAAAGTGCTTCACATAGCGTTCTCCATTGCGGATGCGGCTAAATCCGAGGATTTCTCCCCTGTTGAGCAAATATATCAGCTGGCCGTACATCGGCTGTCCGATAAAATGTGTACTTTTGTTCATCGTTGCTTTTTTATGCGCAAAAACAACAGTAACAAACAGGGCTGAATTCCAAGCGAGGAATCCAGCCCTATCTTTTACGGGTTCTAAAAGTTTTAGCGGACAGCAATAATATTAAATAATATGCAAGACAACATTTGCCTGTGCAGGAGAACAGCAAGGTCTTTTTTTTACGGTTTGGTTTCAAACAACCTGAAACGAAAGAACTCTGCATTGCAGCCAGCAAAAAAACAGCAGCCATTTGGCTATATGGCTGCTGTTTCCCCCGCTTAGTCTTTGAGCGCGTAGGTGACGGTGGTGACCACTCTGATCTTCTTGATGTAAGGGGTGTTTTCGTCACGGTTGTCGATGGAGAACTGTCCTTGGTCAGCACTGACTATCTTGCCGAGTTTGCTTTTGCTGTTGACGGCAAACTGCTCTGCTGTCTTTTCGGCATTCTCGATGGCCTCTTTCATCATGTCCTGCTTTTTTTCGTTGAAGGAGACGAACTCGTACAGGACGGGATTGTTCCAGCCGCCGTCCACGATGGCGATGCCCTCTTTGAGCAGCTCGCCCTGCTGCGCAATGATGTTCCGCACCAAGTCCACGTTTCTTGACGTGACGGTGAGGATGGATGTGATGTTGTATCGGTATGAACGGTTGTTTGTGACGTAGTATTCGTTGGCTTCGAGGTCGTTAACTACGGGCGCATTGACCCATATTTCGTCCTCTTTGATGCCGTTGTCGATGAGGAATTTCTTGATTTTCTCTTGTTTGGCGGCAATTTTGTCGTAAAGTTCCGGCAAATTGTTGCCGATTTCCTTCGAGAGGATGGGCCAGGTCACCTTGTCGGCGGCCACTTCCATTTCGGCGAGGCCTTTGACGGTGACTTTGCGGTCTTTGTTGGCCATTTTGCTAAAGCCCGATTTGATGCAGACCCCGAGGACTACAATGCCTATGGCCAGCACTGCTGCACACAGGAAACGGTTGATGAGATTCGTGTTCATAAATTTTTGTTTTTTTGTTGTTTATGGACTTCTCTATAACTTTTTGACATGTCCGTGCCGACGTTCTGAACCCCGTGAAGTCCTTTAGCCGGGTTCCACAGCAATCAGCGCGGCAAACATACTATTTTTTGTCAAATCTTTTTTTGCAGAATCGAGCGGTGATGTCCTCCCATTTTTGGCCGTTTCGCCGGTACATGCGCTGGTTGGTGCCGGGTGTGTCAAGGCCGCCCTTGTCGGGCATATAGGCGCCGGTTTTCACATAGTCGAAGAGGTCCGGGTGCGGCGGCAGTGCCATGCCGCCGGAGTACCAGCCGATTTTGAGGTGTGACCGTGTCTTGATGTGCCGTGCCATTTGCTCCACCTCGCCGCGGCAGGCGTCGCCGCCCATGAAACAGAAGCAGGTGATGGCAGAGGCATAGCGGTCGAGCATCCGGTCAACGGCACCCTCGTCGAGTTCTTCGCCGATGTCCTCGCGCAGGTGCGGACTGTGGCAGCCTACGCAGCGAAACGGACAGCCCGTGATGTTGACGGCGAGCGTCACCTCGTCAGGGATCTCTCGGAATACAATGTCAAAGTTGTGAAACTTCATCGGCGGCGTTGATGTAGAAGCGGCGGGCGGCCTCTTTTTGCCGCGCCTCCGAGAAGTTGCTGATGCGTTTCATATAGCCGATGACGCGGGTGAGGTAGTCCACATTGGCGCTGTGGCAGTGCGGGCAGACTTTAAGATACCGCTTGTCGATGTGCCCGCAGTCGTTGCAGATGGTGTTGGGGATGTTGAATGTGAAGTAGTTGCAGCCTTCAATGGCAGCGGTGCGCAGCAGCTGGCGGTATTGGGCCTGGCTGAGGTGCTCTTCCAGGTTGAGATGCAGTGCCGAGCCGCCCGTGAGATGGTTGATATAATGGTGTCCGTGCAGCCGGAACTTGTCAATCACGTTCAGCGACTCGTCTTCCACAATGTAGAAGTAGCTGTTGTAGCAGTCGCGCGGCACTTGATAGCCGTCTTCGGCATCCCATTTGGCATGCTTGACGCCCACGTTCTCGGCCGGTATCATCTCACAGTTGAAGAGCAGTTCAGCGGTGCGGTACTGCCGGTTGTAACGTTCTATGAGCCCTAACACGTCTTCAACAAAGTGGCGGTATTTAGGATTGTCGTTGATGGTTATGCCGGCAAACTCGGCGGCTTCCACCAGCCCATTGATGCCAATGGTGAGGTACTGGCGGTTGATGGCGATGAAGCCGGCATCAAAGAGCGGCAACATCTGCTTGGACGACAGATATTTAAGGTTTTCGTTATAGGCAACTTGCACTTTGTGTGCAAGGTCTACGACTTCTTCGAGAAACTCCAGCCAAGGCCGGTTTTCCCTGGCGGCTTGCTGTATGCAGCGGTTGAGGTTGATGGTGAGCACGCTCTTGGAACCGGTTGACACGCCGCCCGCCCCGAGGGTGTAACTGAAACCGTTGTCCTGTATCTCGTTGCGCAGGCGGCAGCAGCTGCTCAGCGAGTCGGCATTGTCGCTGACGTAGGTGAAGAACGAGTGCCCCGCCGCATACATCTCGGCGGTGAAGTCGGCATATTCCGCATCGCGGAAGTCGCCGTCCTTGGAGAGCAGCGCCATAGTCTCTACGGGGAACGTGAGCACGGTGCGCGTGCGCTCGCGGTTGAACCAGCGCATGAAACGCTTCTGCAGCCAACTGACGGAATCCCACGTGGGACGGCTGCCGTCAGGGAAACGGAACTCGCCGAACAGACTTTCGAAGTAGTAACGGTCGTAGTAGGAGATGTTCCAGAACACCGACTGGAAGTTGCGCGCCCCGGTAGGCTGGTTGATGGAATAGACCACCTGTTCGAAACAGTCTGTGATCATCTTGTCGATGGTGCGGTGCCGCAGCGACAGGTCCACCACTTTGTCGGCGTTCAAGTAGTAGTCGTCGCCGTACTCCAGACGCAGGAAGTGGTCGAGGTACATCAAGAACTCGGGCGTGGCACAAGCGCCGCTCAGCATGCTTGAAACCATGAACACCATATTGATGAAGCCGCCGCAGAACGACTTGAGGTTGGTGGGGCGCGAGGCGTTGCCGCCGATGCTGCGCGTGCCGTTGAGCAGCCATGGGTACATGGTGATGCTGGCGCAATAGTTGGCAATGCTGGTCTCGTCGTTCTTGTAGATGAAATGGCGGTTGAGCAGGTACAGGTAACGGTCGGCCGTCTCCTTGCCGTACAAGTCCTTGATGCGGTCGCACAGCATACGCCGGTTGAGGCGGATGAACCCCGACTTGGGCAGTTCGCCGATAAGCGTGGCGATGTTCTTCTTCTCCACGTTGGCGTTGGCGTCGTACTTGCTGCCGCTCGCGGCGTTGCGGGCGTTGCAGTAGTTGATGAGAAAGTCGAGTTTCTCCTTCACCTCACGGTCTTCATAGTGCCGCTGGCGATAGAGGATGTACGACTTGGCCACGTCGTAGAAGCGTTCCGCCATAAGTGAACGCTCCACCTGGTTCTGGATCTCCTCTACCGAGATGCCGTCGCGCACGTTCAGCCGGCCGGTGATGTTGGCCATCTCGTCGTGGGTGACAGAAGCGCCGACGGACTCAAATGCCCGCGCAATGGCACTGCGGATCTTGTCCATGGAAAAGGGCTCACGCTTGCCGTTGCGCTTTATGATGTATGTCGTCTCTATCATAATCTGTTTTATTATTCTCTCAAACTTAAAAATGCGAAAAGCAAACGCTTCCCTGTTGTCCTTTTGTTTCTATAAATATTGTTTAGTCTCTGACTAACAACCAATTGTCTGTTGTCCTTAAACAACAGACAACTTAGGGCAAAGATAGGATTATTAGAGCAGGCCTGCCCGCCGGCAGGGGGATAATTTATCCACAATTTGGGGATTTACACGAACCCTTTTCCTACAAAGGATTGCATTGCATGGGTGTTGATAAATAGGTTTAGAGCTTAGAGGCTTTACGCATATTGCCCATTCCTCATTCCTCATTCCTCATTCCATAATTTCATAAAGGAAGTTGTTGTATGGATAGATCTGGATGTGCAGCTTTTTGATCTCTTCGTAGAGAATCTCCTTCATTTCGGCGACGTTCTCTTTTGTCTTGGCGGAAATGAAGATGCTTTTGTGTGCGTTCTTGGCCATCCAGGTGCTTTTGAGTTCCTCCAGCGTGAGGTTCTCGCGCATGGGCGGCGTGAGGTCGTCGGGCGCCTTCTCCACCCATTTGTAGTTGTCTATTTTGTTGAAGAGGATGATCATGGGCTTGTCGCCCGCCTTGATCTCGGCAAGGGTGCGGTTCACGATGGCTATCTGCTCCTCAAAGTCGGGGTGGCTGATGTCAACGACGTGCAGCAGCAGGTCGGCCTCGCGCACTTCGTCGAGGGTTGACTTGAACGACTCCACCAGGCCGTGTGGCAGTTTGCGGATGAAGCCTACCGTGTCGGACAGCAGGAAGGGCAGGTTGCCGAACACGACTTTGCGCACGGTGGTGTCTAAGGTGGCAAAGAGTTTGTTTTCGGCAAATACGTCGGCATTGCCGAGCATATTCATGATGGTTGACTTGCCCACGTTGGTGTAGCCCACCAGCGCCACGCGCACAAACTTGTCGCGCCGTCCGCGTTGGGTCTGCATCTGGCGGTCTATCTCCTTGAGCCGCTGCTCGAGCAGGGCGATGCGGTTGCGGATGATGCGGCGGTCGGTTTCGATCTCCTTCTCGCCGGGGCCGCGCATGCCGATGCCGCCGCGCTGTTTCTCAAGGTGCGTCCACATGCCCGCAAGCCGCGGCAGCAGGTACTTGTACTGCGCCAACTCTACCTGCACCTTGGCGTGGGCGGTGCGTGCACGGCTGGCGAAGATGTCGAGGATGAGTCGCGTGCGGTCCATGACGCGGCAACCCAGCGCATTCTCGATGTTGCGCTGCTGCGACGGCGTAAGCTCGTCGTCAACCACCGCAAAGCCGATGCCCTCGTCGTGCACGTACTCCGCCACCTCCTTGATTTTGCCCGAGCCCATATAGGTGCGCGTGTCGGGGTGGGGGAGGTTCTGGATGAAACGGCCCGCCGCCTCGCCTCCGGCAGTGTCAACCAAGAAGGCCAGCTCGTCGAGGTATGCCGACACGCGCTCCGTGCCGGTGTCCGGTGACGATACGGCCAGCAATACAGCCCGCTCCTTGCTTGTGTCTGTTGATTTGTCTGTCATCAATTCGGTTCTCTGCCGCGCCGGAAATGCGAAACCGGCGCTTTTTGTAACAGGGCGCAAAGATATAACTATTTTTGGCAATTATGGAATGAGGAATTAGGAATGAGGAATTAGGAATGAGGAATGGGGGTGTCACAGGTCTTTTTCTGGCACAGTGTTTTGCGTTTATTTTGAAAAAAAAGTGCGGAAAATGCAAAAAGATTCCGTTTTAACTGTTGATTTGAAAAAAAATGTACTTTTGTGGGATTTTCGTGGGGGGGGGTGAAAACACCCTATTTTCTCTACCTAAATGCTTGTTAAGCAAGCGTTTAACTGCGAGCAAAACAAGCAAAAAGCGAATGAAAATGCTGCGAAACAGGTCAAAAAAATGGCCTATTTTGCAGTTTTTTCTGCTTTTACAGGCGAATAAATTGCGGAAAAAGTTGGAAAACGGAAATCAACGCAAGAAGTAATTGCACAAACAGACGATAAATAACAACAACTAATTAATAAATAATCTATGGAACAAAGTTTCAATTTAAAAAAATCCTTGCCGTTCTTCGGCAAGGCAGCAGTTTTGGCAGCCCTCAGCCTGCTGCTGTGTGTAGGCATGCCTTGCGGCACGGTGCACGCACAATCTACATGTGTAGAAGACGCCTCGGCGCCACGCATGACGTACATTTTCCACAATGTTGACGGCACGGTGCTCTCTACGCAGATCGTGAAAAACAACGGCACGCTGCTGCAGCCCGCCTACAGCACGGGCGAGCATACGGTGTTTGACGGCTGGTACACCGCTGCCACAGGCGGCAGCCAGTTCACCTCGTTCGGCACGCAGACGGTGACCGCCAACAGTACGGTGCACCTCTACGCACACACCCACAATGCCTATTATGTCTTTTTTCACGACCAGTACGGCCGCATCCGCAAAACCAAGAAAGCAGACAACGGCGCCACGGTTGATGCCACCGACGTCACTTTTATCACCGACCCGACCAGCGGCATCTCCGGCTGGTACACCGCCAGTGACTATTCAGGCACGGCGGTGAATAGCGTTACCATCAGCAATGCTGACGTGCATCTCTATGCCAAGGTTGAGAACGGCTATTGGCTAACCTTCCACGAGCAGGGCGGTTCCTACACCAAGCCCGTGTTCTACAAGCCCTCAACGACAACATCAGCCCCCACCACCCCCCCCACCCGCCAAGGCTATACCTTTGCCGGCTGGTACACCGCTGCCATGGGCGGCACAGAATTCTCTTTCGGCAACGAACTGAACGCCAACACAGAACTGTACGCCCACTGGACCGCTCAAAGCGTCAATTATTTAGTGATACACTGGCAAGAGAATGCCGACGATGACGACTACTCCTACACGGAAAGCCAAACCCAAACCGGCACCACAGGCAGCGCCACCAACGCCACCCGGAAATCCTACACCGGCTTTACCGCCGAAACCATCACCCAGCAGACTATCGCCGGCGACGGCTCCACCATTGTCAATGTATATTATAAACGCAATACCTATACGCTTAAGTTCTATAGAGAAAGCGGATGGTGGCGAGAAGATGAAAGCATAAGAATCACTGCGAAGCATGGTGCATATATAGGCACTCGATGGCCCGAGAGCGTAACCGGCAGAAGTAAGGCGTGGTATGTAAATGAATCCACTTCTACCGCCCAAGTATTCTTGGAGATTATGCCTATGGAAGACAAAAGTTATTATGCAAAACAGAGTTGCAGCGGCAGTTCTTCAACTTGTTATGCCTACTATAGGGTAATGCCGATAGGAGGAACGAATACAAGTCAAGCATCCAGTTATACCGTACTGCACCACACAGACTATGATTGCGGCAGCGGATACAAAGTGACGGCAGAAGACCGTTATCCATTAAGGGGGTTTACGGTAAAAACTTCACTCAGTCCAAGTAATGGTGATAGATATTGCGGTAAATCGTTTTACTATACTCGCAACCGTTACAGTCTTACATATTATAATGGAAATGTCATAGCCGGCTCGGTACAATACGAGTATGAGGCTTCCCTTTCCGGGGCGGGCAGTTACGTGCCGCCGCGCCCTGCGGGCATGGATGCGAACTACGAGTTCCAGGGCTGGTACAAAGACCCCGCAGGCACGCAGTCCATCGACTTCAGCAGCATGACAATGCCTGCCGGCAACCTGATTGTGTATGCCAAGTGGACGGCCCCTCAACGTAAGGTGACTGCCTACATCACCATCGAGGGTTCAGGCAGTCCCACTGTATATGATGTCGACTACGGCGACAAGATTGACGAGAGCGCGATGCCTGGCATCACTTGCCCTGCCAATACGGAATGGTATGGCTGGGTGGTGCGCAAGGGCACGCCGCCCAACTATGAGTACGACCTTTTCAGCTTCAACGAGCGCATCTTTGAGAACGTGACCCTCTATCCTTACTGCCTCTCCAATGCCCAATACACCATGCGTTATGACGTGAACGGCGGCACCGGCACCGTGACAGACGCTACGCAATATATGGCAGGCGGCGGCGCACCGGTGCTCGCCTTTACAGCCACTGCTCCTGCGGGCAAGCAGTTTATCTGCTGGAACACCGCTTCCGACCGCTCCGGCACCGACATCTACGCCGGCGACCTGTTTTACATCCATGACAGCGACGCCGACAACAAGCTCTATGCCGTATATGGCGGATCCTCTGCCAATGTGACGCTCACCTACGACGGCAACGGCGCCACGCCGCCTGCCGCCGTCACCCTGCCCGCCAACGGCACGGCTGTGTTGCCCACGCTCACCTGGGCCGGCTACGACTTTTTAGGCTGGAGCACAAGCAGCACGGCAACCGCCGCCGAGTATGCCGCCGGAACCACGCTGGCCGTAACCTGCGACGTGACGCTCTATGCCGTCTGGAAACGCCAGATTGTCATCCACGACCGCACCGCCGTCATCTGTACGGGCGAGACCGCCACGATAGACATGACCCCGGCTGCCGACGAACTGATCCCCGCAGGCGTCACCTACACTTGGGCACGCCCCGTCGTCAGTCCGGACAACGGCACGGTGAGCGGCGCCGGTCTTGCCCCCTCTCCAACTGGCGGCGCCGCCACGATGGCCTTTGCACTCAGCAACAGCGGCACTGCACCGGCAACGGCAACCTACACCGTAACGCCGCACCTCGGCGACGGCACGGGCAGCACCTTTACGGTAACGGTAACGGTGAACCCTGCCACCACGCCAGCATTTGCTTCGCTTGAAACAAACTATTGCTATAATGCCACCGGCACCGTCACCCTGCCCGCCAACAGCAGCGTGCAGACCTACGTGTCGGGCAGCACAACCCAACAGACCCTTACGGGCACGTGGGTCCCGTCTTCTTTCAACCTGAACAACAACACTACGGAAAACCTGACCGTAAATGCCACTTTCACCCCGACGGCCGGCCAGTGCGCCGTCACCCTCAACAAGTCTTTCACCATATATCCTCAGGTGAACGCCGGAACAATTGCCGCAGACGTGACAAGTTGCTACTACATAGATGACGAAGGCAATCGTCATGACATCAACATCCCTCAACTCCTCAGCACGCAGGATGCCACGGGTGGCGCACCCGGCGGCACCTACTCCTGGACTATGACCACAGGAACCGGCGGCACGCCGACCACCATTCCAGAAGCCAACAACAACACCTACACGCCCGGAACACTCGCAGACGGAAGCTACTACTTTGCCCGCGTCTATAACAACGCTTGCGGCAACCAAAGCTCCAATGCCATAAACGTGATATCCGCAGGGGAGATTATTCCGGGTTCCATCTGCACCACTGCCGGGGACTGCGACCTGGTCATCTGTTCCAACGGCGCGCTCGGCGGCACACTGACGGCCAATCCGTCCGTGTCGGAACACGTAGGCAATGCTTACAGTATTGTATGGCAGTACCGGGTATCTGACGACAACGGGTCCAATTGGGGAGCCTGGACGGATATGACTTCTGACTACGGCACGCCCTCCGGAACCAACAATAAAACGCTCACGCTGCCGTCAACCATGTCCAATACAGGCTGCGTGGACAAGTTGGTGCAATACCGGTATAATTTTACCTACACAAATTGTGACAAGGTGCTCCCCTCTAACGACCACGTTATGCTCACCGTACATCCTAACCCTCAGTTCACCGTCACGGTGCCGACAGGCGACGACCAGCTCTGCTCGCACCTCGAGGAATACATCGTAAGTGCCAAGGCTACTTGCACAGGTGCAGCCTACAATTACACCTGGACCGGTGCCACCGCAAGTACGGCAGATGTTGCCCAAGCCAGCATTGCCAACGCCAACCGCGCCAACTGCGGGACAGAATATACCGTCACCGTCACCGCTCAAACCACTGACGGTTGCGAAACAGCCCAGACGGCCTCTTTCACTACCAAAGACCAGACCGTACCCACATTCACCGTTCCCGCTGACGTCACCCTCGCGATGAATGCAAACTGCACCTACGATGCCGATCCTGAAAAGACGGGCAAGGTAACCGTCACGGACGATGCCTGCAAGTGGGGAGACATCACCGCTGCCTACACAGACACTCCGACCGAAATCTGGAATCCCTGCCCGACCGTGTCCATTGCCAGAAGCTGGACAGTGACGGACGGCTGCGGCAACACGTCAGCCGCTCGGGTGCAGACCATCACCTTTACCGACCAGACCGCTCCGGCGCTCGCTGCCGGCAAGACCTTCCCGGCCGACGTGAACAATATCAACGCATGCTCTTTTGAGGCTGCCAAAACTGCCGGCTTGATTACGGTGCCCGCCACCGGAACCATCAAGGCGCTCTATGAGGACGGCTGCAGCCGCAATAACCTCACCTGCACCAGCACTACACGCGAAGCCGCCGGCAACACCACCTGCAACTGGACTGTTTACGTGGACTATTCCATCAAGGACGCTTGCGGCAATGAGACCGTAGCCACCCGTACTTACAAAGGCGGCGACAAGACCGCACCCGTACTCATCTCCGGACAGACATTCCCCGCAGACCAGGCCAATATGACAGCCTGCTTCAACGCATTGCCTGACGGGCCCGCTGCCAATGACATCAAGGCGCTCTATGAGGACTGCAGCGGCGTTTCCGTAGACAGAATCCAAAACGCCAGCGGCAGCAGTTGCTCCTGGACAGAGAAGTTCACCTATACCATCAAGGACGGCTGCAACAACAGCACCACTAAAGTGCTCACCTACACCGGCACGATGGGCGACGGCATCACCTTCACGGACGGCACCAATGCCAAGACCGTGACCTGTCCTGCCGAAGCCAACGTCCAGCCGCATACCCTCACCCCAAGCGTCATGCCGACGGTGAAAGACGCCTGCGGCACCACCCTCAACTATACGGGCGTGACAAACAGTGATGCCGTTGCTTGCGAAGGCACACGCACCTATACCTATACTTATACCGACTGTGCCGGCCATACCGCTGACTGGACATTCACCTATACGGTAGACAGAACCACCGCCGTTCCGACAGTGGAAACGGACGTCACCAAGAACGTTGAGTGTATCGGCGATGCCACAGCACCTTCCGCAGTGCCCACTGCCACCAGCAGTTGCGGCGAAACGCTGAACGGCACGCTCAAGAGCACGGTTGACAATCCCTCGCCGCTGACCTGCAACGGAACAAGAACTTACACCTACGAATACAAAGACTGCGCCGGCAACACTGCCGAATGGCATTACGTTTACAACATCGGTCACGATAAAAAGCCGAGCATTGCCGCCAGCATCACCAGCAAGAAAGCCAACGTGGCCGCATGTGTATTCACCGTTCCTGATGTCATCACAGACAACGTCACCGCCTCGGCTTACTGTTCCGACGGATCCATTGTTGAATTGTCACAGAGCCCTGCTGCCGGCGATGTCATCACGGCGACTGCCAGCGTGACGGTGACAGCCAAAGACAACTGCGGCAGAACAAACACCATAGAGGTACAGGTTACCGTTCCGGACAACTTTACCGCTGTCATTTCCAGCACGCAGAAAGAGACCTGTGCCGGCAACAACGGCACGGCTACCGTCACCGTCACGGGAGGAACCACACCGTTCAGCTACGTTTGGAACACCACGCCGGAACAGGCTACAATTGGTACTACAAGCACAACCAATACCGCAACGGGGCTTGCCCACGGCATCAACTATACCGTCACCGTCACCGACGCTGACGGCTGCAGCAAGACCGCAACTACACAGGTTGAGCTTAACAACGACCTTGTAATCAGCAACTACACTCGTGAGAAACCCGTCTGCCACGGCGGCTCATTCGACATAGTACCCACCGCAACCGGTGGCACGGGCACGGTGACCTACACTTGGGCAGTACCCGCAAGCACCAGCACACAAGTGAGCGGCAACGCCGGCACCGACCAGAGCAGCATCCACGACGAGAACCTGACTAACACCACCGGCGTGAGCCAGACCCTTACCTACACCGTGACCGCCACCAGCGGCGTCTGCACCAGCACAGGATTTGCAGTGCCCATCGCCGTTGCCATCACCGTGAACCCGGCCATAAGCATCACCGCCCCCGACTACGGTCCTCTTTGCTCAAACATCGGCAACGTCAACATTACGCCGACATTCAGCGGCATGGTGAACAACTACAACACCAAGTGGACCTTCAACGGTGCAACATTCACGCACAACAATGTGGCTGCCGGCACCAATGACGCGCTGACCGTCACCATCCCTGCCACACCCGTGAAGGCAACCTATCATTACACCGTAGAGGTAACCGATGACGCTGACGGCTGTTCCGGCAGCCAAGTGGGAGGCGACATCACCATAGAGGTGCCCGCATGGACTGTGGCAGCAGACAGCACCTTGGGGGTACAGTGCGTATCCGAAGCTGTCGAAAAGACCATGGCAACCGTGAAAGACGGCTGCGGCCGCACATTGACACCCGCCGTGGCCCTGACCAAGAACACCGTCACGAGCGACTGCGAGGGAACTGTCGAATATACCTATACATATAATGACCAAGCCGGAACAGCGGCTTCCGTCAAGACCCGCAAACTCATCTATACTGTAGTGCACAACGACAATCCAGTCGTCCAGTCGGATGGCTATGCCACCGCCAAGACCGTCAACTGCATTGACGACGTGACGGCACCTGAAGCCACTGCCGTGCCTAAGGCCAAGGATGTCTGCGGCAACGTACTCGAAGCCACGCTCAAGAGCACGGTTGACAATCCCTCGCCGCTGACCTGCAACGGAACAAGAACTTACACCTACGAATACAAAGACTGCGCCGGCAAGACTGCCACATGGGCTTACACCGTAACGCTGAATGAGAACAGCACGCCGGTGATTGAGGATTTCACCATCGAGAACACCAAAGCCAATGTTACAGCATGTGTCTATACCGTACCCGACTATACCGCACAGGTCAGGGCAAAATCCTCGGATGCCTGCACGGCACGTGAAGATTTGACCGTCACACAGAGCCCTGCTGCCGGCACCACGATTACCGGCAACACAGAAGTGACCATTACCGTGACCGACAAGTGCGGGCATTCTGCCACCAAGACTGTCAACGTAACCATACCCGAGCGCCTACAGCTCGCCGTCAACAGCTACGGCAGCCGTTGCTACGGGGTGGACGACGGCTTCATCAACCTCACCGTCAAAAAAGGCACGCCCGGTTACACGCTCACATACACCAGTGCAGCAGCCTCGGGCAGCCTGCCTTTGACCCACAATCCGACAACGGTCAGCATCGAAAACCTGCCTGACGGCGCCTACACCCTTACCGTCAAAGATGCCGACGGCTGTGAAGTGACCACAAGTTCTCCCGTCACCATCGAGCAGATCAGCGAGACTCTCACCGTCACGGCCAACAGCAACAGCAAAGTCTATGACGGCACTGTGCTCGCCGACGGGGGCTACACCGTCACTTTCGGCACGGAAACCTACAGTGTCAGTGCGGGCAACAGCGCCACCCTTGCTAACGGCGACATAGTGACCGCAACCGTCAGCGGCACGCAGACCGTAAGGGGCAGTTCTGACAACACAGTCGCCAGTTACACCGTAACCCGCAGCGGCGCTGACATCACCTGCTACTACAACACTGTTCCCACAAAGGGTACGCTCGAGGTAACCCCGCGCGCCATCACCCTCACCGCAGGTTCTGTAACCAAAGAGTACGACGGATATGAACATAGCTGGAGCGAGGCCGTGCCTACTTACACCATCAGTGCCGGCACCCTTGCCAGTGGCGAAAGCATCTCCGACATCACCATCACAGGTTCACGCACCTTGGTAGGCACTACCCCGACCGACATCACCCCTAACAGCGTTGTCATCATGAAAGGCACTGAGAACATGACCGCTAACTACGATATCACCCTCTTGCCCGGCAATGTCACCATCACCGAACGTACTGAGAAGTACCCCATCACTGTCACGGCCAACAGCAAGACGGTGACTTATGACGGCACTGAACAGAGCGTCTCGGGATTCCAGACACTCACATTCGTAGTGAATGGCAAGATCTACAAAGTTGAGGGCTTGACCGCCACCGCAACAGGTACCGATGTCAACTCCTACACCTCTTTCGTAACAGGAACAGCCATCGTTCGTGACGAGAACAACAACAACGTGACCAGCCAGTTCAATGTCCAGACCACCAACGGCATTCTCACCATCAACAAGAAAGACTTGGCGATCCGTGTCGTTGACGAAAAGATGTACGACAAAGAAAGGTTAGAGAACCTCTATACCCAAACGGGCAAAGTCACTGCCACGGGCCTTGTGGCGGGCGACGTGCTTACTGCCGGCAAGGTGTCCACCACGGGCGCACAGGTAGGCACGTACACCTATGCAGCGGGGACTTCTGTAATCACCGAAGCCTTTGCCACCCAAAAAGGCATCAGCAACTATAACGTCACTTACGACTTCTTGCAGACCATCAATGCCAACACCAACGCCATCGTCATCGCCTCCGGCAGCAACAGCTGGAAGTACGACGGCGCTGCACACAGCGAAGAGACCTACACCGTGACCTACAACGGCACGGCAGTGGCGGCCGACGCCACGGGCAAGGTCTTCACGCTGCCCACCGGCGACAAGGTGTTCGTCAGCGCTCCCGCCAGCATCACGCACGTGAGCGAGAATGCTGCCAACAACAACACCTACAACTATGTGTTGGAGAACGCCTCCAACTACACGAGCGTGACGGCCAACTACGGCGCCATCGCTGTGACATGCCGCAGCGTGGACATCACCTCGAGAGACTCCTCCAAGGTGTATGACGGCACCGCCCTGACCAACCACAAGGTGAACGTGACGGGCGACGGCTTCATCGGCGGCGAGGGCGCGACCTACAGCTACACGGGCACGATCACCGATGTAGGACAGACCGCCAACACGTTCAGCTACACGCTCAATGCGGGCACGCAAGCAACCGACTACTGCATCACGCCGATTATGGGCGAGTTGAAGGTGACCCCGGTAACCGATGAGGTTGTCGTGACCATCAAGGGACACAAAGGCGAGTTCTGCTATGACAGCCACAGCCACACCGTCCACGGCTACGACGTCACCATCACCGACGCACTGGGCATCTACACCAAGTCTGACTTCAGCTTCAGCGGCGATTCTATAATTACCAAGACGCTCGTAGGCGATTACTACATGAACCTGCAGCCGGGACAGTTCACCAACCTGAACCCGAATTTCGGCAACGTGAAATTCGTTGTGACGGACGGCAGAATGATAATCTGGAACACGCTCACCATCACCAACGTAAGTGTCACTGACGTAACCTGCAACGGAGCAAACGACGGTAAGGCCACCATTACGGTGACAGGCGGCAAAGAGGATGTGAACCCGAGATATTCATTCACACTTGACGCCATGCCCGCCGTTGGCAGCAATTCCCCATATGAAATCTCCGCCCTTGTGCCAGGTACGCACACCATTGCGGTGAGCGACGCACTGGGATGCTCCGCAAGCCAAAACTTCACTGTCAGCCAGCCTGAGGTGCTGACCGCGACGCTGACCACACCGGCAGACCTCTGTCCGAACCGCAGCAGCTACGCTGTCAGCGTGACCGCTGCAGGCGGCAATGGCGGCTACCACTATGTGTGGAGCAACGACGCAACCGCCATCGACGCCTCCGCCACTACGGTGAACAAGCAGGGCACCAACGACTGCGGCCACACCTACAACGTGACTGTGAAAGTAACGGACAGCAAGGGCTGCACCGTGACCGAGAATGCCACATTCAAGGTGGAAGACAATGAAGCCCCTGACTTCACAGTGTCGGCAGACAAGCGCATCTGCTACACCGAAAGCAGACTGCCTGAACACACGGGAGAGCCCACAAACCTCACCGACAACTGCACGGCAGCCTCCGGCCTCACTGTGACTTATACCGATGTTGCAACCCATTCCGCAACAAGCGTCAGCACTATTGCGAGGACATGGAAAGTGGCAGACCTTTGCGGCAATGTGACCAACAAGGTACAGACCATTTATGTTATGCCGGAGGTGGTGATGGACGCTATAACCGACCAGACGATCTGCACGGGCGAGAGTTCCACAGCGGTACACTTCAGCAGCATCATCACAGACGGCACGATGACCTACGCATGGACCAACAGCGACACGCGCATCGGTCTTGCTGCCAGCGGCAACGGAGACATCGCTCCCTTTACGGCCGCCAACCCGACATTAGCAGACCTCACTGCCACAGTGACGGTTATTCCAACTTACACCAACGGCTCGACCGTCTGCATAGGCAACAGCCGCAGTTTCAGCATCAAGGTTCGCCCGTCAATCATAACGCCCGGTGCGTTCGACCTTACTTGCCCGCCTGACATCACGCTGACACTCGACTACGGCGAGTGCGGCAGGCACATCGATATCGGCACACCTGTAATCGAAAACCACATGAGCGGCATGACGGTAGTCATCACCAACGATGCCCCCGCAGACGGTATCTTCTCTGAAGGCACGACCACCGTGACTTGGAAGGCCACGGACGAGTGCGGCGCATCGCTCACCTGCACGCAACAGATAACAGTCAATTACCCGCCGTGCGGCACGCCGGCAGACTCTGTGGCTGACGCCAACGGCTACAAATACTCTTCCGTACGCATCGGCTGCAACTGCTGGACCGGCGAGAACCTGCGCACCACCACCTACATGGACCCGACAACATGCACAGCAGGCGCGCCAGTAGCAGAATACCGCTCCTATATGGACAGCGATTCCTTGGAGGCTATCTACGGCAAACTCTACACTTGGTACTCAGCCGTGAACGTGCCCGAGGGCAACAACTCGGCAACGCCGGCAACACAGACCACGCCAAGCGGTGCCACCTACGTGCAGGGCATCTGCCCATGCGGCTGGGCCATGCCGATACCTGAGGAGTACCTCGACATGCTGATGCACAGCGGCGGCACAGTACACGCCAAGGAGGCCGACAGCCGCTACTGGCTGCCCGGCACCGAAGGCCAGGCTCCGCTCAGCGGCTTCGACGCCCGCGGCGCCGGCTACTGGGACGCTTCTACTCAACGCTACCTCAACCTGATGGGACAGACTAACTTCTGGACGGCAACTTCAGGCGAAAACGCCACTGCGGCCAAGTCGGTAGAGATAAATTATTATTGCGAAGACGGCATCGTCAAAGACCTCAACAAGGGTCTTGGACTGAGCATTCGTTGTATCCGCAAGAAATAATGGTATATATTATTAATGTTGAAGAGAGGAACGCACTCCACACGTTCCTCTCTTTTTTTTCTCCTCCTTCGTGAAAACGGAGTTAAAGAGAATGAGGAATGAGGAATTAGGAATTAGGAATGGGGAATTAGGGATGGGGAAATAAAATCCAGAGACAGTTCGGATATCAAGGAAAAATATTTACCTTTGCAGCCTTGTCAGGGGTTGACTGTATAACCTATATGAGCAAAAACGACTGAAAGAAAACCTATATCTGTAACTTATAAAAACGGGTCAACCTAAATCAGGAATAATAAAATAATTAAAAATCTATAAAAGTATGAACAAAAATCTACACACGCATCTGCTTGTATGCATGACGGCTTTTTTGATGCTTCCTCTGCCCATATTTGCGCAGATGTTGTCCGACTATTCCTTTCAGGCGGCCAACAACACCTACATCCCGGTCAGCCAAGGTTTGACAGTTGGCTGCACAAGAGATGATTCTTACGGAACAGTCACACTCCCATTCGACTTCAAGTTTGCAGAAACGCTTTTCCCGCAAGGAGAAAACCTCTATGTGTGCAGCAATGGCTACATCACGTTCAACTATTCTTCCACATCAAGGACACCCTCATTCACTTCAAATTACAGCTTCATCTCTCCGTTAGGGCATGATTTGAATCCCGGAGCATCAGGGACAGTGACATACGAAGTCAGCGGACAATCGCCAAACCGGACGCTGACTGTGGAGTGGGCGAATATAGCTGCTTATAATACTAATAACCGATATAATTTTCAGGTAAAATTGCACGAGACTACAAATGCCATCGAATTCTGCTATGGGCAGATGACGGTATCGTCCTCAAAGAATCCGATTGTGGCACTTTATGACCGCCAAAATAACCAGAAAATGGTGGTTACGGGCAACGGAAATTGGGAGGATTTCACAGTATCCTCTTTTTCTTCATCCACTTCAATCCTTCTGTCGTCGTCTTCCTATCCTGCACAAGGACTTGTATATACTTTTACGCCGCCTGTTGTGACTTGTCCGGGCATCACGGGAGTGAATTTCCGTGAAGTTACTTATAACAGTGCTGTTGTACAGTGGACAGCCTGCGACAGTGCCGACCGCTATGAAGTGGTCTTGTCCTACTCCAGCGATATGGCGGATGCGGTCAGTTCTTTTGCAGACAGCACCTCCTATGTGCTGGAGAACCTCCGCAGCAATACGCTCTACTATGTAAAGGTGCGAGCCATTTGCGGGGAGGACGACACATCGCGATGGAGTGCTGTCGCCTCGGTTAGGACGCCGATTAGTTGCGCTTCAGTGATGTATGCAGGGGTTAAAGACGTAAACCGAACAAAAGCCCTCGTGAAGTGGCAGTTGAACGAATCCGTAGGGCGCGAGGCTTCGGCGGTGCTCGTTGAATATAAGTCCGAAGATGAAACAGACTGGCATACGTTCAATACTGCCCTCAACTACTGCCACCTCGCCGGTTTGTCATCCGGTGCAGCCTATACGGTGAAACTGAGCACTCTCTGTGACAACAACCTCGATACTGCCGAAACCAAGACACTCACGTTTGCCACACCGATGTGCGGAGAAATTTCGGGCAACACCACCTCGGTCGAAGTCCCTTTCCAATACAATTACGGCTATGGTTATTCCCAAACCATCTATCCGGCCTCCGTTTTGTCAGGAATGGACACCATTACAGGTATTTCATTTTACGTCAACAATAGGAGTTATGTGTCGCGTAAGATAGATGTTTATATCGGGAACACTTCAATGACAACCTTGAGCACATCCAATCACGTGTCAGTCAGCAACATGGAGCAGAAGGCTTCGGATTATATGCTGGATGTCTCTTCGGTAGGCTGGGTTACCATACCGTTCAGCACGCCGTTCATATATGACGGCAGCAGCAACGTGGTTGTAGCCGTTGACAATAATACGGGCAATTGGGACTACTCTTTACGGTGGAGAGCCCATAATGCAGCAGAGGGCAATTCCGTTTTCTATTATTCAAATACTAATATTGATCCGGCTTCACCGCAAATGTCAGGATCCACAACGACAACTGTTCCGGACATCCGTTTTCACGGAAACTGCAACGCATCGGTATGTGCTGCCCCTCTGGTGCTGATAACAGACCGGTCAGCCTCTTCGGTGGACCTTGTCTGGGCTTCCGGAGCATCGGAAAACCAATGGCAAGTGGAATACAAACGGCATCAGGATGCAGACTGGACCGTGGCAGACACCACAGCCGACACCACTTATAGCGTTACCTTATTGCAGCACTCCATACAATACGACTTCAGGGTTGGGTCACTGTGCGGAGCGCAGCCCCGTTATTCCGCCACGCTATCTGCCTGGACAGAGTGCGATGTGGAAACCGCACCCTATCGAGAGGATTTCAATCTGTTCGACTCATCGCATCCTTGCTGGACGGAATACATGGGAACAGTTTCAGACACGGTTACCCACATCGGACAGTACTTCGGTTCCAATTGGCAATTCTCAAACAGTAGGACTATGAACGGCATTAGTGCAGGTTTGGCGATGGCGTCGTCGTATTATAGAGATTGGCTCATCACGCCCGAAATCAGTCTCGGCGGTCTTGCCGACCCGGCACTCACTTTCGATTTGGCTTTGACGGCTTTCTCATCATCTTCGGCTCCGGACACGTCAAAACTGATGAATGCCCGCTTTATGGTTCTCGTCTCCCTTGACGGAGGCGCCACATGGAACACCAACACAGCCGTTGTTTGGGCTAACAGAGGAACAGGACACTATTCTTTTAACCGCATCTTAAATGTCGGCGAACAAGTGAGCATCCCGTTGGCGCAATATGCCGGACAGACTGTCCGCATCGCCTTCTATCTGGAAAATTCATATAATCACTCTGAATTTGGGATATTGTGGATAGACAATATAGAAATCGGCGAAGCCCCTGACTGTTTACGTCCTAAGAATGTGACGGCCGACAATATCACCTGGGAGAGTGCCGGCATCTCGTGGCCTGCCTGCGAGGAGGCTGACGCTTACCAGATTGCCTATTGTGCGCAAGATGTTGCCTATAGTGATATTGACCGCCTTAACCAATCTACCCGTGTCATGTCTGTCTCTGCCAGCAAAACCTTGACGGGACTGCGGAGCGAAACCGGTTATTATGTGTGGGTGCGTTCCATCGTCGGCACGGACACGACAGGATGGAGTCCGAACACTTATTTCAAGACAACCGAAAGTTGCGCAAAGGTGGAGACCGCCAACGTGTCGGAAATAGGCTATGACAATGCACTCCTCACATGGACTTTCAACGAAACGGTTGGGCAGCAGGCATCTTCCGTCAGGATTGACTACAAATTGTCAAGCGAAAGATATTATACAACCCATTATGCGACCGGAAACACCTTCCGTCTGACAGACCTTGCATCAAGTTCCTATTACGATGTAAGAATATATACGCTTTGCGCCAACGACAGCGACACATCCGAATACAAGTCTTTAGGATTCCGGACAACCGAAAGTTGCGCAAAGGTGGACAATGCGTTGATATCGGATATTAGCCATACAGAGGCGCTTCTTACCTGGGATTACAATGAAACCGTCGGCAAGGAGCCCTCTTCTGTGCTCATTGACTACAAGGCAACCGGAGAAACGGGCTGGACTTCTGCAGCCACATCGGGCAACTACCATTTCTTTACGGGACTGGATGAAGGCACCAGTTACGAGGTGCGCATCCGCACGCTCTGCGACAACGGCCAAGACACTTCGTCAATAGAGACGCTCACGTTTGCCACACCGATGTGCGGAGAAATTTCGGGCAACACCATCTCGTACAATGTCCCTTTCCAATACAATTACAACTATGGTTATTCCCAAACCATCTATCCGGCCTCCGTTTTGTCAGGAATGGACACCATTACAGGTATTTCATTTTACGTCAACAATAGGAGTTATGTGTCGCGTAAGATAGATGTTTATATCGGGAACACTTCAATGACAACCTTGAGCACATCCAATCACGTGTCAGTCAGCAACATGGAGCAGAAGGCTTCGGATTATATGCTGGATGTCTCTTCGGTAGGCTGGGTTACCATACCGTTCAGCACGCCGTTCATATATGACGGCAGCAGCAACGTGGTTGTAGCCGTTGACAATAATACGGGCAATTGGGACTACTCTTTACGGTGGAGAGCCCATAATGCAGCAGAGGGCAATTCCGTTTTCTATTTTTCATATACTAATATTGATCCGGCTTCACCGCAAGTGTCAGGATCCACAACGACAACTGTTCCGGACATCCGCTTTCTCGGAAACTGCAATCTAAACACGGATTGTACAGTCCCGGTATTGTTGGTGACCGGCAAGACAGAGGAGACGCTTGACCTTGCCTGGACTCCCGGCACGGCGAACAATGCGTGGAAAGTGGAGTACAAAATCAGTGCAGACCGGGTCTGGACCTCTGCCGGCATTGTGCACACGGCAAACCATACGCTTACGGGACTTTTGGGTTCTACATTGTATGATGTTCGCATAGGACGCATTTGCGGTACAGACACGGTTTATTCTGCCGTCAAGACCGTCTGGACAGACTGCGGTGTCGTGCCTGCTCCGCTCCGCGAGGATTTCACGGCGTTCAACCCGTTCCCGCCTTGCTGGAACCGTCTTTCCGGAGACATTGCCGACACTGCGGCACTGACACCAACAGAAGCAGGATGGCAATTTAACAACAGTTACGTGTTCGGCAATGGCCATGCTGCCCTGAACCTGTCATCGGGAGCCGCCTATTATTGGCTGGTATCTCCTGAAATAGACTTTAGTACGCTCACAAGTCCGTATCTCTCGTTTGACCTTGCCTTGACGCAACACAATTATGCCGCTCCGATACAGTCAAACTCGCGTCAGAACGACGACCGTTTCATGGTGGTGGTATCTGCCGACAACGGCGCCACATGGGATTGGGAAAATGCCGTCATTTGGGACAATACAGGAAACGGCAACTATACGTTCAATAACATCGCGTCCGTGGGCGAGCAGATCGAAATCCAATTGACGGGATATGACAGCCAGACAGCGCGCATCGCATTCTATGGCGAGTCGGCCGGACTGGACGGCTATTACAACGGAGGCGACAACGATTTGCATCTCGACAATGTTTTTGTCGGCGAAATGCCGCCTTGCCTCATTCCCGGTGGCTTGTCGGCAAGCAACATCACCTGGAATAGCGCCACAATTCAATGGACTGCATGCGAAAACGCGGACAGTTACGAGATCGCTTATAGCAAGAACAATTACATTGACAATGGTGTAATTGTAACGTCCGTAAATTCGGTGAAAAACCTCTCCGGACTGAATGATGACACCCGCTATTATGTTTGGGTGCGTACCATTGCCGGCACCGACACTACGCGTTGGAGTTCCTATGTCACTTTCAAGACCACGGTAAGTTGCGCAAAAGTGCAGGATTTAAGGACAACAGCCGTCAGTTACAACAGCGCCAACATTGCCTGGCAATATGACCAAACAGTGGGTCTTGCACCCACCGGTGTGCTGATCAGTTACAAGATGTATGACGAAGATGACTGGACCACGGACACTACGTCAAGGAACAGTTTCATTTTGGACGGGCTTGCCAGCAGCTCGTACTACTCTGTTGCGGTTCGTACGGTCTGTGCTTATGGGTTAGACACTTCTGTGGCCACGATTGTCAGCTTTGAGACGGATCCCAGCTGCGCGCCATTGAAAGATGCTGTCGTGGCGGATGTCAGTTACAACAATGCCCTCGTCACCTGGACTGTCGATGAATTTGTAGGTCGCCCCTCTTCGTCCGTACTTATATCCTATAAGGCCCAAGGTGACACAACCTGGAGAACGCTCTCTACGGAAGAAAACTACATATTCCTTACAGGATTGGATGCCGGTGCCTCTTATGTCGTATCCCTGCGCAACCTCTGCGCTGGCGACAGTGACACGGCTCGAGTGCAGACCCTCTATTTCAGCACAGCAGCATGCGGACAGATAACAGGAACAGAGAACACTTCATATTTGCCCTTTAACGGCAATTTCAACTACGGCTATTCTCAGATCATCTATTCCGCAGATGAACTTGCCGGGCTGGATACTATTACAGGCATCTCATTCTATGTGGATTATGGTAGCAGATTGTCGAGAACGGTTGATGTTTATATGGGACACACCTCCCGGACAACGCTCAGCAAAACTGACTATATCGCAGTTGACGACCTCCAGCAGAAGGCAGTCGACTACACGCTTGACATCTCTACGGCAGGTTGGGTTACCATACCGTTCAGCACGCCGTTTGTCTATGACGGAAGCAGCAATGTGGTGGTAGCGGTGGACAACAATACAGGTAGTTATAGTTCCTTTAGCTGGCGCGCCCACCAGTCGCTTGGAACCAATGCCGTTTGTTGGTATTCCGACAATACTAACATCAATCCGCTTGCGCCATCCGCGGTGAGCGGGTTCGAAACGACCGTTCTGCCGGACATCCGTTTTCACGGAAACTGCATTCAGCCTACATGTGTAGCCCCGATGCCTCTGACTCGGCAAAGCACGCTCAATTCGGTGGACCTTGTTTGGATGCCCGGATATCAGGACACGCTCTGGACGGTGGAATACATGAGGTGCGGTGACAGCCTCTGGCATACTGCAGGCAGCACGCAAGACACATTGTTTACGGTGGACAGCCTTGCCAGTTCTTCCAACTATTGGTTCCGCATCGGCTCCATTTGCGGAACGGATACGCTTTATTCGAGAAGCGTGTCGGCTTGGACGGGTTGCGATATGGTCTCTATCCCCTATGAAGAGGGCTTTAATTGCAGTTCGCTTTCGCCCTGCATCACAATTGGCACGTTCGGGTCTGTGTCGAGTCTGCCCGAATTATACTATGGGGGACGTTTGCTAATGAGACTCGACAACTTTATCATCCTCCCAGAAATAGAAGACGGGGTCAACCTCAATGAACTCCAGATTTCATTCTTCCTTGAAGGGTATAAATCAGACGTGGAATGTGTGGTGGCAGTAGGGGAGAATCCGTATGAAATCGGGAACTTCGTCATTATCGACACTGTCCGCACTTTTCATTTAGGCGATCAAGGAACCTCCTCGCCGTTTTTTGAAGTTTCTTTGGAGGCATATAACGGGAACGGCGGCTTCATAGCGCTGATCATGTCCAACCTTAGCCTCGACTATATGGCCATTCTTGACGATATAGTGGTTGATTATAGGCACGACTGCACAGCCCCGACAGACCTTGCCGTGGTTGCAGCAACGGACACCAGCCTTTCGCTCTCTTGGAACGGCAGAGCCTTGAACTATGAGATAGCCTACCGTCCGACGGGCTCCGATGCGTGGTCGTCCGTATCTACGGTTGACAACCGGATCGTGCTGAACGGCCTCGCCGCCTCCTCGTACTACGAAATCAAGATGCGCAGTTTCTGCTTCGAGACAGATACCAGCGAATGGAGTGACACATGGACGGTAGTCACCGACTGCGCCCCGTTTACGATAACCAGAGCACAACCTTACGACGAAGACTTTAATGCAGTCCGGAATTTGCTGGCTGACTGTTGGGAGTCATACAGCGATGTGGCATCCGACGATGTCAGTGTCTATCCTATTGTGATTTCCGACGTGTCGGGTGTGTTGTCTGCAGACTCGACAAAACTGCTGGTGATGAAGGCGGGCTCTCAAGAGACGGGTTACCTCAAGACAGCCCTGCTTCCTCGTTTTTACAATGACCTTGACACGCTGGAACTCGAGTTTTATGTCAGGTTTGAGGATACGCTTGCCGGCGAACTCACCGTGGGCTATATGCACAACGACACTTTTGTCGAGTTCAGCCAAATCCCGCCCACGCTCTCCGGCTCTACCGTGACGGTTGACCTTTCAACGATACCGGTTGTTCCACAGCAACGTCTGGCTTTCAGATGGTACAATATGGATGCGGGAAATCAGGATTATCTTGTGGGCATCGACAATGTGGTCGTTCGCCTGAGAGAGCCGGAATGCCACATCCCGACTGACGTGACCGCCGCCATCGTCACAACAGATGCAGTCCTTGTCCAATGGACAGAGAACGGCACCGCTACGGAATGGATTGTCGAGTACGGCTTGCATGGATTCACGCAAGGAACAGGTGCAGTGGATACACTTCAGACCATCAGTTCATTTATATTGACAGACCTGGATCCCGGCACGTCGTATGACATGTATGTGAAATCCATCTGCAGCAGTACAAACGTCAGTGCCTGGAGCGCACCGGTCACGTTTACAACCCTTACCCCATGTTATGCCCCGGAAAGATTTATGGCAGCGGCTGTCGGAACTGACAGCATCATAGTCAGGTGGGCTGAAGTCGGCGACGCCACGGAATGGCAAGTCGAATACGGGCCGCAGGGCTTTGTGCCGGGCCAGGGCACAGTGCGGACGACAGCGGAGACCTCCTGCACACTGACAGGCCTGCAGCCGGGCACGTCATACGACTTCTATGTGCGAGCCGTATGCGACAGCACTGAGACCAGCGAGTGGACGGGACCATTGACGGAAACGACACCCCCGGTTGTTGTGCCGGACACCTGCCACGCACCTGCGGACATTGCTGCCGCCGTACTTTCCGGTGACAGTGTGAGGGTTTCGTGGACTGAAGCCGGCGACGCCACGGAATGGCAAGTCGAATACGGGCTGCAGGGCTTTGTGCCGGGCCAGGGCACAGTGCGGACGACAGCGGAGACCTCCTGCACACTGACAGGCCTGCAGCCGGGCACGTCATACGACTTCTATGTGCGAGCCGTATGCGACAGCACTGAGACCAGCGAGTGGACGGGACCATTGACGGAAACGACACCCCCGGTTGTTGTGCCGGACACCTGCCACGCACCGCAGAACCTTGCCGTGTCAGACATTGCCGTAAACAGCGTGACATTGAACTGGGAACAACAGGGAGACCCCGACAGCTGGACTCTTTATTTCAGAAAAGGTACGGAAGTCTGGACTACGGTGAGCACCACGATGCCGTCGCCGTATGCGCTCACCGACCTTGCGCCGGAGAGCAACTACGAGGCATACGTCACTGCCGTCTGCGATGATACGGAGAGCACCCCCTCCAACATAGTTGCCTTTACCACATTGCCCGACGGGATAGTTGAGTTTGTGCAGGAACAGACAAAGGTGTATCCCAACCCTGCGAGCAGCAGTGTTACGGTTGCTAATGACAATTGCATCATAGAAGAGATGGCATTGTACAATGCTTATGGCCAACTGATCTACACGCAACAGGTTAATGGGCACAGGGCAGTTGTGCAAGTACAAGAACTGGCCTCTGGCATCTACTTTGTCCGTGTAGTCACCGACAAGGGCACGACAGTGAAGCCGTTTGCCAAACGGTAACCAAAAACGTGAATGATCCAGGAGGTGTTGCGTTGTCTACGCAACACCTCCTGTGTTTTTGAAGCCCCCTCAAGCGGTCCACTGCCGCCGTGCCGTAAAACAACAAGAAACCGGACTTGATGGACAATGAGGATTTCTTTTCCGTTTTAATAAATAGTTCAACGTTCTGAGAAAGCTTGTTTGCGGAATTGCTGCGGTGTTATGCCTGTGCGCTGTTTGAAATAGCGGCAGAAGAAGGAATCGTCGCAGAAATGATAGTCCCAAGCAATCTCTTTGATGGACTTGCCGCTGGTTTTCAGCGTGAGTTTCAGTTGTAGCACAACAAAATGGTCAATCAGCGTTTTGGCGGAGTGTCCTGTGATGGCGTTGGCTATCGTGTTCAGGTATTTGGGCGTGATATTCATCCGTTGGGCATAGTATTTCACATCGCGGCATTCGCGGTGCCGTGCTTCCATCTCCATCATAAATCGGTTGAAAAGGTCGCGCATTCTTGGAGTGCCGTTCTCCGTTTTCTGTTGGTCAGGATTGCGGTACAGATAATCGTGGAACCCCAGGAAAAAGGCCTTGAGCTGTAGCAACACAAGTTGGTCCAAGCAGATGCACTCGGGCTGGTCAAAGTATATTTTCAGCAGTCCGAACATACTGTTGATGATACACGTCAGCACGGGCGTTTCGTTGCGGCAGCGGTCGGCCTTGAGGCGGGAATAGACGGTCTGCTCCAGTTGAAGGCTCGCTTCGCGCAGCAGCGAGGCGCCATAGCGCAATGTCTCCGCTTTGAAATCATCGCTCCGCTCTTTTATGGTGATGACATCGTTAGGAAAAAAAGTGAGCACCGATCCGGACATCAACTGCCATTGCGAGAAGTTTACCCCTATTGTGACGCTCCCGCTCCGGCATATCATGATCATACCATAGTCGAGAACCAGCGATTCGGGCAGCCATTCGCTCAGGTCGGTCTCCCGCAGCGAGACGCTTTGGCTCGGCTGCATCTCTATGTCCTTGATTGTCAATTTGCGCATTGAAGCTTTCCTATTGTTCCGATATGTGGTGCAAATATCGCCTTTTTACGGATTATAAGTCTGTTTTTGTTCTCAAAAATCCCATTCTTAAAGCAATATGTGCAATGTCAATCTCTTGCAAAGAATCTACTTTTGCCGTCGCAAAACAAAAGGCAAATACAGACAGATGAATAGCAGAAGAATGGTGTGTGTCGTGCTCTTGCTGTTGATGTTCGGCAGTATGGGCGCCCAGACGCAGCGTAGGATTACAGTAGAAGAACTTTTCGGTCTTGTAGAGCAGGGAAGCCGTGCGTTGGCGGTGCAGAAAAGCGGCGTGGAGTCGGCAAGGCTTGGCATTGAAGAAGCCAAAAGCGAACGTCTGCCCGACTTGTCCCTTTCGCTATCGGCCAGTTATAACGGCAATGTGGTGATGACAGAACGGAACTTCCGCAATGCCCGGACATTCGAGTCTCCCCATTTTGGAAACTCGTTTGCCTTGGAAGCCCGGCAGACGATTTATGCGGGCGGTGTCGTCAATGCCGGCATCCGGCTTGCGCTGTTGGAGTACAGACAAAGTGAAAACAGCGCCGCACTCACCCGCAGCCAACTGCGTTTCATTGCGTTAGGGCAATATCTTGACCTTTATAGGCTTGCCAACGGCATCATTGTGTATGACAGCAACATTGCGCTCACAGCCAAGCTTATTGATGACATAGAGGCCAAATTCGCACAAGGCATGGCTTTGAAAAATGACGTGACCCGCTATGAGCTGCAGATGGAGTCACTGCAACTGGCAAAACGGAAGCTCGAAGATCAGAAACTGATTACCAACTACCAACTATGCCAGACACTCGGGATAGAGGTTACAGAAATCGTGCCCGACATAAACCTCGAAAAAGCCGGCACGGAGGCACTGACAGAAAGCGGCTTGCAGCAGCAGGCCGCCCGGCAGTCTCTGCAGTTGAAACGGGCGGAAATAGTTACCCACATAGCAGACCAGCAACTTAGGTTGGCCAAAAGCGGGATGATGCCCAAGGTGTCTGCCGTGGCAACTGACAATTTTTACGGCCCTTACAACTACGACATTCCGCCTATAAACAACAATTTCAACATCTGGTATGTCGGTGTCGGGGTCAATTACTCGTTCAGTTCGCTCTACAAGAGCCTTCGGAGCGTCCGGAAGGCCAAGGTGCAGGTGCAGCAGAGCCAAGAGGCTCTCGAACTTGCCAAAGAGAGTGTCAGCAACGAGATGCAGCAGGCATATGTTCTGCACCGGCAGGCCTTTGCCGAATTGCACACTTGTCTCAAGAACGTAGATTTGGCAAATCAGAACTATCAAGTGATCAATGACCGCTATTTGGGGCAATTGGCCCTGATCACAGATATGCTCGATGCCTCAAACATAAAACTTGGCGCAGAACTGGAAGAGGTGAACGCCCGAATCAACATCGCCTATACCTATTATAACATTTTGTATGTGGCAGGAGAGTTGTAAGCGGAAAAGGCAGTCATTGACAAAAAAACAAGCAAAACAGGAAAAAAGCGAGGATGAAGAACAAGAAAAGAACAAAGAGGGTTTATAATGTTGTGATAATCGTGTTGTTGGTGGCGGCGGTGGCCTATGTGTTCAGCAATTTGGTGCATTGGGGCGGCGAATATACCGACGATGCGCAGGTACAGCGTCACATCACCCCGATACATACAAGGGTGCAGGGTTTCATCAAGGAGATCCGCTTTGAGGAGTACCAGCATGTGAAAAAAGGGGACACCTTGGTGGTGCTGGAGGATGCCGAATACCGTCTGCAGCTGGCGCAGGCCGAAGCCGCCTGGCGCGGTTCCAAGTCGGGCACTTCAGCCATCAGTGCCGGTATGAACACCACTGCCAGCAACGTGCAGGTGGCTTCGGCGGGCATCGAGGAGGCGAAGGTGAATATGCAGAATGCCCAAGACGACTACGAACGTTACGAGGCGCTGTTGCAGAAAGGGGCAGTGACACGCCAGCAGTATGACAATGCCAGGACCAAGTTTGAGGCCGCCAAGGCTCGCTATGCCCAAGCCTCTGCAAGCCGGCAGTCGGCGGCGCTGGTCAAGGACGAGCAGCAGCAGCTTCTCACCCAGAACACCGCAGGCGTAAGTGTGGCGGAAGCCGCCGTGAACCTCGCCCTCCTGAACCTCTCTTATACCGCCATTGTTGCCACCGCCGACGGCGTGATGGGCAGAAAAGAAATCCACGAGGGTCAACTCGTACAGCCCGGCCAGATGTTGGCGCGCATCGTTGATGACGACCAAGTGTGGGTCATCGCCAACTATCGCGAAACTCAACTCAAGAACATCACCGCCGGCGACAATGTGCGCTTTACCGCTGACGCCTTGCCCGGCGTAGTATTCAACGGCACTGTGCAGTCGTTCAGCCCTGCCACAGGCGCCGCCTATTCCTCCGTGGCCGCCGACAACGCTACAGGCAACTTTGTAAAGGTGGAACAGAGAGTGCCGGTACGCATCACCCTCAACGCCGACAACAAACCCGCGGACGTGGAGAAGCTCAAGGCAGGCCTCAACGTAGAGTGCAAGGTCAAGAAAAAATAGCCCATTCCTTCAATCATAGCAGATAATCACACCATGCCAGGACCTCCGCCGCTTAACAGACCGTTTGCCATGCCGATGTTCAACGACTTTGTGCCGCGCAAGATACAGCCATGGATTTATCTCGTGTTCGCTTTCATGTTCCAGATGTCGGGCGGAATGTACGCCGGCACATTGCCGCAAGTGATGGGCGACACATGTCTGATGTGCGAGGATGTGTTGATGGTCATCCTCTGTGGCGTTGTGGGCGTGAACATGCCGTTCCCGTTCCTGTTCCGTTTCAAGTTCAGGTTCACTAACCGGCAACTGCTCATTGTCGCAGCTTCCGTGATAGCCGTTTGCAACTATCTCTGTACACTGACGCAGAGCCTTCCGGTGCTCTGTGTGCTTTCTTACCTCTGCGGTTTCTTCAAGTTGTGCGGCACCTTCGAGTGCATGTCGAACATACAACTATGGATGACGCCCGAACGCGACTTCACCATCTTTTTCCCGTTGCTCTACTGTTTTGTGCTCGGCAACATGAGCCTTTCGCCGTGGGTGGCCACCAAACTTACCTATTGGCTGCAAAGCTGGCATGCGGTGCACTATTTGATGTGCGGTACTATGCTGGTGATAGTGCTGCTGGTGCTGCTGCTTACCCACGACTACCGCTTTATGAAGCCGCTGCCGCTCGTGAGCCTCGACTGGCTGGGATGCCTGCTCTGGTCAGCCCTTATGCTGGAGGTCATTTTCCTCTTCAACTACGGCGAGTTCTACAACTGGTGGGACGGGCAGACGTGGCGTACGGTGCTCTTGATGGTCCCGGTGACGCTCTGTTTTGCCATACAGCGGATGTTGCACATCAGGCATCCGTTCATAGCTAAAGAAGCCTGGAAAATCAAGAAGTTGCTGCCGTTGCTGTTACTGTTTGTCGTGATGGAACTCATCAGCGCCACCCCAAAGGTGATGCAGAATGCCTTTGTGGGGCGAGTGCTCCAATACGGCGCCACCACTACGGTCGTGCTCAACATTATGGAGTGGCTCGGCACCATTTGCGGATGCCTCTTTGTACTGTTGTGGTGTCATATATGGAAGAAAAAGTTCACCACATTGCTCACCATAGGCTGTGCCACGCTGGTGGGTTACGAGGTGCTGATGTACTTTCTGATTTTTCCGGGACTCAACATCGAGATGCTCTATCTGCCTTCATTTGTACGCACCTTCGGCATTGCCATCTTTTTTACGGCCCTCACCATCTGTCTGGAAGAGATGATGGATTTCAAGTACTTCTTTACGGGGCTGACAATGACAGGACTTGTACGCAACGGGGTGGCAGAGACCATCTTCTCTGGGATTTACAGCCGGCATTTGCGTTACAGCATCTGCGACAATCTGGCGCGCGGGCTCCCATACGATGCAGTTCAGGCATTGATGATAAGTGTAAAGCATCTTTTCGGTTCGGCTTGTCTTGCGGGCATGGCGGTGCTGTTTGTTTTTTTGCTCTGGAACGTGCAGCCTGTCCGATCAACGCTGCTAAAAATCCCATACTGGAACTTCGTCGGCAAAAAAGTTAAAGAAGAGATGAAAGCGGAAGAGGAGATGGCGTAAGGCGTGAGGTGAGAATTGTTTTTTGTTCGTTGATTACGCAAAAAAATGGTGTCTATAGAGATTTACCAATTATAAGGTTCAGGATAATTGATGATGAGCACGAAACAGGTTTCAGAAATTAGAATGTAGAGCGTTACGCTTAATTGACCTATCTTACAACTTAAGTCTGCCCTGACATTGTGCGCCGGACGAAAAGAGTCTTAAACTCCCGTTTCTCGTTTTTTTCACATTCGGTTACAGTGCCCAGATGACCAGACCGGCGCAGATGATGATGCCCGTGACGAGGAGGTCGATAAGGCAGAACCCCATAATGTCCTTGGCGTCGAGTTTGGCGATGGCCAGAGCCGGGATGGCCCAGAACGGCTGGATGAGGTTGGTCCAGGCATCACCCCAGGCGATGGCTATGCCTGTGAGTCCAGGGTCAACGCCCAGATTGGCGCCCGCTGCAAATATGATGGGCGCTTGGATGGCCCAGTGCCCGCCGCCTGACGGCACGAACATGTTGAGCACGGCTGCACAGATGAAAGTGAGCAACGGATAGGTGGCAGGGGTGGAGATGGAGATGCAGGCATTGCTGATGACGGTGCCGAAGCAGATTCCGCTCGCCCCGACACCTGTGATGATGCCCATGATGCCGGCATAGAACGGGAACTGCAAGATGATGCCCGATGCGCCAGAAGCCGCCCGCGTGAAAGCTTGTACGTATGCCAACGGTGTGCCATGCAGCAAGATGCCTAAAAACAAGAAGAGCATAATGACACTGCCTAAGTCGAACGAGCCGCCGCGGAAGCCCAGATGAATGACCAGATAGCTGAAGCCTGCCAACGCTACAATCCAAGCCAGTACTTTGGAGTGCTCCATGCGCTGCGCCGGGGTGAAGCCCGCCTTGTCGGGCTTTGTCTCAACCACATTCTCCTCTTCCAGCAAGGCGGGGTTTACCGTTACCACATCTTGCTTGGGATGCATCAGGGTATTGGTGACGACGATGGCCACAATGACCAATGCCACGATGATTAAGTTGTGAGGGTCTAAGATGGTTTGCGACACCGGCACCGGACTGGTGAGCACACCGTTGGTGGCCTTGGTGAGCGCCTCGCCCGGAGTGGCCATAGTAAGCGGAATGGAGCCCGACAGACCAGATGCCACACCACAAAGCCGCTGTATGCCGAGGCTATCAGCAGCCGGTAGTCAACCCCCGGCATACGGCGGGCTATCTCTTTGGCGAAGATGACACCCACGATGAGCCCGAAGCCCCAATTGAGCCAGCAGGCTACGGCCGAAACTGCCGTCACCAACGCAATGGCCGCCGATGGGGTCTTGGGAATGCCAGCCAGCACACTGATTCCCTTTTGACGGCAGGCGCCGCTGCCAACGTGGAACCGCAGACTAACACTAAGGCCATCTGCATGGCAAATGCCAACAGATTCCAAATGCCGCCGCCCCAATGCTCGATGACCTCAACGGGGGTCTGATGGCAGATGGGAATCGCAAGGCACGCAGCCACAAGGGTGAGTATGATGGCAAAGATGAATGGCTCGGGCAGCCAACGCTGCACTAATTTGACGCAAAATTTAATCATATCAGTAAATGCCTAGTTCGCTCTTTCTGAGCAATGTCAAAAAAACGCGCAAAAATACTTTTTCTGTCTTTTTATTAGCATATTATTTCAAAATTATTTAGAATCTGGATTGATGCAGACGCAACCTTACAATTGCCACACAAAGCAAGGGGGTGTGTAAGGCTTGTCAACATAAAGCGAGAGGGGGGCGGCCAACTGGCCGCCCCCCTCTCGCTTTATGTTGAGAAAAAGTCTTTAGTTGGCTCTTCTTACGCATCTTACGCTGTAGCCCATGCCTTTTGACTTGTCTTGATACAAGGCTTGTTCGCAGTAGTGGGCGATGGTGAGGCAGGAAGCTTCGGTGGCGGTGTGGACGTCATGCGACCAGAAGAATACCTCTCCCAACAGATCCATAAACTTGCCCGTGAAGGTGTCGTAGTAGCCGGCAGCCACGGCGCTGAAGCCCAAGGCATCGGTGCCGGTCTTACCTGGCAGCCACTTCGACTCGTCTGTGCTCTTCAGCGCATCCATGCCGGCGGCAAGGTCAGTCATGCTTCGCATATTATGCGTTGACGGCAACGCCCAGCCCTCAGGACAAACGCCCTGCACGTAGGTGATTCCGCTCACGGGGTCTGTGGTGGTGACAGGCGCAGCTGCATTGTCGCCCTCGGGCACGTTGACGGCAGAGTACCAGGTGTAGAGGCGTCCGAAGTTGGCGATGTTCGCATCGGCATTCGGGTAGTCGTTGCTGGTGTAACCCATAGCGAACGGAACTTCTGCGCCGTTGCTGTACTTGGTGGACTTGAGGTTGCTCTTGGTCCAGCACTCGCAGCCTATGCGGACGGTCTCATAAACGTTGCCGTCAACGTCGGTGGCGGTGAGCCCGCTGCCGCAGACAGGGTAGTTGATGATGTATTTCTTGTCGAAGGTGACGAAGTTGCCGCAAGGGTCGGTCACCTTCCAGGTGATGACGTTGGTGCCGGGCACGAGGCGTCCCAACAACGCACCTTCGTTGTCGGGGCTGACATTGTTGGTGATGACAAGGCTGTTGGCATATTCCGAGATTGCCGTGCTGACCTCCGGAACGAGGATGTTGAGCAGCGTGTCGCAAGCGCCGTAGTAGAGGTTGACGACCACGTCGGCATCATCGTAGGTGAGTGCGCCAGCGTTGGCGATGCTCGGCTTGACGGTGAGCGCAAACTCGAACGGGTTGCCCGTGCAGTCGAACGGATTGCCCGACGCTGTGCCCGTTTGGTAAGGCGTTACCGTATAGACTACCGTTGCGGAGGCCAGGCCGCTGTTGGTGAGGCTGGCTGCACTGAATGCGGCGGCACGCGTGGTGTTGTCCACAGCGCCGGCAATATTGTCCGGGTTGGACTTTACTGTCCAGGTGTATTCTCTGCTGAAACTGGGCGAGTATTCAGACGACGGAGTGAAGTTTTTAGTGTAGCCCGTAGTGGTGGGGCAGATGGTTTCCGTTGTATTGCCATATTCAGGGACGAGCGGTGCAAAACGGATAGTTTTGGAATTCCCGCCACTGCATCCGTGTTCGTCGGTAACCGTAACTTTAATAATGGCACTTGTCCAATCGAGATAGCTGGCGGCAGTGGTGTTGTACGGGACCTTAATGCTTGCAGTATTGCCAAGGTCGGGGGTCCATTCGTATGTGTAGTTCCCGGCAGGGGTGACATTAGCGGTCATCGTGGCACTGTTTCCGTTGCAGATGTAAAACTTGTCAGAGGTGATATTGACGTGAGATGCGGTGACAGTATTCACGGTGATATTGATGGTCTGGTCAGAGACGTTGCCGCAGGCATCGCTTACGGTGATGCCGTTAATGGTGATGTTGCTGGTGATTTCCTCGCCAACGGCCGGGACAATGGCGCCGGCCGGGTAGTTTGCGGTGAAAGTGCCGGTGCAACCTGGCATTGTTCCCTCCGGGTACGCAAACTTGCTTGCTACGTACGTCAGCACGTCGGGCATGGTGTTCTTGCAGCCGGTTTCAATGGTGGCATCGATGGTTTCTGTATTGCCGATGGCAGAATAGTAGGAAGACACAGGTTTCGTAGTTGTAGTAGCGTATGTAAAGGATCCGCTCATTGTTTTCTGGCATCCTGTATTGCCGCTGGTGACGGTACAGCTGTAATTGTATTCGGTGCCGCAAGTGGCTGCAAACGTCAGCGTGTTAGTTGTGGAGGTCTCCGTGCCGCATTCCCAACTGTAAGTGGGATTGCCGCTGGAAGGATCCTCCCCAACCGTAGCGACTACGGTGAAGTTTCCTGTCGGGCAGCTGCCCTCTGTAACGGTCAGTGTGACTTCAGGCAGGGCTTGCGCCTTCACCTTATAGGTGTTGTTAGAGTAAATGTCGCAGTTTGTGCCGATGGTGATGTAGAAGCGGTATTCCACATCTTCCGTCACATTTGTGAGGTTTTCGGTGTAGTTGTTGCCGGTGGAAATGGTTGTCCATTCGGCTGTGCCCGTTCTCTTCTGCCAGTTGATGGTTTCGGTGCGGGAGGTGTTGGCCGTAATGGAGACTTCGTGAGAGTTGCCTAAACATACTAACACGGGATTATCTCCAGAATAGCTGATGCTGCCCGGATCGACAGAGCCAGGTTCTGTCAATGTCACGGCTGATGTGTATTGGGTAGTGCAGCCGGGGTAGGTATAGCCGCGGGAGTATGACCCTGAGGCGTTAGCGGTATAGTACTCGGCATTGGCGCCGGTGATGTCGGCAGTGCCGTTGCGCCAAGAGTAGGTGCCGCCTGCGGGCACGCCAGCCGTGGTGTTGGAGATGGTTGCTATAGTGTCGGTAGCAGTGCATGACCAACTGTTGGCTGCAATGGCGCCGGCATTTACGGCAGAGCAGATGCTGGTGTAGGTGATGCAGACATAACCCTGTGCGCCCGCACCGCCGGTTACTGACATTCCCAAAGCGCCGCTGCCGCCACCGCCGTAGTTGCTGCCGGCATTGCCGTTAGCGATTTCGTTATACTGGCCAGCCCCTCCGTTGCCGCTGTTAGGGCTTGCAGTAGTGCCGGCTGCGCCTGCGCCGTTTTTCGAGCCGTTGCCGCCGTTGCTGCCGTTGCCGTTAGCGCCAGCTGCTGCGCCGCCGCCGCCGGAACCGGCTTTATATAATAATTTGACCCAGCCGCCGCCGCCGTCACCGCCGTCACCGCCGCTGTACTTCACTGAGCCTATGCAGGCAGAGGCTTGTCCGCCCTTGCCGCCCGTAGTGTTCGAGCCGTTGCTGCCGCCCACAGCTTTCACAAGTGTGCTGCCGTGGCCGACCACTTGGCTGGTACCGCCTTGTTCGCCTACCGTTATCGTGAGGCTTTCGCCCGGGGTTACGTTGACGGTTGACTTGGCGTATGCGCCGCCGCCACCGCCACCGCCGCCAGTAATGCTGATGGCTGGTATGTCGGAGCCTTTGCCGCCGCCGCCCCAACACTCAATGGTGACGGAACTCACGTTGGCCGGAACATTCCACGTAGTGCTGGAAGTGAAAGTTTTTGTTTGGGTGTTCTGCGCGGAGACACTCCCCACTGCAAAAAACGCCAAGCAGCAGACTGTCAGTCCGCTGCATAAAAATGTCTTTAAATGCTTCATAGTGATTATTATTAGATTATTAGTTTCGCAAATTAGATATAATAGTATTGCTTTATACAAAGTGGCCGCAAAAGTAGTTTTTTTTTCGTATGGTAATCTTTTATGCTGTTTTTTTTAATTATAGAATTAGGAATTAGGAATTAGGAATTGGAATTAGTGTTATGCCTACAAGTTCTAAAAACTAAGTTCTAAGTTCTGACTGTCCCGTTTGCGAAACATTTTTGTACTTTTGCCAACCTTTCTGCGAGATTCAGACAGGACTATTCATCAATAACAGAAATCATTAAAAGACAAGATTATGGGTCAATACGACGTTATCGTGATCGGAAGCGGACCGGGGGGCTATGTGGCCGCCATCCGTGCCGCAAAACTGAATATGAAAGCTGCCGTGGTGGAACGTGCCGAAGTGGGCGGCATCTGCCTCAACTGGGGCTGCATTCCTACAAAGGCGTTGCTCAAATCGGCGCAGGTGTACCGCTATATGCAGCATGCCGCCGACTATGGCGTGCAGGTTTCCGGTGAGGTAAAACCCGACTTTGAGGCTGTGGTGAAACGCAGCCGCGGGGTGGCGGAAACGATGAGCCGCGGCGTGCAGTTTCTGCTCAAGAAGTACAATGTGGAAGTCATCGCCGGGTTCGGCAAGCTTGCAGGCAACGGCAAAGTTGAGGTGACTGCCGCCGATGGCACACAGCAGATCTGTGAGGCCAAACATATCGTGTTGGCTACGGGCGCGCGTTCGCGCAGTCTGCCAAACGTGCCGCAAGACGGCAAGCACGTCATCGGCTACCGCGAGGCTTTGACTCTGCCCGTCCTCCCCGAGACGATGGTGGTGATGGGCTCTGGCGCCATTGGCAGCGAACTGGCTTTCTTTTATGCCTCTATGGGCACCAAGGTTACGATAGTGGAATATATGCCCCGCCTGGTCCCTGTGGAGGACGACGATATAGCCGCCACGCTGGCCCGCTGTTTCCGCAAGGCAGGCATAAAGACGATGACCTCCGCTTCTGTGGAGAAAGTGGAGGTGGAAAACGACCGCTGCAAGGTGACGGTCAAAGACGCCAAGGAGAAAGTTACTGAACTGGAGTGCGACATTGTGCTCTCGGCAGTGGGCGTGGCCGCAAACATCGAAGGCATCGGCCTCGAGGAGTGCGGCATCCGGGTGGAACGCGGCAAGGTGATGGTGGACGACTATTACCGAACGAATGAGGAGGGTGTCTATGCCATAGGCGACATAGTCCACGGCCCGGCTTTGGCACACGTGGCCTCGCACGAGGCAGAGGTCTGCATTGAGCACATCGCCGGCCTCAACCCCGAGCCCGTTGACTACGGCAATATCCCGGGTTGCACCTATACTGCACCAGAGATAGCCTCCGTAGGCCTTACCGAAAGAGCCTGCAAAGAGCAGGGCAGAGACATTCAGGTGGGCAAGTTTCCGTTCACGGCTTCCGGAAAGGCTACCGCCTCCGGGAACCGTGACGGCATGGTGAAGGTGATCTTTGACAAGCAGACGGGCGAGTGGCTCGGCTGCCACCTCATCGGCGACAATGTGACGGAAATGATCGGCGGGGCCGTGATGGCACGCCGCAAACATGTTACCGGACACGACATCATCAACGCCGTATTCCCGCATCCTACAATGTCGGAAGCCATTATGGAAGCAGCAGCGGACGCATACGGAACTTGCGTCCACCTGTAGCCATGAAAAGGTTTGCAGCCATACTTCTGACGCTGGCAATGCCGCTGCTGACCCTCGCGCAGGGCAGCAGCCGCACCGTGTCGCCGGCAGACACGACATGGCCCGACCGCGGATTTGATTTCCATATCGCCGCCGGTATGTTTACGGGCAGCACTTTCAACGCCAACTATTACAACGGCAGCAATCTCAACGAGTGTAATATCGACTATATCTTCACGAACCAGTATTGGCGCGAGGAGTGGCAGCGTATGGTGGTTGAAAATTACCCCTATATCAGCATCGGCGACGAACTCACTTACAACGACCCCTCCGATATGGACTGGAATATGCACTACAGTTTCCGTACCGTTGTGGGACTGGCGGCACGCTACAAGTTCGGCAATGGCTGGGGCATGTCGCTCTCGTACCAATATAGCCAGCTTAAGGCAACAACGCAAATACTGCTGAGTTCCAATGCCCCGTCGGGCAATATGGTACGGCAACCCGTGGTGGCGCTGGCGGGCAAGGAAGACCGCTCCATGTTCGACCTCTCCGTGTCGTACCTCTTCAGCCGTGTCCACCCGGTTGTGAAGCCCTTTGTGGAGGCGGGCGTGCAGTTCAACTACGCTAAAGTCAAATCGTTCGATGCAGTTCTGCTTGATCAGAACAACAAGAGCGTGGGCAACAGCTATACGCTGCTCGACCCCTATAACGGCGAGGGCTATTACCCGGGCGCACAGGCATACAATAATATTGTATATGGCGGTCCCGGCTACGGCTTCTCCGCGGCGGCAGGACTTAAGCTGGTGTGCGGCAGGAGCGTGTCGCTTGACCCTACTTTTTATGCCGCATTTGCCCGCACAGGCCTCTATGAGGGCAAGAACAAGGGCGGCGACAATAAGTTCTCTCTTAGTTACGGCATTATGCTGCGTGTGGTGATGAGCGATTACTTTTTTGCAAAGTAGCAATTATAAAGATGGCATATAAGCGCTTATTGCGTAAACCATGCTTTGAATTCCGGCACGCGCGCTTTGCTGATGACTATTTTTTCCGCATTCGGCACGGCTAATGTCAACCGGATTTTGCCGCCAAACCATACGGCAATGTCGGCAATGGCATGGCGCGCTACGATGTATTGCCGGTTGGCCCGGAAGAATGTCTGCGGCGAGAGTTGCTCCATAAGGAGGTCGAGCGGCTTGTCGAAGATGAAGGCGCGCCCGTCAGTGGCAAGCACTCTTGTCACTTTGTCTTCCACATAAAAGCAGGCAATTTCCTGTATGGGCAAGGGCATGAGTTTGTCTTTTACAGGCACAAGAAAGCAGGATTTGTAGGTGCGGTGCTCTTGCCGCAGCATTTCAAGCAGCGTCTCCATCTGTTTGCGCTCTTCTCTGTTGGCTGAGTTCTCGTGGTGCAGCAGGTTCAGTTTGTCAATTGCCTGCTTGAGCCGTGCCTTGTCAATGGGCTTGAGCAGATAGTCGATGCCGTTCACCTGAAAGGCCTGTAAGGCATACTGGTCGTAGGCAGTAGTGAAGATGATGGGGCAGTTGATGCTGACTTTGTCGAAGATGTGGAATGCTGAGCCGTCGGCGAGGTGGATGTCCATAAACACGAGGTCGGGGGTGCTGTTTAGCCGGAACCATTCCACGCTTTCTTCTATGCTGCGGAGCACGGCAAGCACTCCGGCTTCAGGCATTGTGTCTGCAAGCATGCCCTTAAGGTTCTGTGCGGCAATGATTTCATCCTCAATGATGACTACTTTCTTCATGACAATGGTGCGTTTGTAGGGTTTGCTTCTTGTTGTTCCGTCTGCAGCAGTTTGGCGATGGTCTCTTTGGCCTTGTCGGGGGCAATCAGCGGTATGGAGACGGTAAAGTGTGTGTCGGTTACACTTGTCATGATGCGTTCGTGGAAAAGCAGGCGATAGCGTTTCTCCAGGTTGGCGAGACCGATGCCGCTCGACTGTGTTTCGCCGATCTTGGTCTGCTTGGGGTTGCTGACGCGCAGCCGGAAGCCCTCGTCCGTGTCAATGGTGACGGTCATCGGATGACGGTCACTGACAATATTGTGTTTGAGTGCGTTCTCGATGAGCAACTGCAGGCTGATGGGCACAACATAATAGGAGAGCAGCTGTTCAGGAATGCTGATGTTGAAAGAGAGGCATGCGCCGTAACGTATCTTCATCATCTCAATGTAGGATTCTGAAAAGGCTATTTCGTCAGACAGCCGTGCCAACTTGTTCTGCTGCATAACATAGCGGTATATGGCGGCCATTTGCTGCAGGTACTGCTGTGCACGCTCATTGCCGGGTTCTATGAGTCCGCTCAAGGTGTTGAGGGAGTTGAAGAGAAAGTGCGGGTCTATTTGTCCGAGCAGTGTCTCGTAACGGATGAGCAGGTTCTCGGTCTGCAAGTGCTCGTTTTCAATCAGAATCTGATGCTGACGGCTGAGGTTGTAGATGAAAAGGGTGGCCAATACGGCGGTCAGCGCGATGGCTGAGTCTTTGATGGCATTGAGGCTGAACCATTCCGACAGGAGAAAGTCGCGGTAGATGAGCCATTGTATGAGGTACGACAGCAGCGGGAAGGTGACGGCAATGGCAAGCGCGCCTATGAAGATGAGCACGTACCGCTTTACAGCCGGCAAAGGGCGCCTGATGATGCTGAAGACGTAGAGAAACAAGACAAAGAAGAGCAGGCAGTTGCAGAGCAGCGTCAGGATGACATGGAATTTGGGGCTGATGGTCCAGGTGGTGACATTCAGGTTTCCGATGAGGATGATGCAGGTGAGAATGCCTCCAAGCGGCACAGATAGCAACAAGGCGTTCTTGAGGGTGAAAGGCTGCATTAGCTTTACGGCCCTTGTCTGCAGATCGCCGATGTGTGTCCCTTTGACGGAATGGTGTTTCATGAATTATCAAAAATCGAGGCAAAAATACACAAAATGAGGTGCATCTAAACGGTATTCGTCCGGATTTGTTTTGCCGTTTTGCTTTTTGGCGACAGCGAAAGGCGGAAAAGCAGGCAAGTGGTGACAAAATAGACGGCAGTCTGTATCCACAGCGCAATGTATTCGAAGCGCACTTGATTGAGTTGCGCGCCCATCGTGTTGATGCGGATGAAGCCTTGTATGCCGTGCGTAGAAGGGAACAGGTAGGAAAAGAGCCGCCAGATTGCCGGCATGCTGCCTTGTGGCCAGACCGTTCCTGACAAGAATAGCAGGATGACGCTGAAGAACATGCAGGTGATGATGCCCGTGTCGCGGTTCCGGACAAAAGAGCAGACGGTCATGCAGAAGCCGATGGTGGCCAACATGAAGGGCAACAGGAAGAGGATGTTGTTGCGCAGCGTGCCTATGTGCGGCAGCCCGAACAGCCGCGGCAGCAGCACAAGGTCGATGGCCACGAGGGGCACATAGATTACAAAGTAGGCCATGCCGCGCCCTATGGTCACTCTGTTGACACTCTTCCCGCGAAGGCGCAGCGGCAGTCCTGCCCCTTTGCCGCATTCGTGTGCCGTGCCGTACAGGATGCCGATGCCCAGAAAGAGGGTCTGGTGAATGACCAGCACGAGCAAGGCCGGCAACAGGAAACTGGTGAAACCGCCGGCGGGAGCGAAAAGCTTGACATCGTCGTATGCAATCGGAGTCACCTGCTCGTCCGCATCGATGCCGGTGATGCCCTGCCCGGAATAGCGGTCCAACTGTATCTTCTTCATCTCGTCCAACATGGTTGACGAGGCCCCGGTCAGGATGCTCCGGTAGTAGAGAAAGCTGCTCATGTCGCAGAAGAGCCCTATCCGTGCCTGCTCCCCTTTGGCAAGGCGTATGCCGTAGTCGTCCGGGAAATAGACGATGCCGTTGACGCGTCGCTCCCTCATCAGCCGCTCCGCCTCTGGCATGGAACTGCACCGGTAGTTGACGTTGATCTCGGGGGTGGCATCCATCTTGTGGATGAAACGCTCCGACTCTTCACATTGTGCATCATCCACCACGGCGACGGGCAGGTTGCGCACGCACTCGTGCTTGTAGATGGACCCGAATATGAGCGGATAGAGCAGCGTGGCGATGAAGAATATCAAGATTACGCCGCCGTCGGTGAAGATGCGGTAAAGCTCAATGGTGAAGACATCCCAGATGTCTTTCAACTTGTTTTGTATCCTTTTTCTCAGTTTTGACATGGCAATGCATTTTTAGCGGGTCAGCCCTTCCGGCGCGGCACCCTCCCGCCCGGAGACTTGCTGCATAGAAGACGCTTTTGCGGATATGAGTTTACAACCGATAAGTCCCGGCAGCAGGAAGAGTATGAGCATGCAGAGATGTGGCCAGTATTGATGGAGTGTGCTGCCAAACAGGGACACATCGGCGTAAACAAGATAATAGTGACGTAACGGGAACAGATAACTGAAAGACTGCAATGCCGGCGGCATGTTGCTCACGGGATACGAGAATCCGGACATGGAGAATGAAAGCGCACCGTAGATGGCGGCAATGCAGACCGAGATGTGCTGGTCGGGCAACAGCCCGGCAAGCAGTACGGCCATCGACTGCAAGGCAATGATGAAGAGCAGCAAAGTTATGGTCAGTGCGATGAAGCTTCCCTCCATGGTGTAGTGGCAAGGGCCGAACATGACAATGTTGCCGATGAGACCTGACAGGAAGAACCAAACCGTGTAGGGGAGCATTTTGCCGGCCACGGCAGCCATGATGTCACCGTTGGCAGCCAACAGCCAGTCGCGCACGGTGCCGTCTTTGTATTCCTGTCCTATCACGAACACGGAGAGCAGCAGAGCCATAAGCCCGACAATGCCGGGAAGGATGGTGGTGAGAATGTAAGGCTGGTAACTGCCCCACGGATTGCCGATGAGGTGCGTGTCGAGTTCGATAGGCTGAATGATGCCCATGATCTGCTCTTCAGAGCAGCCTTTCTTGCGGAGAATCTCGCGTTGCATGGCACCGGAGGCGAGTTTGCAGACGGTGCTCAAGGTCTTGTAGCTCAGAGAGCCGGGCAGCAAATAGGCGTTGTTGCTGTAGAGCGCGAGGTGCGGTGCCTTGAAGCTCAGGATCTCGGAGTAGGTATTGGCAGGGATCTCCAGAAAGGCATAGATTTCTTGCCGTTGCATGGCCTCACGCGCCTCTTGGTGCTGGTTGTACACGGCTACTACCTGGACTCCTTGCGTGGCGTTGATCTCGTGGCACAGCTGCCGCGACACATAACTGCCGTCCTGGTCAACAATGGCGACGGGAAGCCGCCCGGGCTGACCTTCGCCCATCAGGGTCAAGAAGAAGACATAGCTGAAAACAATGCCTGCCGTCATCAGGAGCAGATAGCGCGGACGCGCCTTTATTCTGCCTGTTTCCCGTTCAAAAGATGCCCGAAGATTTTTCATCGCTGCGGAAAGGAAAGCCCCTTTGTTATTCTTGTGTTTTGATAATTACAGACATGCCCGGACGCAGACCGGCGATCTTTTCCGTCGGGACGAGTTTTACGTCAAAGCTTTTCACGTCGTATTGGCCGTTGGTCTTTGTGGCACGCCAGGTGGCATAGGAGGCCATTGCCCGTACGCTGGTGACGCGGGCCTTGTAGGTCTGCTCGCCTAATGCCGGTATGGTAACCGTTGCCTCAGTGCCTACTGTCAGCCCGTTGAGCAGGTCTTCGCGGACGCTGAACGTGAACCACACGTCGCTCATGTCGAGCACGGAGAGCACGGGCGACCCGGTGCTCAGCAGTTCGCTCCGCTTGGGGTAAATCTGGGCGATTTCGCCGTTGCACGGAGCCACAAGATAACGGTCGTTGAGGTACGACTGCACCTCCGAGACGGCACCGTTGGCCTGCGCCACAAGAGCGTTGGCAGCCAGTTTGTCCTCCTGCTGCGCCCCCTCTTTGGCCATCTCGTACTGCTGACGGGCGGCATTGGCAGTGGCAACGGCAACCTTGTACTGTGCCTCGGCCTCGTCGCGCTTCTGTGCCGACACTACCTTTTTGTCAAACAGAGCCTGCACACGGTCATACGATTTTTGGGCAATGTCAACGCCTGCCTCGGCTTTCTGCCACATCTCGTAGGCTGACATTATCTGCTGCTGCCGTGCACCGTTCTTTGCTTTGCTGCTCTGCGCAGATGCGGCAGAACGCGCTGCCTGCGCCTGCGCCAACTTTGCCGAAACCTCCGGGCTGCTCACATAGGCCAAGGTGTCGCCCGCTTTCACCTGCTGCCCCTCCTGCACATAGAAAGTGTCCAGCCGCCCCGGCACTTTGTTCAACACACGGTACTCTGTGGCGGCAACCTCGCCCATGATCATTTCCGGCTCCGGCCGCAATGCCACGATGCCAATGACGGCTACGACTACTACAACGGCGATGACGACGCCGATGCCAATCCATAAGTTTCTGTCACTCTTTTTCATCTTTTCCTTTCTCGATTATTATGTGTTTTTCTTTCTTGCTTTTCTTTTGAATGCTGTAATGGCATAGAAGCCCGCGGTCTATTGGCCGATAGCCTGCTTGAGGTAAATGTAGTCCATCTGTATCTCGATTTCTGCTTCTATAAGGTCCGACTTTGCTGACAACCAAGCTGTCTGGGCCGCCATCAGGTCGTTGCTGCTGATGAGCCCGGCCTTGAAAGACTCGTCGGCGAGTTTCAGGTTCTCTTCAGCATTGATGAGGTTGCTTTGCGTCTGGACGAGTTTATGGTTGGCCTCTTCCAGTTCGTAGTTCAGTTTGTTAACCTGCAGCCGAACAAGGTTGCGCGCCTCCTCAATTTGGTATTCCACCTCGTGCTGACGGTGTTTGGCGGCCTTCACCGTATAGAAGTCACCTGCGTGGCACAAAGGTATGTTTACGGCGACGCCGGCGGTGAACATGCCGCCGAACTTGTTGGCATAGCCGTTGAAGAGGTTCGGATTGCTTACAAGGTACGAACCCGTCACGGCCACGTTAGGAAGCAGCCCCGAAACGGCCATTTTGGTGTTGGCACGAGCTACGCCGCGACTGAGTTCCAGCAGCCGGATGTCTTTGCGGCTGTCCCAGATTTGCTGCATGTTTAGCGTGTCAAGAGCCTGGTGCATAGAGAGGGTTTCGGGCTCTTCCAGTTGGGCGTTGCTCGACAGGTCGAGGCCGCACAGTTGGAACAGTGCCATACGGGCGAGCGCCACGCCGTTGTTGGCGCGCGTCAGCGACATCTGGGCCTCGTTAAGTTTCACCCGCACCCGGGCCACATCCCCTTGGGTTGCCACTTCCTCTTCCAGCATGGCATCCACATCGTTGTTCAGGCGCACAAGCAGGTCGCAATACTGCTGTGCCAGTTTCTGCTTGTGCTGCAGTGAGATTACGCGCCAATAGGCCTCGTCCACCGAGGTGAGCACCTCTTCGCGCCGCTTGTCGTACTGGATGCCGGCAGCTTCAGACGAGAGTTTGGCCGTTTTGTACAATGCTCTGATCTTTCCGCCCATATAGAGAGGCTCTGACACGGTTACCGCACCGGCAAAGACGTTGGTCATATCAATGTCGAAAGCGTCTGTGATTTGCTGCCCCACACTGTTAAGGTCGCCGGCCACGTCAACGCCCCCGAGCGATTGCAGCAGCGCCACTGCCAGTTGAGGGTCTGTCTGCATCAGTTGCGTGGCCAGGTTCTCCAGAGCGGGCGTCACCTGCGCCATCGCCGTAGTGCCCATGCTGTTGATGGCGTCGCGCTGCGAGTCGCTCAGCAGCGATAGGCTTTTCTGATTCCATTGGTAGGTGCCGTTGGCAGACAGTTTGGGAAAGAACTGCGCCAGTGCGGCCTTGCGCAGCGCCTCGGCTTCGTATGTCTTTTCTTTCGTGTTCTTCAGACTGTTGTTTGAGGACAGCGCCATCTGACGGCAGTCGTCAAGCGTGAGCGTCTGTTGGGCATTGATATTGCAGAATGGGATGATGGTCAGGATGATAACGGTTATGAATGCGTTTTGTAATCTCATGTCAGAATGTTGTTTTTTTAGATTGTTCAGACGCGGCAAAAGTAGTGCCAGCATGCGGTCTGGAAGGGAAAAACAATACTGAAGCGTCTGAAACAGCCGCCGAAATGACGAAACAGGAAGATGAAGCATACTGACAGGTGCGGACACATTATTGACAGTCATGCCCTCGTGCTTGTTGCGCAGTTCCTCGCTTCGTTCTGGCAACAGCTTGATGGCAATAATCTTGCGGTTCAGGGGGCTGTGCAGAAAGTCATGGATGTATATCTGTTCAACGTCTCCAATATGCCGAGAGATACGGCCCAAGGGGACGATAGTCCGCAGCAAAAGGACTGGTTTTTTATGTAAAACAGTTCTATTGTTTTTTATAATTTTGCCACTTGAATCTATACGGGACAAAGTACACATTACGAAAAAGTACATGAACTGGAACAACTTTAGTTTTATAGATTTATTTGCTGGTATCGGTGGCATCAGATTGGGATTCGAATCTGTTGGTGGGCATTGCGTGTTTTCATCTGAATTTGATGAGAACGCCTGTAAAACTTATGAAGCAAACTTTGGAGAACGCCCATCTGGAGATATAACAAAAATTAAGGCAAAAGATATTCCTGATTTTGACATTCTCCTTGGAGGTTTCCCTTGTCAGGCCTTCTCTATTATAGGGAAGAAAGAGGGGTTTGAAAATGAAACTTGCGGTACTCTTTTCTTTGAAATTGAAAGAATTTTAAAAGAAAAAAGACCAAAAGCCTTTATGTTGGAAAATGTACGAAATCTAACCGCACATGATAAGGGAAATACATTCAAAGTGATCAGAACACATTTAGAGGCTTTAGGTTATTCGGTGTATGCCAAAGTGTTAAATGCCTTGGATTATGGCGTTCCTCAGAAGAGGGAGAGAATTATTATTGTCGGTTTTAAGGACAATGTCTTTTTTTCTTTCCCGGACCCTGTTCCTGTTTCATGCAGAAGAACTCTGAAAGACATCCTCGAAGTCAATGTCGATGAAAAATATTATGTAAAGGATAGAATAAGAGAATCCCGACTTATGCGCCTAAAGGCCCCAAACTATCCTAAACCATATATTTCTCATGAAAATATGGCTGGGAATATCACCCCTCATCCATATTCTTCATGTTTAAGGGCGGGTGCATCTGCAAATTATATACTCATCAATGACGAGCGTAGACCGACAGAGAGGGAAATGTTACGAATACAGGGATTTCCTGATGACTTTAAAATAGTCGTTTCATATAGCCAAATAAAACATCAGACTGGTAATTCTGTAGCTGTGCCTGTAATAAAAGCAGTTGCAAGCCAAATGATAAATTCATTAAAACAATTTGAAGCAAATAAAAGGAATTCCAAGTAAGGGATCCGGACTTTTTTATGCTCAAATAGTTTTAGCGGACACCAATAGTAAACAATGTGATTCAGTATGTCATGCGGTTAATACGCTCCAGCTGGCAAGCGGCTTCCCTTTCAAGTCAATTATGGCAGTAAGCCGTTTTGCCGTAATGGTCACAGTTTGCCGTTAAGGTCGATGAGTTTGCGCATGGTGTCGGTGACGGTCTGTTCGTCGTAGGTCATGGCAAGTCGGTGCAGCATTTCCTTTTCTGAGAGACCTTGTGCGGAGAGCGCTTTGATCTGTTCGGCGATCTGTCGGACAATGGGGCGTGTGACGCGCGCCTTGCGGCATACGTCACATTCGCCGCAAGGCGCGCTCTGCTTTTCGCCGAAGTAGGCGAGCAGCAACTGGCTGCGGCAAGTGTCGGTGGCTGTGACGTAGTTGACCATTGACTGCATCCGGAGCAATGTACGATTCTTCCGTTCTTCGTAAATCTTCGGGTCGAAATAGATGCGGTCCGACGGGAGACGGTCCTGCATGAAGACGATGAGGGGGATGTCGCTTTGTTGGCTGTAATAGATGACGCCGTTTTGCCGAAGCAATTGCAGCAGCTGCACGGTTTCAGGTTCTGAGATGCCAAGCCGGTCTGCCAGCGTCCGTTCGCTGATTTCGACATATTGGGTAAAAACGCCGCCGTACGAGCGGAGTATGGTCTTGACGGCTTCGGCGAGTTCCGGGTTGCGCTGTTCGAAGCCGAGCAGGTCGTCGCCGTTGGTCCTGAAGCGGATTTGGGACGCTTTGCGCAAATTGCGCGACAGGACGATTACGCCCGCCATTTCCAGCAGTTTGAGGGCGTTGTAATACTGTATGGGGGTCATGCCGACGGCACTGACGTGGCTTTCAGCATGGAAAGGACAGACGGTGTTCTTGCCGCCGCCCATTGCGATGCGGAAGTGCTGGCACAATTCTTCATACACGTCGCGCACTTTTTCGAGGGGTGGAAAGGAGAGCGTGAACGAGCGTTTCAGCTGGCGAAGGTCGTACTGGTCATAGAGCAGGATTGCCGCCGCCGGCTGTTCGTCGCGTCCGCCGCGCCCGGCCTCCTGAAAGTAGGCTTCGATGGAGTCGGGCAGGTCAAGGTGTATGACAAAGCGCACGTCGGGCTTGTCGATGCCCATGCCGAAAGCGTTGGTGGCTACGATGACGCGCGTTTTTCCCGACATCCAGTCGTCTTGCCTTCGGTCTCGCTCGGCAGGGTCAAGGCCGGCATGGTAGAAGTCGGCTGCGACGCCGTTGTTGCAAAGGAACTCGGCAGTCTCGGCAGTCTTGCGCCGGTTGCGGACATAGACGATGCCCGTGCCCCGGTAGTGTTGCATAATGCGGAGCATACGGCTGTTCTTGTCTTCCTCGCTGACGACGAAGTAGGTAAGGTTCTCTCGCCTGAAACTCTTTTGGAAAATGTTTTCTCTCTTGAAGTTAAGTCTATGCTGTATGTCTGCGGCCACCTCTGGGGTTGCCGTGGCGGTTAGGGCAAGCACAGTGGCGCCGGGACACTGCTCGCGGATGGCGGCAATCTCAAGGTACGGCGGTCTGAAGTCGTACCCCCATTGCGAGATGCAGTGTGCCTCGTCCACGGCTATCATCCTGACGGGCATACGCCTTACGTTTGTCCGGAACTGCGGGGTCTGCAACCGCTCGGGCGAGATGTATAGGAAACGGCATTTGGGGTCGAACAGTGCAGCAGAAAGCGCGTCCTCCATTTCAGAAGCCCTCATTCCGGAATAGAGCGTCACCGCCTTGATGCCTTTGGATTTGAGGTGGTATACCTGGTCTTTCATCAAGGCTATCAGAGGAGATACCACAAGGCACAACCCTTTCAGCGCCAGCGCCGGCACCTGAAAGCAGACGGACTTGCCGCCGCCCGTGGGCAACAAGGCCAGCGTGTCGTTGCCTGCCAAAACAGACAGGATGATCTCTTCTTGAAGAGTGCGGAAACTATCATAGCCCCAATAGGTTTTCAAGATCTGCCTGATTTCGTCTCTTCTGCTCTTTTCTGCCATAACTGCCTTGTCTTGTCTTGCCTTGAAGAAAGGCTCAAGCCTATTTGTTTCGCGGTATGGGATTGCAAAACAAGTCCGGAATGGCACAGGGACGGTATTCGTCCAGCCACCTGAAATTCTGCAGCCGTCTTTCTTTTTCCTCGAATTTGCTGTCCGGATAAATCGTCCCGTCCGGCTGGTCGTAAAAACGGATTTGATTTATTTTATTGTCTTTCAACAATATCTTCATTTCGCTGGTAATGGAGGAGTTGATGCCGATCAAAGAACTGTCCTCTTCTTGAAGATAGTAGATGCACTCGGCGTTGTTAAGGATGTCGACTTGGCAGAGGCTGTTGTCTTTGATCAGTCCGGTGATATAGGTGCCTTTGATCTGGTTGAATTCCGTGCTTCCGAACAGACCTCCGGCGATGAAGCCGGCCCGGCACAGGTTGATTTTCATATTGCTTGAGTCGAGGATGGCGAATTGTATCGTGTCGGCTGACAGTTGGTAGTCGCTCGACCAAACCACAGGGTTGAAGAACATGGTTATGAGGGAGTCGCGGGTCAGATAGACCAGCGAGTCGCAGACCCCTTGCAGGTCGGAGCGGTAAAACTTGACCCTGTTGAAGGCTTTCATCCACTGGGTTTCGTGTTGCTCGTCGAAGAGCAGTTGGAGCGTGTCGGCGTGGAGGAAGAGAGAGTCGGAATTATCGTCGATGAGGATCAACAGGGCACTGTCTGTCACAAAAGAGACGGTACCGTTGTCATGATACTCGAAGTAGTGGCCTTTCAGGATGTATTGCTGGATGGTGTCAATTGTGGTGACGTTGTTCCAGGCGCATCCGGATTTCAGTTCTTTGTCGTAGTAAACACTGTCGGCGAACAGTCTTTTCTCTTTATTGAGAAGTTTGACATTGCCGGCAAGCAGGGAGAGGTTGCGTTCGGTATTGAACCATCCCCGGTCGGTGAAGATCTCGCTGGTGTCTTCGGTGGCGACCAGATGGGTGGGGGAGATGAAGAATGCCATGTTGCTGGAAGTGTTGTACTGCAGGGATTCGCATTTCATCCGGTAACTGTCGCTCCGGAGGAATACGTTCTTGTAAGCGTAAGCGTCTTCGGTTTTGGTGTAGTAGCGTCCTTGCTTGCTGGTAAGGGTGTCTTTCTCGTTGTAGAGCATCCCGCCGGCAAGGTAGTAGGCGCAGTCTTCGTTCAGGTCATATATGAGGCTGTCAGTCAGCAAGTAGGCATCCGACTTTTCCATTTTCACGCCCACGGCTATAGAGGCGGTTTTGCTGTTGCCGTCGTAATAGGCGCGCCGCCCGTACAGGCGCACCGAGTCGCCGATGAGTATGCGTATGTTGTTGCCGAATGCGATGAGGTAGTTGTCGCTCTCATAGAGGTAGGCGCTGTCGCAGTAACCTTTGATGTTGTCTTGTGCAAAGGCCACGTTGCCCATCAACTTCTGCGCCCCGGGGAGTTCTTCCTCGTCATAAAGCCCGATGTCGGCGCGGTATTGAATCTTCCTGTTCCCTTGTGCCGCTGCCGTGAGGACAAGGAAAAGGAGAATGAAGACAAGTGCGCTGTTCCTGAATGACATGTTAGAAAAGCAGCGAGTCTTTCTGCTCGACGATCCTGTCTTGCCTGAAGATGATTTCCTTGTAGAGTTTGCCGGCGCTGTCGTAATATCTTTCGGGTCCATCCTTAAGGTTTCTCACGTAACTTGTAGTCCTGTCAAGATGGCCGTTCGCGTTGTAGAATGAAACCGTTCCGTTGCCGTTTTTGAAAGTTCCTTCGCCCACCACGATCCCGCGCTCGTCGTAATAGGTCCACGTGCCGTCAAACAGGTCGTTCTTGTAATTCCCTTCTGTCTTGATGTCCCCGCTCAAATGATAGGCTCTGAACGGACCCTCTTTTTTGCCATGCACGAAAGTGTATTCCAATGTTTTCTCTCCGTTTGGGGTATAGATAGTCTGCAAGCCCTCAATAGAGTCATTTTCGTAACGGCAGTAGGTGTCTAACATGCCATTTTCGAAAAAGCGGTGAAACTCGCCGTTCCGTTTCCCGTTTTTCATTTCGATTTCAATCTCAACGGTGTTGGGTGAGTTGTAGTAATAAATGGTTTTGCCGTTTTCTTTTCCGAAGCGGTATTGGATGGAGGACTGGATTTTCCCGTCAGGGTAGTAGGTTCTTTCGGTCTTGCTGCATGAAGAGGCTGAAATGGCGGTCAGAATGCAGAGTATGATACAAGGCAGGGCGTTTTTCATATCTTTTATTGTCCGTTTTAGGCGGCAAAAGTACAAAAATCATTATCAACTGCCAACATAAAAGTAAGGGGCGCTGTAAGGCTTGACCGCAGGTTTGCGCTACTATGGCCTGAGCTGTGCGGCTTCGGTACAGCGCGCCCAAACAGATGTCGCATCAGTACTTTATCACTTTACGCTGAAATGTCCCGTTGTCTGTTACGACTTTCAGGATATAGGTGCCTTGAGGCAGCGAGTAAATGTTGATGACCGGGTTGGAGGTTGTGGCGGCAGTCAGGACTCTCTGTCCGCACAAGTTGTACAGTTCAATGGCCGAAACATTCGTTCTGCCCGTGTGTACGGTTATGGAGTAACTCGATGGGTTGGGGTAGATGCAGATCGGGAAATTGCGGTAGTCGATCACGGAACTGCCGTCCGACTTAGTGATCCGGATGTCGTTGAGCAGCGTGTTGCCTTTGCCGGCATTGTCAAGTTTCCAACGTATGTAGCGGGTGTCGCTTAGCAGACGATGGCTGAATCCGGATAGCGTACCTGTCGGGATGTCCGTCTCGTTGTGTGTGGCAACGGTTGTCCAGCTACTGCCGTCGGGCGACTGGCTGACGGTGAACGCGATGCCCTCGTAGGCCGACGGGTTGCTGCCGCCTTTCCTTCCGCCCAACGAGTATGCAAGGGAGTCCGGCGAACTGTCAAGATGTGCCACCAGCGAGGCTTTCCCCGAATTGGCGGCCTCGAATTTCACGGAGCCGTCAGCGTAAGAGTCGCCTAAATAGTAAGCCCTGAAACCGTTCATCTGCGTAATGTCCGCATGCCCCGCCCCGCTGTTGCCGGAGATGTCAAAAGGCAATGTCACCAGAGAGTTGGTGTCGAGGATGACATAATGGGCCGTGGATATTTCGCTGTCATTTATGCCTGTTTTGGCGGCAAAGGCCTTGATGGTGGTTGCGCTGCTGACAGTTATGGGTGACGCATAGACATTGGAATGGGTGGAGGGTGATGAGCCGTCCAGCGTGTAATAGATGACCGCATCGGCAGTGGCGGTTTGTATGGAAACCTGTTGCGGCGCATAGAAAGTGCCGCCGCCCGGCGTAAATGAAGGCTCTGCAACCATTTGCAGCACAGTCTCTTCTCCGACGATCAGGCAGAGGTCGTCAATCCGGTAGTCGACAGGTGCAAGGCTGGAGAAGCGGATGTGCAGGTTGGAGCATGCCGGCACGTTGCCGAAATGCACCCGGTGCCATCCCGAGGTGCCGGTTCCTGTCGGCAAGGAGTCCATCAGCGGCAGACGCTGCCAAACAAGGCTGTCGCCCGATGCTTCTACAACCAAATTGGTACCGTTTTCAGCCGTCGTTTTGCGTAGCCCGCAGTAAAGGTTAAGGTCAGAAAGCCCTTCTGTGTTGAGACCCGAGACCTGAAACCACTTTACGGTGTCGTTGATCATGACGTTGCCGCCCGCCGAGGCGGAAGGATAACCGCTTGACGCATTCGAGGTGCGGATGTCGCAAGTCCCGTTGCCTGTGTAGCGGACGCTGTCATTCTGCCATTCGTTGTAGTTCTGCACTAATGTGGTGACAGACGGGAAACCGAAATTCTCACGATAGACAATCTGTTGTGCCTTTGCAGGCTGAAACCCTGCCGCGCCGGACAAAAACCCGCCGGCAAGGAGAAAATGAAATAGCTTTTTCATGTTGTTTTGTTTTTTAGATGGTTAGAACTTGTTGTTTTGTTTTTATGGTGTCGCTGTTTGCACAGCCGTTTTTTTATACCTTTACACGATGCAAAAATATAAAAAATATTGATAAAATCAAATAAATATAAAAAATAAATTAAATCACCGTCAAACAAAAGGGAGTGATGGAGAGAAGAAAAGGCTTTTGCGGAGGCAGAAGTCAATTCATTCCGCGGCTTTTCTTGATTCTTTCGTATGCCTGGTTGACTTGTGCGAACTTGATTTCGGCAGATTTGCGCACTTCTTCGCCCAGATGGGCTACTTTGTCAGGGTGGTGCTTCTTGGCGGCGGAACGGTAGGCTTTCTTCACTTCGCTGTCGCTGGCATCAGGCGAGATTTCCAGAATCTTGTAATCGTCTTCCAAAGAACCGGTATTGCGGTAACTTTGGTTGCTGCTTGAACTGCTGCCGTATGTGGATTGTCCAAAACCTCTGTCGTAGTAAGAACGGTAATTGGCGAACATCGACTTTACCGCTTCAAAGTTGCTTCTGCTGATGCCGCACAGGTCAGAGATGTCTTGTATGGCCTGCACCTCTTCGTCGCACATGTTCCCGTCGGCGCGGGAGAACCCGAACAGGAATTGCAGGATCATGAACTTTTCCGATACGGTTGCGTGATACTTGATGTCATGGCACACGTCGGTAATGTCAATGTCGCTGTTCAGCAGGTCGCGGAAATGGAGCAGTGCGGGTCCAACCCTTTCTTGGGTGAGGTACTGCGACAGAAAGTCGCGCATATATTCCAGTTCAGAACGAAGCAGCCGGTTGTGGTCTGACTTTGCCACGTATGCTGCCAGCACCAACTCCTGTTCTATGAAGTTGTTGGCATTGTAATGGCTTCTTGTCTGGCCGCGCCTGCCATATCCTTTTCCGTGTCCGTTTATTAAGTTGATGATGAGGTCGATGAAGCCGCCGATCAACAGTCCGAGAAAAGCGCCGCTTAAACCGCCCGAAAAAAGTCCGACCCAAAAACCTATTCCGCTGAAAAGTCCGGTGAAAAGACACCCCATATTGTTAGCAGGTTACCAGATGAAAGCGTCTTCTTGAAACCATTTGCCTTGAACCTTGAGGGTTTGCTCGATGACGTCCCTCACGCAGCCGCAACCGCCGGGCTGGAAAGAGATGTAGTCGGCAATGTGTTTGATCTCTTCGGCGGCATCGGCGGGGCAGCAGCAGATGCCGGCACGCCGCATCATCTCGTAGTCTGGGATGTCGTCGCCCATGACCAACACGTTCTCAGGCTCAAGGTTGTGCTCTTGCAGGTAGTTGTCAAACAGCGTGATTTTGTTGTTCACATGGAGGAAGATGTCCATGTCCGGAAAGTCATTGTAGCGAAGCCGCATAGAGTCGCCGTAGCCTCCGGATATGACGGCCACTCGGTAGCCTTTTTTCAAGGCGTACTGCAAGGCGTAGCCGTCTTTGGTGCTGGTGGCGCGCACCATCTCGCCGTCATGTTGCACATAAACTTTCCCGTCTGACAGCACGCCGTCGAAGTCGAAGACGAAGGCTTTCACGTTGCCTAATTTTGCTCTGAAGTTTGGCATAATTATAATGTAGTGTCGGTGGTTTTCTCTTGTTCGGGGTTTCCGGGCAATGCTTTCGATTGGGGCACGATGAACATGGACTCTTTTTCTTCATTGTAGTCGATGTCCACAGAAGACCCTTCGGGGAGGGTCTGGTTGAGGATTTCTTCAGCAAGCAGGTCTTCCACGTTTTTCTGGATGGCCCGTTTCAGCGGGCGCGCGCCGTAGTGGACATTCCAGCCGGCATCGGCCAGAAAATGCCGCGCCTTGTCGGTGAAATGCACGTCAATGCCCAGGTCTTTGACTCTGGCGAGCACTTTCTTGAGCTCAATGTCCACAATTTTGAGAATGTCGTCTTTGCTGAGGCTGTTGAAATAGATGACATCATCGATGCGGTTGAGGAACTCTGGGGAGAAGTTCGCTTTCAGCGCTTTCTCTAAAATGCTCTGCTCAACCTTGTCCTGTGCCGCTTTGGTGGCATCGGTGCTGAAGCCGACACCGGTGCCGTAGTCTTTCAGCTCGCGCGAGCCGAGGTTGGAGGTCATGATAAGAATGGTGTTCCGGAAGTCAACCTTCCGTCCTATGCCGTCAGTAAGTTGCCCTTCGTCAAGCACTTGCAGCAGTATGTTATAAATGTCCTGATGGGCTTTCTCTATTTCGTCGAGCAGGACGATGGAGTAGGGTTTGCGGCGCACTTTCTCGGTGAGCTGTCCGCCCTCTTCGTAGCCCACGTATCCCGGCGGCGCGCCGATGAGCCGAGATACGGTGTGCTTCTCCATATATTCGCTCATGTCGATGCGGATAATGGCGTCTTGCGAGTCGAAAAGGTATTCGGCGAGCACTTTCGCAAGGTATGTCTTGCCCACACCGGTAGGTCCCAGAAAGATGAACGTGCCGATAGGTTTGTTCGGGTCTTTGAGCCCGGCACGGTTGCGGCGTATCGCCTTGGCAATTTTCAGGATGGCGTTGTCTTGTCCGATGACGGCCCCCTTAAGTTCATCGGCCATCTTCAAGAGGCGTTCGCTCTCGTTGCGGGCGATGCGCTGCGTAGGCACGCCCGTCATCATGGCCACAACTTCGGCCACGGTGTCTTCGGTGACTGTAGGGCGTTGCACGTCCGCCTCTTCCTCCCATTTCTTCTTGATGTTCTCCTGCTCCTGTTCCAGTTTCTTGATCTCGTCGCGGTAGCCTGCGGCGGCATTGTATTGCTGGCTTTTGATGGCCTCCAATTTCAACTTCTCGAAGTCGGCGATCTCTTTTTCAACCTGCAGCAGTTCGTCAGGGATGTGTATGTTCTGGATGTGGACACGGGCTCCCGCTTCGTCAAGCGTGTCAATGGCTTTGTCGGGGAAACAACGGTCTGTGATGTAGCGGTTTGACAATGATACGCATGCTTTGATGGCCTCGTCGCTGTATTTCACGAGATGGTGCTCTTCGTATTTGTCTTTGATGTTGTTCAGGATCTCTATGGTCTCTTCGGGGGAGGTCGGCTCGAGGATGATTTTCTGGAAACGGCGCTCCAATGCCCCGTCCTTTTCGATGTATTCGCGGTATTCGTCGAGGGTGGTGGCGCCGATGCACTGCATCTCGCCGCGCGCAAGGGCAGGCTTGAACAAGTTGGACGCGTCCATGCTGCCGGGCGAGTTGCCCGCCCCGACCATCGTGTGCAATTCGTCAATGAAGAGGATGATGTTGGGATTCTTCTCGATTTCGGTCAGCAGGGTCTTTACACGCTCTTCAAATTGCCCCCGGTATTTGGTGCCGGCCACCAGCGACGCCATGTCAAGGCTTACAATACGTTTGTGCAACAGCGTGCGGGAGACATGCCCCTGCACGATGTTGATGGCCAACCCCTCGGCAACGGCCGACTTCCCGACGCCGGGCTCGCCGATAAGGACTGGGTTGTTCTTTTTGCGCCTGCTCAGGATCTGGGCTATGCGCTCCAGCTCTTTCTGCCGCCCGACAACAGGGTCCAGTTTGTTTTCTGCCGCCAGCCTGGTGAGGTCTTTGCCGAAACTGTCCAGCATCGGGGTGGACGCCCCCTTGCTGCCCTCTCTGCCGGCACGGGCCAAGAATCGGCGGTCGTCCTCTTCGTCTTCCTCGTCCTCGTCATTCGATGAAAAGATGGACTCCGTTCGCCCCGATTCCATGTTCAGCTCTTTTTTCGTCTCGTTGAGGAACGTAGTGTAGGAGACCCCATAACGGACAAGGTACGCCTTGACTATGTTCGAGGAGTCGTTGCGCCCGTCACGGAGAACGGCAAGGATGAAGTGATAGGATTCGATGACCGGACTCCTGAATTCTTTCGACAAGAGCGAGGATAATCGTATGATATTGGTGGTCTGTGTGTTGAAGTTGAGTTTTTCAGGGGGAGTGTCTGTCTTGTTTTCGGCCGAATCAATGATGCTTTCAAGTTTGGTCCGGAATGCGTCAATGTCGATGCGGAAAATCCCGAACAGGTTTTTGGTCGTGCTTTCGTTCGGATAGCGCAAGATGGCAACCATGATGTGTTCGATGCCGATATGGGGGGAACGATAGTAAGCGGCGATCCTTCCGGCCTCTTCCATCGCATAGTTCATCTCGTCAGAATACTTGAAATTTTCCATTTGCCTTGAAATTTTCGGCAAAAGTACAAAAAAAGAACGTTTGAAAACAAGGCTATGTGAAGTTGTGTCAATGGTCAACTCCCCATAGCCTTGCCCGGTTGTTCACGAACTGTTCAGGTCAGCGGCCGGCTATCGTATCAAGGTTACATTGCCGGTGATCTGCGGCTGTCCGGGGCCGGCGATGTTGTCCAATTGGGTCCAATGCCTGATGTAATAGATGTAAACGCCCTGCGGGCATTCGTTTCCGGACATGTCGTTGCCGTCCCAGCCAATGTTGGGGTCGGTTGACTTGAAAACCAACCTCCCTTGGCGGTCATAGATGAGCATCTGGTATTTTTCGATCTCGATGCCTTCGAAACGGGGAATGAATATGTTGTTCAGTGCGTCGCCGTTCGGGGTGAAAGCATTGGGAATGTAGAAGTGTATGGGCACCGTGACGGTGACGTATTGTGTGGTAGAGTCGGTGCACCGCTGTGAATTGGTGACGGTGAGCGTGACAGGGTAGGTGCCCGTATGGGTGAAGTCGTGCGTGGGGTTCGCTACGTCGTGAACGATAGAGCCCGTGGCATCGTAACGGTCGTGGAAGTTCCAGTGCCACGTGGAATCTGTGGTGCAGGTCATATTGCAGTAGAGCGTGCCGTACCCGTGCTCCATGGTGATTTCGTTCGGTGACATGGTGAACGACACTTCCGGCAATGGCCTTACGTTTATGGTAAAGGTGTCTGTCTTGAAACAGTCGTTGTCATTGGGCAAGATGCCGCGTACCACGTATGTCGTGGTTTCTGACGGCGACACCAGCCGCGTGGCCCCCGACGGCCCGTTCTCCCAAATGTAGTTGTAGTCGGTGGTATCGGCCGAGGCCGTAAGGCGGACACTCTCACCTTGGCAGATTTCATCGTCGCCATGGATTGTAGGCTGCTCCAACTCTTCAACCACTAATTTGGCCGTGTCGGTGGTGGTGCAGTTGTTGTTGTATGTGATGGTGAGGATGCAGTCTTGGCTCTCCTGCGCTATGAATGTGAGTTCTCTTACAGTGTCCCCCGTGTTCCAGCTGTAAGAGTCGGGCACGATGGTGTCAAGTTCTTGTATTATAGGATTGAACGATACTTCCTTGCCGGGGCAGACATCCGTTCCTCTCAAAGTTACTTCGGGAATGTTGACGCGCACCAATATAGTGTCAAGCAGGTCAAAGGAAGCGCCGGTGGAGTTGGTGAAATGGTATTTGGCGATGTAGCGGGTGGTAGTGGTGGGGTTTACGACTAACCTGTTCGTAGTGCCGACACATGGGGTGTTGATGTCGTTCTCGAACCATTCGATGGTGGCGTCTTCATCGAGCGGGGTGATGGGTGTGAAACGCCATGCTTCGTTGTCGGCAGTCCAGTTTGTGGCAAAAGTGCGTCCGGGTGCGACCACCATCTGCGAGGAGGTGGTGTTCTGCAGCCCGACAACGCCGTTCCCGCTGTTCCAACTGGAGCAGCAGGCGCGGTGGCGTATGAACACGTCGATGATGTTGGTGCCTTCGTAAATCACCATCTGGTAAGAGTTGTACATATTGTTGCCTTGGGTGTAGCAACTGTAGAGCCCCACATTGTCATAGTTGAACACAAAGGTGCGGCACGGGTACTCGCCCATCACTCCATAGCGGATAGCACCGTTGTTGATGTAGTGGCCGGGGTAAATGTCTTCATATACACCGTAGATGCAATTGCGGTAGTTGTAAGGAGCATTAGTGAACGGCGGCGTGCTGGTGTGGGTGGGACAACCGGTAGTGCTCCAGCTGCAGTAGCCTGACTGTGGAGAGAATGAAATCAGCCCATTGGCGCCCGGGTAAGCCTTGGTGTAGGGCTTGCCGAAGAAAGAGAAGGTGAACGGCAGGTTAACACCACTGGAGGTGATCCAATTGTCGTCCGTGTTGGCATCTATCAAGGTGCCGGCATTGAACTCAAACGGCGGCGCGTAGGTTACTTGCGATACGGTATAGTCGTTGGCATAGCGTCCCGTGGCTGTAATGCCGGCAGAGAGAATGGTCGGGATGCCGCATTGGTGGTCGATGACATCCGGGGCCTCGGCATCGGAGGTGGAGATGACCACTTGTGGACATGCGGTGCCGAGCGGGGTCTCAAAGAGTTCGGACACACACGAAATGGTAGCCGCCCAGCCCGACTTTGACACGTCACCCGCAGCGCCGATGTATTCAACATAGAGCGTAGAACCGGACGAGAAAAGCACGGGCGGCTTGTTGCCCGTTGTGGCGTCAAGGGTAGATGAGTGGAACTGCCCGATGAGACGCTTGTTAGGGTCAGACTTGGCCCCGTCGTAAATCTTCATCAGCCCGTTGATGGAAAAACTTTGGAATTCCATCTTGATGTGTGAGGCAGGCGACACGAACTCTACGTCGTAGTGCTCGTTGTTTGCCGCAATGTTCCCGTTTGCTCCGCCAGAGTCGTAAAAGAGGGCGTTGCATCCCGAATACAACGACCCGTCGTAGTCGCTGATGAGCACGGTTGAAGAGTTCAGCGACGTGGCGTATGCCTGCGCCGCCCAGCCTTCGCTCAACATCCCGTAGTCGTCGATGTCGTCAGAATGGAACACGAATGTGAGGAAGCGGCCGGTAGAGTTGACCTGTTCGGGGGAGCGTACGGAGTTATAGGCGCCGATGAGGGTGGCGTCGGTGTTCTGCCCGTCAAATATGTAAAGCGTATCACCGTATCCCATAGAGAAATCATTGAACAGCACGGTGAGGTAACTGTTCGCCATTTCGGTTTTCATCGTCAGCGTGTCGCGGATGTTGCGCTCAAAATAGCCGTTCGGATCGTTGTTGGGTCCGGGATTGGTTGCCGTGCCGCCGGGGTCATAAAAATAACGGATGTCTTCACCCACCAGCTGCGGGGTGGAAGTGTTTGTCATAATGATGTCCTGAGCGTAAAGTGTGCCTGTGCCGAAGCAGAACAGCACTAAGATCAAGGATAGGGATTTGTATTTGGGATTTCTCATTATTTAGGAAAGTTGTTGTCGGAAGTTATTATCTGAGCAGCGCAAAGGTGTGCTTGTATACCATATAGTCGCCTTTGCCGACGGAACCGCCTTCTTCAGCGTTGCGGAGCCGGTACTTGATGATGCAGACATATACCCCGGCCGGACATGCGGTACCGTTCTTGTCGGTGCCGTCCCATTCGGCCATCGGGTTGTTGATGTTCGACTTGAACAGCAGTTTGCCGTAGCGGTCGTATATCATCATCTGGAAAAACGAGAAGGTGGCAAAAGGTTCGATTTCGTACTTGAGACGGAATGTTTCGTTGAGCCCGTCACTGTTCGGGGTGAAGGCATTGGGCACGAAGAAAGGGAGCGTGTCGCCGGAAGCCAATGCCGTCGCCGATGAAACCGTACTGGCGGTGCGGCAAGGCAACTGTTCGGCATTACATATTGCGAACGAGAACGTTATGATTGAGAAAATGACAATTTTTTTCATGTTCATACGGTGTGCTTTTGTTTTAACGATATGGGTGCTTTTGTGTTGCATCAAGATTCAATTATTTGTGCTTCTTGTCAGGCTTTCCATGATGACGTCGGCGGCCTTGCCGGAGGCGGAACCGTTGCCCAACAGGGTGTACAGCTGCCGGTAGTCCGCTTTTATGCGGTCAATGTTCGGCCGGTTCCCGGTTATAAGTTCCAGTTCCTCTTTGAGCGTATTGGTGTCAAGGTCGTGCTGTATCAACTCGGTCACGATTTTCTTGTCGGCAATGAGGTTCGGCAAGGAGATGAAGCGGATTCCGGAAATGAGGTTCTTGGCGATGAGGTACGAGAGTTCGCTGCCGGCATAGCAGACCACCTGCGGAGTGCCGATCATGGCCGTTTCGAGGGTGGCTGTTCCGGAGGCTACAATGGCGGCCTTGGCGTTGGCAAGCAGCGGATAGGCGCTGCCGGACACCTGTTTCACATCGTAGGCACCGATGTGTCTGCTGTACAGTTCGGCGGGTTGCCAGGTTACGGTGGACACGACAAACTGGTACTGCGGGAACAACGGCACCACCTTGAGCATCCGGGGCAGTATGGCGGCAATCTCCTGCTTGCGGCTGCCGGGCAGCAACGCGATGATGTCTCGCCCGTCAAGGCCGTTGCGGCGGCGGAACTCTTTTACGGTCTCCTGTTCGCGCAGGTCTCCGCCTACGGCATCCAGCAGCGGATGCCCTACATAATGCACCCTCATGCCGTTGCGGGCATAAAACGCTTCCTCAAACGGAAGGATGACCAGCATCTCGTCCACATATTTCCGGATCTTGCCGATCCGCCCTTTCTTCCAGGCCCAGACTTGCGGGGATATGTAATAGACGACCTTCAGCCCGTTCTCTTTGGCAAAGCGGGCTATGCGCAGGTTGAAGCCGGGATAGTCAACCAGAATGACGGCGTCAGGCCCATAGAGCAGGATGTCCGTCTCGCATACCTTGATGTTGCGGAGTATCGTGTTGAGGTGAACAAAGACCTCCCAGAATCCCATAAAGGCCAGATCCCGGTAGTGCTTGACCAAGTCGCCGCCTTCGGCTTCCATCAGGTCGCCGCCCCAGCAACGGAACTCCGCCTGCGGGTCACGCGCTTTCAGGGCTTTCATCAGGTTGGAAGCATGGAGGTCGCCCGATGCCTCACCGGCTATGATGTAGTACTTCATCTGGCTGGATGCTGTCTTGGCAATTAGGAAAGAAGTCGTTTGACCATGTCCGAAACGGTGCGGTTGTCGGCTTTCCCGGCAAATGCGCGGGTGGCGGCTCCCATCATCTTGCCCATGTCTTTCATTCCGGCGAAGCCGTTTTCTTCCATAATCCTCTTGAGACCGGTCTCGATTTCTTCCTCCGTCATCATTTGGGGAAGATAGGCGGATATGATGTCCAGTTGCGCTTTCTCTTCCTGATACAGGTCATCGCGGTTTTGCGCCTTGTAGGTGTCGGCTGCGTCTTGACGTTGCTTTACCAGCTGCTTCAACAACTTGATTCCATCCTCTTCACTAATCTCGGCAGACGCGCCTTTCTGGGTCTTGGCCAGCAGAATTGCCGACTTTACGGCGCGCAAGGCGTTCAGTTTCTCTTTCTCACGGGCTAACATGGCCGCTTTGATGTCGTCATTGATGCGTTGTTCCAAATTCATATCCAGGATTTTTTTACAGGCTGCAAACATACAAAAAAATCAAATTTTTTGTATGTTTGCAGCCAACATTTAATAGCCGAAAAAAGAATGGAACAGGAAATTGAGAAATGTGCCGCACTGCTGCGTGAGGGTAAAGTTTTGCTTTACCCCACAGACACCGTGTGGGGCATCGGCTGCGACGCCACTAACGAAGAGGCCGTGACTAAAATATACCGCATTAAACAGCGTGACGAGAAGAAAAGCATGATCATTCTGCTCGACTCGGCAGAACGGCTTCCGATGTATGTGGAACGCATTCCGCTGATCGCCTGGGACCTCGCCGCCAATGTGTCGCGCCCTACCACATTTATCTATCCTACTGCCCGGCATCTGCCTAAAAAACTGGTGCACGATGACGACACTATCGCTATCCGCATTGTGCGGCAGGATTTCTGCCGGCGCCTCATCAAGGCACTCGGCAAGCCGATTGTCTCTACTTCCGCCAATGTTGCCGCCCAGCCTACACCCCGGACGTTTATGGATATCAGCCCCGAGATTGTCGGCAAGATGGATTATGTGGTGCCGCAAGAATACGCCGATTCTGTCGAGTACAAGCCCTCGCGTCTGATCAAGTTTCTGGATGACTATAACTTTACTGTCCTGCGCGACTGACGGCCGATGATGGAAAAGATTGCTGTTTTTGCCGGTTCGTTCAGCCCGTTCACCAAGGGACATGAGGATGTCGTACGGAAAGCCTTGCCTCTTTTCGACAAGATTGTCATAGCCGTAGGTCACAATGCCCGCAAACAAGATGCCTTTTCTGTCGAACAGCGTCTCGCCTGGATTCGCGGCGTCTATGCCCAACAGCCTAAAATAACGGCGCTTGCCTACGAGGGGCTGACTGTTGACCTTTGCCATAAGGTGAATGCCGGCTATATGATCCGCGGCCTGCGCAATGTTTCCGACTATATGGCCGAAGAGGAAATCTGCCTCGTGAACCGGCAACTGGCACAAGATGTGGAAACGCTGTTTGTGCCAATGTCGCCGCAGTGGCAGCATGTCTCCTCTTCCATGGTCCGCGAACTCTGGAGCCTGCATGCCGACTATTCCCCATACGTGTCATACCAACTTCCTGAATTAGAATAGAGTATGAACAACTTATTTTGCAGATGGATAGCATTGTGCCTGCTCCTTACGGCAGCAGCGGCGGCGGCAGGACAGAAACCAGTCGTCATCGAGGGCGACGCCCCATTTGCAAAGAACGAAGTGATCAGGCTGGTGGTTTTTGAGGATCTCTTCAACCGTATACCCAAGACTGCGGACACCTGCACTATTGGTGCCGACGGACATTTCCGCCTGCAATATGACGCCGCCGCCATCCGGCCGGCACAACTGGCCGTCAGGACAACGAAAGCCGAACTTTTCATCGTGCCTTCGCGCACCTACCGCTTCCACGTCTCCGCCGACACCACGCTCTTCGGATTCGTGAACCCCGAAAGGTATGGCGGATTCCTGCATGTGACCGCCGACAAGACAGATACCGCTGACCTGAACTACAAAATCAACCGCTTTGACCGCTATTTCAACGAACTGATGGACCGCTACGGCTTCAAACTGGTGTATGACCGCGACAAAACGGTGTATGATACGGTTATGATGCTGCTGAACAAGGCTTTCAACGTGCATTACGATGCCGACAATTTCTACGCTTCATACGTCTATTACACCTGCGGTCTACTCGACAGACTGTGCTTCCCGAAAGACAGACAGTCTCAGTTTGAACGCTTTTTTGACCATGACGTGCTGTACGACAATCCTGCTTATATGCTGCTGTTCAACAACTTCTATTCCGGATACCTCTACAATTCAAAGTATGTGCCCAAAGAATTGCTGAGCACGGCCATCAACGACAGGCCCGACTATACGGCACTCTTCAGCGGCTTGGGGCGCGACCCTATGCTGCGCTCCGACCGGGTGCGCGAACTGGCTGTCATCCGTAATGTCACAGACTGGTACGGCAATGAAGAATTTGACAAGGCCAATCTCCTTGACATCCTCCGGAGCATCCGCCAAGAGACCCGTTTCCCTGAACATGCCCTCTATGCCGAGAATGCCTTGCGCTTGCTGACTCCCGACCCGATAGACAATGCGGCTTGCGTTTGGAAGGACGAAAACGGCGAGGAGGTCAGATTCGGCCAGTTCGGAAACGGCAAGGATGTCTTTGTCCAGGTGTTCCAAAGCGACTGCGTGGACTGCATACGCGAGATGATAATGCTGGAAGAGCTGAACCGACGTTTTGGCGACAAGGTGCAGTTCGTGAGCCTTGACGTGGACATGAACCCCGACAACTACCGACTTTTCTGTCAAAAATACAAATCGCGCTTTACGTGGCCGATATGGCATTTCAACGGCAACTACGACTGGTTGCAGACGGAGCACATCGAGACACTGCCTACCTATCTGCTGCTTGACCCCGCCGGTCAAATACTGAACCGCGACTTGCCCTCGCCGGGGAATGGTCTCATCGACTATTTCTATCTCCGTTACCCCCAAGAAGAACAACAAGACAATAATCCCCTTTTCAGAACAAAAAAACAAGAACAATGAAAAAGCTTTTTTTGATTGCAGCAGCAATTACGCTGTGCCTCTCACTGGACGCACAGAACCAAAACCCGCAGAAACCGGCCGCAGGGCTTCCATCCGTGAACATCCAGACCATTGACGGCAAGGTGTTCAACACGGCAGACATCAGCAACGACGGAAAACCTGTAATCGTCAGCCTTTGGGCTACCTGGTGCAAACCCTGCATTGCTGAACTCCTCGCCATTGCCGACGAATATGAGGACTGGGTGGAAGAAACCGGCGTGAAACTCTTTGCCGTCTCCATTGACGATGCCAAAACCTCCGCACGCGTCGCCCCCTTCGTGAACGGCAAAGGATGGGAATATACCGTACTCCTCGATGTCAACTCCGACTTCAAAAGAGCGATGAATGTCAATGACGTGCCTTACATGTGCATCCTAAACGGCAAAGGCGAGATCGTCTGGCAGCACACGTCGTATGCCCCGGGCAGCGAGAAAGAGGTGTACGAGATTGTGAAAAAGCTGGCAGAAGAGCAAAAGACAGCAGAATGATTTGTCCCATAAATGCACTATTATGAAAAGACATTTGCTCCTTAAACTGTCAGCATCCTTGCTCTTGACGGTTCTTGCCGCCACCTCCTTTGCCCAACATCAGCTCGGCAGCGGGCGCATCAGCGGCGACTTCGGCTTCAACGGAATGTATTATATCCCCGATTCCCTCATCGGCGCAGAAAAGGTGGATTCGAAAGTCCGCACCAACGCTTTCCTCAACCTGCTCTATTTCAACGGCGGCTTCTCTGCCGGCATGCGCTACGAATACTACCGGTACCCGCTGCTCGACTTCGAGAAGATCGGCTATGAAGGACAGGGCATCAAGTATTTTTTTGCTGACTACCGCAACGATTTCATCCAGGTTACTGCAGGTACCTTTTACGAGCAGTTCGGCAACGGTCTTGCCCTGCGGGCCTACGAAGACAGACAGTTGGGCATTGACAACAGTCTGTTAGGCGGTCGCGTGAAGGTTACCCCTTACAAGGGCATTGTTCTAAAAGGTGTGTATGGCCTGCAACGTCTCAATTTTCAATCATACAGCAATCGCGATGACCAAGTCCGCGGACTCGACGGAGAGATAATGTTCGGTGAACTATTCCCGAAACTGTCCGAAAAGGGATTCCTGCTCAATGCCGGAGCCTCTTTTGTGAGCAAGTACGAGCAGGTTGACGACCCGGTCTACGTTACCGTCTATCCCGGCACTGACAGTGCTGCTACCGCCCAGATTACCACGGACAAGATGCCGAAAAACGTGGCTATATGGGCTGCACGGATGAGTTTCGGGTTCAAGGGCCTCAGACTCGACGGCGAATATGCCGCCAAGAGCCAAGACCCCAATTATTCTAACGGATTCATTTACCGCAAAGGCAACGCCCTGTTCCTGTCGGCAACCTATGCCATGAAAGGACTCGGCATCGCCGCCTCGTTTGTCCGGGCAGACAACATGGATTTCCGCTCCCAGCGTATGACCAGCCCTACAACATCGACGTTGATGCTGAACAATGTTCCGGCCATCAACCGGCAGTATTCCTACCAGTTGATCGGAAACTACAGTTTCGCTTCGCAGCCCAACGACCAGATCGGCGCGCAATTGCAAGTCAACTACCGCATCCCCAAGAAAACAGCCGTGGGCGGCAAGTACGGCACCGACTTGACTTTCAACTACTCGCGCTTCCACAACATCGACAAACAATGGACAGAAGAGGCTCTGTCATACGGAAACCAGGGCGCAGGCACCGACGGATATACCTCCAGTTTTTTCAAATTCGGTCCTGAGTTGCTTTATCAGGATGTCGGCCTTGAGATCAGCCGCCGCCTGACGAAGCAGTGGAAACTCATTCTCGCCTACAACTTTATTACCTACAATATGGAAATCCTTCAAGGACACGGCGATGTCATGCGAGGGCATCTGGTGGCTGCCGACCTGCAGTGGAAGGTGACCCCCGTACACGCACTTCGCCTCGAAGCCCAACACCTCTATACCAAAGACGACGACGGCAGCTGGATCTACGGCATGCTTGAATACTCCATCAGCCCCAAATGGTTCGTGTCTGTCGGCGACCAATGGAACTATGGCAACAAGGTGAAAGACCACAGAATCCATTATTACAACATTGCCGGCACTTTCGTGTGGAACACCACGCGCATATCGCTCAACTTCGGCAGAACCAAGGAAGGCATCCTTTGCATAGGCGGCGTGTGCCGTACTGTGCCCGCCTCCTACGGTTTAGGCCTTTCTGTCACAACATCGTTTTAATGTCTTACGAATAAACAAAAACAATTATGAAGAAAGTGAACAAAATAATGGTGCTGGCACTCTTTGCCGCTGTCATAGCCGTCTCGTGTGACCGCATCGAAGGCCCTTATCTCACCGTACCGCAACATACAGAGTATGATACCACGCTTTTTGACAACCTCCCGGTTGACCCCGCAACGGTTTACCGCAAGGTTTTGATTGAGGAATTTACGGGACACCGCTGTTCTAACTGCCCGCGCGGACATCAAGAACTGGAACGGCTTCACGGAATCTTCGGCGACACGCTGGTGGCCGTGGGCGTCCATTATACCTCGTTGGCTAACCCGAAGCCTAACAATGGCTTCCCGTACGACTTCCGCACGGAAGCCGGCAATGTCTTGGGCGCAGCTTACAAAATAGAAAGCATACCCTATGCCGTCATCGACCGCAATGACGCAAACGACGGTGGAATCATAAATCAATGGGAAAAACTGATAAAAGAGACTGACAGAAAAGTGTATGCTGCAGTTCAGTTGGTAAACCAATACGCTGACCAACTTAAAACCACGGCCAAGATTACGATGCTGGCCGACTATCCATATCCTGTACTGCTTTCCCTGTTGCTGGTTGAAGACGGTATTGTGCAACCGCAACTCAATGGTTCCGATACGGTGCAGGACTATGTTCACAACCACGTGCTAAGGACTGGCATCAACGGCGCTTGGGGCGACCAGCTTACAGATGACGGGACCCTGAAAAAAGGACATGCCTATTACAAGGCCTCTAAAGTCAGTTTCGAGGGCACAGACTGGAATGTTGACAACTGCTATGTGGTGGCCATCCTTTATGACAAACTGAACCGCAAAGTACTACAGGTGGAAAAGGTCAAAGTGAGACAATAGCCGAGCATTATACAATATTATTATTATATGTTTTAGTCTGTTCTATGAAGATAGTTTCTGTTGAGCCAATAGGCATAAGTGAAGAGAAAGCCGAGGCATTAAAGGCTGAATTCGCCAAACATGGTCACGTTTTCTGCTGTTACCGTGACAGAAAAGAGGACGAAAGCACCCTTGTTGAAAGGATGAGGGATGCAGATGTCGCGATAATATCCAACATAAAAGTCAGTGCTGCCGTATTGTCGCAGTGCCCTTGCCTTAAGATGCTTGATGTGGCTTTTACGGGGCTCGACCATATTGATTTGGCATATTGCAAGGCGCATGGCATCAAGGTGGTGAATGCGGCAGGCTATGCCACGGAAGGCGTGGCAGAACTGGCTGTCGGGCTGATGATAGACCTTTATCGCCGCATTACGGTTTTAGACGCTTCGCTTCGTGGCGGCGGCACGCGCAACAACTTTCTGGGGCGCGAACTGCGCGGCAAACAGGCAGGCATTGTGGGCACGGGCGCGATAGGGTTGCGTACCGCGGAACTGCTGCTTCATTTCGGCTGCCGTGTGGTGGCCTGGAGCCGTACCGAGAAGCCGGAAGCCAAGGCTTTGGGCATAACGTATGTGCCCCTTCAGGAACTGATGCAAAACAGCGACATTATCTCGCTGCACGTTCCTTTGACATCCGAAACGCATCATCTGGTCAGCAAAGACCTTCTGCGTTTGTGCAGACCGTCGGCCATATTGGTCAATACTGCCCGCGGCAACGTGGCGGATATGAATGCTTTGGCCGAAGCGCTGGAGGAAGGCCGCCTTGCCGGTGCCGGCATCGATGTCTTTGAGAAAGAACCGCCCCTGCCCGCAGAACACCCGTTGCTGAAAGCCCCGAACTGCATCGTAGTGCCTCATATAGGCTACGCCACACGCGAGGCTTTCGACGAACGCATCGACATTGTAGTGCAGAATATTCTCTGCGAAGTTTAACTGAAAAAGACAAGGCAAGCCTATTCGCGGCTTGCCTTTGCATAATTTCTCCACTTCTCCAGCACCGACTGGAAATCTGACGGCAGTTCAGACTCAAACCGCACAAACTCCCCTGTGGTGGGGTGGGTAAAGCCTAACGATTTGGCATGCAGTGCCTGTCGTGGCATCAGCGCAAAGCAGTTGCGCACAAATTGCTGGTATTTGGTGAAGGTGGTGCCTTTCAGGATGCGGTTGCCGCCGTACGACTCGTCGCTGAACAGCGGATGCCCGATTGACTGCATGTGCACGCGGATCTGGTGCGTGCGTCCGGTCTCAAGCCGACATTCCACGAGCGTGACGTAGCCGAAACGTTCCAGCACGCGCCAATGGGTGACGGCATGCTTGCCTTGGTCGCTGCCCTCAGGGAAAACGGCCATAACCATCCGGTCTTTCGGATTGCGCCCAACATTGCCTACTATGGTGCCCTCCTCTTCTTCAAAATCGCCCCAAACCAAAGCCCAGTAGCGGCGCTCCAGGTCGTGGTCGAAGAAAACCTTGGCCAAGCGCATCTGCGCCTGTTCGTTCTTGGCCACAACCAGCAGTCCCGAGGTATTTTTGTCGATGCGGTGCACCAAGAGCGGACGCATCGGCGAACCGTCAGGCAACTGCTTGCCTGCCATATAGTGGTAGAGTGCGTTGACCATTGTGCCGGTGAAATTGCCGAAGGCGGGATGCACCACCATGCCGGCTTTCTTGTTGATGATGATCAGGTCGTCGTCTTCGTAGGCGATGTCCAAAGGGATGTCTTCCGGCACTATTTCCGTGTCTCTTGGCGGATTGGGCATCAGTACCGAGATGATGTCGCCGGGGTGTACTTTGTAGTTCTGCCTTTCTGGCTTGCCGTTCACTACGATGCAGCCGGCTTTGGCGGCCTGCTGTATCTTGTTGCGTGAGGTGTGCCGGATGAGGTTGAACAGGTGTTTGTCGATGCGCAGCAATTCCGTGCCCGGATCTACGGTGAAACGGAAATGCTCGTACAGCAAGTCTTTGCTGCCCGACTCCTCCTGATTGAGTCTGGTAATGTCTTCGTTCATTATGTATGCGTAAAAGTTAAAGCCGTCCGTGCCAGCGTGCGGCTGCATTGTCTATCTGTCGCAGTTTTTGCAGAGTATGCTCTTCACCTCTTCGTTCTCCATGACGCAATAAGGGAGTTTCCCGAAGATGCCGCAAAGCCTTGCGGGATTCTTCTCAAAGGCTCTCTTTACGGCTTTCGTGAAAAGCCCGCTCAGGTAGGTCTGCTCGCGGTGCGCCGCAATGGAAACGTACGACATCAAGTAGTCTTCCGAAACATTTTCATCGTCAAGGAAAGGTTCCATCAGCGAGATGGCGTAGGTGTAGTCGTAGTTCTTGACAAAATAGGAGGCTTTCTTGTAGGCATTGCGCCAGGTGTCCATTTGGGGGTTCTGCAGACTTTTGACCTTGCTGTAGGCAGCCGCCGACAGGGCAACGGTTTCGGCGGTCTTGGCGGTGGTGTCAGTGAAGTCGATGACGTTCAATTGATGCTCGAGGTTGAGGGCGTCAACGTATGCTTTCTGAACAGTGGGCATCGTGTAAAGCTTGTCAATCTTGGCTTGGATCTGTGTCACGTCGGCAGGAGTCTTTATCGAACTCAACGCGACGTCTGCCACGGTGGTGTTGAAGAATACGGTCTGGTTGGTGGCGTCAAGGTTGCTTACGCGCGTAATGCTGTCTTTCAACTGTTTTGTCATGCGGGGCGCAAGATAGCAGAGCATGTACATCTTGTTGTTGAGCAAAGCCTGGTAGTTTTTGGTCCAAGGTATCTGCATTTGGGATACGGTGGAGGAGGTGTAGTTGCCTTCTCTGACCTGACCGGCCATGTATTTCCCGATGGCCGAGGCGAGTTTCTTGTTCTTGTTTGCTATGGCACCATTGAATTTCCACAAGGTAAAGGCCTGTTCCTGCTCTTTGTTGTCGATGGGGTAGGTGACGTGGAACATGACTTCATAGTAACGGCAAGGCGCAAGGTATCCGCTGTCGAGGACTTTCAGTGCGTAACTGTCGCTTTTGAGTTGGCGGGCAGCCTCATCTAAGGTCAAGAAACTCAAGTCGTAATATTCGCTCTGGTCCACTATCTTCTCTTTGAAGATGTCCCAGCAGAAGTCGTAGCGAACGGTGATTTCGATGCCCGGGTAGCGGGCCTGCATGTTTTTCTTCAGAAAGTCAGCGCGTTTCTGTTGAGTCTTCTGATAGACGGCGTCTTTGTAATAGTTGGGTGAGTTGTGGGCAATGATCTCGATGCGGTTGATGTTGTATTCGGGCACGTTGGCGGCATTCAAGGCAGAATCGAAAGCTGCGCAGGTGTAGTCGGTTTTCTTCAGCGTATAGGGGAACTCAACGCTGAAGGAGTCCGTTTCCGCAACCGGCATCCATTCGCCGACGCTTCCGCTCTTGTCTTCAAGGAAGTTTACCTTTTCGGTATAGTCGGCATTCTTGGTTTCTATGTATTTAGGAATGATGGTGCGGCACACGCGGTTGCCTTCTTTCAGGATCAGGATGTGCAGTTCAACGGGGGCGCTGAGTTCGATAGTCTCCGGAAGTGTGGCTATCTTGGCAATGAGCTTCCCGGTCTTGAGGTTGGTGTTCTCGTTCTTCCCGAGGATGGTTTCAAATGTGATGGGTTTGGTCACGAAGCCGCGGTGCGGATGGTCGTAGTCGATGGTAAACCCCTCGCAGTCGTACTGGCTTTGCTGCACAAAGTCAAGGGCGATGGCGTCGCCCTCTTTGCCGATGAGTTTCTTTACGGCCTTGTAGTCGTCGCAGGTGATATAGACATCGCCGTTTTTGTTGATGCTGAAGTACTCGGAAAGCGATTCGAGACCGGTTTCAGCGGCGCATTTCTTGCAGATCTTGCTGTCAAAGGGCTTCAGCCCCGACTGCCCTTTGGAGTAGGGAAGGTCTTTGGCGCCGATGGCAGGCTTGTAGTTGTTGAAAGTGCGGTCGTTGCCCAGAATGAAAGAGATGTACATGTTCCGCATCATCAAGTCTGTGTTGAAGCCGATGCCCACGTAAGAGTACTGGCGGTCGAGCAGGATGTCCACTGTTTTGGCGTTTTTAAGCAGGTTGAGCACTGCCGAAAGGCAGAGGTCGTAGTAGGAGTATTCGTTCTCTCCTAAATAGGCTTTCGTTTTGGCGACCAGCTCCTTGCCGTTGCCGGAGAGCCCGTATTTGCGGAGCCGGTACGGGATGGTTTTGTAGGGGGCAAGGTTCTCCTCGGTCCGCTCATCCTTTGACCCCATGAAGTCGGCCTGGAACTGTGCGGTGGAATCCAGCCGGATGTCATGCTTCAGCGCCGGCAGATAGCGGTATTGCGCCCGCGCCGCGTCAAGGATCTCGGACATACAGCTGTACAAAACTTTCGAATCATAGTTGTTGGGCGCAAAATTGCGGGTATATTTCGTGTTCTCCTTGATTTTCTCAGGATTGAAACCGCTGTACGGGCTTTCGGTCTGAGCGAGTATTAAATTGCTGAAAGCAAACAATATGACTAATGTTGAAATGGTAAATCTTTTGGTCATACGCATCAATTTGTTGGGTTTGAAAAACGGAAAAGCAATAATAGCAAAAAAAACGCAGATAGGCCGCTTTGCATTTTTTAATGACCAAAAAATATTTTGCGGTCGGAGGTGTCAGAAAAAAGTGTACTTTTGCAGCCTTGAAAAAATGGAAAAACAAATAAACAGTAGAGATGAAAAGAACATACCAACCATCTAACGAGCGACGCAGAAACAAGCATGGTTTCAGAGAGAGAATGTCCACCGCAAACGGTCGTCGCGTGCTGGCTGCCCGCAGAGCAAAAGGGAGAAAGAAACTCACCGTTTCCGACGAAAGTCTTGGAAGAAAATAAGTTGGACGAAACCATTGCATCAACACAGGAAAAAGAAGGCGGCTGTCTTCTTTTTTTTTGTATTTTCGCCCCCACAATTTCAAGACGGCCATGCCCGTTCTGCAATGGAAAAAGCAGCTATAAATCAGAACAGTGAGGATGAAAAGAGATATAACTACAGCCCTGCTGACATTGTTCAGCCTTGTTTCGTTTGCCCAAACCGGCGTGCCCGTTGACGGCATCGTGGCAGTCATCGGCAAGGACATTATCATGAGGTCAGACCTCGAGAAGCATTATCTTGACTATACGGCGCAGTTCAATACGGTGGAAGACCCTGACGACACCCGTTGCTATATTCTGGAAACACTGGTGTTCAACAAGTTGATGGTCAATCAGGCCCAACTCGACAGTATTGAGGTCACCGATGAGGAGATTGACTACCGCATCAATGCGCGCCTCTCTTATTTTTTGCAGCAAGTAGGCGGAAACACCAAATACATCGAGGAGTATTTCAAGAAATCGATGACAGAGATCAAGAAAGACTTGCGCGAGATGATGTACGAGCAGGCGCTTATCGAGCAGGTGCAGTCGAAGATTACGGGCAGCATTACGGTGACGCCTTCCGAGGTGAAGCAGTTCGCTGCACGGATGAGCAGCGACAGCATGCCTGTGGTTCCCACTTCTTACCAGTTCGGCGAGGTGGTGAAGATCCCGCCCGTAAGCGACGCTGAGACCGAATCGGTGAAGGCACGGCTCAACGATTACCGCGAACGCGTGCTGCGCGGCGAGAAGTTCTCAATGCTGGCACGCCTCTATTCCGACGACCCGGGCAGCGCCTCTAAAGGCGGCGACCTCGGTTTCGTGGAACGGGGTTCCCTCTATCCCGAGTTTGAAGCCGTGGCTTTCAACCTGAAGTCGGGCGAGGTGTCGCAAGTGGTGAAGACGCGCGCCGGCTATCATATCATCCAGCTTATTGAACGCCGCGGCGAGTCAATCCACTGCGCCCATATCCTCATCCAGCCTAAACCCTCCGCCGACGAACAGGTCAAGGCAATCTCTTATCTCGACAGTGTGAGGAAAATTATTGTGAATGAAAATCTTGGAATAGAAGAGGCCGCCAAACGCTTCTCTGACGGCCCTACGAAGAAGAGCGGCGGCATGGTGGTGAACCCATATACCAACTCTTTCAGCTTCGACAGGCAGACGATGGATGACGCCACCTACGCCACCGTCGCCAAACTGATCCCCGGCGAGTATTCAGAGTGCGTCCCGTTTGTCAATGACGACGGCGTGATGGCTTACCGGCTGATATTCCTGAAGGAGAAAGTGGCTGAACATAGAGCCAATATTGTGGAAGACTATGACTTGATTAAAAACGCCGCCCTCGAGGAGAAGAAGTACGATGCTCTCCAGAAATGGGTGCTCGATAAAGTGAAAGTGACCAACATTAAATTGAATAACCAGTACAGGGAGTGCCCGTTTGTGACAAAATGGATGATCCCCTGAAAAATAAGATGAAATATGGACTTGAATGAGAAAAACGATGTGCAAGCCATTGAGGCTTTTGTTGACAAATATAAAGAGCTGAAACAGGAGATCGCCAAGGTCATCGTAGGGCAAGACAATGTGGTTGAGAATATCCTTATGGCGATGTTCAGCCGCAGCCACGCCTTGCTGATAGGTGTGCCCGGGTTGGCCAAAACCTTGATGATAACGACTATAGCCAAGGCAGTGGACATGAGCTATAACCGTATCCAGTTTACGCCCGACCTGATGCCCTCTGACATTATGGGAGCGGAGATCCTGGATGACCGCCGCAATTTCAAGTTTGTGAAAGGCCCCGTCTTCGCCAATATTGTGCTTGCCGACGAGATTAACCGTACGCCCCCAAAGACGCAGTCGGCGCTGCTGGAAGCCATGCAGGAACGTTCGGTGAGCATGAACGGCACCACATACCCGTTGCCCGACCCTTTTTTTGTGCTGGCCACCCAGAACCCCATCGAGCAGGAGGGTACTTATCCGCTGCCCGAAGCCCAGCAAGACCGCTTTATGTTCAATATAAACCTCGACTATCCCACAAAGGACGAGGAGGTGCAGATTGTGAAGAGAACGATCCACGGCGCGATGCAGGAACCCCGACGGGTACTCACGGTTGATGAAATCATCTTCTACCAGAAGCTGCTTCAGAAAGTGCCGGTGCCCGAAAATGTTTACCGTTATGCCGTGAGCCTCTCCACCATGACACGTCCGGGCACGCCGCTCGCCCACAAGTGGGCCGGCGAGTACCTGGCCTGGGGAGCAGGCCCCCGCGCTTCGCAGTTCCTCATTGTCGGCGCCCGTACCCACGCCGTGCTTAATGGCAAGTATTCGCCCGACATCGAAGACGTGAAAGCCGTGGCTCACAACATTCTCCGCCATCGTATCATCAAGAACTATAAGGCCGAGGCTGAAGGCATCACGGTGGAACAGATTATCGACAAACTGCTTGACGCGGCAGAATAAGCCTTCGCTATGAGAAGGATTGACCATAGCACACAACTCAAATGGCTGCTGTTTATATCGGCAGCAGTTGTGTATATGGTGATTATCTTCTATGCCAATAAACTGGTGAACAACATAGCGCAGGAGGAGCGCAAACGAATGGAAATCTGGGCAGGCGCCATCTCCTATAAGGCGCAGATTGTCAACGAAACCGAACATTTCTTCAATTCCATCAAGGTCGAAGAGGACAACCATGCCAGAATACTCGCCACTACGGTGAAGAAAATCATTGAGGCCCCGCTCGACGAGGATCTCACTTTCTATAATGAGATTATCTCGTCTAACAAGACGGTGCCGCTGATCATCACCAGCCAGGGCGGTGCCATCGATGCCTCTATCAATGTGCCCGACAGCATAGCCCGTATGAGGAACATCAGCGAAATGGGAGACGCCATCAGACAGTATTCCAGCCAGAGCGTCCCTTACCTCGAAAACCGCTACGTGACGTTCTACTATCAGGAGTCGCCCGTCTATGGCAAACTCCATGTGGTCATTGATAACCTTGTTCAGTCTTTTTTTCAGGAAACGGTCATCAATTCCGCTTCGGCGCCGGTCATCATCACCGACAGCACGCGCCGCAATGTCATCAACACGGGCAATATCGACTCTTCCATAGTCGCCGACCCGTCGCGCCTTGCCGAACGGCTTGAGAAGATGAAAGGTGAAAATGCCCCTATCGTGCTCAACCTGCTCGACCACGGCACTTGCTATGTCTTTTACGAAGAGTCGGCGGTGCTGAAACAACTGCGCATGTTCCCCTTTATCGAATTGGGTTTCATTGTCATCTTCATCATTGTGGCCTCGTTGCTGTTCAGCACGTCGCGCAAGTCGGAACAGAACCGCATCTGGGTAGGCATGTCTAAGGAGACAGCACACCAGCTGGGCACACCTATATCTTCGCTGATGGCCTGGACCGAACTGCTGAAGGAGATGCCCATAGAACAGTCGGTGCCTACAGAGATCGGCAAGGACGTGCACCGCCTTGAAACGATAGCGCAGCGCTTTTCCAAAATCGGTTCGGTGCCGGTGCTTGAACCTGAAGACTTGGTAACAGTGATAAAGGAGTTTGTGGCCTATATGCAGTCGCGCGTGCCCTCAATGGTCAAGATCACTGTGCTGCCGGAACCGGAACACCTTACCCTCTCGCTCAACCGCTACCTTTTCGAATGGGTGATAGAGAATATCTGCAAGAATGCAGTAGATGCCATGGAGGGCAAAGGCTCGATTACCATCAGCATCACAGAGGAGAAGGACAAGGTGAACATCGATATTGCCGATACGGGGAAAGGAATCCCTTACCGCATGCAGAAGCGCATCTTCATGCCCGGTTACACCTCCAAGAACCGCGGCTGGGGACTCGGCCTGACCCTCGCCCGGCGCATCATCCGCGAATACCACAAAGGAAAACTCTTTGTCAAGAGTTCTTCCCCGGACAAAGGCACTGTAATGAGAATACAGTTGAGGAAAAGGGTAAAGTAAACCGCTTGACTTCATCAATGCGTCACCCCGCTCTGGCGTATGACAGACTACGTGCTCAAAGGATTTGATCAATGACATAAACAACAGTGAAACAGAAAATGTTCAGATATATAGAGAATAAGGACAGCATATTCCTTTTTTGGGCATACCGGGGAGATAAACCGCAGTTGGATTGGATTTTGGGAGAGACAACCCAACGATATGAGAAACTTTACAATGTCCGTTTTAACAATGATTTGTTTTCTCAAAGAAATGGCGGGACACTATCCAAAATATTGCCTGACTACATTTTAATATACAACACTCAAAATCCGCAAGAGGGCTACCATCTGTTCCCTTGTGTAAATTCTTCCGTCAAAGGACAGGCGGAAATGGAGCAATTGAAATATCCAAATCCAAACGGCTCTTATGTTGTCTTTTCCTTAGGAGAAGAACTGGCTGCAGAACCGTTGAATATAAACAAATTGATAAAAGAATCATTTTCTGAAGGCAATGAAGAGATGACTTTTGTTCCTAAATTGCTCACCGGAAATGATATAGCAAGTGCGGTGGACGATTCTTTGAACCGGCCAAAAGTTGCTGTTTGCAATCAGCACAAAGTATTGCGCTTCATTGATTTGTTCGCTGGCATTGGTGGCATCCGTTGCGGACTTGAAATGGCTGCCAAGGAAAAGGGACTAAAACCTGTTTGTGTGTTCACATCTGAGATTAAACCTTACGCAGTTAAGGTCTTGCAAGAGAATCATCCAGGTGAAACAATAGCAGGTGATATCACAAAGGTTGAAACTAAAAACATCCCAGACTTTGATATTCTTTGTGCAGGTTTCCCGTGCCAAGCATTCAGTTTCGCTGGCAAGAGACAAGGCTTTGCTGATACACGGGGAACAATGTTCTTTGAAGTTGAACGTATATTGAAAGATAAACGCCCGACAGGTTTTATTCTTGAGAATGTGGAAGGGCTCGTAAATCACGATGGAGGCAAGACCCTACAAGTAATTGTGGATAGGCTTGCCGCATTAAATTACAAATTTGATTTCCGTGTGCTCAACTCAAAATACTTTGGAGTTCCACAGGAACGAAAAAGAATATACATAGTTGGCAGCATCAATGACACGCCAAAACTTGACAATTTCCTGATACGGGAAAGTAAATTGGGAGATATACTTGAAAAAGGATTGCCAACGGCAGATACTCCTTTCATAAGAACCCTGCTTAAACACTTTACAATAGAGCAACTGTACGGAAAATCCATTAAGGATAAGAGAGGTGGCAACGCCAATATTCATAGCTGGGATTTGGAAATAAAAGGTTCTGTTACACCTGAGCAGAAGTTGCTTCTTGACACAATATTGACAGAACGTCGTAAAAAGAAATGGGCAGAAATTATCGGTATAGACTGGATGGATGGAATGCCGTTAACATTAGAACAGATTCACACATTTTTCGACTCACCCAATCTCGAAGAGATGTTGGACGATTTAACGCAAAAAGGCTACTTGAAATTTGAGCATCCTAAGAAACTCATTCGTGAGTCAAATGAGAACGGAGTTGTAACCACACACCGCGAGTACGACACAACCAAGCCCAAAGGCTATAATATAGTTGCAGGGAAATTGAGTTTTGAAATAAATAAGGTAATGTCACCAACCGAAATTGCTCCAACACTTGTCGCTATGGATATGCAGAAACTTTATGTCGGAGACAATGGCGGTTTGAGAAGGTTGTCACTCCGGGAAGGATTGCGACTTTGTGGCTACCCTGATATCATTAAGTTCAATGTGAGTGAAAAAGAAGGTTTTGACCTACTGGGAAATACTGTTGTCGTACCAGTTATTAAAGCAGTTGCAGAGCGATTGTTGGACACATTAAAAAAATAACTATTACATTGTAACATCTAAATATTGTATAAAACTAAAAATAATTGTATCTTTGTTG
>CAVCMI010000021.1:0-30256 GCA_963603365.1 Oscillospiraceae bacterium
TTTTGTTTCGTTTCAGCGTGCAAAGATAGGACTTTTTTTCGGGATAGGCAAGAAGGGGAGGGGGGGATTTAATTAGGAATCAGGATGGTTGTTTCTTGTTTTTGACGAAAAAGAGTTTCTTGAAACCGTTCCCGAACAGGTTCACCCCTGTCCAGAAGAGCGACCGGACAGGGTTCATCTCCTCGGCGATGTGGAACAGCGGATAATGTGCGGCCAGCCTTTTCCACAGCGACTTAGGGGTGATTGACCCGCTGCGGCGACGGTAGCAGGCGAGGTTCTCTTTGAGCAAATGGCATGGACTTTTTCTCACCACTTTCAGCCACATGGCGAAGTCATTGTTCTTACGCAAATCCTTGATCTGCACAAGCCCGGTCTTTTCTCTGTCGTACATCACGGTAAGGCATCCGGGCCAGCAGCAGGCAAACATGTCGGTTTTGCTCACGTGACGCTTTCCGCTCACATGCACACCAAGAGGGATTCCGTCTTCGCTGATCTCCGTGTATTCGTGGTAGGTGAACGAATAGCCGTTTTTGACCATAAACTCCAGTTGGCGTTCCAGTTTTTGAGGAAGCCACAAGTCGTCACTGTCGAGGAATGCCACCCAGCGGCCGGCAGCGCGGAGCAAGGCGTTGTTGCGGGTGACCGCAGCGCCGGCATTGGAGGGGTTGCAGGCATACTTGATGCGCGCGTCGGTGCGGGCAAACGCTTCTACAACCTGCCGTGTGCCGTCGGTAGAGCAGTCGTCCTGCACCAGCAGTTCCCAGTTCGGATAGGTCTGTGCCTGTACACTCCGGATGGTTTCGCCAATAAATCCGGCGCACGCCCACGATGGCGTTATGATTGATACGAGTCCGTAATCCTGCATGGTCTTTTTATTTTAGGAAGTCTGATATCAAAGCAAATTGTTTTGTCTGTTTTGTTTTCAAGCGCAATCTGTCCGGGCCGAGGCTTCCTCGGGTTTGCCTGCAAAAGTACCAAAAATAACATTAACGAAAAAAAGGAGTTGCACCCGAAAGGTGATTCATAAATTCAAGTGGCTAAGTTATAAAAAACAGTAGCAGGGGTATCGATAAAAAAGCGCCTTTTGCGGTCTGTGGTTTAACTTGTCAATTATGTTTTTCCCGTTTTCAGTTTCATTGAACGACTGATAGGACAGCGCATTTTTAATTATAGTCTTGACGATTATGGGCGAATGTTTTACGCAACAGCATTGACGGATAGCCGTACAGCACAGCAGCAATGCAAAAAAGGGCGTTCAGCAGCCCGATTCTCATAAAATCGCGAACAGGACGGAAAAAGGAGACCCTCTCGTCAGACGGCGGATAATATACATGTATCGGGACTGACCGTACCGGAACATTCCGCCAAACGCAGCGCACCAGCATCTCCAGTTCTGCCTCATAGCGCGTGGTCAGCAACCTCATCTTGCCCATCTTGTGCAGCGGATAGCAGCGGTAGCCGGTCTGCGTGTCTGGCAGATGCAGCCCCGTCTGAACCGTAAACCAAAAGTTGGAGCATCTGTTTGCGAATGTATTTTTCCTTGGCATATTGTCGTGATGCAGTCCGCGGCATCCCAGCACCAACGCGTCCGGGGTGGCAGCGACTTGCTCAACCAAGGCAGGCAAGTCGTCTGCCCTGTGTTGACCGTCGGCATCCAGCGTGACGGCATAGCGGAATCCTTGCTCCAAGGCCGCCTTGAATCCGACAGACAGCGCTACGCCTTTGCCCCGGTTGGGCTGATAGGCAATCACCTGCACGGGCGACGCAGCTTCGCGTATGGTTTTGTCAGTGCCGTCTGCCGATCCGTCGCAAACCACAATGACACTGCGACAATATACCAGCACAGAACGGACAACCTCAACAATGGTGCCGCGGTTGTTATACGCCGGAATAATTACGCAGATCTTCAGCGAATCTGTCATTTTGCGCATCTTTTCATTATGGGCAATTTCCTGCATATTTACTCACTCTTCAGTATCAGATGCATTTTGGAAAGCAACCGTTCGTTTTTGGTTACATTGACCCGTACATTGCAAATGTCCTCCGTCACCTCTTCCCACGAAAAGCTGAAAGATATTCCGTCTCTTGTTTCGGGAGTGACTGTCTGAATGAATTTCACTTTTCCTGTCTCTGTCAACAGAAAGGGACGCTTTTGAAGACAAGAGAACAACTCGACTGCTATCTGCACCATACAAGCCCCGGGCAGAATCGGAAGTCCCGGGAAATGCCCTCCGAACAGAGGATGCTGCCAGTTTACGCCTATCTCAAAAGCGGCGCTATTCTCTTCTCGCGTTTCTGAAAGAACTTGGAACAACTTGTGCTGCAGCATTACGGTTTCTGTTTGAAGAGAGAATCGGGAATCTGTGCATTAACATGCTTGTCAGAAAAGACAATCGTGGTGACATCTCCGCTGGATTCAGCAAGCACTATTTTGCGTGCAAGATAGTCGTGCTTGTCCAAAACAAGCGTAATGTCCTTATAGTAAAGTTTCATCTTTTTGTTGAGAGGTTTCAGTTTCACCGTCACGTTCCCGTTCCCGTTTCCTGCCTGCCGGTAATAACTGGACGAGAATGACGTGTTGTCTTTGAGAAACTGCCCGTTGACCGCATTTACAATCATGCTGCCCATCTCTCCGGCCATTTTATTAGACACTGACGCACCATTTTTGCTCTGAATCACCGTTTTCCCGTCGCTGAAGACGATGGTTATAGTTTCGGGTGAGGTATAGGCCCAGCGCATCTTTGCCGGTGTCTTGTAGTGGAGCGTTCCTTTCTGCACCACCTTTTCGGCAAGCAGCGATGAACTTTTCTCTTGTGTAAACGAAGCACTTAAGGTATTCACGTTACGATATGCTTTATCAATCTCGGCAACAAGGGCTTCTTTATCCTTGCCTGTGATTTCGGTCTGCTGGCTCTTCAGCCCCGGGCAGCAGCATAATAACATTAAAATGACGGCTAAATAACGTTTCATCTTTGAAAAAGTTGATTTTCTATTATTTCATAATGAAGAAAACACCGACCATCACGATAGCCACGCCTATCCAGCGCGTCAGCGGAACGGCCTCGTGAAATACAAAACAGGCGGCAAGGAGTCCGATGACATAACTGATGGAAAGCAGCGGATAGGCAAGTGAGAACTCGTAATGTTTGAGGATATGCATCCAGAGCAGCATGGCAGAAATCGCACAGACTCCCGAGAGGAAAAATTGCCATGTGGTGAATACGGTCTTGAAATAGGCCCAACTCCATGAGAACGTGCCGAACAGTTCTACAGAGACTTTCAGCAGGCTTTGGGCGGCGACAAGCAGAATGGACTGCAAAACCACAAGCAGAAGAAGCGTCAACATAATGCCAATAGTGTTAGGGTATGGTCTTTATTGTGGAAATGATTATGCACAAGCAAATACTGCGGCTGAACGGTTGCAGTGTCATCATCGTAACGCAGGTGTGCCGGGATATGGCGGCGGTGCAAGGCCAACGCGCCGGCATACACGCCAAGTGCAGAGGCGCAGAAAGACTCGCCGAAGATATGTTTGTACCACATCACAGGTACATCAGGGCGGAAATTGCGGATGAAATCGAGATATATGCGGTCATTGTCGCAGTCGCCGTTAAGACCGGCCACGACAGCGGAAACGTTTCCGGGGGTTATGCCTTCGCGTGCGAGCAGGCGGCAGGCGGAGGCTTGCAGTTCTGCGGAATCGGGCCCGTACAGCATCGTCATCCCTGAAATGCGGCAGAGTGCGTCCTCGCTATGGCTGGCTGACAGCAACATAGCACACGAGACACTGCCGGCAAGCGTGCCCTTCCCGTTTGGGTTTCTAAGTTCGGTGCACTCAACAGGCTGTTTTTTCCAGCATCCCAACTTGCCTGACAGTTCAAAATAGGCCGGGGTCATCTCATCGTGTCCGCCCACCAGTGCGGAACGCAACTGTCCGAGTTCCATCTGAACGAGAGCGTCCAGCAATGCACTGTCGAACGAAGTGCTGCGATGTGCGTAAGTGCAGTTATAGCCATGGCACTTCAGCCTTATCGCTATCTGCGACCCTATGGTGTTGTGTGTGGACTGCATAAAGAATGTAGGTTGCAGAAATTCCTCGCCGTTGTCTAACATGGCATGGAGAAACTTTTCAGTATTGTGCATGCAGCCCAAACCGGTGCCGGTGATGACGGCATCGGGCATTCCGTGTTCGCCTAATGCCACCAATGAGGTGACTATGGCGCGTTTTATCAGTTTGCACATCCGCCGTGACTCCATTGGAGGGAAAAAACCGGCATAGTCAGGGTCTTGCGACTCGTTAAGTACATACGGCAATCTTTCGGGTCGGGAAAACCAGTCGTCAGACAGGGGCTTCTGGGCAGATATTTGGGCGGCGGAGCGCAGATAGACTGCGTTCTTGCGTTTTGGGAGCGAACGGGGCGGAACTGTCCCTGGCATGGAGAAGATGCAGGCCGTATCATTGCCTCCAAAAGCGAACGAATTGTTGAGCACATGGCGCAGCTCCACATTGTTCCGGACATGGCCTACGGGGCTGAACGTGAGTTCAGGCATTTGTGTGTCGAAGCCAACATTTGCCGGCACAAACCGGTGCTGCAGCGTCAGCACGGCGATGACGCTCTCGATGCTGCCTGCTGCACTGGTGGCATGTCCGGTGCTTGACTTCGTAGAAGACACTTGCGGCATATCCTTTCCGAACACACGCATCAAAGCCACGCCTTCGCTGAGGTCGTTGTTGGCGGTGCCGGTGCCGTGAGCGTTCACGTAATCGATGTCAGCAGGTTGCAGCCCGCTCATCGCCAGCGCGTTGCTCATCGCCATAACGGCACCGGCGCCGTCGGGCGACGTGGCGGTTTGATGGTAAGCGTCGCAGACATTCGCATAGCCCGACAATTCGCAAAGCACAGGCACGCCTCGGCGGGCGGCCGACGTTGGCGTTTCGAGCACCAGGTAGGCAGCGCCCTCGCCTAAGTTGAGCCCGTTGCGGTGAGCGTCAAAAGGGCGGCATGGTTCGTTGTCCAGTATCCTCAGGGCATTGAATCCGTTAAGGTGAAAACGGGAGAGGCACTCCGTTCCGCCGGCTACAGCTATGTCGACAATGCCGGCGCGGATAAGGTTGGCTGCAGCCACAAGGGCATTGGCTGCCGAGGAGCACGCCGTAGATATTGTGGTTACAAGGTCAAAGCCGGCATCCGCCCCTTGCACAATCACATCGGTGCAGGCGCCACAGTCATGCAAGGCAATATTGGCCTCATTGTCTTCTTTGTCAAAGAGATCATTGTAGAATTGCTCCGTCTTCTCCATGCCACCGACCGTATTGCCATTGATGAAAGCAACACGTTTAATGGGTTTCCCTGACAGCCGGGCTTCAGACAAAGCCTCTTGCAATGCCAAGCGTCCAAGCAGCGGAGAACGGGGGATTCTCTCATCGGCCGGAACAGAAAGCAGGCCTTTCAGTTCGTCATCGTTGTAAGGCACCTCGCCGACAGGCAAACACGAGTGCATTGTGCGGACATATTGCACAGGGCGCAAAGCACGCCGCTCTGCCATAAGCTTGTCCAAAGTCTCCGCCTTCCCGATGCCGAGAGCGGACACAATGCCTGTTCCTGTCACCACAATCCGACACATCCGCTGCCTATCTTGTCCTGTTTGCGGCTATGTAATCTGCCATCACGCGCACCGACCGGAATACGCTCTTTCCCTCTTCTGCATTGGCGAGTTTGACGCCGTAGTTTTTCTCCATCAGCACAATCAGTTCAAGGGCATCGATAGAGTCGATACCGAGCCCGCCGCCGAAGAGCGGTGCGTTTTCGTCTATGTCTTCCGGCTTCATCCCTTCGAGATTCAGCACCTCTATAATACCTTTTTTCAATTCATCAATCAGTTCTTCCATAAAAAATCAAATTCTTGAATCATGTTTTCTTTATTGTTATTCTTCGTCAGCCTTGAAAACTCATGTTTTTCTGACCCATCTAATAATCTCTTTCCAACTGCTTTTCTTGCCGTACATCAGGATGCCTGTCCGGTACAGCTTTGCCGCGGCACGGATGCACAGGAGCAGGAACAGCACGCAGATGGCCATTGAAAGCAGCAGTTGCCACAGCGGCACGCCGGCCGGAAGCCGCACCATCATTGCAATCGGCGATGTCAACGGTATCATCGAAAGCCAAAATGTGAGGCTGCTTCCCGGACTCGCTGACATATAAGGAACCATGATAATGCAGAGGAGCAGCGGCATCGTGACCGGAAGCGTATATTGTTGGGAGTCGCTTTCGCTGTCCACCACCGAGCCGGTAGCGGCGTAGAGCGTAGCGTAAATCAAGTATCCGACCACAAAGAAGAAGAAAAAGCAGAGGATTATCTGCGTAAAAGAGATCGGAAAATAGTTGTTGATTTGCCGGAAGAGGCTTACAGAGGCCGGGTCTGCGGCAAGGGATGTCTGCCCGCCGCCCGACAAATCAAGTCCGATGACCTGTATCGCGAGAATAAGTGCAGACGTAAGCGCCAGCCATATCAGGAACTGCGTAATCCCGACCAGGCCGATGCCTACAATCTTGCCGACGAGCAGTTCTCGGGGCTTTACCGAAGAGACGAGCACCTCCACAATGCGGTTGCTTTTCTCCTCCAGCACGCCACGGAGTACCTGGCTGGCAAACACCATAATGACAAAATAAACCAGGAAACCGCAGACCATACCCATCGCTGCATTCTTCTCGGAGGCGTTTTCATGCTCCTTGCCCTTGTCATCGACAAGCACATTTGTCACACTTACCCGTGTCAGTTCCTGCATTTTCTCAAACTTTGCGGGGTCGATGTGGAGCGAATCCTGCAAGATGCGGTTGAAGAAGACCTCGTTCATCTTGCTTTCCAATGTACTCTGCAGACCAGACGGGAGGTTGTTGTGGTAAAACAAGTTGGCCTTGAGTCCCTGGCTGTTGTCGAGGATATGGAACACGCAGTCGAACTTCTCTTGCGCGAATGCCTCCTCTTTCAGTGCATTGATGTCGCCCGAACGGTAGCTGAATGTGGTATTGTCAGTGTTCTCGAAAGCGTTGAGGAAAATGGTGGTGTCGTCCACGACCAGCACGTTCGACTTTCTGTTCCCTTCGCTGTACATCAACAGCAGAACCGGCAGCACAATGACCGCCGCCAGCAGGACCGGCATCAAGATGGTCAAAACAAGGAACGACTTTTTCCTGACCCTTGTCAGATACTCTCGCGAAATGATAAGCGCTATTCTATTGTTCATATTGACTGTTCCGGTTAAAAGACACAACCTGTTCTATGAAAATCTCGTTCATGGTAGGCAGCACCTCGTGAAAAGAGGCCACCGTACCCTTGTCCATCATCAGCCGGAGCAGGTCATTGGCGGAACTGCCGGCCTGGATTTTCACAGAATAGACGAATGAATGGGGTTGTACCTGGGCTTCAAGCAGTTCAAACGGCGTGCTTTCCCATTCAATCTGACCTGCAAGGTCTTCTGCCACCTCAACATTATAGATATGTTTCTTGAATCGGTTCTTGATGTCATAAATGTTGCCCTCCAATATCTTTTTGGCATGATTGATGAGCGCTATTTCATCGCAGATTTCCTCAACGGACGACATGTTGTGGGTTGAGAGCACGATAGTTGTCCCCTCTGCTTTCAGCCGCAAAATCTCATCTTTCAAAAGGTTGGCATTTATTGGGTCAAAGCCGCTGAAAGGTTCATCGAGAATCAGGACCGACGGCCGGTGCAGAATTGTTATGATAAACTGCAGTTTCTGCTGCATGCCTTTAGAGAGTTCCTCCACGGGGCGGTGCCACCAGTCGAGGATACCATATTGTTGGAACTTCTCTTGCAGCCGCCGGTATGCCGTAGCCTTGTCCAGTCCTTTGAGGCGGGCCAGATACATTGCCTGTTCGCCGGTCCTCATTTTTTTGTAGAGACCTCGCTCCTCGGGCAGGTAGCCAATGTCGCGCATATCGCTCTCCTGCATCGGCCGGCCTCTGAAAAGCACTTCACCGGAATCCGGCAGCGTAATGCGGTTAAGGATACGGATGAGCGTAGTCTTTCCGGCACCATTGGGACCCAAGAAACCGTAAACAGTGCCCTCGGGCATTGATAGCGAAACCCTGTCGAGCGCCTTGTGGGTTCCGAATGTCTTGGTGACTTCGGTCACCTCCATCATGTTCATATTGCAGGCGTTGTCGTTTTTTTCTTTTTTTTCTTCTTCTTTTTCTTCTTGGCTTTGGACGGTGTCACATAGAACGAGGCATTGCTGTTTACCATGTGCAGCAGATCGTTGGTTGCCATAAAGGTGAAATCTTCCGGCACTGTAAGTTTTCCGTCCGACATTTCGTGAATCTGATGGGCAATCAAAGTGTCATTCACCGAATCTCTGTTATAGGTCAAATACATCATCTTCAGATGATTGGCTAAAGGCTGAACCAATTTTGCCCGAACCTCTTCCGGATAACCGGACACCATCTTGATGATGTTCTCCATATTGCGCCCGTAAGTCCTAAGCATAATATGGTGCTTGTTATAATCCGGTTTGACCACTTTATGGCGGCGGTCGTCAGGACTCGGTTTCGGGAACGGGCTGTCTACGTCCAGCATATAGCCGGACATTATGAAAAGGTGGTTCCACAGTTTGTGCCAATAGTCGGAAGATTCGCGTTTTGCTTTCAGGTCTGGCTCGCTCAAGTCGTTGAGTTGGTCCATCACGCGCACAATGGCCCGGGCGGTCTCATTGCGGCGATCCCGGTCTTCAATCTTCATGGCATCCTCTATCATCTTCTGGACATTTCGACCGTACTCTCTTATAATCAACTTATTACGACTTGTATTATATTCTATCATATCCTATTTGTTCGTGTTTTTTCAAGAGTTGCAAAGATAAAAAAATTATTTCAAGTTCATTTTGTCCAGAAACAGGGTCTCCAGACTGTCTAAACGTGTGCGCGCTGCCTCTTCGGCTTGAACATGTTGCAGGTCCTGTTCCTGGCGGTACCGGTTGCGGTAAAATGTCACTATGGGCTTTGTATCCACGTTCATGCTGTAAAATGCGGTGTCAAAGGGCCATGCTCCCTCGCGCAACAAGTCTGACGGCTCGCGGCAGCCAAAGTCGAGGTAATAGTCCCATTTGGTGTCAGCCTTATTGAACGGCTTTTGCACCAATTGTATCAAAGCGGTGTCATGGGCAAAGAAATGGCTGCATATTCCGTTCCCGTTGGTGGCGACCACCACCTTCCGTGCTTCGGGCGAAAGGCTAATGTGGTTCCTGTAAATATGCTTCGTCATCTTGAGGCAAGCCTGTTTGTTGGCGGCGCCGTTGCAATAAAGTTCATACTTTCCGTAGGCATTCTGTATCCCGCCCGAGATCTCGTTGAAGTAAAGCGAAACCAATGGCCTGTTATAGACGATGTGGCGCACGGGCATAAAGGAGAGCAGCGCAATGATGCCCAGCACTACAATGTTCGTGTACTTGTCATCAATGCACCGCAGTGCACACTCTATGCCGCCGGCAGCTATCAACATGAACAGCGGATAGATGCAGTAATAAATCACCCACACCGTGTCCACATTCATATAACTGGATTTCGCTTTATGGATACAGTACAGGAATGAATAGAGGAATATGAATATCGAAAACAGTTTCAGCGATTTTACCGCCGTTTTGAAAAAGATGAAAAAGAGCAGGAAACCAATCAGGACAATCGTCGGGGTGGTTATGAACAGGATGGTGGACAGATAGTTTTGCGGGAAATTGTCGGGGCCGATAAGGTGGCCTTTGAAAAGCTGGTTCTGTGCCACGGGGTAATTGGCCGTCAGCAGCGCGAATGCGTTTCCGGGCATCTCGGTTGACTTCACCATAAAGAGCGTAACGACAGAATGTACGCCATAGACGATAAACATTGTGCAAACCAGCAGCAAGCAAAGCGTACCGAACGTCTTAAGGTACTGTGGGGTGAAAAATTTGCGTATAGGATTGTACAGCAAAAAGTTGAGCAGCGTAAAAACCATAAGGAAGTGCAGCAGCACAAAGCCGGCATTGTAGGAAGACAGGGCAATGAACGTGCCGGCCAGTATCTTGGCATAGCGCGAAGGGTGAATCACGGGAAGTTCACGGCAGAAACAGTAGATCTGCGTAATGGTGAACACAAAACCGAATGCAAATGTAACATCGACAAGATTATTGAGCGAATAGCCGAGGAAGCGGGGCGATATGAAGAGGAAAAAAGCCGTAAAGAATGCCGCCCGCCAATTGAACACCTTGAGTACTAACACCGAGAGGTACAGCACAATCATCCATCCTAAAAACGCGCTCAGCAGATGCCGCACCAGGAAAGAGTCGTTGAAATGGAAGGCACGGCACACTGAATAAACCAACAAGTCAACAAACTGCGCCTGTGTTGAAGCAAAGGGATGGCTTTTGTATGCGTCGGGGTCGCCGGTGCGGTGAAAATGGTCATAGACCCGGGCCGAATAGTTGTCCTGCGCAAGCTCGTGCGACGAGACGCCGGTGTGGACGCTCATCGACAGCATCACTATCAGCATCAGTCCCATACAGATCATCAACAAATATTTGAAGATGTCGTCGGTGCTGCGAATTGAAAGCGAGAACTGTTTCTGAATAGCAGAGTATTTGAGCCGTTGGTGCTGTTTTCTCGAAAAACGGAGTGTCCAAATCTCGTCCTCGAACAGTTCCTGCGAATAGTTCACACGGTTCAGAAACTGCTTTACGAAATGGTAAAAGCGTTCTGCTATGTTCAGGCCGCCCTTTTTCATTGCCGGGGATTCTGGTTGAAACGACAGTATTGGCGCAGCAAGTAAGCGCGACTGTCAGGGCCCATGTTGAACAGCAAGTCAACCGACGACAGGTTCGGCACAAAGCCGAAACGTTCTTCAAAAACCTGACAATAGGGTTCTTCTGTCTTAAAAGGGTACCCCTCCTTGTTGATTGCGCCGGGTCGTATGGCCGTTCTTGTATCGCCCTCTTGCAGAGTCTCAAACGTGTCCGTCAGCGTCACACTCTTCCGGATGCCTGTCAGTTTGAGCAATGTCTGCACAAGGCGCAGGTTAAAGTCGAACAGAAATTCCGTCCTCTCTTCATAAAAGGGCTGCAAGGCATCTCGGTAAAAGAGAAAAAAGGGGCTGTTGCCGTAGGCTGAAACCAGCGTGCGCCAGTGGTTGCGTTGCCAGGGGGTCTTATACGCTATCCTGACCTCGGAAACAGGCATCTTTGTTGCGCTGTGAAGGACGGGCACAGAGAGTTGTTGCAAGCCGTTGCCCGTCATAACGCAAGCTCTGTTGCGGTAACTTTGCTTCTGATAGTGTTCCATCCGCTCTATCCGCGCCTCCCCGCCTGCCAGCAAGGCAAGCCATTCTATGGGAGGCAGGTATGCCGTTGACAAAATGGGGTTGCTGTTCACGGCCTTTGTCGGCGGCGCACCTATCGGGCTATAGCCAGTTTTGATTTGTAAACAACATTGCCGCAGGCCATCTCCATCAGGTATATGCCGTTTGGCAGGCTGCTGAGGTCCATATTCACAGTCGTGGTGAGCAATACGGATTCAGAATGAACCAGCACCCCCATCATGTTGTACACATTGCATACGCCGGACTCTGCCTCGAAATTTCCCGTCACCACAACGTTGCCGCTGCTGGGGTTAGGGGTCACGGACATTGATCGCACGGGCATCTCCACCTCCTTGAGGTTTGCTGGCGTGCCGTTATAATGCATGCCCTGAAGCACCTTGGTGCCTGTATTGTCGGGGTCAAGCCACGGCTGAAGTTTGTGGCTGTTGTCTGTCGTGTTGTTATTGGTCCATGAGTAGGAAAACTTGCCGTAGTTGTCGGTGCCGTCAAGGTTGTCGCAGGCGCTGCTTCCCGTGCTGAGGTCGCCGATGATAAGGCCGTTGGCGTTGAACAGGGGCGAGCCGGAAGAGCCCTGCTCTGTTACGCCCTTGGTGGGGTTGGTGTGCCAGCCTACCACCCAGTACTTGCTTGTGGTGCCGTTGCTATAGACCACCCGCGGGATGCTGATTTTCTTGAAGTCGCCGCCCGGGTGATGGATGCCAGCCCCTACGGAGGAGGCGCCGGTAGCGTCCCAGCCGGCAAAGACGATATTGTCGCGGAAAGCCTCGCTTATATTGCCTGTAATCCTGAAAAGGAGGAAATCAGAGCTTCTGTTCAGAGAGGAGGTGCTGCCGTTATAGTTGGCATTGGCCACCACCTCGGCGCCACTGGCGTTTTTCTTATAATTGCCGCCGAGTCCGCCACACTCATTTGTCTCATACTCAAAATAGAAGCGGATGGTACAGCCCGTCATGTCTGTGCCCACAAAGCAGTGGTTGGCTGTAAGCACGTAGGGGGTCTTGTCTTGTCTTACATTGTTGATCATTGCGCCGGAGCATAGGTAGATGCCGTCTGGCATATCCATCTTGATGCAGACCACTGACTTGATCTGGTCGCCCCAGGCGTCGCCCTCGGGGCATTTGACATCCAAATGGCAGTCGCCCTCGGAATCGCCGTGAGGGCCTTTCGAGGCGTCGTCAGAGGAGACGTGAAGGAAGTCGCGGTAAATATGGGAAACCCTGGCAATTTCAATTTCGCCGTGGAACAGGGCGTCGGCGGGTTCGTAATACTCGATCACCAGTTCGTCGCCGATGACATCGTCAGAAGCGAACATGCCGTTTCCCTCCACATTGTCATTCGAGTAGGTGCCAACCAATTGGGAGCGGTCGCTGCTGTAGATGTGGAGTGTGGCCTTTTCGGGGATGTTGAAGTGTGAGAACACGACGTTCATCATCACCGCGCCGGGAGAACGGAGGGCGAGCCGCCACAGACGGCTGCCGTCAGAAAGAACATCTAAACGGCCGCTGTTGTGGAAAGTATAGTTCACCTTGTGGCCGACACCTGCCCGCAGGGGCGTGCCCTTCGTAGCGGCGGCATCCTCCTCAAGCAGAGCAACATTGTCCACAGCAGGAAGATCCACCTTGTCAATAGAGAGCGAAATGTTTTTGTGCATGAAAGTGTATGGCGTTCCTACCGGGCCTTCTTGAGCGGAAAGGGAAGTCACCGTTACGAACAACACTGCAAATAGCGAAAAAAATCTCTTCATAATATTACAAGCATTTTAAACGGCGGCAAAAGTATAAAAAAAAATGTACCTTTGCCCGCTAAATTTCAATTGCATATATGAGCGTAAGAAAAAAAGTCAAATATGAGGGAACACCCTTTGACGGAAACATAGAAGAACTTGTCATTCAAGCACTTATCGACAAGCAAGGCATTGACATCCAATGCATCAACCTCAAAAAGGTCCCTGATTCCTATTTCGACTATTTCGTCATCTGCACCGGCAACTCAAAGCCTCAGGTAGAAGCCTTATGTGATTCCGTGCAGGAAAAGACCATGCGCGATGCCGGGGTGAAGCCTCTGCACATTGAGGGTCTGGAGAACTGCGAATGGATTCTGCTCGACTACTTCAACGTGTTGGTACACATCTTCCAGCCCGAGGCAAGGGCATACTACAACATTGAAGCGCTTTGGAGTGATGCTGAGATACAGAAATTTTAATCCAACCATAACCATTCCCCGTACATGGCTGCCCAAAACGACAAAAAGACAACAAACAGACAGAACAACCCGCTGTCAGGAAATCATAATTCCAAAGACGGCAGGAAAAAGAGGTTTTCCCTTACATATTTATATATTACCATCGGCTTGCTGTTGGTAGGTTATTGGTTCATCTCGGGCAACACCACTCCTGCCCGGGAGATCAACGATATGGAGTTCAACCAGATGGTTCAGAACCGCGAGATTGACCATGTGGTATATGTAAAGAAGAACGACCAGATGCAGGTTTATCTGAAGAAAGAGGCCCTCAGCAAGAGCTCGCACGAGAATGTGAGCAAAATCACGGAGGGGCCGCAGTACTACATGACCGTCACCGAGCTGCAGGTTTACAATGAGAACCTGAAAGAGGCCAAGGAGCGTGCCATTCAGAACCGGCTTGCGCAAGACAGCACCCTTACGGCATACGACATTGCCAAGGAGTATGACTTTCCCACCCGTCAGGACAATGCCCGGAGCTGGGGCGTGGAGGTCATTTTCTGGCTTCTGCCCACCATCTTGATATTCGCCCTGTTCTTCTGGTCCATGCGTTCCATGCGCAACATGGGCGGAGGCGGGCCCGGCGGAGGCGGCGGCATATTCAACATCGGCAAGTCCAAGGCGCAGGAATTTGACGGGAAAAGCGGACAGTTGGTCACATTCAAGGACGTGGCCGGGCTCGAGGGCGCCAAGGAGGAGATTGAAGAGGTGGTTGACTTCCTCAAGAATCCGAACAAATACACCGTCTTAGGCGGAAAAATCCCGAAGGGCGTGTTGTTGGTTGGGCCTCCGGGCACCGGAAAGACGCTGCTGGCCAAGGCGGTGGCGGGCGAGGCGAAAGTGCCGTTCTTCTCCCTGTCGGGTTCCGACTTCGTTGAGATGTTTGTCGGCGTTGGCGCGTCGCGCGTGCGTGACCTGTTCAAGACCGCCAAAGAGAAAGCCCCTTGCATCATTTTCATCGACGAGATTGACGCCATAGGACGAGCCCGCGGCAAGAACGCACTATCCAACGTGAATGACGAACGCGAAAGCACGCTCAATCAACTGCTTACGGAAATGGACGGTTTCTCCACGAATGCCGGCGTCATCATTATGGCCGCCACAAACCGTGCCGACATCCTCGACCGTGCGTTGCTTCGTGCCGGACGCTTCGACCGCCAGATTGCCATCGAGCTGCCCAACCTCAACGAGCGCAGGGGCATCTTTGCCGTGCATGTGCGCAAACTGAAGATCGGAGCAGATGTGGATCTCGACTTTTTCGCCAAGCAAACCCCGGGCTTTTCTGGCGCCGACATCGCCAATGTGTGCAACGAAGCGGCGTTGATTGCCGCCCGCAACAACAAGAAAGAGATAGGCAAAGAGGATTTCCTCTCGGCCGTTGACCGCATCATCGGAGGCCTTGAGCGACGCAGCAGCGTCATATCTCCCGAAGAGAAGAAATCCATCGCATTCCACGAGTCGGGGCATGCCTGCGTAAGCTGGATGCTGCGCTATGCCTCCCCGCTGGTCAAAGTAACCATTGTGCCCCGCGGAAAAGCGCTCGGAGCCGCCTGGTATCTGCCCGAAGAGCGGCAGCTGACCACCTACGACCAGCTTGTTGACGAGATGACCGCAACCCTCGGCGGACGCGCCGCAGAAGACATTGTGTTCGGCACCGTCTCCACGGGCGCGCTCAACGATTTGGAACGTGTCACAAAACAGGCCTATGCGATGGTGGTCTATTATGGACTCGACAAGGAAATAGGCAACGTCAGCTACTACGATTCTACCGGACAGCAAGAGTACTCGCTGTCGAAACCTTACAGCGACAAAACCGCAGAAGAGATTGACAAACGCATTCACGACCTCGTCGAAAGATGTTATGCCCGCGCCAAGGAAATCCTTTCGGAGCACAAGGAACAATTGACAGAATTGGCGCAACTGCTGCTCGACCGCGAAGTTATCTTTTCCGAGGATGTGGAACGTATCTTGGGCAAACGGCCGTTCCAGACTGAGAACACCCCCCTCTCCCCAAGAAGTGAATAGCCATGCCAAAAAACAAGTCTTTCGTCTCTCCGGTCCTGATGAACAAGGAAATCATCTTAGGGGCAATAAAGGAAGCGCTCTCGAACACCGGGAACATTCCCTCGGCCAATGTGTATTCCAATGCCGGCGTCCATCCTTTCAAGACCATCAGTCAGGAACAGCTGAAAGCCGCCTTTGTTGAAAAATTCCGTTCTGCAGACCGCCAAGCCCGGGGTTTCCTTATGCCGCCATGCACCAGCAAAAAAGCCGTCAGTGAACTGGTAGAACTCATTGTGCACCGCAAATACAACACATTCCTCAACACCGTCCCCTACTTGTCCAAATTTCTCGACAAGCACAACATCCCCTATACCAACTCCATCTATCCGAACCAGCCTGCAGATGCCGCACTTGTCTTCTCCGACATGCTCATTGCCCGCACCGGCAGCATTGGCTTCGCCCAAGAATACAACATCTACCCTTCTGTCATCGGACTCGCCCGCGAACTCATCGTTTTTGCCCGTGAAAGGTGCATCTACCCTGGCATTGAAGAGGCACTCGAGGCAAAAAAAGCCGCAAACGAGTTCTGTGCCATGACCGAGTTCATTGCGCCATCCGCCCCTGAGATCATCGACGGAAAGGCGCACTACACTCCATGGAATCCACGCATTATCCTAATGTTAATACAAGAAAATGCCCCAAAAGAGAAAGAACCTTCTTGTTAGGACGGTCACCGGCGCTGTCTATATCGCCCTGATGATTGCAGGGGTCTTCTGCTATCCGCTTATGGCGGTTTTAATGTGCGTCTTGGCCTGCCTTGCCATACGAGAGTTTTCGGGGCTAACCTCCGGGCCGGTCGACCGGCTTGCATATCTGTTGCTGACCGCCGTTGCATCCACACAATTCATTGTGCTGCTCATTTACGGTGTCTCCTCAACATGCAACACCGGGTTCGGCGGAATGAGGCTCTTGTTGGTGCTGATGCCGCTGCTACTGCTCTTTTCCTTTGTGTTCATGTCCATAACGGAACTGTTCCGCAACCGACCCTGTCCCATTGAGCATATCGGTCAAGCCATTTTCGGACTATGCTGGATTGTCTTTCCGCTTGGAATACTCACACTCTGCTCCCTGTTCGCAGAACAGCTCATCCTTGCCTTTTTCCTTGTCGTCTGGTGCTACGACACCTTTGCCTACCTTGGAGGATCGCTTTATGGCAAGACCAAGATGTGCAAACGCATCTCACCCAAGAAAACATGGGAAGGCGCTGTCACGGGACTGCTTGCCGCCGTCATCCTCGCCGTCACGCTCCCCGTCATTCCATTTTTCGGGCAGCTGCACATTGCAACGGGAAAATGGGTCGTGTTTTCCCTCATCACGGTGGTGTTCGCCACATTCGGTGACCTGTTGGAATCGTGCTTCAAACGCCGGGCAGATGTTAAAGACAGCAGCCACATCCTTCCGGGGCACGGGGGCATCCTCGACCGTCTCGACTCTATGCTTTTCTCCGCCATCCCTGCCATCCTTTTCGCCTATTCCGAAATGCTTCAATAAGATTATCAGATGAAGAAGAACACGATTGAAATCCATGGAGCAAAAGTCAACAACCTCAAAAACATCGACCTTGACATTCCAAGAAACAAATTGGTAGTCATCACGGGGCTGTCAGGTTCCGGAAAATCCTCGCTGGCATTCGACACCCTCTATGCAGAGGGACAGCGCCGCTATATTGAGAGCCTGAGTTCTTATGCCCGCCAGTTTATGGGCAAGATGAACAAGCCCGACGTGAAATCCATCACCGGAATACCGCCTGCCGTTGCCATCAGGCAGCATACCCTGTCAAGCAACCCGCGTTCCACCGTCGGCACTGCCACGGAGATATACGATTACCTCAAACTCCTTTACGCCCACATTGGACAGACCATCTCGCCCGTCAGCGGCAAGGAGGTGCGCCGCGACACCGTCTCCGACATCATCGGCTATATGGAAAAGATACCCTCCGGGCGCAAAGTCTATATCCTCGCCCCGGTTTCGCTTCCGTCGGGCCGTACGCTGCCCGAGCAGCTCGCCATACTCAAGCAACAGGGGTTCAGCCGTATGGTTTACAACCGCAAGGTCGCTGAAATCGACGAGATACTGAATGCGAAAAAGAGCGCCCGCACTTCAGAATTGTACATCCTCATCGACCGCTTCAAGTCGGACAACTTGTCGTCCAACAAGACGCGCGCCGAAGACTCGTTGCAGACGGCCTTGTCAGAGGGCAAAGGAGTCTGCGTGATACACACGGAATTTGAAGACTCCGTGGTGCAAAAGTCGTTCAGCAATCTTTTCTCCATGGACGGAATCGACTTTGAGGAGCCGTCTGTCAACCTGTTCAGTTTCAACAACCCTTACGGGGCGTGCAAAACCTGTTCCGGATCGGGCATGATTGAGGGCATCGACCCCGACCTTGTCTTTCCTGACCGTTCGCTCTCCGTAGCCGACGGCGCAGTCGCCTGCTGGCACGGCGAGGTCTTCAGCGAATGGAAGAACTATTTCATCCGTCAGGCGTCCAATGCGGGATTTCCCATTTACCGTGCCATCCAAGACCTCTCGCAAAGCGAATACGACCTGCTCTGGTACGGCGACCCTGCCCGAAAAATCGAGGGGGTCACCCAGTTTTTCAAGTTCGTGTCATCGAACATTTACAAGATACAGTACCGTGTGTTACAGGCCCGTTACCGCGGGCGCGAGCGCTGTCCCGACTGCCACGGATCGCGGCTGCGCAAAGAGGCGCTGTACGTAAAGGTGTGCGGAAAAAGCATTGCAGACTTGCTTTCCATGCCGATGTCTGACCTTAAAGTGTTCTTTGACAATTTCAAATATCCTTCAGAGACGGCCAAAGACATTTCCGCGCAGATTGTCAAAGAACTGGCAACGCGTGTCGGGCTGCTCGTGGACGTCGGGTTAGGCTATCTCACGGCCGACCGCAATGCCGGCACCTTGTCGGGCGGCGAGGCACAGCGCATCAGCCTGGCCACGTCATTGGGTAGCAGCCTTGTCGGATCCCTTTACATTCTCGACGAGCCCAGCATAGGGTTGCATCCGCGCGACACCGAAAACCTGATCCGCGTGCTCAGGCGGCTGCGTGACATCGGCAACACCGTAGTCGTGGTGGAGCATGACGAAGCCATCATCCGTGCCGCCGACTACATCATTGACATCGGACCGAAAGCCGGACGGCTGGGAGGGGAAGTCGTGTTTCACGGCACCTTTCCGGAACTCATGGCGGCTGGCCACAACCTTACTGCCGAATACCTGCGCGGCATAGAGGGCGGCTTCCCCGCAGAACAATGCCGTGCCATCCCCATTCCGGCACGGCGGAGGAAATGGCGCAACTTCATAGCGATTGCCGGCGCTAAAGAGAACAACCTAAAAAACATAGACGTCAAGATACCCTTGGAGTGTTTCACCGTCATCACAGGCGTGAGCGGCTCCGGGAAGAGCACACTCGTACACCGCATCCTCTATTCGGGCATGCTCCACCTGCTGGACAAGCCGGGCGAGAAGCCCGGACAGTATGCCGGCATCGAGGCTGACACGACCCGCATCCGTGACGTGGTGCTGGTGGACCAGAACCCGATAGGACGATCCACCCGTTCCAACCCTGCCACCTATGTCAAGGCGTACAACTTCATCCGCGAACTGTTTGCCGCCCAGCCGCTTGCCAAACAACGCAACTACAAACCCGGTTTCTTCTCTTTCAACGTGGCCGGCGGCCGCTGCGAAGAGTGCGAAGGCGAAGGCATCATCCATATCAACATGCAGTTCATGGCTGACGTGGAACTGCGCTGCCCCGCATGCAACGGCACCCGCTTCCGCGAAGAGGCCCTCGACATCAAAGTGAACGGACAGACCATAAACGACATACTGGACATGACCGTTGACCAAGCCATCGAGTTCTTCAGGGCATTGCCGCTGACTGACACCACCAAGAACATCCTAAAGTGCCTGCTTCCAATGCAAGACGTGGGACTCGGCTACCTGATCATGGGGCAAACCTCCTCTTCACTCTCCGGCGGCGAGGCGCAACGCGTGAAACTGGCCTTCTACCTGTCGCAGGAAGACGACCGGCAAAACAAACTTTTCCTTTTCGACGAACCTACCACCGGACTGCATTTCCACGACATCAGCAAACTGTACAAAGCCTTTGACCGGCTGATCGAAAAAGGCAATTCCCTTGTCGTCATCGAGCACAACACCGAACTCATCAAATGCGCCGACTGGGTCATCGATATGGGGCCCGACGGCGGCAAAAACGGCGGCAATGTCATCTTTGAAGGCACTCCCGAAAGACTGACAGAGCAGAAACGATCCTATACGGCCAAAGCCTTGCGACATGCTTTCGGGAAACCCGAAGAACTCTGAACCCGTTTTTTCCCTATCTTTGCCCGACATTATAAGAACAATCCAGTCATTTAATAACATTAAGACCAAACAGCCCAATATGAAAAAAACAATCCTCCTGCTGACATCCCTGTTTGCTGCATCCGTATGCATACATGCACAAAGTGTCACCAAGACAGAAGCAGACCTTGCTGCTTCACGCTTTGCGCAAGAGAGATTCCTGAACTCCGGCAAATCGGCCGCACCTGAAGTCGTTTTTCAGGAAATCATATATGACAACGACATTCCGTGCCTGTTCCGGTACAGTGCCGGCGAGAAAGGGTTCATCCTGGTATGCGGATCGAAAGCCGTAACGCCCGTTGCAGCCTACTCGACAGACGACAACTTCGGCATGGTGCCTCCCGTGCGCGACCTGATAGAGCAGTACAAGGCCGAAATAGCACGTTCGTTGCAAGACAAGTCAGCGCCAAAGCCGGAAATTGCCCGCCAATGGAGTCACCTCCTCGCCGAACCATTTGTTCCCTCGGCGCAGAAAAGCGGCACAGACGGCTATCTGCTCACCACCCGCTGGAATCAGAACAAATATTACAACACCTATTGTCCTTGGGATGTCAATTCGGGCAGTTATTACGACTACCGCGTCCCGAACGGCTGTGTGGCCTTGGCTTGCGCGCAGATCATGAACTACCACCATTGGCCGGTCAAGCCCGCTGTAACCATCATCTCGTACGTGCCCACCGGCTATCCGCGTCAAACCGTCTATTTCAACCGCGAGACCTACCATTGGGAAGCCATGTGCAACGAGCCGCAAAGCTATGCCAACGAGATTGCCAAGATCGCCCATCAGATGGGCGTCGCCATCCAGATGAACTACACGCCCGACGGTTCCGGCGCACAGACTGACGATGCCAAGAACAAACTATACCAGGTGTTCAAATACGACCAAAGCATTACCACCTACTACCGCGCCGCCTACACCGACAGCGCCTCCCTGCAAACCTACGTTCAGGTGCTGAAAGACGAATTGGACCGCAGACGCCCCATCTATTATTCAGGCTGCACGGCACAAGGCTCCTGCCACGCCTACATCCTCGACGGCTATGACAGTGACGACAAGTTCCACATCAACTTCGGATGGGGCGGCTCCGGCAACGGATATTATGCCATCGACAACTTCGGGTTCGACACCTACTCCTCTGAAGCCATCGTCAACATCTTCCCGTCGGGGGGCTATCCCGAGGAGACCTGCAGCGGCCACCAGCGGCTCACCGCCTCTTTCGGATACATCTTCGACAGCAATCCCGCCACGCCTTACGCCAGCAGCCCCGACTGCTCCTGGACGGTGGCCGTGCCGCATGCCAACGCCTACACCTTCTCGTTCGACAGGCTGGACCTCGACCCTGATGTCGATTTCGTCACCATCTACAACGGTCCTACGGCAGAATCCGGCATCAAAGCCACCTTTTCGGGCAACACACTGCCGTCGAACAGCATCACCGTGCAGGCCGACAGCGTGCTGGTAACCTTCACCTCTGCCGCCGACGCCGTGCCAAGCGGCAACAACCACTACGGCTTCCAGATGTCTTACGAGTCAACCCTCGAACACAACAACCTCTGCCCCAGCCACACCAATGTCACAGAATGGAACACCACCCTCACCGACGGTTCTGGAGAGGGAGAGAACTACTACCCCGAAACCAACTGCACATGGAACGTGCAACTGCAATACATCTCCGGCTATTCCTTCGCTTTCCGCAAGTTTGACCTCGGATACGGCGACTTTGTGGACATCTACGATGCTACCACATACCCGCCGGTGTTATACAAACGCTTCGACCTCAACAATTTGCCTGGTTATGACAACTATGTTGTGAACTTCCGGAAAATGTTGGTCAATTTCGTGTCTGACAACTGGAGCCAGAGCGACGGCTTTGAACTGGAATACTGGGCTATCGCAAGCGTGGACCAAGAGAGCGGCATCGAAGACTTGAAAGCATATCCGAACCCTACATCCGGAAATCTGTTTGTGGAGTTCTCCCTGTCTGAAGCCGAAAGTGTGACTTGCCAACTTGCTGACGCTGCGGGAAAGGTCATCAGCACAGAGCAAATCGAGGGTGCGCCCGGTCTGAACAGACATGCTCTGATGCTGCCCGCCACGGCCTCCGGGTTCTACCTGTTGCAGCTCACCACTAAAACGGGCAAAACCATCCGGAAAATAATGGTACAGTAACCATAGGAAACATAACCGTTTCTCTCTGGTGTCCATTGTATATCTAACACCATACGGCAAATATGTTCTGAACATAAAAAACCTATCTTTGCACGCTTTTCTCCGCCAACGTCCGTCCTGTCTACGAAAACGTGGCGGAAAGCGTATAAGCATAGCATAAACAAACAGTTAACACTACAGACAACTAAGCAATTACAACGAATTATGAGAAGGTCAAGAATCAAGGATGTCCTGAAGAGCCCCGAAACCGTCGGCTTCGGAAATGATGTCTGCATAAAAGGATGGGTGCGCACCAAACGCGGCAACAGCCATGTGGTATTCATAGCCCTCAACGACGGCTCTATTGTTACAAGCCTGCAGGTGGTAGCCGACCCGGGCAAATTCGACGAAACGCTGATGAAAAGAATCACGACAGGTTCTTGCCTCCACGTGGAGGGCAAATTGGTACAGTCGGAGGGAAAGGGCCAGACCATGGAGGTGCAGGCCGAGTTTATTGAGCTGTACGGCACCGCCGACCCGGAGCAGTACCCGTTGCAGAAGAAAGGTCACTCTATGGAGTTTTTGCGCGAGATTGCCCATCTCCGCCCCCGCACCAACTATTTCGGCTGTGTGCTGCGTCTGCGCCATGCCATGGCATTTGCCATCCACCAGTATTTCAACGAAAGAGGCTTCTTCTATCTCCATACGCCGCTGATCACAGCTTCAGATGCCGAGGGCGCCGGCGAGATGTTCACCGTGACCACCTTCGACCTCAACAATTTACCTCATACTGATGACGGGAAGGTGGACTACAAGAAAGATTTCTTCGGCAAACATACCAATCTCACCGTATCGGGACAGCTTGAGGGCGAACTCGGAGCACTGGCATTAGGCAATATCTACACATTCGGCCCTACATTCCGCGCCGAAAACAGCAACACGCCGCGCCACCTCGCCGAATTTTGGATGATTGAGCCCGAAATGGCATTCTATGACATCACCGACAATATGGACCTGGCCGAGGATTTCATCAAGCATCTGGTACAATACGCCCTGGACCACAATATGGATGACCTGCAGTTCCTCAATGACCTCTTTGACAAAGGACTCATTGAACGGCTTCAGTCGGTGATCAAAGAGCAATTCGTTCGCCTCGACTACACCGGCGCCATCGACATTCTGCTGAAAGCAGACAAGAAATTCGAGAACAAGGTGGAATGGGGAATCGACCTGCAGTCGGAGCACGAGCGCTATCTGGTAGAGAACCATTTCAAACGCCCCGTCATCCTGACAGACTACCCAAAAGAGATCAAGTCGTTCTATATGAAGCAGAACGATGACGGCAAGACCGTGAGAGCCATGGACGTGCTATTCCCGACTATCGGTGAGATCATCGGAGGTTCCGAGCGCGAGGCGGACTATCAGAAACTGCTGAACCGCGTACACGAACTGCACATGACAGAACAGCAGTACTGGTGGTACTTTGAGACACGCAAGTTCGGTTCAGCCCCACATTCCGGCTTCGGCCTGGGCTTTGAACGGCTGATGCTCTTCATTACTGGCATGAGCAACATCAGAGATGTCATTCCGTTCCCGAGAACCCCGCAGAACGCTGATTTTTAGGAACCCCGCACCATCCTACTGACCTAAACACTATGGCATCGAACAGTCAGTCACAAGTACAGAAAACAGAGCAGAGACAGATAGCCACTCAACAGACTATCCGGCTGATGCAACTGGTTGAGTTGCCTTGCGACTCTCTTGAGCATGAGATACAGAAAGAGGTGGACGAGAATCCGGCTCTTGAAGTGGTGCACGACGATACCGATGACCTCCAGCCCGACACGGCCGATGACACCGCATTGCCCGAATATGACGAGAACGGCGACCCCCTCGACCTTACCGCCGACCAACTGCCTGACGATGAAATCTTCAAGGAAGATTACTACCGCGACGATGACTTGGACGACTACCCGACGGAACGCGAAATCGAAAACACCATCCGGCGGCTGAACGCCCCAGAAGCGCATAACGAAAACGAGCGGATCGGCGTTTTTCACAACTCTATGCAGGAGCAGTGGCAACTGCAACTTGGAGAGATGAACATGACCGAGAAGCAAAGCCGCATAGCCCGTTATTTGACCGGGAATCTTAATGACGACGGCTATTTTACAATGGATTTGCAGTCTGTGGTCAACGAGTTGCTCTATTTGGACAACATATACACCACCGTTGAGGAGGTGGAAGATGTTCTCATCAGCTTTGTGCAGGAACTGGACCCGCCCGGCATAGGTGCGCGTACGCTGCAGGAGTGCCTGCTCATACAACTGCACCGTCTGCCCACACAAACCGAAGCCTCCAAGAACGCTGTGCGGTTGTTGGAAAATTGTTTTGATGCTTTCACAAAAAAGCATTACGAGAGAATCCAGCAGGCATTGTCCATCTCTGAGATGCAACTCAAAGATGCCCTTGCCGTGATCCGGAAACTTGACCCGCGCCCCGCCGACTCCGGCTCCCCGCTCGACAAGTCTGCCGATGTCATCACCCCCGACTTCACCATAACCTCAAACAACGGCAAACTCAACTTGAGCCTCAACAACCAATACGTCTCCAGAGTCCGGATCAATAAGGAGTTCAGCAATGCCTACCGCTTCCTCACCAAAGAAGCCAGCGAGAAAAAAAAGGCTGAGGCCGAAAAGTTCATGCGCGAGTACGTGGACAAAGGCGAGCAGTTCATCGGCATCCTCTCTATGCGCGAGATGATCCTCTACAACACGATGTATGCCATCATGCAGCACCAGAAAGATTATTTCCTCACCGGCGACGACACTGAACTCAAGCCTATGATTCTGAAAACCATAGCACAGGAGGTAAATGTGGACGTCTCTACCGTCTCGCGAGTTTCAAACAGCAAATATGTGCAGACCGACTTCGGCATCATTCCGCTCAAGCACCTCTTTTCTGAAGCCGTCAACGATGACGATGTCTCTTCCAAGGAAATAAAGCAAATACTCGTCGACCTCATCAAAAACGAGGACAAGAAAAAGCCGCTTTCGGATGAAAAGCTGAGTCTGCTGCTGAAAGAGCGCGGCTATAACATTGCCCGCCGTACTGTGGCCAAATACCGAGAGCAGTCTGACCTTCCCGTCGCCCGGCTCCGGAAAGAGCTGTAGTCACGACTGCGCCGCCGCCAACGTCACCACACTAACCCTCACCCCCTCGATAGTCAGCAACTGCTGGACTGCGGCTTCCATTGTGGCGCCTGTTGTCAGCACATCATCGCAAACAAGCAGATGTTTCCCTTTCACATCATCACCCCCGCATGCAGAAAACACAGTTTTCACGTTTTCCCAGCGGCTGAAACGTCCTTTTCGCGTCTGCGTATCCGTAAACTGCACCCTCGACAGAATGTCGGTGCGGTAAGGTTTCCGCATGCCATCGCTCAACCCCTTGGCAATCCATTCGCTTTGGTTGTAGCCACGCTTGCGCTCCTTTTTAGGATGCAGCGGTATTGGCACAATGACATCCACATTCTGGAAACGAGGCTCCTGTAACAGCTGTTCTCCGTAACGTTTCCCTAAAAATGTCCCTAATTCTTTTTGTCCGTTGTACTTGAGGGCATGGAGTATATGCTGCACATGGTTGCCTTTCTTGTAATAAAGGTACGAGGCGACATTCTCCACCCTTACTCGCCCCTCAAATATGAGGGAAAGCGGATTGTCTTTGGTCTTGTGCGTGTCTGTTTCCGGAAGATGCAGCAAGCATTGAAGACAAAGGTTCTGCTCATGCTGATGCAACGCTTCGCCACACCCGGCGCAAAGTCTCGGGTAAAAAAGCGACAAAAGGTTGTTTAATGTTTTCATGGTCGGTTGTTGGTTTAGAATTATAGACTGTTATTCTTTGATCATCCTGAAAAAGCCTGTGCTGCCGTCCTTTCCCGTAGTCCTTCCCACATACAATCCTTTCGGAAGATTACGCACATCGATGTTCAAGAGTGTTTCGGGGGCGGTGTGTATGCTCTTGACCTTCTGACCGCTGACGGAAAACAATTCAACTCTCTCGATACTTATATCCTGGTTGGGGATACGGATATAGTCAGTGCAAGGTACGGGATAGACCTGTAGCGACAATGGTTTGGGGACATCCGGGATTGCCGTTGTGTTACGTACATAGGCTGCATAGAAATCGGGGATGCCATAGCCCATCGAGTCGTCAGGATGGGTGTAGCAAGAGCTGCTTTCGCGCACAATCTGCATCAGTTCCGAGGCTGTCTTCTCGGGGAGAGCCTGCCACAGGCAAGCGCAGAGTCCAGCTGCCACAGGTCCTGCAAGGCTGGTGCCGTTAGCCGTGCCCAACATGCCCGTGTCCCACATGCAGGCCGTATTGACGCCGACGGATACAATGTCTGGCTTGACGCGTCCGTCGGAAGATGGTCCGCGCGATGAAAAAAAGGCCACATGCCCACCTGTGTCCGCAGCACCAACCGTCAGAATGTCGAAAGCATCAGCCGGAAGCGAAATATAATGCCAGTCTTCAGCACCCTGGTTGCCGGCGCTAACACAGACCACAACGCCTTTCTGTCCAAGAATAGCAGCCGCACGCGATGCTATGCTTGTCGTGCCGTTCATGTCGGCATACGTATAGTTACCTTGAGGGAAATCGGTGAATTGCGTATATCCGAGAGACGAGTTGATGACATCGGCGCCTATGCTGTCTGCAATCTCTGCAGCGGCAGTCCAAAAATCCTCTTCGATAAGCTGTTCTTGATAGGGATCTTCAGAACGGATCAGGAAATAGGATGCTTGTGGGGCTGTGCCCACCATCAAGCCGTCAACATTGCCGCACATCGTAGAGGTGACGATTGTGCCGTGGTAATGGCCCTCGTAAACATTGTTGCGGTACGGCAGCAAGTCGCGCGTGCCACAGACATTCACATTCCGGAAAAAAGAAACCGTATCCATACCGTTCCAGCCGCCATCAAATACGGCAATCAGCATACTGTCGCCACGGAAGCCAAGGTTGTGGAGAAAATGGCCGTTATGAAAAGCAATCTGCCCGAAGGCAGCGCCGTAATTGTACGGAACGACGGAATCCTGTGCGATTGGGGCGGCGAACTGCGTCGTAGTTTCCCGGTCGGGTTGCAGCGGGGCGGAGGCCACATCCAACTGATAAGACGCCACGGGCAAGGAAGCCGTTACAAAAGGCAGATCAAGGATTTGCCGCAGCGAGGCCGTGTCGGGGCAGTAAACCGTCGCCGTATTCATCCATTTAGAGGTGCAAAGCACGCGCACGGAAGAGTCAACAGACTTGATAGCGGAAAGATACTGCGGTGTCACAGGCAAGTCTTGTTCTGTTACGGGAATGGAAAAGCGGGTGCGTTTGGCGAGCGCGCGGGCAGAGAGATACTGCGAGGGCTGATCTATGGTATACGGACTGTTCTGCTTGTCGGAAAGCGAAAGCCGGTAGCAGGTGGCCGCTGACTGAGCGTTAAGACTGCTGCTCACAAAAGCGACAAATGCAAGACACAACAGCGATTTAAGTGTATGAAAACTTTTCATATTGCTCTGTTTTTTGAGACTGCAAAATTAAGACAAATGACAACACTGCCGACGTAATCAGTCGTGTATTTCTTCTGGAAAAGTATAATCAGTGAATTTGTAAAAGAACAACGCCTTCCGCAGATGCTGAAACCCACTGCGGACTGAACGGATATCGACAGGAATAAGCATTCTTAAAAACAAAAATCAGCAAATAGATTATCTGAATTGCTGATTTTTACTGTTCTAAAAAACTAAGGGCGGCAGGTCGGATTCGAACCGACGACCCACGGAACCACAATCCGGTACTCTAACCTACTGAGCTACAACCGCCATATCGAGGGTCTCTTTAGACGGCTGCAAAAATACACTTTTTCCGTTTCATACCATTGTTTATGGTGATATTTTTTTGAGTCATGAAATTATCGTTTGTTTTTCTGCTTTTGTTGCGAAAAAGTGAACTGTTTGAAGACTTTTTTCAGATGAAAGGTCATAAACGGCTTCAAAACAGCCAAGGCACGAGCGTTGCTCACACCTTGATTCTTTTCTTGTAAATTGCCAATGGCAATAGATAAACTGTATTTTTGCATTCCTTTTCTGTTTTTTCAGGACATTAAATTGACTGTTATGAAAGTATTGTTGTTGACATGTAATACCGGCGAGGGACATAATTCAGCCGCCAAAGCCCTGTTCGGTTATCTTAAGGCAAACGGCATCGACAGCGAAATCAAGGATGCGCTTTCGTTGGCATCTGAGGACATTTCAAAGATGGTTTCCAATCTCTATCTCAAGAGCACTGAAACGCCCGAAGTGTTCAAGCGTATCTACAAAACCGGCGAAATAGTGAGTGGCTCGATCAATGTCAAGTCGGTCGTATATCTGGCCAACAAATTGTATAGCGGCAACTTGCTTGAGTATATTAAGGAAAATGGCTTTGACACCGTAGTTTGCGTTCATATCTTTCCGGCTGAGGCTATGACCGCACTTAAAAGAGCGGGGAAACTGTTGTGCACGACTATTTTCGTGATGACGGATTATACCTGTATCCCGTTCCTCGATGAGATTGAAACCGACGGTTTTGTGATTCCCCATGAACATCTGATTGAGGAGTTTGTGATGAAAGGTGTGCCGAGGAACAGGATTTATCCGCTTGGCATTCCTGTGGATATGCGTTTCCTGAAAAAAATAGAGAAACCCGAAGCCCGTAGTTTCGTGGCACAGGAGTTCGATTGGACGGCGGAGAAAGAAGACATGTCCTCAAATTGGTTTCTCATCATGTCGGGAAGTATGGGGTTCGGCAATGTCACGTCCATTGTTGAGAAACTGATAGCCAGAATAGATGAACGCGACAAGGTGGCTGTTGTCTGCGGTCGCAATGCGGAGATGAAAGGACAGATGGAAACGGAATTTGCCGGCCACAAGAATGTTTCTACCATAGGTTTTACCGACAAAATTCCGGAACTGATGGATGCCTGCGATGTGTTGTTCACGAAACCGGGCGGAATCTCCAGTACTGAGGCTCTCATCAAGCAGATACCGATGGTGCATACGGCACCGATTCCGGGGTGCGAAACACGCAATGCTGAGTTTTTCCATTACCATAATCTTTCTTATAGTACGGAAGATATTGAACAGCAAGTTGTTGTGGCTGTCAGACTGTGTAACGACGCAGATTTCCGTAAAAGGATGATTGAAGCGCAACAGCGGGAAGGCAAGCCTGACACGATGCCCAATATCCTTAAATTGATGCAGGGGGTATGCAATCTGTGATGCACAACCCCCTGCATGACTCGCAAGAGCGTTTGTTTGGTCTATGGCTCGGAAATCCCTTGGCTTCAGGTGGAAGATTTAATCGACTCCTTTTCTGATTACGATTTTCTTGGTGTTTTCGTAACTGTCTGTGAAACGCACACGGATGAGGTAGAAGCCCTCGGCCAGATCATTAAGAACCATCTCGGTGCGTTTTGATGTAACAGCCTGGCTTCCGATTAACTGCCCGGATATGCTGTACAGACTGATACGTTCGATGTTTTCTCCCTCTACGAACAGACGTTCGGTTGCCGGATTCGGGTAGATGCTGATTCCGGAGTCGCTTATTACAGGCACGTTGACATCTGTATAAACGGACATGATTATTGTGCTGTCGCAGCCGTAAACGGTTGGAAGCGTGTAATCGAAATGGGCAGGCACAGTCGCTATTGTAGTGTCGGCAGGTGCAAAGTAGTAGGGGAGATCCGCCATTCGTAGCCTAATTGTATCATATACCACATAGGAGGGCACAATAGAAAGATTGAGAGTCACGGTGCTGTCGCATCCGTTCTGTGCGGTGAAGGTCTGGGTGTATTCGCCGCTTTGGGTATAGGTTTTTCCGTTCCATTCGTACTCTTCGCAGGCCGTTTCGGAGAACTCATGGGCAATGGCGTTGTTGACGGTGAGGTGCAGTGTGACTACCGAGTCGCAGCCGTTCAGTGCGGTGAGGGTCTGGGTGTAGTCGCCGGACTGGGTGTAAGACACGCCGTTCCA
>CAVCMI010000022.1:0-110900 GCA_963603365.1 Oscillospiraceae bacterium
CAGTATGCGCAAACTCGTTCTCGGAGGGCTGCAGCAAGGTCAGGTGCAGTGTGACCGTGCTGTCGCATCCGTTCAGTGCGGTGAAGGTTTGGGAGTATTCGCCGGATTGGGTATAGGTCATTCCGTTCCATTCGTACTCGTTGCAGACCGTTTCGTGGAACTCATGTGTCACGGCGTTGTTGACGGTGAGGTGCAGCGTGACGGTGGAGTCGCAGCCGTTTGCGGCGGTGAGGGTCTGGGTGTAGTCGCCGGACTGGGTGTAGGTTTCTCCGTTCCACTCGTACTCGTTGCATTCGGTGCGGGTGATAATAGTGGTCTGTGCGGGCGGGCATGGATTTCCGGTCTCTAACGTGGTCTCTGCGGCTGCCGAGCAACCGTTGCTCCAATTGGCATATACTTGGTAGGTTGGGCTGTCATGGGCAACTCCGGATATCAGGTAAGAGGTGTTCTCCGTGTTGCTTGTAAAGTTGCCATTTTGATAGACGTCATAACTCTCAACCGTCACTTCCGGGTCTTCAAGGTACGCTTTCAGTGAGAAATTACGTCCATAATTCCAACTGAAGAAAGGATTGCCGTTGATGGATATAAGGTCGCCTTTCTCCGGATAGTAGGTGATGTTCCCGGTGACAATCGGGAATGCATTCGCTCTGTCGAGGAACTGGATGCCGAACCAGAGCTCTTGGGTGGCGTCAATGGTCACAGGCGTGTCCAGCGTTATGGTGTTCCAGACATTGCAAGTTACCGAGTCAACCGCCTGCTCAATGATCCTTGTTCCGCTTTTTACCAGTCCGTTGACGATGCTTCCTCCGGTATAGACGACAATTTTATAGTCGTTGATGTGATTGGACGGCACGAATGAGATGCGGGTCAAAACTTTATTATGGTATGCTACTAAATCACTGTCGCAGTATCGTTGACAAAGTATGGTCAGATTATCTTGTCCATATTTATAATGCATAGAGGCAACAGAGTCCCACGACAAAGGATAGGTGCCTGGCTCCGGAGTTTGCGGTGCGTTCCAGGTAAGGTTAACCTGTTGCTGTTCTTGTGTGGCCGACAAGTTCTGCGGTGCGTTGCATTGCAGTTGGTAAGAATGGCCCGTAAGTGCGATGATTGTCTGTGCAGTATTGGCGGAAAAAACAAGAGTGCTGCGTTCTGTCGTCGGTGTTTCTCCCGATGGAGTGTAACGGAGATAGATTTGACCGGTTGTGGCATTGATTGACAAGTTGCTCGTGAAATGGATGTTATCGAGGCTGATGCTGAAATTGTCGGAAACGGAGACTTGTACATTTTCAGAAATATTTTTTCCAATGAAAGTCACGATTTTAGATTCGCTGGTGGAGTTCACCGGCGACATAAGCGACAGGGTGTTGGATGCAGTATGTATGATTGGCGTTCCGCCTTGTATGCCGATGACGGCAATGTTGTTTGAGTTATAGACACGGGCTGAAGCGGGATTCAAGGCGCCAATGAGGAAGTATCCGTCATATAAGCCACCCCATCCCCAGTTGAAATGGAAATAGTCTTGTTCATCATAACCGTCACAGACGAAAGCATGTCCGACACTGCCTGTACCAGCATAGAGAATTGGCCGCTGGTGGTCGAGTTCATTCTTGAGTATGTTTTTCCAGGCATCATCCGTATAGGAACTTTTGGTTATGTAGGTGGGTTCAGTCTGAATGACTGCATTGCTGTCGGGGCTGTATTTGAAATAGGTCTTAAAAGCCGGTGTGATGTAGTTGTTGAATGCGCCGCTGCTGCGGGGTCCGAATGCTGTCTGCACGCTGACCGCACAATGGTATATGAGTTTCGCTACTGCACTTTTTTCGCTGCTGGCGCTGTTGGCAGTGAGGCGGCTCGGCATGTTGTCGAAGTCGTACGTTTGGTTGTCATAGTAAACGGTCAGTTGCCCATAATTCTGTGAGGTGTAGGTTTTGGTGCCGCTTCCAGATGCAGGATACTGCCAATAACGTACAATCTGCGCCATAGCGGTGCCTACGCAACCCGCATAGGCGTGTCCGCCAGGACCATTGGTGTCCTCGGGGCAATAGAGATTGTAATAGGTGTTTTGGTTCCAGTTAGTCTGAAGGAGCGGTTCGACGGCCGTACCGCTGGAGCGGGAGGCTCTGTCCGTTTCTGCCCGGGAGAGGCTTTCCCATTTTCTGCGGATATCGGCGTTTTGGGCTTTCGCTTTTGCCGCCTCCCTGATCCCGTTGGCGTATTGCTGTAGGAAAGCCTTCATGTTTTCGGGGATGTTTTCAGGGTCGAAATGCCCCGAAATAGCGTACCCTAAAACGGGTTCTGTGTTGTCGTCCGCACTTGTGATTACGAATCCGCGATCCAAGTTGTAAATCCGAATGCAGTCCGAATTGTCTTTCTTGAGTGTGTAAGCCAGTGTCGGTTCCGCATTTAGGGAATAAGAATGATGGAGTTTTTCTTTGATGAAATTAAGTGCCACACGTTTTGTTGCAAGACTGTCTGCCGGCATGCTCTGCAATGTGAGTATGCCTGAAAACAGACAGGTCAGCAGCAGAAACAGCGTGCGACAACGGTCTTGATTTGTTGGCATTAGGTCGTAATTGTTAGAATTAAATGTTTAATGATGCAGAATAGGGTGTAGGCAAGTCCGGCCATTGCCAAGATTACGGCGATCATTGCCAGATAGTCGCCGTGCCGGGTGTAGAATGTGGTGTCTTGCTGAGCATATATGGTATCAGCTAACACTCTTCTTTCAAGATATTTTGTTTTCTGCATAACATTTCCCATCGGGTCGATAATGCCGGAGATGCCCCCATTGGCGGCGCGAAGCACATATCGGTGGTTTTCAATAGCCCTCAGCCGAGCCATTTCGAAGTGTTGACCGTGCCCTGGCGTGTCGTCCCACCAAGAGTCATTCGTAATGACTGTCAGCACATTGGAGCCATTGTCGACAAAAGCGGAAACTAACTCTCCATAAATTGATTCATAACAAATGGCAGTGCTGGTCTTTACCGGCTTCCCATTCGCTGTTATGGAGAACACGCGCTGTTCCGTGTCTTTGCCCAACGACCCGTGAGAGCCGCCCAGGTCAACCAGCAAGTCGGAAAGGAATCCCAACAGTTTCGGGAACGGGAGCGCCTCTACGCCGGGCACTAATCTGCTTTTGTGATAATGTCCGTTATAATGGTTGTGATTGTAACATACTGCCGTGTTGTACAGGTCGATGTAATGGCTGTCATCGACTTGCTGCGCCGTGATGGTAGCACGATAGTCGAACAAACGGTATGTGGAGAGTCCTAAAATGAGGTTCAGGTTTGGATAGGCAGCCGTCAATGTGTCGAAAAGCGGAAAACATCCGTACGTCGGGTTGTCGATAGGGTAGGAGTTGTCCTTGAGGGCTTTCAGGGATACGGTGTGCGGAATGCACGATTCGGGACATACGGCAAGGCATGTTTGGCTGTCGCAATATGGCGTAATCATGTCTATGATGCGCTGCGCCTGCTGCTCGTTTGTGAGCCGGAACTGCTCTTCCCAGACGTCTGTGTTGGGCTGCACTACCAGCACTTTCATCGGTGTGCTCTTGTCTATTCTGCGTTCCGCACTGCTGTACATGCATAGCGACAGGACAATTGGCAGTACCAGACATGCCATAAAAGCGGTCGCTTGCCCCCATCCCCTGGTTCTGTATTCGCTTTCGTGGCGGAGAATCCGGTAGAAGAGCGTATTGCAAACCAGTACCCAAAGCGTGCCGCCGAAAGTGCCGGTGACGGAATACCATTGAATGCAGCGCGGCCACACAGCGAAGACGTTGCCGAGGTTCAGCCACGGCCACGTCAGATCCCAGTTCAAGTGCAGTCTTTCAAACGACATCCACAAGGCAATAAACAGTATGGGATGTATCCACCGTTGTGGGATGTGTGTCCTGCAGCCGTGCCACAGGGCGAACACCAGCGACTGCAGCAGCGCATTTATCACTACGGCGGCAATGCCTCCCGGCACGGTGCAATAGGATATCCAATAGGTGGTTATGGCATTCCATACCACAAAAGCGGGGTAGGAATAGCCGAGCGCTTTCAAGAACGGCAATTTGCCGTTCTTGCGAGTCAGCGCTTCGCTGATGATGAAAAGCGGCACAAATGCAACAAAAATGAGAAGGGGAAACCCATGAGGATACCACGAGAACGCAAGCAGAAGCCCGCTCAGGACACTCAACAACAACAGTTTATACCATCTCATAGTTGTGTCGCCGACTTATTTTTGGCTTTTGTATTTGTCAATGCCTTCGCGCAGGAAGCGTATATAGTTGTCTTTGTTGCGTTCGTAATAGGTGGGGCCGGAGAGCACTTTTCCGTCAGGATCCACGACAAAGTAGCAAGGTTGGGAGTTCTCGTGGTAGATGCTCTGCTCGATGTGGCGGTTTTTGGCGCCGAGCATCGTGATGGGCTCTCCTTCGCCATCGGTAAGTTTCCCTTTTTCTTCATCGGGCAGCGCAATGACCTTGTCATCGGCATAGAGGGTGGCCACGATGACCTCTTCGGCGAAGATGCGGCGAACCTCAGGGTCTATCCAGACGGCGTTCTCCACATTTCTGCAGTTGGTGCAGCCGTGTCCCGTGAAGTCCAGAAATACCGGCTTGCCGGCTTTCTTGGCGGCGCGCAGTGCCTGATCATAATCGAAATAACCCTTTATTCCGAACGGGATGTCCAATCTGTCGGCATAGAGCGGCTCTTCAACCCATTGGTAAGTGGATGCGTTTCCGCCGCTGCCGCTTTCGTTGCGCACAATGGTGGAAATGTCAAAATCCTGCGTGGTCATCGGCGGCAGCCAGCCTGAAATGGCTTTCAGCGGGGCTCCGAACATGCCGGGGATCATATATACTACAAAGGTGAACACGAAAACTGAAAGCACAAAACGGAACGCGCTTTTCTGTACAGGATACTCGTCATCGGCCGGGAAGCGGATTTTCCCTAACAGGTACAGTCCCAGCAAGGTGAACAGCACAATCCAGAAAGCAAGGTATATCTCGCGGTCCAGGATGCCCCAATGGTAGGTCTGGTCGGGCACATTTATGAATTTCAGGGCAAAGGCGATTTCAACAAAGGCGAGGATTACTTTCAGGGTGTTCATCCAGCCTCCGGATTTGGGCATTTTCTTGAGCAGGCTCGGAAACAGCGCGAAGAAAGTGAAGGGCACTGCTATGCCTAACGAGAACCCTAACATGCCGATGACCGGCTTCAGGAAAGACCCTCCGGCGGCATTCAGCGCCACTGCACCGGCGATGGGAAGCGTGCACGAGAAAGATACCAACACTAAAGTTAAGGCCATGAAGAAGATGCCTGCAATTCCTCCCTGACGTTGGCGTTTGGCAGAGTTGTTAACCCAAGAACTGGGCAAGGTGATTTCGAAATAACCCAGGAGCGAGAATGCGAAAATCAGGAAAATGACGGCAAACAGCAAGTTGGGGATCCAGTGTGTGCTGAGCACGTTGCCCATGTCTGCTCCGAAAATGGCAGAGAGCACTAACCCGAATATCAAAAAGATGACAATGATGAACAGTCCATAAAGCAGTGCGTCGCGTTTGCCTTTCATTCCCTCCTTGGAGAAGAATGAGACGGTCATCGGTATCATCGGGAACACACAGGGCATAAGCAGTCCCACAAGACCGCCTAACACGGCCGTGAGGAAATAGACGAACAGCGATTTGTCATCGCCTCCTGCCTCCTCGTCGGTGCCGGCATTGTCAGGTTCCGTAATGGCGGCAGCACTGTCTGCCGGCAGTTCTGTCTGCGGAGCCGACATGGCGGTGTCTTCTTTCGCGGCCGCCGCGGCGATGTTGTCAAACCCCTTGACGTCGATGTTGAATTTTTTCTCTATCGGTATGCAACGTCCCTCCATACAGGCTTGTCCCTCAACTTTACCCTTGATGGTGAAAGGCTTGTTGCTTAAAACTCTGACCTTTTGCTTGAAAGTCACACTCTTCTCAAAGTATTTTGCCGTGCCGAACTCGTCGGTCAGTTCCTTGGCCTTCGGCTCTGTGACATTTCCGGTACGCTTGTAGTTGCTGTTGTCCTCGAAGGTGAATGTGACCGGCAGTTCAATGCCTTTCGTGAATTGCGAATAGAGATGCCAGTTGTTCTGGATGTCGGCCTTGAATTGCAGTTCTGCTATCGAATCGTTTACTTTGTTAGCGGAGAAAGTCCACTTGACCGGAGATTCCTGCGCCTTTGTGCTGACAAAAGAGAGTGTGAACGCGGCGAGGAGAGAGAGAAGTAGAATTTTTTTCATATTCTGCTTTTTAAATTTCAATGCCGCAAAAATAATAAAAAATAAAAAAAGCGGCAGACCGGGAAAAATATTTCGGAGTCTGTCGCTTTTTTCAGGATTCCGCCGATTGGCGGATCAGGGTTTTACGGCTGTCTGTTAGTACATGCCGCCCATGCCTTGGCCCATGCCGCCGCCCATAGGGGCAGCCGGGGTTTCTTCCTTGATTTCGGCCAGTACACACTCGGTCGTCAGCAGCATGCCGGCGATGGAGGCGGCGTTCTCAAGTGCAACGCGGGCAACCTTGGTCGGGTCGATGACACCGGCTTCAATCAGGTTCTGATACACGTCCATTCTGGCGTTGTAGCCGTAGTCGCCTTTGCCTTGCAGCACGGCGTTCACGACGACAGAGCCCTCTTTGCCGGCATTGTTGGCAATCTGGCGGAGCGGTTCTTCAACGGCGCGGCGCACGATGTCGATGCCGATCTTCTGGTCTTCATTCTCGCCTTTGAGGTCTTTCAGCGATTCGATGGCGCGGATGTAGCCTACGCCGCCGCCTGGGATGATGCCCTCTTCAATGGCTGCGCGGGTGGCGTGCAGCGCATCGTCGTAACGGTCTTTCTTCTCTTTCATCTCCACTTCAGAAGCTGCACCTACATAGATGACGGCAACACCGCCTGCCAACTTGGCCAGACGCTCTTGCAGCTTCTCGCGGTCGTAGTCTGATGTGGTCTTTTCAATCTGGGCTTTGATCTGGGCGATGCGGGCCTCAATGCTCTGTTTGTCGCCTTTGCCGCTCACGATGGTGGTGTTCTCCTTGTCAACCGTGATCTTCTCGGCGGTGCCTAACATGTCGATGGTGGCGTCTTCCAACTTGAATCCCTTCTCTTCGGAGATGACTGTTGCACCCGTCAGGATGGCAATGTCTTCCAGCATCTCTTTTCTCCTGTCACCGAAGCCCGGAGCTTTGACAGCCACGATTTTAAGACCGCCGCGGAGTCTGTTCACGACAAGCGTTGCCAATGCCTCGCTGTCCAGGTCTTCTGAAATGACCAGCATTGGACGTCCGCTCTGCGCCACCTTTTCAAGGATGGGCAGGAACTCTTTCATATTGCTGATCTTCTTGTCGTAAAGGAGGATGTAAGGACTGTCATAAACAGCCTCCATCTTCTCGGTGTCGGTCACGAAATAGGGGGAAATATAACCTCTGTCAAACTGCATGCCTTCCACGATCTTGACGGTCGTGTCGGTGCCCTTGGCCTCTTCGATGGTGATGACACCCTCTTTCTTCACTTTCTGCATGGCTTCGGCAATCACTTTCCCGACAGTAGCGTCATTGTTTGCTGAAATAGAAGCCACTTGCTCGATCTTCTCATGGCTGTCGTTGATTTCGACAGACTGTTTCTTGAGATTCTCCACGATGGAGGCGACTGCCAAGTCAATGCCGCGCTTGAGTTCCATCGGGTTGGCTCCGGCAGTGACATTCTTCAGTCCTGTGTTGAAGATGGCCTGTGCCAGCACGGTCGCGGTGGTCGTGCCGTCACCGGCCTGGTCGTTGGTCTTTGAAGCGACTTCCTTGACCATCTGCGCGCCCATGTTCTCAATAGGCTCTTTCAATTCAATTTCTTTGGCTACCGTGACGCCGTCCTTTGTGATGTGCGGCGCACCGAATTTCTTGTCGATGATTACATTGCGGCCTTTCGGTCCAAGTGTTACCTTGACGGCATTTGCCAATGCGTCAACACCCTTCTTTAAGCCTTCACGGGCTTCCCAGTTATATTTAATGTCTTTTGCCATAACTATGTGTTTTTTTTTGATTGTTTGCTTATTGATTGTCACTTGATTTTGAATTAACAGATGGCGTAGATGTCGCTCTCTTTCATGATGAGGTAGGTCTCACCGTCAATCTGGATTTCTGTGCCGGAGTACTTGCCGTACAGCACGGTGTCATTTACAGATACCGTCATAGGCTCGTCTTTCTTGCCTGGTCCTACTGCCACGACAGTGCCTCTCTGAGGTTTCTCCTTCGCTGTGTCAGGAATGATGATTCCGCCAGCCGTCTTCTGTTCGGCTTCTGCCGGTTTTACCAGAACTCTGTCTGCTAATGGTTTGATGTTGCAATTCATAGTACTTTACTTTTTTAAGTTGATATTGATTATTGTTGTTTGCTGGAAATGCGGTTGCATTTATACAAAAGTTATGCCAAAATAGATCTATGCCCGATACTGACAGTTTGTCAGTCGTTTTTTTATGCTATATTTGCCCGTATTTTCCGAAATACGGGATTAAGACTGAAAATGACTTCTATTCATCAATGATACAGGATATTATAAAAAACAGAAATTTGTCGCTGCAGGATCTTTCCGTGCTCTTGTCCGGTGACGATGCCGCCTTGTCAGAAGAACTCCGCGCCGCAGCGCAGATGACCGCCCAGTCGGTGTATGGGAAAAAAATATTTATGCGCGGACTTGTCGAGGTCAGCAACCACTGCAAGAATGACTGTTACTATTGCGGCATCCGCAAGAGCAATGCCCACGTTGACCGATACCGCCTCGACAAGGAGACGATCCTCCAATGCTGCCGTTCCGGCTATGCACTCGGCTTCAGGACTTTTGTGCTGCAGGGCGGAGAAGACGGCTACTATACGGACTCTGTCTTATGCGACATCGTCTCCGCCATCAAACAGGAGCACCCCGACTGTGCGGTCACACTTTCGTTAGGCGAGCGCTCGCGGGAGAGTTATCGCCGTCTTTTCGAGGCCGGCGCCGACCGCTATCTGCTCCGGCACGAAACCGCCAACGAAGCGCATTACAGGCTGCTGCATCCTGAGAGCATGTCGCTCAACCACAGAAAGGAGTGCCTTTTCAATCTGAAAGATATCGGATACCAAGTCGGCTGCGGCTTTATGGTAGGCAGTCCCGGGCAGACTCCCGGAACGATCTATGAGGATCTCCAGTTCATCCGCCAACTGCAGCCCCAAATGGTGGGCATAGGTCCCTTTATTCCGGAACATGACACGCCGTTTGCCGCGAAGCCCGCGGGCACCCTGCAGCAAACTCTCACGCTGCTGTCAATCATACGCCTGCTCAAGCCTAATGTGCTCCTGCCCGCCACCACTGCCTTGGGTACAATCAGCCCCACAGGCCGAGAAGAGGGCATACGTCACGGTGCCAATGTCATCATGCCTAACCTTTCACCATTAGAGGTGAGGGGCAAGTACTTGCTGTATGACAACAAGATATGTACAGGAGACGAGGCCGCCGAATGTCGCGCTTGTGTGCAACGGAGAATCGAGAGCATCGGCTATGAACTTGTCGTTGACCGCGGCGACTGCCATGGGAAGTGACAATATGACACAGCCTGCAAGGATAACGGCTTTTGTCGTATTTTTGCAGCCCCTACGCTAAAACAGATTATGACAGACAATACGAAAGACGAGAAGAACGAAGAAAAAGGCAATGGCGAACAGGATGAGGCTGTCGTCCTGCCGGAACAGTCCGAAACAGGGAACTCCGACTTGCACAAGGTGATTTTTGCACAGACGATGTATCGTGAATGGTATCTCGACTATGCCTCGTACGTCATCCTCGACCGCGCATTTCCGGATGTGTACGACGGACTGAAGCCCGTGCAACGGCGCATCCTGCACTCGATGGACGAGCTCGAAGACGGACGTTACAACAAGGTGGCCAACATTGTGGGCAATACGATGAAGTACCACCCCCACGGCGACCAGTCCATCTATGGCGCGCTCGTGCAGCTCGGACAGAAAAAGCTGACGGTGGACACCCAGGGGAACTGGGGAAACATCCTGACAGGTGACCCGGCAGCCGCCGGCCGTTACATTGAGGCACGCCTCTCTAAATTCGCATTAGAGGTAGTGTTCAACCACAAGACTACCGAATGGCAGGTGTCGTACGACGGACGCAACAAGGAACCGATAGCTTTGCCAATCAAGTTCCCGCTCCTGCTCGCCCAGGGCGTTGACGGCGTGGGCGTCGGCATGTCCACAAAAATACTGCCCCACAACTTCAACGAACTGATTGACGCATCTGTCAAGATCCTTAAAGGCGAGGATTTTGAAATCTACCCCGACTTCCCCACCGGCGGAATGGCAGATGTGAGCCGCTACAACAACGGCGCGCAAGGCGGCAGAATCCGCAACCGCGCCAAAATCAGCATCGTGGATAACAAGACTCTCGTCATTACCGAAATACCCTACGGCACCACCACAGGAAAACTGATCAATGAAGCCAAGAACTCGATCGCCAATGCGGTGGAAAACGACAAGATCAAAATCAAGAAAATTGACGACAATACCGCCGCCTCTGTCGAGATTTACCTCCATCTTGCCCCCGGCGCATCGCCCGACCAGACCATCGACGCCTTGTATGCTTTCACAGATTGCGAGATGACTTACTTTACCAATGCCTGCGTCATCTGGGACGGCAAGCCCCGTTTCACCAATGTCAAGGATATCCTAAAAGTCAATACGGAGAATACCCTCAACCTTTTGAAACGCGAACTCGAAATCCAACTCGATGAACTCAACCGGCAATGGCATAAGGTGTCGCTCGAAAAAATATTCTTCGAGAAGAAAATCTATAAGGAACTGGAAAAGGAAGCCGCTACTTGGGACGACCAAGTAACGAACATAGAACGCGCTTTTGACCCTTACCGCAGCCTCTTCCGGATGGAAATCACTCGCGACCACGTGCTAACCCTCTGCGAAAAACCTGTGCGCAAGATCTCTATCTTCGACATCAAAAAAGCAGAACAGGAGATTGCCGACATAGAAATGTATATTGACGAGGTGCAGAACAACCTCGCCCATCTGGTGGACTATGCCATCAACTATTTCCGGCAACTTAAGAAGAAATACGGCGCCGACAAACAGCGCCTTACCGAAATCAAGAACTTCGACACCATTGTGGCCTCTACGGTGGCCGTGGCCAACCAGAAACTTTATGCCAACATGAAAGAGGGCTTCGTGGGAACCGCACTTAAAAAGGAAGAGGGCGTGACCTACGTTTGCGACTGCTCCGACCTTGACGAGATCATCGTCTTCCGCGAGGACGGGAAGTTCTCAGTCAGCAAGGTGGCCGACAAGCATTTCTTCGGCAAGGGCATTGTTTATGCGGGAGTGTTCAAACGCGGCGATGACCGCCATATATATAATATGGTATATACGAACGGCACCGGCGGCCCGGCCATGGTCAAGAGATTCGCAGCCGGAGGCATCTCGCGCGACAAGGAATATGACATAACCAAGGGCAAACCGGGCTCTAAAGTGATCTATTTCACCTCTAATCCGAATGGTGAGGCCGAGGTGATCCGCATCAAACTGAAGCCGAAACCAAAACTCAAGAAACGAGAGTTTGACTATGATTTCAGCAAACTGGCCATCAAAAGCCGTTCCTCCTTGGGTAATATCCTTACCCGCTACCCTATAGCCAAAATAGAACTGGCCAAAGAGGGCATCTCTACGCTCAGCGCCATAGATGTCTATTTCGAGAAGTCAGTGCTTCGCCTCAACAATGACGGACGCGGCGAACTGTTGGGCTCTTTCAAGAACGACGACAAAATTCTGGCCGTCTATGGCAACGGGACATACCGCGTTACCGGTTTCGATAACTCTACACACTTTGACGACGACCTTCAATATGTCAAGAAGTGGAACTGCCATCTGGTGGTCACGCTCTTCTATCTGCAAAAAAAAGATGGGAAGTGTTTTATGAAAAGGGTGTCGCCTGACATTTTTTCCAAGAAAGTTGACTTGCTGCCTGACACCGATGCGCAAGTGCTGTGCCTCTCTGTCGATTATCTGCCGCAAGCCAAGATTGTTTACCGCAAAAAGAATGAGACGGAAGACAGCATGGCAATCATAAACTGTGCCGACTTTGCAGACCTTGCCGGCGCACGCGCCCGAGGCAAGCGCGTCAACTATCCCGACTTCAAGGGGGTGTCGTTCATTGACCCGCTCCCCTTTGATGAAACATTTGACGAGGAAACGGGCGATGAAGCCCCGTCCGGCGAAGATACGGAACCCGATGATGTGGACTATGCTGTCGCAAAAGAGAATTATGATTCTTATGCCGGGCCTGCTGCCGACAATGGGAAACGGGACGAGGGCGGCGTTCAGGCGGAGCTTTTCTTCAAAGATGAATAGGAACACTGCAATCTTCTTGGCGCTCTTCTCCGGATGTCTGCTGCTGTTGCAGACATCTTGCCGTAACCGCTACGAAGAACCCACGCCCTATACCATCAACGTGCCTTTCGGATTCCCCGACAGGCTGAACATTCCCGACAACAACCCGATGACAGTGGAGGGCATCGCATTGGGCAAAGCCCTGTTCCATGACCCTCTGCTTTGCGGATATGTCGGGCTGAATCCGGATTCCATGATGTCATGCGCCTCGTGTCACCGGCAGGCAAACAATTTTGACCTTGGGGCGGACAATCCGCGCCTTCGAAACGGACGTCCCTGCGGACGTGCGGGCAAGGCGACGGCACATAATGCTATGCCGTTGACCAATCTCGTGTTCAACCGCGAGGGCTACTTCTGGAACGGAAGTGTGACTCCCGAAAACAATAACGAAAAATGTCGCAATGTCGAGGACATTGTCAGGATGGCTATTCTGGCAGAAGACGAACTCGGCAGTACAGAAGAAAGCACGTTGGCAGCATTGCGTGCCGACTCCAAATATCCGGTCATGTTCGGCAAGGCCTTTGGCTCCGAAGAGATTACGATGGAACGTGTAGAGAAGGCCATTGCCCAGTACGTACGCTCGCTGGTGTCCGGCAATTCACGTTTTGACCGCTACTTGCGCGGCGAGGAACAACTGACGCCGCAGGAACTGAATGGCTTCATACTGTTCACGACAGAGGAGGGCGCCGACTGCTTCCATTGCCACGGCAGCGAGGGCTCCCCGCTTTTTACGACAAACCTGTTTTATAACAACGGACTGGACCAGGTGTTCTCCGACCCACTTGACCGCAGCTCTTACACAGGCATGGAAAGTGACCGCGGAGCCTACCGCGCGCCCTCTTTGCGCAACGTCGAGGTCTCCGCCCCCTATATGCACGACGGCCGCTTCCAAACACTTGACGAGGTGCTGAAGTTCTACAATGAGGAACTGCAACCCTCTCCCTATGTAAGCCCGCTGATGCACAAACTGGACGAGGGCGGACGGCACCTTTCCACAACAGACCTTGCAGACCTTAAAGCCTTTCTCTTAACCCTGACAGACGACGAGTATTTGACCTCCGGAAACACGAAAACCTCACATCTCAGTCAATAGGATTCCTTTTTTTTGAAATCGGCTGAATATTGTCGCCTGCAGCCACCGGCACCCCTATGAAAAAGCAACAAAAACGTAACACTTGAGCAAAAGAGTTTTTTGCTATTTTTGCGCCAGTTTTTTTACAAGCATTCGGTTATGGCTTCTCTCTGTAAAAAAGATTTCTCAGTCCTCGAAAATGTCAAGAATTTCCGTGACCTTGGCGGCTTACGTACCAGCGACGGACGCTATGTGAAATATGGGCTTTTTTTGCGTTCCGGACATCTTGCCAACCTCACGGAAAGGGATATGGAGGCTTTGCATACCAGCCAACTGAACACGATTATCGACCTCCGTACCCCGGATGAGCGCAAGGATGAGCCCGACCCTGTCATTTCAGGCATAGCCTATCGTCCGATTCCGATTTTCAAAGAGTCCATTTTAGGCATTACGCACGAACTGAAAGGCAAATCATTTCGTGAAATCCAGCAGACTTTCAGCAAGGAACGCATACGATCCTTGATACCCGACATGCCGGAACTGTACAAGAGTATGATTACAAACAAGGAAGCCCTTGACCAAGTGGCATCCATTATGCACCAGATCTTCGAGAATACCTACAGCGGAAAAAGCACCCTTATACACTGCACGGTAGGCAAAGACCGAACTGGAGTTGTTTCTGCATTGCTGCTGGCGCTATTGGGCGTTGACGAAGAGACGATTGCCGCCGACTATCTGCGCAGCAACGCCGCTATCCGCATACGGGCATGGTTGATTTACGGCCTTATCGCTGTATTCAAACTCAATTTTGAGGTGGCGCGAGAATTCAGAAATGCCTATATGGCAAAAAAAGAAAATATAATGGCGGTATTTGAGGCCATACAGCAGAACTTCGGATGTATCCGCACTTTCATGCACGACGGCCTTCAGATCCGCGAGCAGGAATACGAACGTTTCAAAAGCCTTGCCCTTAACGTGGTTTAAAAGAATCCTCTATTTTCAGTCCGTTTTTGTCCTTTTGTTGATTTCCCATACAATAAACCCGTTGCGCAACGGGAAACTGTTTTTAGGGCTATCTTTTTAAGATGTTTCCGGCCATCTAAATTGTAGGTGAGAGATGCTTGTGGTCAACAGAGCCTCGAAGAGGCTAATGTCGGAAGCCTAAATGCTGATGAGAATGCCGCCGATGACCAGCCCGGCAATCATTGTGATGGTTTTCATGATGAGGAAATTCTTGCGCGACTGTGCCAGTAAGGGCAGCCCGGCATGTCCGTTTTGTGATATCGAGTTGGCAAGAAGGATACCGAAAGGGATGCTGTGGTCTAAAAACAGGGAGATGAATATCAGGTTCGGTCCCGATTCGGGGATAAGTCCGACTAATACGGCAAACAGGAGCATCAGGTATTTGACGCTGCTGTCGGAACGCATCAGGCTCTCGATGTCCACAAAGAAACCGATGACGGCCAACACGGTCAGCACGCCGAATGACCACAGGAACACTTGCAGCAGATGGTGCTTGATGACGTGATGCCAAACGTGCTCTTTCAGGAAATGCTGCAATTTGCGTTTGCGGTTCATTCCGGCGGTGTTGTTGTCGATATGGCTGTGGCAGTCTTCGTCTTGATGTATTTCGAAACGGTGCGGCTCGAGGGGGAAGTGCCATTTGCATCCCAAAAACTGGAACAGCACGCCCATAGCCAAGGCAATTCCGAAAAGCGCTGCCGTGAGAAGAAAGCCCCATTTAGGACTTTGGGCAAAGAGGTAAAACGCCTCGTCGCCGAAAGTGGCCGTCATGCCGGCGATGAACGCCCCGAATGAGATGATGTTGTGTGTGAACATTGACACGACGGCAAAACCGCCGGCACAGCCCGGGATGGCGCACAGCAGCGAGGCTATGACAATCTGCAAAAACGGACGGTGACGGAACCGCTCCATCCATTTTCCTGAAGAGGAGACGTTTATGATTTCTATCAAGGTCATCATCAGTATGACCCATCCCGTAATCTCAAGGGAATCGAGCAGGACATCCTGCAATTTTTCGAGCATCAAGGCTTTGTCCGTCACTTGTGTTTCTGTTGTTAGCGTTGTTTAGTGTTGGTGGAGTGTCAGTGGTTGTTGAGGTTTTTCACGACAGACGGGTCGGTCTTTTTAGAGCCCCAAACTTTGCGTGAGATGTTCAGGGCTTCTTGCATGTTGAGCATGTCGCACTGTTCCATAGAACGTTGTACGAATATGCACTGCGAAATGTCGGCTTTTCCGTTGGCTACGGCTTCCGACAGCGTTTTGCATGTCTGATAACCGCAAAGTCGGCAGTCCACCTGCGGCAGGTTCTGGTTTATTTCAAAGGCCCGTTTCATCTTCTGCATCGCAATGGCCATATTGTCATCCATCTTGTCCATGGAGCGGGGCTCAATGCTGCCGACTACGGTGCAGTGCTCGGACAGGAAACTGAAATAGTTGAGCAGGTCGTTGTCTTCGCTGTCCACCTCTTCGGAGCATTTCTGTATGCGTTTGCGCTGCCGTTCGGCCACCAGAAAGCGGTTGTCGGCACACAGGATCCCGCCGGCGCAGCTCTCGTCGCAGGCCCGCAGCTCCAGAAAGTCGATGTCCTGGATGTCTTCGTCTTCCAGCTTTTCCAGAAAGTCGGAAACGTTGTGCACCTCGTCGATGGCAAGGTTTCGTCCATGCTTGAGCAGCGCCACCTCGCCGCCCGTGAGCGTAAAGCGGATGCTGTCTTTCGACAGGCGATGGAAACGTGCACGGTCGCTGCAGATCTTGTATTCGCCCGACTTGATGACGCGCATTACCTTGTTGAACAGGTAGTTCATGTTTACGATGCCGTCCACTTGCGATTTCTCTTCCCCTACAGGACTTTTGATGGCGGCGATTTTGGCGGCGCATGGCGCCACGTAAAAGATGCCGATGTCCTCGTAAGGAATCCCTTGTTCGGTCAGGCTTTTCTTGATGTAGAGCGCAGTGAGGTCAAGGGGAGGCTTCTCCAGATAAAGGTTAGGGATCAGCACGGGAAACTTGACCTGTATAAGGCGCACAATGGCCGGGCAGAATGTGGAAATGATGGGTTTGAAGCCGTTGTTCTCCTCCACGCTCCGCCGCATCCTCATCTTGATGAAATCCACACTCTTCTCCACTTCGTAAACATATTTGAAGCCGACATGGTAGAGGGCGGAAAGGATGGTCTGCTCCTTGAATTTGTCGTCAAACTGCGACAGGAAAAGCGTAGGCAGGAGCAGCACGGGGCATTTGTAGTTATATACGGTTTTGAAGTCGTCCTGTTCAATGTAGATGGCATTGACGGGGCATGCCAAATAGCACCTGCCGCAGTCTATGCAGCGGTTAGGGTCGAGTACGGGGTGGCCGTCCTCGACGTGGATGGCGCCGGTAGGGCAAACACCCGTGCAGTGGGCGCACCCGATGCACAGGTCGTATTTGAAATTCAAGGCATGGTGGAAATCCTGTTTTTCGTCCATGACGGCTAATGGTTGAAAAAGTTGACTAATTCAATGGTTGTGCCTTTCCCCACTTCCGACCGGATGTCCAGTTTGTCGGAATTGTTCTTGATGTTAGGCAGTCCCATTCCGGCGCCGAAGCCCATCTCGCGCACTTTGGCCGATGCGGTGGAGTTGCCCTCCTGCATGGCCCAGTCGATGTTAGGAATGCCGGGCCCTTCATCCGCCAATATGATATGTATTCTGTCTTCTTCCAGATTCACGTCTATGTCGCCGCGGTAGGCATGCGCCGCAATGTTGACCTCTGCCTCGTAAAGAGCCACGACGGTACGTTTCACAATGTCGGGGTTCACCCCTAATTTCTTCATCATGCGCTTCACGGAACTGGATGCGGATCCTGCATTCGTAAAGTCGCCTCCTTCAACGTGAAATCTGAAATCCATAGTGTTTGGGTTTGTTGACGGTTAATAGATGGGATTGATTCCGGCACTGTACAGGATGCCGGCTGACTTGTAAAGGGAGAACCCGGTCCGGACAATGATCATATCGTTCTCCTCGGCTATTTCGAGCATCTCGTCGGTCACGGCCTTTCCCCTGACAATGAGGAGCATCTGGATGTCTGACATCTCGCAGGTGCGGATGGCCTGCAGGTTTGAGAGTCCGGTCATCAGCAACAGGTTGTTCACGTCTTTTAGCGTCAGCACATCGCTCATCAGGTCAGAGGCGAAAATGAAGTCCACTTGACGGTCCTTGAATCTGGATCCCCCGATGATAGTCCCCTGCACCAAGGTTGCTACTTCTTCAATGGTCATATATTGTTTGGTAGGATTAATGTGTTTGAACGATTGATTGTTTTTTTTTACAGGCAGCAAAGATAAGACTTTTCAGCGAGAATGCAAAATTATTTGTTCCGTCGGCAGGGAATGCCGGAAAAAAACGGGAGCGGATGCTGTTGTCGGTGGTGTCCTGCATCCGCTCCCGGAGGATTGTCGGCGTGGCCGTATTACTTGCGGAGTCCTAAGATCTCGCGTGCCTCGTCGGAGGTGGCGATGGGGCGGCCGAGCAGTTTGGCAAGGCGCACCACCTTGTCCACGAGTTCGCCGTTGGATTTGGCGAGCACGCCCTTTTCAAGGTAGAGGTTGTCTTCGAAGCCTACGCGCACGTTGCCGCCCATGACGATGGTGGGGGCTGCGAGCGTGAACGCATGGCGGCCGATGCCCGTGCTGGTCCATGTGGAGCCGGCAGGGATGTTCTTGACCAGCCAGCACAGGTTCTCAACGGTGGCAGGGGTGCATCCGGGCACGCCTAACACAAAGTTGAACTGCATCGGAGCTCCCGGCACTTCGCCTTTGCGTGCCATGTTGAGGATGGTGTCAAGATGTCCCATCTCAAAGCACTCGTACTCGGGCTTGATGCCGCGTTCAATCATGCGCTTGCCGAAGGCACGAATCGTGGGCAGGGTGTTGTCGAAGATCTCGTCGCCGAAATTGCAGGTGCCGCAGTCGAGGGTGGCCATCTCCGGCAGGGGAGTGGTGTCCGTTGACTGCAGACGCTCGTCAGGCGACATACCCACGGCGCCTCCCGTGGACGGGATCAGAATCACATTTGGGCAAACTTTCAGGATGGCCTCTTCGCACTCCTGGAAACGGTCGCGGCTTTGGGTCGGCGTTCCGTCATCCTTGCGCACGTGCAGATGCACAATGGCGGCGCCGGCATCCACAGCCGACTTGGCTTCCTTGACGATTTCCTCCACCGTATAAGGCACGGCGGGGTTCTGCTGTTTAGTGACTTCGGCGCCGCAGATGGCAGCCGTTATGATTAATTTTTCCATATTCAGTTTCTTTTATTGTTCGGACGTAAGGTTGAATAAGAGGTCAGTGACTATTTGCGCTGGCAGTTCTTGGGGACAACGCAGGTGCCGGAAGCGCGGCATACCACTACGGGCTCGGGCAACACGTCGGCAGCCGAAGCGCTGATGTCAGGGCGCGGGGCAATGACTTTGCGGGCCTCGAACACCATCTTGCGCGAGGTGTTGCCCACATGCGTAATCTCCCCTACAGCCTCGATATAGTCGCCGGCATACACGGGAGCCAGAAACTCAACGTTGTCGTAGGCGCAGAACAGCCCCTCGTCACCGTCTTGCATGATTAAAAGCTCTGTGGCTACGTCGCCGAAAAGGGCAAGCATGTGTGCACCGTCAACCAAGTTGCCGCCATAATGCGCATCTTGTGAACTCATCCTTAGTCTGATCATTGAAGTCTTCTTTTCTTCCATATTTGTTGTTAACTGTTTAATTATTAGTATAATAGATTGATTGTTCTATTGATTCGGGTGCAAAAATACAAAATATAGTCTGATATTTTTTGTATTTTTGCACCTTGAATTAAAAACAGACGCAAAATGGTGAATTATACAATTGCGGGAATCCAACAGATAGGTGTCGGCACAGAAGACATGAAGGCTTCTGAAAAATGGATGGCCGATATGTTTCAAGCGAATATCAAGATTCTGGAAGACAACACGGTGGCGGAACGTATGCTCCCCTATACGGGCAATGTTCCTCAAAAGCGCCATGCCTGCATCAACATCAACCTGCAAGGCGGCGGCGGTTTTGAGATATGGCAGTATTCGGAGCGCAAGCCTGTGCCGCCCGCTTTCGACATCCAGACGGGAGACCTCGGCTTTTTTGCGGCAAAACTCAAGAGCCATAACATTGCAGCCTACCACGAGGAACTGCTCCGGAAGTGCACATCCATATCCCCGATAGTCACTGACCCGCGCGGCATACCTACTTTCTATGTGCATGACCCCGCCGGCAACTGCTTCCAGATCGTGGAAGACAATTATATTTTTATAGACGAAAACCGCTACTCAGGCGGCGTTGTCGGCGTTATGGCCGGCGTCTCCGATATGGAACGCTCGGTCAAGATGTACGGCGAGGTGCTGGGTTACGACACGGTTGTTTATGACAAGACGGGCGTGTTCAGTGATTGGCAGTACCTGCGTGGCGGCGAGCAGAACTATAGACGCGTGCTTCTCGCCCGCTCAAAGCCTTTCAGCGGCCCATTCAGCGAATTGTACGGCAACAGCACCATAGAACTGGTGCAGGCGCTTGACCGCCAGCCCCGCAAAATCTTCGAAGGACGCTTTTGGGGCGACCCCGGTTTTATTCAGCTCTGCTTCGAGGTGGTCAATATGGGGGCTTTTGAACAGCACTGCAACGCCTGCGGCGTGAAGTTCACGGTTGACAGCTGCGCCGGCGATGACCGGTTCGATATGGGACAGGCTTCCGGCCATTTCACTTATATTGAGGATCCGGACGGCACGCTGATTGAATTTGTGGAGGTACACAAGATCCCTCTCGTCAGCAAACTGAACCTTTGCATCAACATGCTGAACAAAGACCGGACAAAGCCGTTCCCGAAGTGTTTTTTCCGCCTTATGAAGTTCAACAGAATAAAACAGAAATAAACGATGAGCCTGACAGACCTCATAAAACAGGACTCGCGCTACGAGGGAGCCCTCAAGGCATGCATGAACTGCGGCATGTGCACGGCAGTGTGTCCGGCGGCCGAGTTCTATGACTACGACCCGCGCCGCATCTGCGACACGGTGCAGCGTGAAGACAATGTCGCCATTGAGAAACTGCTCCGCGACGATACGATATGGTACTGCGGACAGTGTATGTCGTGCATGCCACGTTGCCCCAGAGGGAACGCCCCCGGCGAAATCATCTCCATCCTCCGCCGCATTTCACAGGAACTTGGCTATTTCAAAGACAGCCGGATGGGACGCCAGCAGGTGTTCCTTATGCAGACTGTTGAACAGAACATCCTCGACATCGGCTATTGCGTCTATCCTGACCGGGTGAAGCCGGAACAGCATGTCGAACAGGGCCCTGTCTGGAAATGGTATATCGACAATATCCGGGAGGTGGCCCCAAAACTTGGAGCCAACTATCACGGCAAAGGCCCGGGAGCCTTGCGCGACATCCCCCACGAGGATATGGATGAAGTCCGCAAGATTTTTGAAGTCACCGGCGGCATCGACCTCCGCGAAAAAGTATTGAAGAGATAATGGCAGACTTTGGTTTTTCTATAACGCAAACGCGCTCGGTGAAGCTCAGCAATGCCGACCTGTCTAAATACCGGCAACTGGCACAGCTTGTCCCCTCTTACCGGAGATGCATCGGCTGTGGCGGCTGCACGGCCTCCTGCTCGGCAAGGGCGTTCACCGACTTTAACATCCGCAAGGTGCACAGCGGCTTCAGCCGTGGACAATACGACCAGGTTGAGCAGGAACTGCAGAAGTGCATGCTTTGCGGGAAGTGTACGCTGGTGTGCCCGCGCGGCGTAAATCTGCGCTCTCTCATCATCAATATGAGGCAAATACTTACGAACACTAACGAACTGCTACGATAATGGAAAATTTCAGTCCTTTCGTGTTGCCTTTTGTGTTAGGGGCGTTTGCTCTTCTCATCATCTGCATTTATAAGTATGTGCGCTGGATACGGCAGTTTGACCGGTTGCAGCGCGCCACCATCCGCAAGAACATTTTTACGGGCAAACTGCTGCCCGCCCTGTGGGAGATGTTCAAAGAGTGCCTGCTTCACCTGCGCATCTCCAAGAAGAACGCACGCCTCGGCTATATGCACCGCAGTATCGCCTTCGGCTGGTTTCTGCTCATTGTGGTAGGCGCCATTGAGAGCCGCATCGGCACGCAAGGAAAATTCCACTTTTGGGTGGCCATCTTCTACCGCTATTTCCACACTGCGCCGCCTGATACCAAAATGGCTCTGTTTTTCACGCAGTTGATGGATCTGCTGTTGCTCTATGTGTTGTCGGGCATTTTTCTGGCTCTTGCCAAGAAGTGCTATTCGCGCATTATGGGCATGCGTCGTGCCACGAAGCACACGGTTATGGACAACGCCATCCGCATCTCGCTCTGGAGCATCTTTCCCTTGCGTCTGCTCAGCGAGTCGGCCAGTGCTTGCCTTTACGGAAACGGAGGCTTCCTCACGGGCAGCCTCGGCAGCCTCTTCAGTCCTGAGGTGGCATCGGTCGTGGAACTGCCCCTCTGGACGCTCTATTCCCTGGCCCTTTGCCTGTTTTTTGTTTTGCTGCCCTTCACAAGGTATATGCACATCTTCACCGAGGTGTTCCTGATATATTTCCGTCGCCTCGGTCTTCGCGAACATACCCAAATCACGGGCTATACCAAGTACGAACTCAGTGCCTGCTCGCGTTGCGGAATGTGCATTGATGCCTGCCCTCTGTACAAGAACCTCGGCATCGATGACGTGCAGTCGGTCTATCTGCTGCGCAACCTGCGCAATCTGGAGCATCATAAGGACATCATCGCAGCCGGGAAAAACTGCCTGATGTGCCGCCGCTGCGCCGAAGACTGCCCCGTGAACATCGACCTGATGGGCATCCGCCGTATCTCACGCGACAAGGGATCGCTCGACATCGCCGAGAATTACCGTTACCTTTACAATGTGAAGTCATTCAATGCTATAGGACGTGTTGCCTATTTTGGAGGTTGCATGTCGCGCCTAACACCGGCCATTACGCAGTCGATGCAGACCATCTTCAAAGCGGCAGGACAAAAGTACTGGTTCATGGACGAGGAACGCAGTATCTGTTGCGGCCGTCCGCTGCAACAGCAGGGCTTCAATGCCCAGGCTGCCGAGCTGAGACGAAAGAATACGGAACTCATCCTCAGTTCGGGTGCCGAGATGCTCATTACCTCGTGCCCCATCTGCTACCATACCTTCAAGAACGACTACACCCTTGCCATTCCCGTCATGCACCATACCGAATACCTGGACCGCCTGATTAAAGCGGGAAGATTGAAGGTTAAGAAGGGAGACGAAAGGGTTGTTTATCATGACCCGTGCGACTTGGGGCGCGGATGCGGCATCTACAAAGAGCCTCGCAACGTGCTCAACGCCGCTGCGGTGCTGCTCAAGACCGAAAACGAGAAAGAGAACAGCCTCTGCTGCGGCATGAACCTCGGCAATACCGTCATCACGCTCGACCAGCAGACCGTAATACGAAACGCCGCTCTCGACAACCTGTTGAAGCCCAACCCTGACCTGATAGCCACGGCCTGCCCGATGTGCAAGAAAGCGTTCCGCCATGGTACTGAATTGCAAGTCAAGGACATTGCCGAGATTGTGGCTGCACAGCTCGAGAAATGACAGGGAACATTATTGTGTAAATAGGAAACAGAAAAAAACGGAATTATGGATACAAGGTTAAGCGTAAATATCAACAAAGTGGCAACCCTGCGCAATGCGCGCGGCGGCAATATGCCCGACCTCCTGCAGGTGGCCAAAGACTGTGAACGGTTTGGAGCGCAGGGCATCACAGTGCATCCGCGTCCCGACGAGCGGCACATCCGCTACCGCGATGTCTATGACCTCAAAAGAATCGTGACCACGGAGTTCAATATCGAGGGGTATCCGTCCGACCGTTTTATGGACTTGGTCACGGAGGTGATGCCCACACAAGTAACCTTAGTGCCTGACCCGCCGGAGGCTTTGACTTCGAATGCCGGATGGGACACCATTTCCAACCGGGAGTTCCTTTCGGGCATCATTGCACGACTGCATGGGAAAGGCATCAGAGCCAGCATTTTCGTCAACGCTGACCCTGCCATGGTAGCCGGAGCCAAGCACACGGGCACAGACCGCGTAGAACTGTACACCGAATCGTATGCGGCCAACTACACCCGCAACCGAGAGCAGGCCATCGCAGCCTTCACCATAGCGGCGCAGGAGGCGGAGAACCAAGGCTTAGGGCTGAATGCAGGCCACGACCTTTCGTTGGTCAACCTGCGTTATTTCAGCCAGCAAATACCCAATTTGAAAGAAGTCTCCATCGGTCATGCCCTCATCTGCGATGCCCTTTATCTTGGCCTCGAAGAAACCATCAGAAGATACCGCAGGCTGCTGGAATAGGAGAGGTCTTTTAGAAATTAGCGTTTGGAGAATTGTCTTGCAAGGCAGTTGTTCGCTTGAATCCGATATATGTCTGTCCCCAACAATATAAGTCCAACTCGGATAGTTATAAAAAACGATGAAGCAGACAGCCTGCGGTTCAGTTTAATGGCAAAGGTTTGCGTGAGCGTTTCAATAGGTTTCGTGTGCCATATCGCAGTACTCTTCAAACAGTTTGAGGCAGGCTTTCCGGTCCTTTTCAACGAGGTAGTCTTTGAACGCCTCGCGTCCGCCGAACATGGTGTCAAGCACTTTGTCGCGGAAGCCAATCTTTTCATTGTCGGCGATGGTGCAGCCGTAATAGACGGTTCGGATGTTAGCCCACTTGCAGGCGGCAAGGCACATGGGACACGGCTCTCCGGTAGTGTACAGCACTGCCCCGGAGAGGTCATAGTTGCCGGTGGCTTTGCCGGCGTTGCGGATGGCAGCGATTTCGCCGTGGCAGGTGGCGTCGTGGTTGGCGATTACCATATTGTGTCCCCGCCCGATAATCTTCCTGTCTTTAACGATAACGCTCCCGAACGGTCCGCCGTCACCGTTACGGATGCCTTTGCGCGCTTCTGAAATGGCAATGTCCATATATGTGTCTTCGGCATACTGGCCAGAGCCTGTGAGGGCTTCAAGAAAATGGTCAACGGCTTGGTTGAAATCACCGGGACACTTGCCGGCAATGAAATGGTCGCCTTTGATGAATTGCAATGTAGCGTTGGGCAGGCTTCGGGCAATCTCCCGGGTGTGCTCCTCCCTGACCATGTCCTCGGTGCCGCAGATGACAAGCGTAGGGCAGGTGATGTGCGACAGCTCTTCGGGGCGGATGTCTGGCTCGTTGACCATCAGTCCGAGCAATTCGGCCTTCTTCCGGGCTTCAGATGTCTTGCCGGCATCACGTTTAGCAAGGGAATAAGCCGCCTCTATGGGCTCCTGCACAGCCCGCTCTATCCCTTCGGGGTTGAGGTTGCCGCCGTTCAGCACCAACGCTTTTGCCATTCCGGGATGCTGCAGGGCAAATTCCATAGCGATGTTGGCGCCGTCAGAAAAGCCAAGAATGATGGCTTCTGGCAGTTGGCGTTCGCTCATGAAACTGTACAGGTCACGCGCAAACTGCTTGATGGTGAACGGCGCCGTGCCTCGCGGCGACTGCCCATGGCCCCGCGTGTCTATCGCAATGACCCGGTATCTGTCGCTGAAATGCTCAATCTGACGGGCAAAATAGCGGCCGTCTTCTCCGTTCCCATGCAAGAAGAGGAAAGGTTCTCCGCTCCCCTTTTCCTGACAATGCAGTTGTATGTCCATAATTCTGTGCTTTTCGTTTTAATCGTTGCGGTGTCTTTCTTCCGGCAGATTCCGGTTTTGATTATTATGGCGCAAAGATACTATTTTAACCAAGTCCGGCTATGATTTCGTCAAAGCCTTAATTAAGCGTTTGTGAGGGTGAGAAACGAAAAAAACACCACGAATAACAATTCGAGGTCGGAAAAAACAACGCAAATGTTTATATTTGCAGCCGTTTAGCCTTGTTTTATTATGTTTATATCTTTGCATAAAAAGATTATCATATTCGAACCGATTCCAAAATATGACAATTAAAGCATAAAACCGAAAAGGAAATAGATTGAGTTGTTATGTCTAACCTCAACAATATCACAAAAATGAAAAAGAGTCTAACCCAAACAGTCATTATGTTAACGGCGGCCGCAGTCGTTATGTCAGCAGGTTCGTCTTGCGAAAAGGACAACGGCGTATATAGCCCCAAGAAGAAGATCAGCAAAGTATATCGCGAGGCTTCTTATCGAGATACGGACAACCCGTCTGTAGCCGTCGTGCAAGACAAGTACCTGTATGAAAACTGGATCTGGTCTGACGGACTGGTGCAGCAGATCGACCATTATGAGGACCCGAATTCTGTATGGACTGAAGTGTTTACATACGACGATAACGGCCGTGTGGTGAAAATCCAAGATGTGCTTTGGTCGGAAATGCTTACGTTTGAGTATGAGGACGGCAGAATAAGCAAAACGAGGTTCTTTTCTGATGGCGTATTGTTTGAAGAGTGCGATTTCACTTATGAAAACGGCAGGTTAGTCAGTATGGTCGGCAGGGATTATTACTATAAAAGCAAAAGCCATCTGAGCCCCTTGGGCAGCCTCGGCATCGACGGCGCGATGAATGATGCTTTGACAAAAGCAATAGGCAAATGCAAGTCTGCCAGCAAAGGAACGTATGAGTTTAAGATCCATTTGGATTGGACCAAGGACAACATAACGGTTGTGACTGTATCCAGCGATTATTATGCCACGACTTTCCGTTTAGAGTACGACCAGAACAAGAATCCCAAAAGAGGCTTGATCGATTTGTATATGGATAACGTAATAATTGGGGCATACAGCAGTGCCAACAATATCACCAAATACACCGAAACGGTATTCGGGATGACGGAGGCTGTTGAGTTCGGCTATGAGTATGAGGGGAAATACCCGGTAACAAAACAATGGACTGTGACCGATGAGGACGGATCAGAGCAATACACGGAGTATTATGTATATGAATAGGAGGACCTCACCCCGTTCACAGTTTTTTTCATTCTGCCATGTTTGTTGACACGATTTATTATCCGTTGGTGCGTGCCCTGCGCGACCGGCCGGACGAGACGGCGCTGTCAGTGAAGGGCGAGGCGTACGACAACCGTCGCCTCGCCATGCTGATGGCTCCGGTGATGAAAGAACTCGATACCTTTTCGGACGACTCCGTGGCCTTGCTTATGGAGGAGGAAGCCGTCACTAAGGCTGCGCTGTTCGCGTGCATGTTCTGCGGGAAGACCGCTGTGCCCGTAAGTCCAAGTTGGAGCGGGGAGCAGCAGCAGAGGGTGTTCGAGCGTACGGGTGCGCGCAAGTTCTTGACCCAAGAACGGATGTTTTATTACTATTGGATGACATACGAAGACGCCGTCTGCCGCATTGACGACGGACTGCCTGTTGCGCGCGACTTGCCCCTCGCTGCCCGTCTCTGTTCGTTTGACGGGGACGGCAACCTGCTCGACCGCTACCTTACGGCAGAGGAGTGGCTACAGTTCCTGCGACAACAAGGCTTCATCAGGCCGGAAGAACTGAAGTGTATTTTTTGATTTTTTTTCAGAGGGGAGTTAATACAGGAAGATTAAAACGATGTTTGAGAAACGGAATGCTGACATTACTGACGTTGTTCTTTTTTTGTATTTTTGCCCTCGTTTTTCTCAAGAAAGTAAACTTTAAATTAACCACAACAATGAAGAAAATTACAACAATGGTGATTGCTGTCGGCTGTATGGCTTTGGCTTTGAGTTCATGCAAGGACAAAAAGGCGGAACATCCCGAAGAGGCAGCTAAAAGCGAATGGCAACAAAAGGTTGAAGAGTATGCTTATTTCGACCTGACAACAGACCTTTCCAAACTCAGCGAGAACGACAAACAACTGATTCCCATCTTCATCGAAATCGGCCAGATCATGGACGACCTGTTCTGGGAACAGACTTTCGGGCCTAAATCCTTGCTGGACACTATCCAGGACAAATGGATCAAGGAGTTCGCGCTTATCAACTACGGTCCCTGGGACAGGCTGGACAACGACCGCCCGTTTGTGCCCGGATACGGAGAGAAACCCGCGGCTTGCAACTATTATCCGCAAGACATTACGCTGGAAGAGTACGAAGCTTTGCAAGACAAAAACAAGTCGTCTCACTATACGGTGCTGGTCCGCAACGAGGACGGCACTCTTAAGTCGGTGTGGTATCATGAGTATTATGCAGAGAAACTGGCCAAGGTGGACGAGTTGCTCGACAAAGCCATCGCAATTGCAGAGAACCCGTCGATGAAAAAGTATCTCGAGGAACGCAAGAAAGCCCTCAAGACCGACGATTACTTTGCTTCAGACATGGTTTGGATGGACATGAAAGACTCTAAGCTTGATTTCGTGTTCGGGCCGATTGAGAACTACGACGACAAACTCAATGTGCTGAAAACCTCGTACGAGGCTTTTGTTCTGGTGAAGGATGAGGAGGAGAGCAGCAAGCTGTCTAAGTTTGTGGCTATGCTCCCGCAGCTCCAGAAAGAGCTGCCTTGCGAGGCCAAATACCGCAATTATGTGCCCGGCACCTCTTCAGACATGAATGTCTATGACGTCATTTTCTATGGCGGCGACTGCAATGCCGGAGGCAAAACCATCGCCATCAACCTGCCCAACGACGACAAGGTGCAGGCTGCCAAAGGGTCGCGCCGCTTCCAGCTGCGCAATGCCATGCAGGCCAAGTTCGACAAGATCATGAAGCCTATCGGCGAAATCATCATCGAGTCGTCCGAGCAAGACCACATCAAATTCGACGCGTTCTTCTGGAATGTCACTTTCCACGAGGTTGCCCACGGTCTGGGCGTGAAGCAGACTATCAACGGCAAAGGTTCTGTGGATGCTGCCATGAAGACAGAAAACACCAATTGGGAAGAGGCCAAAGCCGACATCATCGGTCTGCATCTGGTCTGCGCCCTGATTGACAAAGGCGAAATCACCAACATAACGAAAGAAGATGCCATCACAACCTATATTGTGGGTTTGCTCCGTTCTGTCCGTTTCGGTGCCGCTGATGCTCACGGCGTTGCTAATATGATGTGCTACAACTACTTTGAAAATACCGGGGCTTTCCAGCGCAAAGGAAACGGGTCTTACCACATTGATTATGACAAGGCCCAGAAAGCCATCGACAGCTGGATTGCCACTATCCTGAAAACGCAGGCCGAGGGCGACTTCGTTTTCGCTTCAAAATACAGCAAGGACAACGGCACCATCGGCGAGAGATTGCAGAAAGACCTTGACCGCATAAACAAGGCCGGCATTCCGCGTGACATCCGCTTCAACCAAGGACTGGAGGTGCTCGGATTATAAGAAGTCAAAATGCCCGCAACGGCATAGCGAAATGCACAACGGATGTTCTTCAGAAGCAATGTCCGTTGTGCTTTTTTCGATAAACAGCACGGTATGTATCTCAAGAACCTGAAACTTGCCAATTTCAAGAATTACGAGGAGGCGGACTTCGTCTTCAACGAGAATGTGAACGGAATCGTGGGGAAGAACGGCAGCGGCAAGACCAACCTGCTGGATGCCATACACTATCTTTCTTTCTGCAAAAGTTATTTTTCTTCACAGGATGTCTACTCAGTCCGCTTCGATGCCGATTTCTTTGCAGTGCACGGCGACTTCTATGACCGCAACACCCAGAACAGCACCTATGTGAGTTGCGTATACAAAAACGGGCACAAGTCGATGCGGGCAAACCGGAAGGAGTACAGCCGCTTGAGCGCTCACATAGGGTTGTTCCCCGTGGTGATGGTGTCACCGTATGACAGTGATATCATCAACGGCGGCAGCGAAAACCGCCGCAAGTTCTTCGATGTCATCATCTCACAATATGACCGCGGGTACCTGCAGCATCTCATCTCTTATCGTAAGTTGTTGGCTCAGCGTAACGCTTTGCTCAAGCAGATGGCCGAGAGCCGCCAGCACGGCAACTCGCTTCTGGAGGTCATCGACGGGCAATTGGCTCTGTCCGGGACGTTCATATTCGGAGTGCGCCAGGCCTTCATCGCCACAATCCGGCCGCTCTTCAGCAGCCATTACCTACGGCTTTCCCATTCCGCCGAAGAGGTAGACTTGCAGTATATGTCAGCGTTGAACGAAAAAACGCTTGCTGACGGGCTGCGTGACAGTTTTGCGGCAGACATCAAAAGCGGATTCACCAACTTCGGCGTGCATAAAGACGACTTTGCATTCCTTCTCGGCGGACAGCCCGTCAAACGTTACGGGTCACAAGGACAGCAGAAGTCCTTTACGCTTGCGTTGCGCCTCGCCCAATTCGACTATTCTTTTGAACAGAAAAGCATTAAGCCGATACTGCTTTTGGATGACATTTTCGACAAGTTGGATATGGCGCGCACGTCCGAACTCCTCAATATGGTAGGGCAGGAGCATTTCGGGCAGGTCTTTCTGACAGACACCGACGAGAACCGCGTCAACAGGATCCTGTCCGAGCACGGCATCTCGCACCAAATCATCAGTACCGCGCAGATGTGACGGCGAATTTCAGCAGGTCGCGTCAACGGATAAAAACAGTACTTTTGCCGCCCTAAAAAAAGAGGGGATGATCGGCATTGCAAACCAATCGGAAAAGCTTGAAAGGCTATGGAACCGGAACTATCTGAAAGTCTGGACGGCCAATTTCATGATTTATTTCTCTTTTATGCTGCTTACGCCGTTGTTGCCATTGTATCTGAGAGATACGTATGCGGCAAGCAAGCAGGTGATCGGATTTGTGTTGTCTGGCTATACGCTGTTGGCCTTGCTGATCCGTCCGTTCGGGGGCTTTATGGTGGACAGTTTCCCAAGAAAGAAGGTGCTGCTGATTTGCTACGGGCTTTATTGCGCATGCTTTGGCGGCTATTTGCTGGCCGGTTCTTTGTTGTGGTTCACCATCATAAGGACGCTGCACGGAGCGCCGTTCGGAGCCACGACGGTTGCCAACAGCACCGTGGCTATTGATGTGTTGCACCCGACACGCCGTGCCGAAGGTATCGGTTATTATGGTCTGAGCAACAACATCGCCTCGGCCATCGCTCCGGCTTTAGCCATCTATGTGCTGCATCTGACGAACAGTTACGCGCTGCTGTTCTGGATGTCTCTCCTCACTTCGGCGGTTGGATTTGCGGTAAATGCCTCCCTCGACTTGAATGTGCGCCCTTTGGTCAAAGACAAGCCTAAGGTTTCGCTTGACCGTTTTTTTCTGCTGAAAGGGTGGAGCGAAGGCCTTACAATGGTCTGTTTCGCCTTCTCTTATGGCATCATTTCAACATACGTGGCCATTTACGGTGCAGAGGAGCTGAACATAAAAGGCGGCTCCGCGCTTTTCTTTATGCTGCTGTCGTGCGGACTGATACTCTCGCGGCTTGTCGGCAGCCGAAGCCTGCGCGAGGGCAAAGTCACCCACAATGCTGCGGTCGGAGTGACGGTTTCGTTAGTCGGTTACCTGCTCTTCGCTGCCGTGCATCATCCCTTGGGCTATTACGGGTCGGCGCTGATAATCGGGCTTGGCAACGGGCACATGTGGCCGGCTTACCAGACGATGTTCATCAACCTTGCGCCGCATACCCAGCGCGGCACGGCCAATTCCTCTATCCTTATCAGCTGGGATATCGGGGTCGGACTGGGCATCCTTGCCGGCGGCGTTGTGGCAGAACATATCGGCTACCATTGGGCTTTCTGGCTCTCGTGGATTGTCAATGCAGCAGGCGTGGCAGGTTTTTTCGCCTATGTCAGAAACAGTTTCCTGCGCAACCGCCTGCGCTGAAACGCCCCTCACGCACGTCCTGCGATTGTTCTTTATAACTTTGCCACTTGAATCTATGCTTGAATCTACAGCCGTGGTATAATGCAAATCAGAAAACGGCAGTAACCGCAAAAAGTGTATTTTTGCAGCTTGTTTATATTTTGGAAAATTGATATGAAGAAACTCAGTCTCTCTGTTGCCTTTGCTGTCTTGTTGTCCTGCCTTTCGGCGCAAGATGCGGTGACGATAGACCAATGTCAGCAATGGGCTGTGGCACAGACTTCTGCAAGCCTTCAGAAAGACCTGAACGAGCAAATTCTTAAAACCAGCCTTAACAACGCCTCCGCCCATCTCTACCCGAAACTCTCAATCAACGGAAAGTTTTCTCTCGAGTCGGCAGAGGTCCCCATGTGCAACGGACAAAGCAACGTTCCGCCGTCACCGTTCGACGTGAACCCCGAACTCGCCCGGATGCAGTACCATATCGGCCTCGACCTTGAACAAACCGTGTTTCAGGGCGGCAAGATGTTCTACGGACGTCAGTACGCCAAACTCCAGAACGATGCTGAAATCTATAAGATAGGTCTCTCTATCAATGAAATAAAGTCGCAAGTGATAACCCTCTACCTCAATCTTTTGATTGTGGAGAAGCAGATGGGCATCATCGAGAATGTTCAGAGCACGTTCAGAGACCAGATCAAACAACTGAAAGTGTTGCTCAAAGAGGGTGTCATTCCGCAAAACACCTTGTCGCAGCTTGAACTGGAGTCGCTGAAGATGGAACAGAACCATAACGACTTGCAAGCGAAAAAAGAATCGATTATTTCATCGCTCTCTATCCTGACGGGGCACGATTTGTCTGCGGTTTCTTTCGAAATGCCCAGCATTCCGGACATCAATGAAGACGTTGAGTCGCAACGGCTTGAGTTTTCCATATTCGAGAACCAGGCCAAGCAGATGGATTTTCAGCGTAAGCTGCATCTGTCAAGCAGTCTGCCTAAAGTTTCACTTTTCGTAACCGGAGGCTACGGACGCCCCGACTACCAGTTCTACTTCAACCGCCCCGACTGGTATTATATGGCAGGCGTTTATCTTAACATACCGGTGATTGACTGGGCCAAGACTTCCGGCATCAGCAAAGTCATCAACACGCAGAAGAAGATATTGCAAGGCCAGGAGGAGGATTTCAAGAAGTCGAACATGATACAGATCCAGGACAAGATGAACGAAATCCGGCGTATAGAGAACTTGCTCATTCTTGACAAGTCCATAACCGAGAAGTACAAGTCGTTGACGGAGACCTATTCGAGTCAGCTGGTAAACGGTACGATAACAGCCATCGACTATGTGCGGCAGCACAATGACGAATTGCAGTCGCTGATGAATCAGGAACTGCATTCGATACAGTTGCTGAAAGCGAAGTACGAACTGATGACATTGAAAGGGTTGCTATGACCGATGATATATGTGTAGATACAAATTGCAATAACAAAAATAACTAAACAACAAACAAATGGATCGTTTATTGAATGTTTCCGGTTCGCCGCATGTACACAGCGATGATTCCGTGAGAAAAATCATGTGGTCGGTAGTGTTGGCTTTAATGCCTGCTTTTGTGGTGTCGATTTTCTATTTCGGATTTCCCGTTGTGATCCTGACGCTGGTGTCTGTAGGATGCTGCGTTCTTTTTGAGTATCTGATTCAACGTTGTATCCTCAAGGTAAAGCTTACGGTCAGTGATGGGTCTGCCGTAGTTACAGGTCTGCTGCTGGCTTTCAATGTGCCCTCCGGTCTTCCGGTTTGGATGATGGTGGTGGGTGCGCTGGTGGCCATCGGCATTGCCAAGATGCCGTTCGGCGGATTGGGGTGCAATCCGTTCAACCCCGCGCTTGTTGCCCGTGTGTTCCTGCTGATTGCATTCCCGGTCGCTATGACAACGTGGCCCACCCCGACGCCGGTATGGTCTGTAAGCGACATCGTTACCGGACCCACACCGCTGGGAATACTCAAGGAGGGCGGCGCTGCCGAAATGCCAACCTATATGAATATGCTGGTTGGCCAGATGGGCGGCAGTTTCGGCGAAGTATCGGCCATAGCCCTGCTCATCGGCGCCGTGTTCTTGCTGATCCGCAAGGTGATCACATGGCATATACCGGTTTCTTTTATGCTCACCGTGTTCCTTTTCTCCGGCCTGTTCTGGCTCATCGACCCCACCCAGTACGCCAATCCGTTCTTCCACCTGCTCACCGGCGGACTGGTTCTTGGAGCTTGCTTTATGGCTACGGATATGGTCACGTCGCCTATGACGCCTGCCGGGATGATTGTGTTCGGAATCGGATGCGGTCTGCTGACCATCATTATACGCATGTTCGGCGCGTACCCCGAGGGCGTGTCATTCTCTATCCTGATCATGAATGCGATAGTGCCGCTGATCAACAAGGCATTCAAACCCAAAACCTTTGCTAAATAACTACAATAACATAGTATTATGGAACAGAAAAAAGAACCCTCATTATTTCGCCTGACAGCAGTGCTTACCCTCATCGCACTCGTGGCGGGTCTTGCTCTGACGGGCGTGTACGCCAAAACAAAAGCCCCGATAGAGGAAGCACAACAGAAAAAGAAGGTGGAGGCGCTGAATTCCGTACTGCCGGGATTCCAGGGGACGATGAAAGACACAACAGTGACGTTGGAAGGGGAAAGTGACCCCGTAATTGTTCACATAGCTGTCCAGGACGACGGAAAACTCTTCGGGGCAGGCATCGAAACCTACACCAAAAAGGCTTTCTCGGGACGCTTTGACTTGATGGTCGGCCTGGCCGCAGACGGCACTATTCTGAATACGGAAGTAATCAAGTCGTCTGAAACCCCGGGGCTCGGCGACAAAATCAACAAGAGCAAAAGTGATTTCGCAGAACAAATCAATGGGAACAATCCCGCTGAATACAAACTCTCCGTAACCAAAGACGGCGGCGAGGTGATCCCCATCACGGCTGCTACCATCTCATCGCGTGCCTACTGCGATGCTGTTCAGAGAGCATACGATGTTTTTATGAAAGTAAAGGAGGCCTACAATGAGTAAACTTAACATTTTAACAAAAGGTTTTTTCAAGGAGAACCCAAACCTGATCCTGGTTCTCGGCACATGTCCCTCGCTCGCAGTCACCACCTCGGTGAACAATGCGCTCGGCATGGGTGCAGCCACAACATTCGTGCTGCTTATGTCCAATATGCTGATTTCGGCCATGAAGAATGTCATTCCCGACAAGATCAGAATACCATGCTATATCGTTATCATTGCTACGTTCGTGAGCATCATCGATTTGCTGATCCAAGGCTTTGTGCCGGCGCTCTCTGAAAGCCTTGGCGTCTTCATCCCCCTGATTGTCGTGAACTGCATCGTGCTGGGACGCGCAGAAGCCTTCGCCAGCAAAAACCCGGTCGTTGACTCTATGCTCGACGGTCTCGGCATGGGCATCGGCTTTACGATCTCCTTGATTATGATTGCAGCCGTGCGCGAGATCCTCGGCGCCGGTTCCCTGATGGGCTTCCAATTCATTCCCGAAGACTACAATATCCTCATCTTTGTGCTCGCTCCCGGCGCGTTCTTTGTCTACGGCTTCATTATGGCCCTGGTACGTCATATTCTCGCTTCGGTTGAACTTAAGAAAAAACAACGTGCGGAAGCAAAATAATTAACTGTCAATTAGTAATTTATAACATTTATGGAATATATATTGATGATTATCGGGGCAGTGCTGGTAAACAATATCCTGCTGGTGCAGTTTTTGGGCATCTGTCCTTTCCTGGGTGTCTCTAACAAGGTGAACACGGCGCTGTGCATGGGGCTTGCTGTCGTGTTCGTGATGGCTCTGGCCACATTGGTGACCTCTACGTTGCAGATGTTTGTGCTGGTTCCCCTCAACATTACTTTTCTGCAGACTATCGTCTTTATTCTGGTGATTGCCGCGCTCGTCCAGATGGTGGAAATCATGCTCAAGAAGATGAGCCCCTCGCTTTACAAGGCTTTGGGCGTCTATCTTCCCCTGATTACCACCAACTGCGCCGTTTTAGGTATTGCCATTAAGGTGACGGAGCAGCCGATTATTGCTGCACACGGTTTCTCTGTTCTCGACAGCACCCTCTATGCTGTGGCTATAGCTATCGGTTTCACGTTGGCAATTGTGATTTTTGCCGGCATCCGCGAGCAGATGGAACTCGTGGAAATCTCTAAAGGCATGAAAGGCGTGCCCATTGCTCTGATAACGGCAGGCATTCTGGCTATGGCCTTTATGGGCTTTTCCAACCTTGTTTAAGAAAAAGGGAGAAAAACTTACACTACAATTGTACAGAACGGATTGTTCTTTTGCAAGAAGATGAAAGTGCATTTTATCGCAATCGGCGGCAGCGCCATGCACAACCTGGCCATTGCGCTGACCCTCAAAGGCTACGAGGTTTCCGGCTCGGACGACGAGATTTTCGACCCCGCCAAAGGGCGTCTCGCCAAATACGGCATTTTGCCAGATACTTTCGGCTGGTTCCCCGACAAGATCACTGCTGACCTGGACGCTGTCATTGTGGGGATGCACGCCCGCGCAGACAACCCGGAACTGCTCAAAGCCCAGGAACTGAACCTTAAAATCTATTCCTATCCCGAGTATCTCTATGAACAGAGCAAGGACAAAGTCAGGATAGTCGTTGGCGGCAGCCATGGCAAGACGACCATAACTTCGATGATTATCCACGTGTTGCAGCAATGTGGCGTGTTGTGTGACTATATGGTTGGTGCACAGCTCGATGGCTTCGAGGTGATGGTGAAATTGTCGGACGAGGCTTCTGTTATGGTCATTGAAGGCGATGAATACTTGACCTCTCCGATTGACCGCCGCCCTAAGTTCCACGTCTATCAGCCTACCATCGGCATTGTCAGCGGAATAGCTTGGGACCATGTCAATGTGTTCCCTACTTTCGACGTTTACATGCGCCAGTTCGAGATTTTTGCAGACATGATACCAGCCGGCGGCAAATTCATCTATTGCGAAGACGACCCGGAACTGAAAAAGTTGGGAGACCGCAAGATGAATGCCGAAAAGCAGCCATACAGTGTCCATCCGCATCATGTCAAGGACGGCATCACCTATCTGGAAACCCCTTACGGAGAAGTGCCGCTTAAGATTTTCGGGCGGCATAATCTTGCTAACCTGAACGCTGCGCGCCTCGCCTGCCAAGCAGTCGGCATTGCGGATCCGGATTTCTATAAGGCCATCTCCACGTTCAAAGGCGCTTCCGGGCGGCTTCAGCTTGTGGCATGCAGCGGCAACTGTGCCGTGTATAAGGATTTTGCCCACGCCCCCTCCAAACTCCGCGCCACTGTGGCAGCAGTCAGAGAGCAGTTTCCGGACCGCAAACTCGTGGCTTGTATGGAATTGCATACGTTCAGCAGTCTAACCGAGCAGTTCCTTACACAGTATAAAGGTGCGATGGACACCGCAGATGCCGCTTTTGTCTATTATTCGCCTAAGGCCGTGGCTCTGAAAAAACTGCCTCCTATGCATTCCGCTGCCGTATATGACGCTTTCGGATATCCGGGACTTCAAGTGTTTGATGATGCCAAGCAGCTGCAAGACAGTCTTTTGAGCCTCGACTGTCACAACGCAGTTCTGCTTCTAATGTCTTCCGGCAATTTCGACGGTCTGGACATAGCCGCACTGGGCAATAAAATAATATCTTTGCAAGTCTAAAAAACAACAATAAAAATCACAACAATGAAAAAATTAAGTTTATCGATGTTGTTGGCTTTGGCATTCCTTTGCGGTTTTGCCCAGCCGAAAATCCAATTTGATCAGACCACCTATGATTTCGGAAGAATAAAAGAAGAGGGAGGAAAAGTCACGGGCAGATTTGAATTTACCAACGTGGGCGACAGTGCTTTGGTGCTCACAAATGTACGTCCGGGATGTGGCTGCACCGCCGCCAATTATTCCCACGACCCCGTGGCTCCGGGGCAGAAAGGTTTCATTGAGGCCACTTATAATCCATATAACCGCCCGGGCGCTTTCAACAAGAACATCCGCGTGACGACAAATGAGCCGCAATACCAAGGCGACAACAAGGCAGCGCCGCACATGATCTTCATAAAGGGCGAGGTCATCAAACGCCCCCCTACAAAATTTGAATTGGCAGGCTACACCCAAGGCAACGGCATGTCGCGCCTTAAAACTATGAACGTGAAGCACGACATGTTGAACACGCAAAGCGTGAACGATACGTTTAAGGTGCGCAATTTCTGGAACAAGCCGGTGTCATACGAACTCGACAATAATACGCCCTATATATCCGAAGTAAGCAGAACATTCGGCAGCAGCCTTATGCCGGGACAAGAGGGTGAGATTGTCCTAAAGTATGATGCCGCGAAACGCAATGCTTTCGGTCAGTTGAAAGACCGCGCCATTATGCTCACCAACGACTCCATCGAGTCGAAGAAGACCATCTTTTTTGCCGTCAACATCAAAGAGGATTTCAGCAAACTTACGGCCAAACAACTGAAGAATGCCCCTGTGGCTGCCTTGAGTTCGCAGTCTTACGACTTTGGCAGAGTCCAAAAGAATGAAACGAAAACCGCAACGATAACGATTGAAAACAAAGGCAAAAGCCCGCTGTTTATCCGTACGCTCCAGTCCAGCAACATGATGTTTAAAGTGTCCGCAGATGTCATGGAAGTGCAGGCTGGCACGACCGCGCAGGTGACCGTGACTTTCAAGGCCAATTCACGCACGGCCAACCAAAAGGCCACAGTCGACGTTATCACCAACGACCCTGACAACCCTATGCAGACAATCAGCCTTACTGCGCAGGTGCTGTAATTCTTCATTCAGAACATTGAACCACAGACAGGAACGGTCAAACAACAGTGACGTTCCTGTTTTTTTTTTATTGTTGTTATTCGCCGGTTACAGCCACATAACTCACGACAATCAATGGCCGGAAACCTCTTGTTGTCTGAATGTGACAGATTTAAATGCAGTGACGGGTTGAACCCCAATTTTTTGTATATTTGCCCGCTAAAAAAACGGATGCGAAGACCGTATGATATCCAGAATTAAAGACTTCTTTCTGAACAAACATTTGGCAAATAACAGAATTGTCAGACATCCAAACTTGTCCTCGCTTGAGCAGGCAGTCACCATCGGTATACTCTGTGAGATTACCGACGAGGGATCGTACAAAAGCATATTCCGTATTTTCAACAAACTTCAGCAAGAGGGGCGTCGCGTCAAGATGGTCGGTTATGTGAATGCTCCAGAAGTGCCGTTCTATTGCCTTCCCCAACTGTCGGCAGACTATTTCTGCAACAAAAATCTCAATTGGTACGGCTTCCCGAAGACAGAGCAGATAAATGACTTTATGAAAGAAGACTTCGATATGCTGCTCGACTTCAATTCACGTTGTTTCCCTGCCGTGAAGGTAATCCTTACACAGTCCAAGGCGAAGTGCATTGTGGGGAGAGCCTCCGGCAGCCAGCCGCTATATGATCTTTTCATCAGTGCTGCGGAACACGATGAGATGCGTTTCCTCGATGAGGTTTGCACGTATACCAAAAAACTGACAGGCAATGAAAAACAATAACAACAAATTCAAAGGGTTGGGCGTTGCCGTCATTACGCCATTCAAGGAAAACGGCGAGGTAGACTTTCCGAGACTTGAAGCGTTGGTCGAGAATTTGATAGTCAACAAAGTCGATTATCTCCTTGCATTGGGAACGACGAGCGAGTACCCGACCATGACGGATGCCGAGAGCACAGATGTGCTGCACTGTATTGCAACGGTAAATGACAAGCGGCTGCCCCTTATAGTGGGCATTGGAGGTCCGGATACGCGCGCCGTTCTGAACAGGGTGGAACAGGCAGACAAGCTGCCCGCAGATGCCATATTGTCGGTGTCTCCCTACTATAACAAGCCTACACAACGCGGACTTATAGCCCATTACACAGCCATTGCCGAGCATTCGCCGCTGCCGGTGCTGCTCTATAATGTGCCTGGCAGGACGTCTTGCAACATTCAGGCCCAAACAACACTGCACATAGCCGAAACGTGCCCAAATGTTGTCGGCATTAAGGAAGCCTCCGGCAATATGGAGCAGATCCTCTATTTGTTACACCGCAAGCCGCGCAATTTCTCGGTAATATCGGGCGACGACCTGCTTGCATTCCCATTGATGGCCGCAGGTCTTGACGGGCTTATCTCCGTGATTGCCAATGCGTTTCCGGAAGAGATGTCCAATATGATGCACTTGGCAATGGAAAACCAGTTCATCAAGGCCCGTCTCTATTACGACCGGCTTTTCGATGTGCTGCAGGCCTGTTTCAAGGAGGGTAACCCTTGCGGCATAAAGTGTATCCTTAATTCGCAGGGGAAAATAAAAAACATCCTGCGCCTTCCGCTGGTGCCGGTTTCCGCTGAACTGCAAAACGAGATAGCGCGCCTTGTTACAGGACGCTGAAAGCGCCGCGAAAAGATGTATGAATAGCCTGTATTCCAACATTTAATTATTAGAAACGGACGCTTTTTGAACAGACAAACAAAACATTTTCATGACAAAGAGAATCCTTGCCCTTTTGCTCTGTATTGTACATGCCATGTCATCTTTTGCCCAAATGGTACAGCCTCCAGCCCTTGATACCGGCCGTTTGGAAACCTATATCGTTGCCGATGTGAGTTTGAGGCAACTGCGGCAACTCGACAGTTCCTTTCATGTGGACTATGCCGTAAGGACATCCGAAGACTGCGCTATGGTCAGAATGTGTCTTGCCAAACGTGATTATGCCGACTTCCTCGCGCTTGGCATCCCTTTTACTGTGCCGGCACAAAAACGCGCCGCAGTGCGAATGGCTCATTCGTACGAGCAATTCGCTGACTCGTGGAACCGCTATCCGGACTACAATACATATATGGCTACGCTGGACACTTTTCAGCAACGTTTTCCGGACCTTTGCCGCATCGAGACCTTGCTTGACAACACCCCGGGCGGGCATACCCTCCGGATTGCCCATATCAGCAACAACCTTTCAGAACGTGGCGAAAAGCCCGCTTTCCTCTATACCTCAACGATGCACGGCGACGAAGTGACGGGCTATTATGTCTTGCTTCGTCTCATTAATCATTTGCTTACAAATTACACTACCGATGAAAGGGTGCGCAGCCTCGTGGACAGTATCGACATCTGGATTTGTCCGCTCGAAAACCCGGACGGGACATTCAGGACCAGCAACGATTCATTGAACGTGTCGCCTTACAGCACACGCTTTAATTATCATGGTGAAGACCTTAACCGTTCGTACCCGCAGATTGGCGAGCCTCTGGCACGCAACAGGAACCGCGAACCCGAGGTGCAGGCAATGATGGACTTTGCTGCACTGCACCGCTTCACAATGTCTGCAAACCTGCACGGCGGCGCCGAGGTGTTCAACTACCCCTGGGATATGTGGACAACCGATGAACGTGCGATTGCAGATCTCCAGTGGTGGGAACTGGTCGGGGCACGCTTTGCTGCAACATGCCATGAAGTAGACCGCTTTTATATGACAGACCTGGACAATGGCATTACAGAAGGCGGCGACTGGTATGCCATATCGGGTTCCCGGCAAGACTATTTCAACTATTTTGCCGGATGCCGCGAGGCTACCATCGAGGTCAGCGAGAACAAAGTGCCGTCGTCAAACTCACTGGGCCGCTATTGGCTCAATCTTAAAGAGTCGCTGCTTGACTATATGGGAGAGTCTCTTTATGGCATCCGCGGAATCGTGACAGACACCCTGACCGGTGCGGCCATTGAAGCCAAGGTGTTTATACAGAACCACGACCGTGACAGCACGCATACCTTTTCGATGCTTCCCCATGGCAACTATCACAGGCCTATAAATGCCGGCACCTACAATGTGACCTTTACGGCGCCGGACTATCAGCCTAAATCATTGACAATAACCGTAACAGACCGGCAGACAACCTGCATGGACGTGCAGCTGATGCCCTTGAACAGCCATATTCAGGAACCGGACGCCGCCGCCTTTGTCCTTTTCCCGAACCCATCTTCCGGAATCCTTTTCGTGACATCTATGGCACTGCCTTCACAGCTGTTCGACTTTCTTATTTTTGACAGCCAAGGCAGACAAATATACCGCGCCGATCTGGAATCGGGAACATCAACCCTCAACATTTCGTCCCTATCGGCAGGCGTTTATGTGATACATATAATGGACGGCAACAGCAGAATATACCAAACCAAAATTGTCAAAAAGTAAACACTTCAGTCTGCTTGCTGCCGGCGGCGGGTCTTATGGACAGTTTGCTTCCCGAAAAAACAGACTAAGGTTTAAAGCGGTCTCTATGCACAAACCATAAAGACAGTTGTTGCTGTCTGGAATAACCTTGAAAAGTGGGGGAAGCGTCTCCTCTGATTTTATGCAGGTGATGCTTTGGGCGTGACAAGAACTTTGTCGATACGGTTGTGGTCAATGTCCACAATCTCGATGTGGTAATTGAGGAAGTCGAAGTTGTCGCCTATCTCAGGGGTCTTTTCGATATGTTCCAGCACAAAGCCGGCCACCGTGGAGTAGTCCACATCGTCAAAATCGATTTCAAAGCCGCTGAAGACATCCAAAAGGACATCGATAGGCGCATTCCCGTTCACAAGCACCGACTTGTCGTCGCGCACAAAAACGTCTGGTTCCACAATTTCCTCCTCTTCGGGGATTTCGCCGACAATGTTTTCCATGATGTCATGCAGGGTGATGATTCCCTCCAATTCGCCGAATTCGTTGAGCACAACACCGAAATAAACCTGTTCTTTGCGGAATTCGTTGAGAATGTCTTGGGCGTCAGTGGTGTCGGAGAAAACTAACGGCTTGAAGAGCATATCGTTGACAGGTGTCCCGTCTTTTTTGATTTCGTGCATGAAGTACTCTTTCACGCTCAGCGCGCCCAGAAAGTTCTCGATGTGCTTGTTGCAGACCAAAACCTTGCTGCTTTTAAATGTGAAAAGCTGGGCGGTGAAATCATCTTTCGGGAGGTTGCAGTCAATCCATTCCACCTCCGAACGGTGTGTCATGATATGTTTTGCCCTTTTGTCGGCAAAATAGAAAACCTTTTCGTGAATCTCGTTTTGGTCTTCCTCGATAACCCCCGACTCTTCAGCTTCTTTGAGCATGTTCCTGATCTCATCTTCCGTGATACGATTGTCGTTGTGCTTGATGCCCAGAACTTTGTTGACAATTTTAGTTGATCCGGAAAGCAGTTTGACGATGGGGCTGAAAATGCGGCTGATGACGAACATGACGGGTGCAATGCGCAGAGAGGCCCTCTCGGGGTTGGAGAGCGCGACCGTCTTCGGCACCAGTTCCCCAAAAACAATGGTGATGAACGTGACCAACAGGATGCTGACAATCACGGCCGTGGTTTGTGCCGCCGCCGACGGCATCTTCATCCATTCCAGCAGAGGCACGAAATATTTGGCCACCGCACTGCCCCCGATGAAACCGTTAATAAGACCGATGAGCGTGATGCCGACTTGGATAGAGGCAAGAAAATCCTCCTGGTCTTCTTGCAACTTCAAGGCAAAATGAACCCCTTTGCGGTGCTTGTCGGCATATTGCTCGATACGAGCCTTCTTGAACGACACAATGGCAATCTCGCTGAGCGAGAAAAAACCGTTGAGCAGTATCAATAGCAGGATTACCAGTATGTCCATGTTCTATCGCTGTTTTTGCTGTAAGTCACGCTGGTTCTGCTTGATGTATTTGAAATACAGGAAAAGGTCGCAGGAGACAATGACGAGGTTCAAGGCATAGAGCCAGACGACCCAGTTGCCGGGCTCGTTGACGAGTTTGTGTATGATTCCGAAAATATAACCGAGGATGATGATTATCATGAAAAAAGGGCTTTTGCCGATGACAATTTTAGTTCTCAGCGCTTTGATGATTGATACCGGCCAACTACAGGCAAAGCAGACAAGCATAATGATTTCAAAGATGTATTTTGTCATAAAACCGTGAGAATAGTTGGTATGTTTTTGATATACAATATAATATGTTTCCGTTATGTATGTTATGCGAACAGCGGCAAAGATACACTATTTTTCATAATCAAAATCCGTGAATGTTGTTGAGTGTCTTGACAAAAACGCTATTTTTGCGGCTTGAATGTGATGTGCAGGTGACTTCGGCAGCAGAATGGGAACATATTTGGCGCTTATGCCTTTTGACATATTTTCCCTATGCAACAGGCGGCTTTGCATATTCGTTCAATAGAAGTTGTTGTAATGCAAAAACTGACTTTATGCAAGATTTGAGAATTAAAACAGGAAAGAACAGAGGTGCGGCGCTGCTGCTGCTGGCTTTGCTTGGCCTTACTTTGGCCAGTCCGAAAGCCATGGCCCAAAGTTACACTTACCGCTGCTGGGATCCGAGCACGCACCCTGAAGACCAGGAACTCAACTTTATGAATCTTGGTGATGAGACTCATCCCTATGTGAAATGCCGAAAAGGGAATACATACAATGATTTCAATACTCAGACCGCTTCAATCGGCACGAGCGTGACATCAACCCATAAACTGATCACAGAACAGGCAGATGACCCTACAAGGTGTTATCAGGCCGGAAATACTTATCCTCACGAGCCGGTTCTTCCGCCGGCATGGGACGGCGACCCTGACCACCGCCTTGACAAGGTAATCCAGATAGGCTGTTACAAAGAACAGACACCCTGTACCAAAAGCGCAGAGATAGAATACTGGTTCAAACCGCAGGTCGATTCCAGCGTGCTGCTCATCTATTTCTCGTTCTCTGAACAAGATGTGAACGACCACGGAAGCGGCATGTCCGGCGGTGGCGGCGGCTGCAAAAACCCACGTTTTTACATCGAGGTGCTGGACGGACAGACCAATAACCTGATTGCCGGCGGCTACTACAAGAACAAGACCTCCTCGTGCGAACCTGGGACCTCCAATAACACGAACTGGCCTTACAACCGTTTCCTTGCCGTTCCCAGCGGCGTGGATGCCGGCAACGACTGCAGTTCCCAGCCTGATGATTACGGCATCACCACCTATTATTGGGCTCATCCTGAAGCCACCCCTACGACTTTCAATATGAGGGTTTGCCCAAGAGAACAAGTGCAGAATCCTGCCGATGGCGGCGACTCCCGCGTTTCCATCAAGTGGTTTGAGTACAAGCCTCTGGCGTTTGACCTCACCACGTATGCAGAGCAGGGCAGGGCGGTGAAGTTGCGCATCAGAACGCAGGCATGCAGTTGCACTGCCCACTGGGCGTATGGCCTTTTTGCCGCCAAGATGGTGTCCGGCAAGATCAACGTGGATGCCTGCGGCGACGAGCCCATCACGCTCTCCGTGCCATGGGGATTCAACGAGCCCACCTACACCTGGAAGCGCGGACAATTGGATGCCAACGGAGTGGTGAACGAAAGCACTGTACGCGCACTCGACATGGAGGCCGAAGGCATCGGGGGCAGCGTCTATGGCGTGGTGCTCGACCGTGCAGCCGGTGCGCGTGTCTATCCGTATTACCGCTGCGAAATGAAGTCCTATACCGGCGTGCCGTTCACTTACGAGGCCTATATCAAGAGTTACTACATTGAACCGAAGTTTACCTACGAACAGATTGTAGATCCGGACAACCCCTGCCAGCATGTGATTCAGTTTACCGACTCAAGCCGCATTGGCGAGGTGACGCCTCACAACAACGATGCCCTCTATGACACGATCTGGCAGCGCCCTGTGAAACGCATAGAGTGGTTCTACCAGAAAGACGACGGAACTTTCCAGGCTTTCGGCACGGGCGACACCATGCCCCGTGTGAACTTTTCCACCGCGCAAGGTATCAATCTCGACAACTTCGACTTTGACAATGACTCTATAACAATCAGACTGGTGATTCAGGACTCGTTGCAGAAATGCAGCGACACGCTGCTGAAGACTATCGCACTCGACCCCTCATTTGTGAGCGTCGGCCGTTCGGAAACATCAACGGTGATATGCGAAAGCCAGCTGCCGTGGTTCTATAACCGCGCCAAGTACCAGGAAACATATCGCTTTGACCGCGCCGGCACAATGGAATGCCGCATCGGAGAGGACTTCGGCGAAAAGTCGTGGAACGGATGCGACAGCATTGTGACGGTGACGCTCAGCGTGACGACGCCGGAGGTGGAAATTGTAGAAATCGGCGACTATTGCGACTCTTTCCGGACGGTGCTCAGCGTGGTGCCGGTGGCAGGGTCAGATTTCGAAGCAGACGATATCAATGTGAAGATGTGGAATGGCGACCCGCAGACTACCGGCCGCTTGTTGACGGTGGAACGCGCAGGCATCTATACGGCAGAAGTGGAAATCGGAGAGACGGGCTGCAACACGTCTGCAAGTTACAGGATAGCCGCATGCAAGCCCTTCATGAACCTTCCGAACACGATAACACCCTCAAACCGCGACGGGATGAACGACTGCTTCGAGATACCGCAGAAAGACCTGATCAAGTCGCTGGAGTTCACGGTGTTCAACCGCGCCGGCCAGGTGGTTTACCACACCAAAGACGTGAACTTCAAATGGTGCGGCGGCTACCAGAACGATGACCTTCCCGACCATTCGGGCAATGGCTCCAACGATGACAGATGGAATAATCAAGTATATGTATATACTTTGAAGATAGTTGATTACAACGGGAAACCCTATCCGGTCATCAAAGGCTCGATACTTGTGATGTAATAAGGCACTGCCTTTTTCAGAAAATGCTATTTTTGCCGCCTTAAAAAAACAACAGATAATGTCACAGTATCTTTCTGAAAACGTCAGCAAAATCACGACAAACACACTCCAGCGGATGAAAAGCAAAGGCGAACGTATCGCTATGCTGACAGCTTACGATTATTCTATTGCTACATTGCTGGATATGGCCAAGATTGACGTTATTTTGGTAGGAGATTCTGCGGCCAATGTGATGGCGGGTTACCGGACAACGCTTCCTATTACGCTCAACGAGATGATTTACCATGCCTCATCCGTGGTACGTGCGGTAAAAAGGGCATTGGTGGTCGTGGATATGCCTTTCGGAACCTATCAAGGCAATTCTAAGGAAGCGCTTAACTCTGCCGTCCGTATTATGAAAGAGTCGGGCGCAGATGCCGTCAAACTGGAGGGCGGTTCAGAAGTGCTGGAGTCCATAGACCGTATTCTGAGCGCAGGAATTCCGGTGATGGGACACCTTGGGCTTACCCCACAGTCTATCAACAAGTTCGGAACATACGCTGTAAGGGCAACGACTGACGATGAGGCAGAGAAGCTGATTGAGAATGCTCAGTTGCTTGAGAAACACGGCTGTTTCTCTCTGGTATTGGAAAAAATACCGGCAACATTGGCCAAGACGGTCACGGAAAAGTTGACAATCCCCACGATTGGCATAGGTGCCGGCGGCGCAACCAACGGCCAGGTACTCGTTTTCCATGATATGATGGGTATTACGCAGCAGTTCTCTCCTCGTTTCTTGCGCCGCTACCTCAACTTGAGTGAGGAAATAGTCGGGGCTATAGAGCATTACATTGAAGATGTCAAAAACTGCAGTTTCCCGAATGAATCCGAGCAGTACTGAACAGGCAATGCGCCTTTTGGAAGGGCGTGTGCTTCATGAAGACAACCATCTGCTGATATTGAACAAGAGAGCGGGCGAGATTGTTCAAGGCGACAAGTCAGGAGACGAGCCGCTTTTGGAACTTGCACGTAGTTATATACGTGAAACGTGTCACAAGAATGGGAATGTGTTTTGTGGTCTTGTGCATCGTATTGACAGGCCGGTGAGCGGCGCAGTTGTTTTTGCCAGAACTTCAAAGGCTCTGTCGAGAATGAACGAACTGGTGAAACAACGCCGCATCAGCAAAGTGTATTGGGCTATAGTGGAGGGTGTCCCGGCTGCCGAAGAGGCTACGCTGGTGCATTATGTGCAAAAAAACGAGCGGACAAACAAAAGTTACGTGTCCGAAACAGAGAAACCGGGTTGGCAACGTGCCGAACTGAGATATTTACTGATTGGAACGTCAGAGCGTTACAGTCTTCTTGAGGTTGAATTGCATACAGGACGGCATCATCAAATCAGAGCGCAACTTGCCGCTATGGGCAACCCTATCAAAGGAGATGTCAAGTATGGCGCACGACGCGCTTGCGAAGACGGGTCAATAATGCTTCACGCCCGTTCCCTCCGGTTTGAGCATCCGGTCTCTCATCAGGTTGTTACAGTCTTTGCAGAGCCCTTCAATCCACTGTTCAGAAAAATAGGCGGATTGGATGAGCAGGTTTCCATTTGCGAATAGATTACCGGGCGATAATCAGAGTTTTTTCAGGTCTTTGATTCGGTAACTGCCGAATTTTGTTCTCTTGATGGCTGGATTGTAAAAGATCTCATCCGATTGAATCTGTTTTTTGCCCAAAACATACTCCGCAATGAAATTGTCAATCAGACAGAACTCCTTTGGATAGATCCCGGCTACCTCATGCGCAAGTCCTTTGTATCTGCGGATATGGAAAGGGTAGCCGTATTTGCTGAAACGTTTGGCCAAAGCGTTGCTGCCGAACATGCCTTGATTGAAAACGCGAATCTGCTTGTAGGGCACGAGACGGTCTTCCATGCCATGGCATAACAGGGTAGGGGCCGGCGGCTGAACGCGGTACTTGACTTTGCCTTTACGCGACAAAATGCTGCCCGAAAAGGAGATGACTCCGGCATAGCGGAAAGAGTCGGGGAGAAGCTCTGTGCCGTGAATCCGGTTGCCGAGAAAATAGTCGGCCTGCAACACTGTGATGGCTCCGGCACTGCTGCCGAGTGTTACGATGGAGTTCGGATTGACTTGGAAGTCAGAACGGAACTGCAGATTCTCAAGGATAAAGCCAGTGGCTGAAATCAGGTCTTCACCCGCCATGTCAACGGCATTCTTGAACTTTTCTAATCCGGAAATCAAGGTGTAGTTCTTGAACCCTTTCAGACCGAGCCGGTAGTCTATGGCAATGACGACCCACCCTTTGTCGTTGTAATACTGCTGCAGTTTCGTGATTTGATGGTCGTCGCGCGCCCCGGACACAAAGCCGCCCCCGAAAACGAAAACCATACAGCTGTGTTCTGCATTTTGTCGTTGTGGCACATATACGTCCATCATGAGATGGTTGGTGTCTTTTACGGCATATTCAAAAGTAAGCTTCTGCTGCGGATAGGCAGCGCCGGCAGTCAATAAGCATAGTAGGGAGATGAGTAGTGTTCTGTTCATCTAACTGATTCTAAACAGATTAAGCGGAAAGTGAGGGATTCGAACCCCCGGAAGTTGTGACACTTCGGCGGTTTTCGAAACCGCTGCCTTCAGCCACTCGGCCAACTTTCCGTAGAGCCATTTTCAATAGCGGCTGCAAAAATACAAAAAAATATCGTGCGTCCGTCATTTTTGTGCAACATACATGATGCAGGTCCCGAATGTGAATTTGCGGAAATAGACGGAAGTGAATCCGATACGGCGCAATAACGGAACAATGGTGTCTTCTTTTGGGAATCTGATGATGGATTCGGGCAGGTACCGATAGGCCTTTCCGTTTCCGGAGATGACTTTGCCGATGATTGGCAGCATCAAGCGCGCATAAAGCCGGAAGCATTTCGCAAGGAATGCTTGGTCTGGATACGACAGTTCCAATATGACCATAATGCCTCCCTTTTTCACCACACGGTGCATTTCTGCAAGTCCGCTCTCTAAATGTTCGAAGTTCCGGATGCCGAAAGCTGCGCTGACTCTGTCGAATCTATCATCCGCAAAGTCGAGCGCCTCGCAGTTGCCTTGACGGAAGAGGATGTTTCCTTTGGCTTTTTTGCGTGCCACTTCGAGCATTTTCTCCGACAGGTCAATGCCTGTCATATTGCTTCCTGCCGGGGCTTTCCGGGCGGCGGCAATGGCAAAATCGCCTGTGCCCGTGGCAATGTCAAGCATTTCTACCGGTGTTGCTGTCTTTGTCAATATGCGTACGGCACGAGCCCTCCAAATGCGGTCTGTGCCGAAAGAGAGCAGATGGTTCAGCAAATCATAATGTGGCGCAATGTCGTCAAACAGTGCTTTGATTATTCTTCCGGAGGGCATGGCATCAGGCGATAATGTAGGGAAGTCCGGCAAGCAGCGCGAACAGGAATGTTGATATCACCAGCATCGGCAGGTATTTGTCGAGTTGTTCCCCCGACTGTGTCCAAACACCTGCAAGATGTTTAGCAAATAACGGAATGGTAAGCAGATAGACCAGATTCCAGCCTGAACGGTAATCGAGTGCCGTAAAGATGAGCAAACAAGCCCATCCGGCTGAAATGAGCACACTGTGGTAGATGCGTGCGTTCTTTTCGCCGATGCGGATCGGAATGGTAGCACGGATGCCTGTGTCGGAACGCATGTCCCTGATGTTGTTTACGTTAAGCACGCCAACGCTGAAGAAGCCGATGCTTGCGGCCGGCAGGACAAGTGTCCACGAACCGATGCGGTGCGCCAGCACAAAGTAACCGCCTAACACCGAAACCAAACCGAAGAAGATGAAGACGAACAGGTCGCCAAGCCCCCGATGTCCGTAGGGTTTTTCCCCTAAGGTATAATGGAGCGCTGCCCAGATGGCGCCGAGTCCGGTCAGCAGCAGGGCTATGGCTTTTGGGGTCAGCAGCGTGCCAAAGGAACTCCAGACTAAAAGTGTCCCGAAAAGGCAACAGGCTATGGTGGCGGATGCAATCAGTTTCCGGAATGTCGGCACGCTGATGCCGCCTTGGGCAAGGCTGTAGGTCGGACCTTCGCGCCTTTCGTTGTCAGTGCCGTGCAGAAAGTCGCCGAGTTCATTCGAGAGGTTGCTCAGGATCTGCAGGGACATGGTGGTGAGCAGCAGGTAGACGACGGTTGCAGCACCGGCTGTGCTGTCCTTGTATGCCAGCGCACTGCCGAGCAGCACACCTGACAGGGACAGCGGCAACGTTCGTAAACGCATTGAGTGCGTAACTTTTTTTATGAACTGGGAAAAAGGTATGGTGTCAGTCTCTTTCATCTGTGAGATAGTGTAAGGATCGTTTGGGGTCGGATGTGGAACAAAAGGCTATATTTTGGCTTTCCTGAGCAGCAGGAAAATGAAATAGGGAGCGCCGGCAAGAGCCGTGATGCTGCCTGCCGGCAACTCGGATGGTGCAGCCAAGGTGCGGGCAAGGGTGTCGGCAATGAGCAGGAAAAAGGCGCCGATGAAAAGCGAGTATGTGAAAATACGGCGGTTGTCGCTGCCGAAAACCAGTCGGGTGATGTGCGGCACTATCAGCCCGACGAATCCGATTACTCCGCAAAAAGAGACAACCACGGCTGTAAGTACCGAGGAGGCAATGAGGGTGACGTAGGTGGCATGTTGCGCATTTACCCCAAGCGTGCGTGCGGCATCGTTTTCCAATTGTATGATGTTCAGGTCTTTGGCATAGTAAAAGAGCATTAGTGCAACTATCGTGAGGGTGATGAAGATGCAGACGGCGTCCGTCCAGGTGGCAGAGGCTACACTTCCCATAGTCCAGAAAAAAATCTTCTGCATTTCTTGTCGGTTGATGACCATCAGGAGTGTGATGACGGCCGAGATGAGAAAGTTGAGCGCGATGCCGACGAGCAGTAGGGTCTGTGTGGAATGGCGGCGTTGCATTGCAGATATGCCCATAATCAGAAACAGGGTGAGAAGCGCGGTGGCTAAAGCCGGCAAGGTTACACCGAAAACGAGCGTGTCAAGGCCTAAAAGGAAGGCGGCGGCGGCGCCTAATGATGCCCCCGACGATATGCCCAGCATATAGGGGTCGCAGACGGGATTCCGGAATATGCTTTGGAAAACGCAGCCGCAAAGAGCCAGCGAGGCGCCGGCCAGCAGGCTCACCACGATGCGCGGCAGCCGCAATTGCCACAATATGGTGTTGTAGAAAACTTGGTCAGCACCGACAGCACTTTGCATGCCGACCTTCTGCAGGATTCCGGCCATGACCGCTTTTGCCGGAATGTGTACGGCTCCGATGAAAAGGCATCCGGCTGCGGTCAGCAACAGCAGAGCCCCGAAAAGGAAAGGAAGGAAGACATGTCGGCAACCTTTCCTCATATTATGTCATTTTCTTCTATAAGATTGTTCAAAATGGCATAAACAGTGAGCGCGGAGATGGACTTGATGCCTGTTTTCTTCATGATGTTCTTTCGGTGCGTGAGGACGGTGTGTACTGAAATGTTGAGCAATTCGGCGATTTCAGTGCTTTTGCGGCCTTTCACGAGGTTGATGAGGATCTCGCGTTCCCGTTCTGAAAGCTGCGACGGGTCGGTCTCTTCATGCTCGGGATGGCTGGCCGTTAAAACGTCGTTCAACTTTGTCCGAATATGCTTGAGGTCATCGGTGATTTCGATTGTCCCATTGAACTGTTTGAGATGCAACGATTCGAAAAAGGCGTATACCAAGGCAATGATCTTCATGTCTGGCAGTTCCTCAAAGATGCCGCGCACATTGCCAAGCTTGTTGTAATCAAGCATGACCGGATTGATGATGAGGATGTCCGGGGCAATGGCGTGTACACGCGCCAAGATGGTCTTGGCAAAGTCGGTTTTCAGCACGATTTCATACTCGGGCATATTCTGGAGCATAGCGCAGAGACCTTCCAGCACGATGGGGGACGGGTCAGCAATGATAATTCTATATTTCATTGTTCTCCAGTGTCTTGATGTATGGGATGAGGATTTTTTCTTCTAATATGGCATGCTTTTCGATGTCGTCAGACAGCGAGAAGATGTCGATAAGCATGAAGATGCGCTCCCTTTGGGCTACGTCGGCCGGGATGTATTTGATTAACAGATTGGTGAAATCCCGAAGTTTGTCTTCAATGTTGTCATGTTGCCGGTCAAAGTCGGCTACGCTGAATTTCTTTCTCCGGGGCTTCCGCTTGTCCCGGAGATCCTGTATGTACGGGAATATCACCTCTTCTTCGTGCTGAAAGTGACAAACGACCTCTTTCTTGTACTCTTCAAAGAATTTCAGGATGGTAGTCCGGTATTTCTCGTTCCAGCCTTGCATGACATCGTGCAGGTGATGCTCGATGTGGGGAAATTCGTTTTCGGTGTAGTCGTTGTGGGAGGCCTTGAGGTACTGAATGAAGTCGTCTATGTTGCAGTTCTGCAGTTCTTCGCGCTCGGGCATATAGTCGTCTTGCGTGTAGGCGTTGCAGATCAGCAGGAAGAGCGGCAGCGATACCCCATTGTCTTCGCAAACCTGCTTGACGGTTTTCTCCCCGAATCCAAGTGAGATTCCCATCCTCGGCAGCAGGATGATCAGGTTGTTGTAAATAGCCAAAACGTCTGCCATTTTCATCTTGGACGTTATGAAGGTATAGTTGCTGGTGCGTTGTTGCATGGTGGATATCTTTAAAGCGTGCAAAGATAACAAAAATGTTCACGGCTGTTCTGACATGATGCGCTGGCAAACAGATGACATAAACACAAAAAACGGATTGGAAATGATGTCCAACCCGTTATAGATGTTTACACAACGGAAAAAACCTTGTTTCCCTTGCTTCAATGAATTATTGCAGACGCTTCCAATAGTTCGGCGAAAATATTCCGTATCAGTTCACTCTTGACACGGAAGCGGAACGGGTGACTTCACGCAGCTCCACATTTGCATTTTGCGACGCCTTGTATTTGACGGTTGATGCTCCCGTGGCTTCCATCACCAGCGACTTGTTTGCGTTTATGCGGACGCGAGATGTGCCGGATGCGGAAACACTTGCATAGTCAGCCTCAATGTCCATGGCATCTACCTTGCAGGCTCCCGAAGATTCGACTTTGAGTGAGTTTGCGGTCCCCTTGAGCTTTAACGAAGCCGCTCCTGCAGCGTCAATTTCGGCTTTGTTGTATTTGCCGGAACAATTGGCATTGCTGGCGCCTGCAGCGTCGATTTCCAGTTCTTTTGCATCGAACATCAATTCAGCTTTTGACGACCCGGATAATTCAACCTCCGCCTCGTCGAAACTGCCCGAAAGGCTGATTTTGGCCGCTCCGCTGATTTTGGCTTCCAGTTTTTCTGCCTTGATGCTGAGATCGCCGATTTTGCTGCTCCCGGATATATGAATGTCGAACTCCTTGTGCCCAAGGTTGAATTCGTCGGTGCAGTAGAAAGCCGTTAACCCAGACATTTCGAGGCTTTGAAGCATCGGCATCGCGATTTCGGCTTTTACCTGTTTGCCGCTCAAGTTGCTCAACAATTTGGACGGAAGGTTGTCTTTCCAGCCGATTATGAGGATTCCGTTTTTGACGGAAACCTCAAGGTATTTGTCTAAATTTTCGGGCAAGGTGATTTCAACTTTGTAATTGTTCGATCTGACGAGTTGAACCGTCACAGCACCGCCTACTGAAATACCGTCAAAGTCGGTATAGTGGAAGTTCCGGGTCACAGTTTCCGGATTGTCGGGCATGATTCTTTCAGACACCGGTTCGTGCAAGGTTTTTGCCACGCAAGATTGTACGGACGTTGCCATAATGACAGTTGCCAGTAAGAACAAAGATAGGTTTGCTTTAATGCTGTTCTTCATAATTCTTTTATTATATTTTTTTCGTTTGATAAGTCAGTAGTGGTGTTGACATTCGGGATCGGACGGTTCTCGAGGTTGAAATGGCCCTTGTGCAGCCCTCTCATTCCATAATAGTACTGTTCAATTTCGGCCAGGTCTTTTTCATAATTACCGGTAGGGAAGAAAACTTTCCCGATGCCGAGTGTGCGCGACTTATAGTCGATGTGGCTTAAGCAAATGGGCACTTCTGCTTTTTGTGCAATCTGATAGAATCCGCGTTTCCATTTTTCTACCCGTTTGCGTGTCCCCTCAGGGCAGATGATGAAGGCGATTTCTTCACGTTCTTGGATCAGGCTGACGGCAAAATCAGTGAAACGGAGCGATCGATTGCGGTCAACGGGTACGCAGCCCATCCGGTAAAGGTAGCGTTTGAAGGGGAATACGAAAAATTCCTTTTTGATGACGATGGCTCCTTTTGCGTGCATATACTCCAGCATCCAGTGCCCTAAAAAGAAGTCGAGGACAGAGGTGTGCGGAGCCAGAATCATGACGCATTTCTTTACCGGTGCCGGTTGGAATCCCACAGGCTTGAAACGGAAAAGCCTCAACAGAAAAAGATAGAAGTTTTTGCCTTTCATGATGTTATTGTTCCAGTGTTATGGTGTTTCCGTCGATGCGGCAGCAAACAGGGCAGCCCATCTTTAGGGCGCGGTTGTCGGGGCGGTGTCCGGCGGGAACATTGAAGATCACAGGGAATTGATACTTGGCGCAATGCCCGGCCACGATTTCTTCGGCATTCTTTCCAAAGGGGATTGTGTTGTCGTGCATATCGGAGAGATGTCCTACCAACAGGGCTGCCAGATTGCGTAACTTTCCGCTGCGCTCCAGACTGTTCATCATCCGGTCAATGTGGTAAAGATATTCGTCGAGGTCTTCGATGAACAATGCTTTGCCGTCTGTGTCCAAGTCAGACGGTGTGGCGAGCATCGCATAGAGTATGGAGAGGTTTCCGCCGACTAAGGTTGCCGTAAAACCGGTTGCTCTGTTAAGTGGATGAGGGGGAAGTTCGTAGCGCAATGGCTCGCCCCGGAGCGCGGCAAGCCAGGAACTGCGTGCGGCCTCAGTGCCGCGGGCAATGTCTATTGGCATGGCCGCATGCAGGGTGGCTGTGTCTATGTTCCGGTTCAAATGCGAGTGCAGCACGGTGATGTCGCTGTATCCGACAATCCACTTGGGTTTCCGGCGGAACCCGGTGAAGTCGAGCCGGTCAATGATGCGGGCGGTGCCGTAACCGCCGCGGGCGCACCAGACAGCCCCGATGTCAGGATTGTCGAGAAGGTCTTGCAAGTATGTGGCACGGAGTCTGTCGTCGCCGGCAAACTGATGACACCCGGCAAACAGACGCTCGTCGTAGAACGGGACAAACCCCTCTTGCTCGAGAAACCGGACTGCAGGAAAGAGTTCTTCTTCAGAAATCTTTCGCGCCGGGGCTGCAATGCCCACTTTCGCGCCTTGCTTCAGATATGGAGGGATAATCATGGAAGCTTGTCCTCGCCTGTGCTTTCCAGTAAACTCAGTCGTCTATCTCAGAATGGATGAACAAACCGGCATGCGAGAATTCCAATTCATATACTATGTTGTTGAACAGGATCTTGACTTCAATTTTATCGTGTTCTATCTCGATGTCAAGAATCAGGGCATTCGGGAAGAATGCGTTGATGTGCTGCATGATGCCGTCGGGCAGGCTGTCGAGGAAATAGCTGCTGTCAGACTGATGACCGTCGGTTTCTGTAATGACGTTGACGAGCAAGCCGGAAGCGCTGTAGTGCAGTTCCACTTCAACGTTGTTGTTCTCAACCTCCAGCACATAGATGATTTCTACGCCGGGACGTTCGATGATGTCCACGTCATCGAGATGCCAGGAGAAATAGATGCTGGCCCGGAACGAATTGCGGACGGCTTCAGGCAAAAAGTCAAGGACATGGAGGCAGGTTTTGGTCATTATCCATTCCACGTTGTTGCGGTTGGCGTACCACGCAATCTTGGTGGATTTGTTTTCCTTGAATGTCACTTCGTAATAGTCACCCTCGACTTCCCAAACGGCACGTTTTGCATTGGGATATTGTTCGTTAAAGGCGGATTTCACCTCTTGGGGAATACTCTGATCGTTTTTGTTGCAGCTTGAAAAACTGACGACTGCCAGACAAATAACCAGTGCGGCTGCGATTCTTGCGGTTTTACTTTTCATAATTGTGTTTTTTAAGATGTTCATTTTCGATTGTGTTCCAAAACTGATTGCGGTCTTTTTGAGATTCTGACATCAAGGGTAACGACCATTTCTTTTCTTTATTGCAGCCATGAGGCCAGAAAGCCTTTTCCTTTCAAAGCTCTTTCTGTTTCTTCGGTCAACAGCAATTGCTCTTTGACGTTTTGGGTGAACCGTTTGCTTTGCCTTGCAATTCTCTTTTTCTTGAAATAGCATCCTGTAATTCCCTCAAATTCCGGGTTCAGTGCTGCTTCCAACATGGTGGCGGCTCCCTGGGCAGGTGTGTTGATCAGCGGCCGGAACAGTTTGTTGCAGAGGAAGTCTATAATTTTGTTGCCTTGGCAGATAATGCCCGTGTCCACGATGCCGGGGTCAGCCACATTGATGCAGATGCCTTCGTCTTTCCACTGCTCGGCGACTTTGAGCGTATAGTAGTAAAGCGCTCTTTTGGAGTTGGAGTAGGCCATGAACCGGTTGAAACTGTGTGCTGTTTTAGGTTGCATGAAGCCGGGCTTCAGTCCGAACCAGCTGTAGGAAAGCGACACCATGCTGACAATGCGCGTGCCTTTGCCCATGAGCGGGTGCAGCAGCATGTTGAGCACGTAGTGTCCAAGGTAATTCACTGCCACTGTATATTCATATCCGTCAACGCTTTGCTTGGCATAGTGGCAAAGCACGCCGGCATTGTTCAATATGATTCTGATGGACTTGAATTGCGATTTCACCTCGTCGGCGAAGCGTTTCACGGAGTGGAGGTCACCCAGATCGATTTGCATCAAAAAGACGTTACGGCTGTTGAGCGCATTCATCTGCTCGAAGACGGGGCGGGCAACGGTCGTGTCGTAACAGGCCATGATGACATCGTAGCCCGCTTCAAGCAGGGTTTTCGTATGTATAGTGCCCATGCCGCCGTCGGCGCCGGTGACCAAGGCTAACCCTGTGCTGGCACCGTCAGTTTTTTTTGTTGTCATGGTTGTAAATCTCGCGGTACAGGTTTTCATATTTTTTGAGCATAAAGGCGCGACGCAGCTTGAGCGTCTGCGACAGCTCGCCCGTCTGTGGAGTCCAGGTGTCGTTAACCATCTTGAAACGGTGTATGCGTTCGTGTTCGGCAAGTCCCCTGTTGATGCTTTCAACCTCGCGCTGCAACCGCTTTGTCACCTCGGGGAGCGTAATCATTTCGGCGTTGTTCTCGTAGTGAACTTTGTGCTTGGCACACCAGAAATGCAGTGTGTCGAAGTCGGGGACGACGATGGCGGAGGCGAACTTCTCGTTCTCGCCGATGACCATACAGTTGTTGATGAAATGGGATTCGCGGAGCTTGTTTTCGAGCACTTGCGGGGCGACGTACTTGCCGGTTGAAAGCTTGAAGATCTCTTTTTTCCGGTCTGTGATTTTGAGGTATCGGCGGTCACCTTTGGTTTTGCCGTTTATATCGACCATCATGCCGATGTCGCCCGTGTGGAACCAGCCGTCACTGTCAATCACCTGTGCAGTATATTCGGGGTCTTTGTAGTAGCCCATCATCAGGCAGTCTCCCTTGGTGAGGATCTCGCCGTCTTCGGCCAATTTGAACTCTATGCAGGGCATGATTTCGCCCACGGTGCCGATGACGAACACGTCTTTCTTCGGGTTGTTGACTGCGATGACCGGCGATGTTTCGGTCATGCCGTAGCCCTCGAATACGCGGAGTTTGGCGGCCGAGAAGAGCCGGATGATGCGTTCCTGTATAGAAGAGCCTCCTGAAACGACAATCATGGGCTTGCCTCCGAAAGCATCGCGCCATTTGGAATAGACTAACTTGTCTGCAAGTTGCATCTTTTTCAGATAGAACCAGTTGTGGTTGTAATAGTCGTATTTTGTCGCCTCTTTGAAAGCCCAAAAGTAAATCCTCCGTTTGATGCCCGTCATGTCCTTGCCGGCAGCATGCAGTTTGTCGAACATCATTTCCAACACGCGCGGTACGGCACAGAACCCCACGGCGTGGATGTCTTTGAGGTCTTTGGCTATTGTGTTGAGCCCGCCCGCATAGTAGATGCTGGTGCCCAAGATTTGGTAATGGTAGTTTATGACGCGCTCATAGACGTGGCACAACGGCAAGAAACTGAGAATGTTGCCGGTGTGGTCGTTTACCTGCATCTTGGTGAGCGTGAGGGCGTTGGTGAGGAAGTTCTTGTGCGACAGCATTACGCCCTTGGGGAGACCGGTAGTGCCGGAGGTGTAGATGATGGTAGCCAAGTCTTCAGGTTTGGCCTCGGACTTGGTCTGCTCTACCTCGGGCATCCGCTTTTCACGGTTGTCACGCCCTGATTTCAGCAGGTCGAAGAAAGAACGCTCCCCTTGGATGTCTGCTATCGTGAACACGTGAGGATGCAGCTGCAAGTCTGGCAGTGCCGGCGCGACATGCTTGTATATGGACTCTATGCCGATGACAATGCATTTCGAGTCGGAATGGTTCAGGATGTATCGGTAGTCGTCAGGGGTGAGCGATGGATAGACAGGCACATGAACCATTCCTGCCATCATTATGCCCATGTCCATGAAGTTCCATGCCGGACGGTTGTTCATGATGGTGGCGACTTTGTCGCCCTTCTGTAGCCCGAGTTCCAACAAGGCACAGGCTATGGATTCGGAAATTTCAATGTATTCATCTACGCTGAACTTGCGCCAATCCCCATTGTCTCTCCCGCAGATGATGTCACTCTTGGGGTAGTTTCCTTTCAAATGGTCGAGAATATCAAATAGTCTGGTAATCTTCATAAGCAAATGAGTTTTGAAAAAATGACAGTTTGCGGCAAAGATAACAAAAACATTTATAGAAACTCCGTTTGCTTTAATAAGTGCTTGCAATATATTGATTGTCAAAGTATTGTAAAATACCTAAAAAAAGAAGACAGGCAGATGCCGGTATATTGAAAAAAGTGTATCTTTGCAGCCGCTTAACCAATGGCGGGGTAGCTCAGTCGGTTAGAGCGTCGGATTCATAACCCGGAGGTCACGAGTTCAATTCCCGTTCCCGCCACAGGATTAAAAAAGCACTGGAAAACCAGTGCTTTTTTTGTTTTGGCAATATCGTCCTGATGAGAAGCCGCGCTTTCCGGCAAAAGAGATTCCGGTTGGTGCACACGGCACTATATTTTGCCGATTTTCCGGTAAAAGTCTTCCTCAGAGATGACCGGGATGTTCAAGGCTTCGGCCTTTCTTCGTTTTTCAGGCCCCATTTTCTCTCCTGCCAGCACGAACGAGGTTTGCTTGGAGATGGAGGAGACATTCTTGCCACCGTTCTGCTCGACGAGTTTTTTGACTTCGTCCCGAGAGACGGAGAAGACGCCGCTTACTACGACGCTTTGGCCGGCAAGGATGTCAGACCTCTTTTCTTCTTCATTGTGCTGCATTTCCATCTGGAGCCCAGCTTTCCTAAGCCTCATGATAATCTCCAGGTTTTCGGTGTTGTTGAAGAAGCGAACGATGTTGTCAGCTATGATTTCGCCTACATCCTCAACGGTGACCAGTTCCTCCTTGCCGGCTGACGCTATGGCGTCGATATTGCCGAAATGACGGGCAAGTTTGCGTGCCGTCACCTCGCCTACCATCCGTATTCCGATTGCGAAAAGAACGCGGTCAAAGGATACCGCTTTCGATTTTTCAATCCCGTTCAGGATATTATGTACCGTTTTTTCCCTGAAACTGACGGTCCTGTTTTTCCCGTCCTCTTTTTCGATGCTTTTTTCCAGTCCGAACAGATTGTCGTAGGTAAGGTTGTACAGGTCGGCTACCGTGTTCACAAGTCCGCTGTTGTACAGCAGTTCGATTTTCCCCTCGCCTAAAGAGTCGATGTTCATGGCCTTACGGGATATGAAATGCTCCAGTTTGCCTTTTATTTGAGGTGCGCAGTGCAATTCGTCAGGGCAGTACAGTCCGGTTTCTCCCGGGTTTTGCAGCAGCTGCGAGCCGCAAACGGGACAGTGTGTGATGAACTGCACGGCTTTGGCGTTCTCGTTCCGGTGTGTAAGGTCAACGCCGACAATTTTGGGGATTATTTCGCCGCCTTTTTCTACAAACAGCCAGTCGCCGTTGCAGATGCCCATCTCTTGTATGAAGTCGCGGTTGTTCAGTGTGGCACGTTTGACGATGGTGCCGGCGAGGCTTACGGGGGCAAGGTTGGCTACCGGTGTGATGATGCCGGTGCGCCCCACCTGGTAGTCGATGCTGACCAACGGCGTTGATACGCGCTCCGCCTTGAATTTGAAAGCGATGGCCCAGCGCGGGCTTTTGGCTGTGGCGCCGGCGGTCTGCTGTTGCGCTAAGTCGTTCACTTTGATGACGATGCCGTCAATGGGGTAGGGCAGCTGCTTGCGTCCGGTGTCCCAATTCCTGATGAATTCGAACACTTCATCCAGGCTGCTCGCCTTTTGCATGATGTCGGGGAGGCGGAATCCCCAGCCGTGCAGTTTGCGGAGACGGTCGTAGTGGTTGTTTTCTGGCAGGTTCTCGCCTAAGGCGTAATATAGTTTGAAGTTGAGTCCTCGTTTGGACACTTCAGCGGAATTCTGGAGTTTGAGGCTTCCGGCGGCGGCGTTGCGCGGGTTGGCGAACGGCGGCTCTCCAATCTCTTCGCGCTCGGCATTGAGGGCACGGAAACGGCTGAAAGGCATGATGATCTCGCCGCGCGCTTCTAACAGGTCAGGATAGTCGCCCATCAGCCGCAAGGGCACGGAACCGATGGTTTTGACATTTGCGGTGACGATGTCGCCGCGGACACCGTCACCGCGGGTGACTGCCCTGGACAGGAGGCCATGCTCGTATATCAGGCTGATGGCCACGCCGTCGTATTTGAGTTCGCAAACGTATTCAAAAGGGGCGTTCAGCGTGTCGCGGAGGCGGCTGTCAAACTCCTGCAGTTCGCCCTCCGAGTAGGTGTTGCCTAACGAGAGCATAGGGTAGAGGTGACTCGATGTCTCAAACTGTTTGGTCACTGTGCCGCCTACCCGCTGCGTAGGACTGTCCGGCTGTGCATATTGCGGATACTGACGTTCCAGGTCGATGAGCCGCTGCAGCATTTGGTCAAAGTCGTAATCGCTGATCACGGGGCTGTCAAGGATGTAATAGCGGTAGTTGTGCCGGTTTATCTCCTCGGTCAACTGTATGATCTGTTGTTGAATGGTATCCATAGGTTTGTCTTTGATAGGGTTGTTTTAGGGTTTCATGGAGAGGCTGATGCGCTTCCGCTCGGGCTCTACGCCGATGACGCGCACCGTGACTTTCTGGTGCAATTGCACCACTTCGTAGGGGTCGGCGATGCGCTTTTCTGACAGGTTGCTGATGTGTACAAGCCCGTCTTGATGAATGCCGATGTCCACAAAGCAGCCGAACGCGGTGATGTTGGTGACGATGCCGGGAAGTACCATGCCAGGCACAAGGTCTTCGATTGTCCGGATGCTTTTGTCGAACTCGAACATTTCGTAGTGGCGGCGCGGGTCGCGGCCGGGCTTGGCCAGTTCTTGCATGATGTCTTGGAGCGTCGGCATGCCGACAGTGGCAGTGATGTAGTTTTCAAGGGTGATGCCGGCACGTAACGTTGCATCGTGCATAAGGTCGGGAACGGAACAGTTCAGGTCTTCGGCCATCTTTTCCACGGTGGCATAGCTTTCGGGGTGCACGGCGCTGCCGTCAAGCGGGTTTTTGGCCTCCTGTATGCGAAGAAAGCCCGCTGCCTGCTCAAATGCCTTTGCCCCGAAACGCGGCACGTTTTTCAACGCCTCCCGAGACGGGAAGGGTCCATGTTCGTTACGGTAGTTTACGATGTTCTGTGCCAATGCGGGCCCGATGCCCGAGACGTGCGAAAGCAACTCTTTGCTGGCCGTGTTCAACGCTACGCCTACATAGTTGACACAGTTCTCTACGGTCTGTTCCAGACTCTCTTGCAGCCGTTTCTGGTTCACGTCGTGCTGGTATTGGCCAACGCCGATTGACTTCGGGTCAATTTTGACCAGTTCGGCGAGCGGGTCCATAAGCCGGCGGCCGATGGAGACGGCTCCGCGTACGGTGACATCGTAGTCGGGGAACTCCGCTCGCGCGACGGGCGAGGCTGAATAGACGGAGGCCCCGTCTTCGTTGACCATGAAGGCCTTGACGTCACGCTCAAAGGGAATGTGTCGTATGAAGTTTTCCGTTTCGCGTCCTGCGGTGCCGTTGCCGATGGCGATGACCTCGACGTTGTACTGCAATACCAACCTTTTCAATTTGTCGGAGGAGAGTTTGTATTGAGCGGCGGGCGGATGTGGATAGATGGTCTCGTTGTGCAGCAGTTTGCCTTGCCGGTCCAGAATAACTACTTTGCAGCCGGTGCGGAAGCCGGGGTCTATGGCCAAAGTGGTCACCTGCCCGACCGGTGCGGCGAGCAGCAACTGCCTCAAGTTCCGAGTGAATACGTTGATGGCTTCCGTGTCGGCTTTTTCTTTGTAGTGCCTTCGCATTTCGGTTTCCATCTGCGGAAGCAGCAGCCTTTTGTATGCGTCTACGGCAGCAATCCATACCTGCTGTGCGCATGGTCCGTCGTGACGGATGAGTCCGCGCTTGAGGATTTTAAGAGCCTCTTCCTCTTTCGGGGCGATAGACAGGCTTAGTATCCCGTCTTCTTCACCTCGGAACATGGCCAGTATGCGGTGCGACGGGGCTTTGGCCAAAAAGTCGCAGGCGTTGTAGTAGTTTTTGTATTTTTCGCGGTCGTCGGTCTTGTCTTTGACGCGCCTTGCACTCAAGAAACTGTAACGCAGGAACTCGTTGCGCAAACGCGCCCGCAGCCGGACGTCTTCGCTGATGAGCTCGGCGATGATGTCACGCGCGCCGGCAAGAGCCGCATCGGCGTTGCCAACTTGCTTTTCAGGGTTGATGAAAGAATCAACCATCGCACGGAACGCGTTTTCACTCATCTTCGGCTGCTTGAAGATGGATCCCGCCAAAGGCTCCAATCCTTTCTCTTTGGCAACAGACGCCCTTGTCCGGCGTTTAGGACGATAGGGCAAGTACAGGTCTTCCAGTTCGCTCAACGTGCCCGCCCCGTTGATGGCATCCTCCAACTCGGACGTCAACTTGTCCTGCTCTCGGATGGAGTCGAGTATGGAAGCACGACGCTTGTCCAACTCTGTCAGCTTGCCGTAAAGCTCTCGTATCTCTTCGATTTTGACTTCGTCAAGCCCTCCGGTCATCTCTTTGCGGTAACGAGAGATGAACGGGATGGTGGCTCCGCCTTCCAGCAAGGACAAGGTGTTCTTGACTTGCTCTTCGGGCAGTGTCAACACTTCGGCAATCCGTTTTGCATATTGGTCAAGCATAATGTGAATGTGAGAGGCTAAAAGGTTAAATGTTGACGGCGTCCACGGCGCGCACTATGCGGCGGTGTATCTCGTCGATGCCGATGAGACCGATGACGGTGAAGAGTTCAGGTCCTTTTGCCGCGCCTACGATGGCGATGCGCAGACTGTTCAGAACTTGTCCCATGTTGAGTTCGTTGTCGTGAATGTACTGCATGACGGATTCGGTGGCAGCATCTTTGTCGAACGGAACAATGCCGCACAATATGCGGTCTATTTCGAGCAGCCTGGCACCGGTGCCCTCTTTCCAGCGTTTTTTCAGCGACTGAGGGTCATATTCCGTTGGGGCGACGAAGAAATAATGGGCCTGTTCCCAGAAGTCGCCCACAAAGTTGAGCCTGTCTTTGATCAGTTCAATGACTTTCTTGGCGTATCCGTCATCACTGGATATGCCTTTCTCGTTCAAGGTTTTCTCAAAATAGGGGTAGAGTTCGTCTGCGTTTTTGCTGAGGATGTATTCGTGGTTGAACCATTTGGCTTTGTCGAGAGAGAACTTGGCGCCCGATTTGCTGATTTTGTCGAGCGAGAAGAGCTGTATCAGTTCCGACAGCGACATCAGTTCCTGTTCGGTGCCGGGGTTCCAGCCGAGGAGCGCCAGCATGTTGATGACGGCTTCGGGCAGATAGCCGGATTCGCGGTAGCCGGAGGAAATCTCGCCGGACTTCGGGTCGCGCCACTGAAGCGGGAATACGGGGAAGCCGAGGCGGTCGCCGTCGCGCTTGCTGAGCTTGCCGTTGCCGTCGGGCTTGAGCAGGAGAGGAAGGTGGGCAAACTGCGGAGCCTCCCATCCGAAAGCCTTGTATAGCATTATGTGCAGCGGTGCAGAGGGCAGCCACTCCTCACCGCGGATGACGTGCGTGATTTTCATGAGATGGTCGTCCACAATGTTGGCCAAATGATAGGTAGGCATGCCATCAGACTTGTAAAGTACCTTGTCGTCGAGGAGGTTGGAGTTGACGGTCACCTCGCCCCTTATCAGGTCGTGTACGTAGATGTCGGTGTCGGAAGGGTATTTGAAACGTACAACATAGTGTTCGCCCGAGTTCAGTCTCCGCGCTGTTTCCTCTTTTGAAAGCGTAAGCGAGTTTTCCATGCCCATTCGGGTGGAAGCATCGTACTGGAATGACTTTTTCTGGCTTTCTGCCTCTTTGCGCCGTGCGTCCAGCTGGTCGGGAGTGTCAAAAGCGTAATAGGCCCAGCCGTCATGCACTAACTGGTCTGCATAGGGCTTGTAAAGAGCCTTGCGCTCCGATTGCTTGTAGGGGCCGCAATTGCCGCGCCCGGTGCCGATGCCCTCGTCAAATTCAATTCCTAACCATTTGAAAGCCTCAATGATATACTCTTCAGCCCCTTCAACGAACCTCGTCTGGTCCGTGTCTTCGATCCTCAACAAAAAGGTGCCGCCGTTTTTCTTTGCAAAAAGATAATTGTACAATGCTGTACGCACGCCCCCGATGTGCAAGGGTCCCGTGGGACTGGGGGCAAATCTTACTCGTGGTTTCATTTTATATTGTGTCTTTTTTTTCAGGGATGCAAAAATAACAATTACTTTGATATGCTAAAGAGAACGTCACTGCAAAGACAGCCGTGAATGCAGGCTCTCTTCACTTGCAAAAAAGCGTACTTTTGCGCCTTGTTTCAAAAAACAGGATTGTATTCTATATCTAATTATAAAACAGTATTTTATGAAAAATATACTATCTATTCTAAAGACTAAGAAATTCTGGATTGAACTCCTTATCATGACAGTGGGGATGATGATAACGGCCTGCGCTGTCTATTATTTTCTCGTCCCCAGCAAACTCATCATCGGAACTATCTCGGGTTTGTCTATTGTGATCAGCGGCATTGCCGACAGCGCTTTCCATGTCAATCTCCCTGTTTCGGTGGTCATTTTAGTGGTGAATGCCATTTTGCTGGTGCTTGCCTATTTTCTCATCGGCAAAGAGTTCGGCATCAAGACGGTATACACGGCCTTGATATTAGGACCGCTCACCGGTCTGCTGGAACGGTTCTTCCCGTATCAGAATTTCATCAGTCCTGATGCCGCATATCCCTCTGTGATGGGCGACATCTGGTTTGACCTCTGCTGTTTTGTGCTGCTGCTCAGTGCGGCACAGGCAGTCCTGTTCTCCATCAACGCTTCTACTGGCGGCCTTGACATTCTGGCGAAGATTGTGAACAAGTACTTGCATTTCGACATTGGAAAGTCGGTGAGCGTGGCCGGTGCCGTCATCTGCTGCACGGCGTTTGCCATCAACCCTTTCCAAATGGTTGTCATTGGTCTTATCGGCACCTGGATCAACGGTTTGGTGGTGGACTATTTCACGGCGGCACTCAACAACCGCAAGCGTGTGTGCGTGGTTTCAAAAGAATATGACCGCATACGCCGTTATATTATCGATGATTTGGTTAGAGGCTGTACGCTGTATGAGGTTATCGGCGGCTATACGAACGAAAAATCCATTGAACTGGAAGCCCTGCTTACAAAAGATGAGTTTTCAAAGTTGATGGAATTTGTGAGCAAGAACGAGATACACGCTTTTATCACGGCAGGTAATGTGAGCGAGGTTTACGGTTTGTGGTTCAAGGACAAAAAGCGGGTGAAACATAGTGTGGAAAGGCGGTAGTCCGCACTTTCCCATCTGTTTTCTTCAGTCTTCGCGGTCCACGAGTGCGAGTCCCCCTGCCGATGTTTCTTTGTAGAGGCTGGGCAGGTCTTTGCCGGTAAGGTTCATGGTTTTCACCACCTTGTCGAAGCTGATGATGTGTTTGCCGTCAGAAAGCATCGAGAACAGGTTGGCGTCAAGGGCGCGGAGAGCGGCGAACGAGTTGCGTTCGATGCAGGGTATCTGCACCAGTCCGCACACAGGGTCGCAGGTGAGTCCGAGGTGGTGCTCGAGTCCCATTTCTGCTGCGTATTCTATTTGCCGCGGTGTCCCTCCGAAGAGCTGGTTGGCGGCGGCAGCAGCCATAGAGCAGGCAGAGCCTATCTCGCCCTGACAGCCCACTTCAGCGCCCGAGATGGATGCGTTGGTCTTGATGACGTTTCCGAAAAGAGCGGCGGTGGCCATGGCCTTGAGGATGGCCTTGTCGGAATACTCGTGGTTGTGTTTCAGATGATAGAGCACGGCGGGCAACACCCCGGACGACCCGCAGGTCGGCGCCGTCACAATAACACCTCCCGAGGCGTTCTCTTCGGAGGTGGCGAGTGCGTATGCTGACACTAAGCAGCGCCCTTGCAGCGAGGGCTTGTAACTGCGTGCTTTCACATAGTATGAGGGGGCTTTGCGCTGCAAGTGAAGACCGCCAGGGATGGCACGGTCGTCTTGCAGTCCGCGCTCAATGGTTGCTTGCATGACAATCCAACGCTCCTGCAGATAGTCCCAAAGCCCCTGACCTTCATGCTTTTCGGCATACTCCCAAAATGTCATGCCCTCCTGTTCGATGTATTTCAAGATCTCGGCGATGGTGTTGTGCTCATATATTTTGTTCACCGATGGTTCCGCAGACCCGTCAGCAAGTGCGCCGCCGCCGATGCTATAGACAGTCCATGAGTCCAGCAGGCTGCCGTCTGCCCCGAAAGCCTCATAAAACATGGCGTTTGTGTGGAACTCGTGCACAATCTCGGGCTTCCAGACAAAAGTAACGGGCACGGGAGCGAGCGCCTCAGCGATGGTTTTGTCCGTGAGGTGTCCCTTGCCGGTGGCGGCAAGGCTGCCGAAGAGGGTTACCCGATAACATTGCGCCGACGGGGTGCGCTGCCGGAACTGTTCCGCAGCCAGATGCGGTCCCATAGTATGGCTGCTCGAAGGTCCATGGCCTATGCGGTATATGCTTTTGATGGATTCCATAATCAGTCGTTTTTGCCAAAGAGGATGTAACGATTCGGATACGCATTTATTGCGGCACCGCCGTCTTTTTGAGTGCTGCTTCCCCGCCGTCTTGAGCATGTTCGTTTGACTGTTTCGTTTTATCTTTCGAGGAGGAGGCAGACAAGTGGAACGGAAATGTATGATCCTATTATGGTTTATAATCCCATGAGATTTGTTGTACAATCTTTGTCGCAATTTTGCGTTATAAGCCTTAAATTCAAAAAACTCAAGTATGAAGAAATCATTGATTTTTGTCTGTGCCGTTGCGATGTTCTCCGCCTGTGGGTCGCACAAGAAAGGCACAGGGCCGCAAACCGGCACTAAGTCGCTGGTGCTCTATTATTCGCAGACGGGCACAACGAAGAAAGTGGCCGATCTTATCAGCCAGAAAACAGGCGCGGACATCGAGGCCATAGACGCCGTCAATCCGTACAACGGCGATTACGATCAGACCATTGCCCGCGGAAGGCAGGAGATAGAGGACAACATCTTGCCAGACATCAATCCGTTGCAAAGCCGCATTGAGGATTATGACACGGTATATCTTGGCTTCCCCGTATGGTTTGGCACGTATGCTCCGCCGATGGGAAGGCTGATTAAGGATACTGACTTTTCCGGCAAGGTTCTGATTCCTTTCTGCACGTTTGGCAGTGGCGGTCTGGAGTCGAGCGTTGCCAACCTTAAAGCAGCACAGACCAACAGCACCGTACTTGAAGGCTTTGGCATCCGTGCAGCCCGTGTGGATGCTGCCTCAGCCGAACTGGACCAGTTCCTGATGCGGCTCGGCATCATGCCAGGAGCCGCCGCACCACTGCCTCAATATGGCACGCCCGCTCCCGTGACGGCCGAGGAAAAAATGCTGTTTGACGAGGCTTGCGGCGACTATCCTATGCCGCTGGGCACCCCCGTGAACGTCGCTAAAGCCGATGGTCAGGAATGCTCTTACTATTGCTTTACAACCGAAAGCAACAGACCCGACGGCGAAAGCATGACTTTTAAGATTTATGTGGTGAAACCCGCCGCCGACGGAAGCAAGGCTGAATTTACAAAGGTGGTGCGGTAGCATTTCCTCATTGCTGTATGTAAAACACCGGAAACCCCGTCAGTGCTTCTCAAATGGCGTTGACGGGGTTGGTTTTTCTCACCTGTCGGTCAATCGATTTGGTCAAGTGCAGTCGGTTTCATGTCTGTCTGCCGGAAAAACTGCTTCACAGCTTCGCGGTCTTTCACCATTTGTCTGATCAGTTCATCTGTGCCGGAGAACTGTCTCTCGTCGCGGATTTTGCAGGCAATGCAGAACGAGACGTTTTTCCCGTAAATGTCTTGTCTGAAGTCGAAGATGTTGATTTCGATGGACTGTGCGGTCAAATGCAGGGTAGGTCGGCTGCCAACATAGAGCATGCCGTAGTAGGTTGTGTCTTCGATGCGTACCTTAACGGCGAACACGCCTTTGTCGAGGCTCACTTCGTCTGTCGTTTGCAGGTTTGCCGTAGGGAAACCGAACAAATGCCCGTTGTGCAGGCCGTGAATGACGGTGCCGTTTATCCAGCCGCCCATTTTATCCGATGCTTCCCGCCAGACTGATGCTCAGAAGCTTTTGAGCTTCAACAGCAAACTCCATTGGAAGTTTGCCTAACACGTCTTTGGCGTACCCGTTTACAATCAGTCTGATGGCGTTCTCCTTGTCGATGCCGCGTTGCTGGCAGTAGAAGAGTTGGTCTTCCGATATTTTGGAGGTGGTGGCCTCATGTTCCACGACAGACGAGGGGTTTGCGCATTTGATGTCGGGCCAGGTGTGCGCCCCGCAGGCGTCGCCCATAAGAAGAGAGTCGCACTGTGAGAAGTTCCGCGCGTTTTCGGCGTTTTTGGCCACTTTCACAAGGCCGCGGTAGCTGTTCTGGCTTTTGCCTGCCGAGATGCCCTTTGACACAATTAAACTTCGGGTGTTGCGTCCAAGGTGAATCATTTTGGTGCCGGTGTCAGCCTGTTGGAAGTTGTTGGTCACCGCTACGGAAAAGAATTCGCCCACCGAATTGTCGCCTAACAGCACGCATCCGGGGTATTTCCACGTTATGGCAGAGCCGGTTTCCACTTGTGTCCAGGATATTTTGGAGTTGGCGCCTTTGCACAGACCGCGTTTCGTGACCAAATTATATATGCCGCCGTTCCCGTTTTTGTCGCCCGGGTACCAATTCTGTACGGTAGAGTATTTGATTTCAGCGTCTTTCAGTGCCACCAGCTCCACAACGGCAGCGTGCAGTTGGTTCTCGTCACGTTGCGGTGCGGTGCAGCCCTCCATATAGCTGACGTAAGCCCCCTCGTCGGCAATGAGCAGCGTGCGCTCAAATTGTCCCGTGCCGGCTGCATTGATCCTGAAGTAAGTTGAGAGTTCTATCGGGCAGCGCACGCCTTTGGGAATGTAACAGAATGAACCTTCGCTGAACACGGCGGAGTTGAGGGCGGCATAGAAGTTGTCGGTGTAGGGTACCACGGAACCTAAATATTGCTTTACCAGTTCAGGATATTGCCGGATGGCTTCGCCAAAAGAGCAGAAAATGATGCCTTGCTTCTTCAAGGTTTCAGAAAAGGTGGTTTTCACAGAAACGGAGTCCATGACAGCATCCACCGCTACTCCTGCCAGTATTTTCTGTTCTTGGAGGTTGATGCCCAGTTTGTTGAACGTGTCCACCAATTCGGGGTCAGCCTCGTCGAGGCTGCTAAGTTGTTTTTTCTTCTTCGGAATGGCAAGATAGGTGATGTCTTGGTAGTCAGGACGTTTGAAGTCGAGATGCCCCCATTTGGGCTCTTTCATGGTTGTCCAGTGCCGATATGCTTTCAGCCGGAATTCGAGCAGCCATTCGGGCTCTTCCTTTCGGGCCGAGATCATACGGATGACTTGCTCGTTGAGGCCTTTGGGGAAATCCTCGATGTCGATGTCGGAAACGAATCCGTATTTGTATTCGTTGGAGGTTATCTCGTTGATGATACTTTGGTCGTTCTCTTCTTTCATTGTTGTTGTGGTGGTGAAGGGTATTTCTGGACGGTGCTCATTCGTGTTCCATCAAAAAACGGGCGACTTCCATGCCGGCTACGGCGCCGGAAGCCGCGGCTACAATGGCTTGGCGGTAAACGGGGTCTTGTACGTCTCCGGCTGCCCAAACGCCTTCGATGGCGGTGCGGCATGTGCCGGGTTCGGTGACAATGTATCCTTGGTTGTCAAGTTCGAGTTTCCCTGCGACAAGGTCGGTGACGGGTGTTACGCCGATGGCTTCAAACACGCCGTCCACCGCAAGGGTGGTCTCATCCTCCGTCACTTTGTTTTTGATGCGCAGCCCGGTCACTTTCTTGATGAACCCTTTCCTTTCTCCGGTGATTTCAAGGGGAAGCGAGTTCCAGCAGACTTCGATGTTCGGGGCGGCAAATACCTGTTTCTGCAGGGCCACGGTGCCGCGGAACTGGTCGCGGCGATGCACGATATAGACTTTGGTGCAAAGTTTAGACAGGTAGAGTGCGTCTTCAAGGGCAGTGTCGCCGCCGCCGATGACCACTGTGGTCTTGTTCCTGAAGAAGTTCCCGTCGCAGGTGGCGCAAGCTGAAACGCCGAAGCCGCGGTATTCCTGCTCTCCGGGCAGGTTGAGCCAGCGTGCTTGCGCACCGGTGGCGATGATGACGGTGTCGGCTATGATCTCCTGTCCGTCGTTCAGCATACAGCGGAACGGGCGTGCGGAGAAGTCGATGCCGGTGATGAAGCCCGGAAGCATGCGCGTGCCTGTGCGGAGCGCCTGGTTGCGGATATCGTCCATAATGACCGCGCCGGAAGCCGTTTCCGGGTATCCTGGAAAATTCTCCACTTCGGGGGTGATGGTTAACTGTCCGCCCGGCTGAACGCCTTCGATCAGCAACGGTTTGAGGTCGGCACGTGAGGTGTAAATTCCGGCGGTGTAACCGGCAGGACCTGAGCCTATGATGAGGCATCTGACATGTTCTGACATAATGTTATGGTCTGTTTTTTTTTATCGGATTGCAAAAATAATCATTTTATCTGTTGTCGCGGAAAGCGAATTGACGGCCGCGCCTAATAACTTGAACGGGAGTTCATGACGATCCGCCACTCGTTGTTCTGTTCGTCGGTGTATTCGAAAATCAGCTCCCGCCGCGAAAGTTTCTTGACAGAGGCTTTGTAACTGTATTTCTTTCCCAAGATGGTGAACTGCATAACCAAGTCGCAGTAGTTGTTTTCGAAATGCCAGTTCCCGTAAGTGGATTTCCGGTATTCGCTGTTGTGGTAGGCCATCACTTGAAGGATGTAGTCGGCATAGATGTAGTAATAGGTGCCGGGGTTGTTTGCCAGACAACCTGTCTCGCTGACGGCTGTGCTTGCGATGGAGTCTATCTGTGTGCCGTTGAGGTAGGTGTGCGTGATTTGCCAGAAGCCGACAATGCGGTATTCGGGGTTGTGGAAACTAAGTCCGGGACCTTCGGGATAACGGCATCCCGCCAAAACGAAAAGTGCAAAGAATACGGCGAATAAGGTTCTGAATTGTTTCATCGGGTTAAGGTTCTTGAGGTTAGACTTCCGGTTTCAGCAGGTCATATAGTTGCTGCATTCCGGTGGTGGCTTTTTCTTTTATGAAGTGAACTTTACGGCGGATAGGCTGCACCTCTTTGGGGTCAATGACGTAGATGTCTGCATTTTGCGGAGCGTAATAGAGCAGCCCGGCCGCAGGGTAAACGTTGAGGGAGGTGCCTACGATGATGAGGATGTCGGCCTTTTCCACCTCGGCTACGGCATTGTCCATCATCGGCACGGCCTCGCCGAACCAGACGATGAAAGGACGCATGCGGGCGCCGTCGGGAGTGCGCTCGGCATGGCCGATAGGACGGTATCCGATGTCTTCAACGAATTGTTTGCCATTCTCGCTGCAGGCCTTGGTGGCTTCGCCGTGCAGGTGGATGACGTGTGTGGAGCCGCCGCGCTCGTGCAGGTTGTCGATGTTCTGCGTCACTACCGTCACGTCGTAGTACGCCTCCAACGCCGCCACCAGCCGGTGCGCCTTGTTTGGCTCCGCCTTCGCAAGCTCTGCCCGGCGCGCATTGTAGAAGTCCGTGACTAAGTCGGGGTCGCGCTGCCAGCCCTCAATGGAGGCCACGTCTTCAACCCTATAGTTCTCCCACAGCCCGTCGCTGTCGCGGAAAGTCTTGATCCCGCTCTCGGCACTGATGCCCGCTCCGGAGAGAACAACTATTTTCTTTCCCATCATGAATGTGTTTTTAGAGGATGTCCTGTGTATGCCTTCTTGTTGTTTCATCTTCATAACTTGCAAGTTACATAATCCGCAAGTCTGAAAAATGAAACGCAGCAAAGTTACATATTATTCTGTTTGCCGCAACTCTTCCTGCCGCTTCTTTTCTTGACAGAGGTGTAGTAGGGCAAGTGGCTGCCCTACAAACGAATGTCAGTTGCCAAAGGCTATTCTGCGGCGGAAAAGGCGAGTGGAGCGACTGTCGTTGCGGGTGATTTCCTTGTCGGCGTCAGGGCACTCTTTGATAGACATGGCGCTGCGCCGGTTGACGGGGTCGTATTGTACCCAATGCACGGGTACATCGTGAATGCCACCGTCGCCGCTATATACGGGTATGTAGTCCGTACGGTTGGTGCCGGAAAAGCCATACGCGTTGACAGCAATCTCTTTTGTTCCGTCTTCGCTGCTGCGCAACAAGTCTGTCTTCAAGATGTTAGATGTTACGCATTTAGGGTGCATAAAGCAAGCCTCCCCTTTGAAATTGGCAATGGATTCCCATTCCCAGAAAGAAGAGTCCCCGATGAGGTCGCTGCCGTAGATTTCCTTGCGAGTGCGTGTTTGTTGGTAAAGCGGGATGGAAAGCAGCGGTGCGAAAGCGAAATAGACGGCTCTGAAATATTCAAGGTTAACCCGCAAGAAACGTTGTTTCACGACGTCGAAACTGTAATCCATCCATTTCTCTGGGTCGGTGTTGAGGTCGAAGTTCTGCAGGTGCTTGGGATAGACGACGTTGATCATTTTGGTCTTTACTATCGTGAAGTCGTCGCCATAGCCATATCGTTTGTCTTGCATTAGCGTTAAAAGCGCTTTTTGGGCCACTGGCGTGAACAGCAGACGGTATTGCACCTCGTTGTCGCGGTCTTTGGTGGAGAACTGAACTTCAAAGTCCTGGTTGGCCATCATGGTGTAGTTGCTCTTGTCGTTCATTTTGCGTGAAAAGCGTTCAAGATTTTTTCGTTTTATTTTCTTCTTGAGGTCAACGAATGGTGCATCTTCGGCGAGTCCTTCGGGTTCGCGTGAGAACGACAGGTCGGGGGCGGCCTCGTTGGCATACATCAGGAAGGTCTTGTCGTCATATTGCGGGCAAGGCTTGGTGACGGATGCCGTGAGCGTTTGGGTCCTGGTTACGGAATGTGAATGTCCTTCCGAGTCGGTGACCTCTTCTGTCCAAGAGATAGTCAGGAATCCCGTGTAGGTTTTGAGCCCCCAATGGAAATTGCGGGTCGTTGCGATGACGAAAGGGTTGCCTTTTATCTCGCCGCTGTGGGCAAAAAGCACGGAGGCATCTTGATTCAGTGTGCCGGCATAACCGAACTCTTCGCTTAACTGTTTGACTCTTGCGGCGTTGAAGTAGGGGTCGAAATGGATGTTCGGCACCGTCTTCTCAATCAGTTTTGTCGGGATGTCCCAGCTGAACAGGGCATTGAGGGACTTCATCTGTGTTTGTGCTTCTTGCACCAGCGTTTGGCGTTTAGCTTCAAAAGCAGACACGGTTGCTTTTATTTGCTTGATTTTGTTCTGCACGGCGGTGAAAGCCAAAACAAGCAAAGCGATGCCGAGGACGATGAACAAGACAATCATCCAGATGTTTGCCTGAACCGTGTAGGAGAAGAAAGGCAGCAGGAACAATACGGCGGCAGCAGCAATCACAAGTCCTTTCAGCCATCTGAAACCGCATAGTGTGTTGTTGTTGTTGTTGATTAATTCGTTGAAATATCCGATTTTCCGGCAGGTTTCTTTGTTTGCGGCTTTGTCAACGGCTGATTTCTGCTCAATGTCAGCAAATGCTTCTTCCGCATTTTTCAGAAAAGCATCCTTCAGTTCGTCCCGGTAACGCTCTAAAGGTTCGTATATGTCGTCCATGGTCCTGGGCTCTGCATGATTAGGTTATACGGGACGTGTGGCAAACAGGGCAGTATGCGGCACATCGTGAAACGCGGCATGGGGCGGTTTAGAAGAACACCGACCTTGCGCGCTCTTTTGTTTCGGCGGAGACGGAGAACGGAATGCGGGTGGTGTAGCCGGCGCGGGCGGCGACTATCATTTTTGTGGGCCAGTCGAATATGTCGCGGTTCCATTGATATACCGAGTCGTTGTAGAGGGACCGGGCGGCCGTGATTTCCTTCTGGAGATAGGAGTTCTGTTGCATGGCGTCGGCAATGGCGGCATGGGCTTTCAGTTCGGGGTAGGCTTCCACCTGCGGGAAGAGGCGGGCATAGGCGTTGTCGATGTTACGGGCTACCGTGTTGCGGTCTGCGTCTGGGTTGATGCCGCCGCGGTAGGCAGCCACGGTTTTCATCACGTCCTTGTCAAGGTCGATGGCCTTCTCGAGCAGCGGAACTACATTCTGGAGTATCTGAACCCTTTGTTCCAGATAATTGTCAATGGTGGAGGCATCCGCCTGTATCTTCTGCTGCAGTTGCTGGAGGTAGTTTTTAGCCTTGACTTTCATGATCAAGAAGATCAGCCCAGGCAGGATGCCGCAGACCCACAGCAGGATCTCAAAAATAGTGGAGCCTACACCGATGGTGACAGGCAACGGTTTCTCAATTACATTGATGTCGCGTCCGGACGGGTTTACGGTCGCATTCATTTCGTCCAATTCATTTGCCATAGTTTGCTTTTTTTAGTTTTTGCTTTCCCCTGTTTTCAACAGGGTGTTAAAACGCGGCAAATATAGGGATTATTTTAGAATGGGACACTTTTGGATTTGTTATTCCCCGGCAGGTTTTTGCAGGCAAGGAAACAATGGTGAAGTCCGGATGGGTTTGGTCTGGAAGATGGATCTTTGCGATAAGTTCAGGCGTTCTGTCAACTCGAAGAGCGTTTCAGGAGATGAGGCAATAATTCTGCCTGCCCGTCAGAGGGAAAGGTCGTCACCGAAAGACATTCCGATGCCCCGGGCGGTATGAACCAGAAAGTCCTTGCCGGGACAGACAAGATGCGGGGTCCGCAGAGCCTCTTCCAGCGACACGTATGTGATTTCGGGGTGACGGTAAACCACGAGGTCCCCGTATTTCCGGTCTTTTACCAACTCAAAGGCCTTGACGCCGAACTCGGTGGCCAGAATGCGGTCGAATGCAACGGGCGTTCCGCCGCGCTGCAAGTGTCCCAACACGGTTACGCGGATGTCGTGTTCCACGCCGAGGTCCAAGAGTTCCTGCCGGAGCACTTCACCCACGCCTCCCAACTTGATGTGGCGTTCGCCTATGGCAGTCGGTGTCATGCCGGTGACTTTGCCGTCCGCTTTCTTTGCGCCTTCGGCAATGACGATGTTGCAGAATCCCATGCCGTTTTTGTAGCGGGTCTCGATTTTCTTGGCGATGCTTGCGGGGTTGTATGGAATCTCAGGGATGATGCAGACCTCGGCGCCGCCGGCAATGGCCGTGTGCAGGGCTATCCAGCCGGCATCGCGCCCCATGACCTCCATGATGAAAACCCGGTTGTGGCTGTCCGCTGTGGTGACCAACTTGTCGAAGGCTTCTGTGGCAATCTGCACGGCTGTCTGGAAACCGAAGGTGAAATCAGTGCTGCTCAAGTCGTTGTCAATGGTTTTGGGTACGCCTACCACAGGAATGCCCATATTCTGGAGCTGCAAGGATATCCGTTGCGATCCGTCTCCGCCGATGTTGATGACGGCCTCGAACCCCATCTCCTCAATGCGCCGTTTCATCAGTCCGGAACGGTCCTCTGTGACCCATTGCCCGTTCTCGTTTTTGACGGGGAACTGGAAAGGACCGCCCTTGTTGGTGGTCTTGATGATGGTGCCGCCCTTGACGTGCAGCCCCGACACGCTCTTTTCGGTGAGTTCGACAATCTCGATTTGGTCTTTCAGGATGCCGTTGAACGATTCGATGCACCCGTAAACCTTCCAGTCTTCCGGTTCGAGGCAGGCGCGTTTCACGATTCCGCGGATTACCGCATTCAGGCCGGGACAGTCGCCGCCGCCCGTGGCTACAAGTATTTTGTGGGTTTTAGACATACAGGCTGTGAGTTTTCTTTTAGCGGCGCAAAAATAGGAAAAATGAAAAGAGCCCGGACATGTCCGGGCTCCGTGAAAATTGAATTTCCGAAAAAATTATGCTTCCGTAGCTTCCCCCTCGCCGCTTTCTTCGGCATCGTTGGTGGCAACGACGTTGCGGGTCTGGTTCACGGAAACGATGACCTTGTTGGGGTTGTCCACGATGGTCAGGTTCTCAACGGCAATGTCGCCGATCTTGATCACGTCCTCGATGTCCAGTTTGGAGATGTCAGCGGTGATGTCTTCAGGAATGTTCTCCAGAATGCCGCGCACTTTGAGCTTGCGCACTCTCTTGTGGAGGAATCCGCCCTTGAGAACACCAGGTGACGTGCCCGTGATCTTGAAAGGTATCTCAATGGTGATGGGCTTGTTGTCGTTGACTTCAAGGAAATCGACATGCAGAAGCTTGTCGGTGATGGGGTGGAACTGCGTCTCTTGAACAATGGCACGGTAGGTGTTTCCGTCAAGACTGATTTCTGCATATTTCACTTCCGGCGTATAAAGGAGATTCTTGAACTGGCTTTCTTCCATTACGAAAAGCTTTTGCTCTTTCCCGCCGTAAAGCACACAAGGAATCATCCCGTTAAGCCGTTGTGCCTTGGCATCTTTTTTCCCTACGTTCTCGCGAGGAGAACCGCTCATAGATACTGATTTCATATTGTTCCTTTTTTTGAATGAAATGATTATTTGAAAACGGCGGCAAAAGTACGAAAAATATCAGACGGTTCAACTTTCAGTGCGCTTCATTTTTTAGTATTTTTGCGCCCTGACACGATTTGGAATATGGTTTTTCCGGACAATATAGAATTTCCGCTGGTCCTGACGGCCGCGGAGACACGGGACAGCGAAAGGTTTTCGTTGAAAGAGCAGCAAATTTCCTCTCTCCAACTGATGGAATGTGCCGGGATGGCATGTGCCCGCAAGATTATCGGTTATGTGGAGAAACACGGCATCCGGGACATCCGCATTTTCTGCGGACCGGGCAACAACGGCGGCGACGGGCTTGTGATTGCACGCGCATTGTCGCAGCATCCGTGGCAAAACATGCAACCCTCTGTGCAAGTGGTGCTCTGTCGCGACACAGATGCCCAATGCACCCCCGAACAGCTGGCAAATTTCGCTTTGTGGGAAGACATCGTTCAGGGAGACAGCAATGCTTCATCCATCTCTTTCAGCGTCAATTCCGGACTCCATGTCCCGGCAGAGGCTCTTGTGGTAGATGCTATTTTCGGCATCGGACTGTCCAGGCCCGTCGCCGGCATTTACGCCGCCGCCATCCGGACCATCAATGCCTCCGGAGCCGTGACGGTGGCGATAGACACGCCCTCCGGTCTCTTCTCCGACAAGGCGACACCTCCCCATGCGCCGGCAGTCAAGGCGCTTTTTACTTTGAGCGTCCAATTTCCAAAAGCCGCTTTTTTCCTGTGCGACAACTATCCATATTGCGGCAATGTCACAGTTGTGGATGTGGGCATGTGCCCCGCACCCGACACGCGTCCGCACCGCTTTTACATGACCCGAGAGATGGCGGCCGGCCTGTTGCGTAAGCGAAATCCTTTCTCTTCGAAGCACGACTTCGGTCATGGCCTGCTGGTGGCCGGCAGCGCCGATATGCCCGGCGCCGCCATTCTTGCCGCAACTGCCGCACTGAAAGGGGGCATTGGCAAGGTTACTTTACATACCCCGGAACTTGCCGCTCGCCACCTGCCCGCCTGTTTGCCCGAGGCCATTCTTCATCCCGATGCCGACGAACGGCACTTGAGCCGCATAGACTGGGACACGCTGCAGCATGATGTCAACGCCGTTGCCGCCGGGCCAGGGCTGGGGACGCACCCCCAAACCGTCTCAGCCTTGAAAGAACTGATTGACAGGGTGCGCGAACCTCTTGTCTTAGATGCCGATGCCTTGAATGTGCTTGCAGCTAACAAGACGTGGCTCGCATTCCTTCCCCCATACAGCATATTGACGCCCCACACCAAGGAATTTGAACGGCTGGCAGGCCCTTGCAACGATGATTTTGAACGGATAGGCAAAGCAAGGGAATTTGCCCTCCGCTACAGCATAGTGCTGGTGCTTAAAGGCCGCTATACTTTGGTGTCTCTCCCTGACGGGAGACAGTTTTTCAACACTACGGGCAATGAAGGCATGGCCACGGCAGGTTCTGGCGATGTGCTTGCCGGTCTGCTGCTGTCGCTGAGGGCACAAGGCTACACGCCCGAAGCCGCCGCTCTGCTGGCCGTGTATGTGCACGGCTCGGCCGGCGACATTTGCAGAGACGAGAACTCTCCGCACAGCGTCACGGCATCTGAACTTCCCCGGTATTTCGGAAAGGCATTCCGCCTCATCACTGAAAATGAAAATGAATACCTTTAATCAAATCGAATAGGCTATTTAGCATGAAAAGAACCATATTTCAAACCATATTGCTTTTGACCGCCCTGCCGCTGGCATACGGGCAAACGGAAATAAAACTGCAACTGAAGAACATTCGTTGTGATACCGTAAGCATACACGCCTATAACGGAGAGAAGAAGGGACGCCTCGTCCAGACCAAGCCGTTTGCTCCGGAACTGACATTCAAAAACAAAGCGCGCCTCGAGGCCGGGCTTTATTGGGTGACGGGAGACAGTACGGTGCTCTGCGAATTCCTGCTGTCGCCGAACGAGAGCCAGAAGTTCACGGTATATATAGATTCTGACAGCGTGGTTTTTCAGAACAGTGCCGAAAACACCCGTAATCTGGAATATGTGAAGAGGACAGGAGAGTACAACCGGCAGTTTCTTGCGCTTGACCAGGAATTCAAGGATGCGCAACAAACTATGCCGAAGTATATGCTGAAAGTGTTCGCCGATTCGCTCACGGCCAAGGCACGCCGACTGAACGCGGAACGGGCCGCATGGCAACGGCAAATGGTTCTCGACAACCGAAACAACTTGTTGGGTTCTGTCGTGCAGGCCTCCATCGATATGCCTGAGCCGCCGGAAGAGTATTACCGCAATAAAGACCTTTACCAGAAGTATTATGTGCAGCACTTCTTTGACGGCTTCCCTTGGAACGACCCCAATGTGTTCAATACTCCTGTCAGCGACGCAAAAGTCAAGGGGTTCTGTGACATCATCTACCAAATCGACCGCCCCGACCTTGACACCTTTGTCGTAGATGCACTCGACAAGGCAAAGACAAACGAGCAGTCGCTGTACCGCCTCTTCGACCGGATGGAGAAGATTATAGGCAGTATAACTTCGCCCTACAAAGTGGAGCATGTTTACATCAAGATGCTGCAGAATATGCTGTCCTATCCGAAACTGGACGAAGACCGGAGACGCCGCTACGAGCGGGAACTGAAAAACATCAACAAGAACCTGGCGGGCGATGCCGTGCCCGACTTCCGTATGGTGACCGCAACGGGCGACACCATTTCGCTGTATGACATCCAAAGCGAGTACATGATCCTCTATCTGCAGCACCCCACCTGTCCCACATGCCGGGAAGTGCGCGGAAAGATGTCCCGGTTCCCGTCACTCAATTCGGCCATAGACAAGGGGAACCTCAAAGTGCTGACGGTATATTTTGAGGACGACCCGAGAGTGTGGGAGCAGTACCTCCGATCTCCCGAAGCAAACGCCCGCTATATGCACGGCTGGAACTTTGACCAGGCCATCGATGACCAAATGCTTTACGATACCAGGACAATACCATATATGTTTTTGTTGGACAGGAACAAACGTGTAGTGAAGAAAGATTTGCTGGCTAACGAGATAGAAGATTTCATAAAACGGCTCGGGCTTGACTAAAACTCGTTTTGTTGTATCATCTTTCAGACATCAATACAATTAATTAATTCATAAAATCATCAATCCACAATGAAAAAACTATTTCTGATTACGCTGGGCGTGTGCTGCATGGGACTTGCTATGGCGCAGCCCGTAACCAAGGGAGGCGGACTCACTTCCGAACAAATCAATGAGCTGAAAGGTTCATTCAAGGTCACTTCGGGAGACAAGGCTTTGCGCAATGCGGTGGTGGCCAATAATATCGACAAATTGGCGCGCAATTACGAAAACAACACCGCTTTTGACGCCCATTTTTCCAACCAAGTGCCCTCCAAAGCCATCACCGACCAGGAGTCGTCAGGGCGCTGCTGGATGTTTACCGGAATGAATGTGCTCCGTTCAAAGGCTATCGCCCGTTATGACCTCCCGGCAGATTTCCAGTTCTCGCAGTGCTACACGTTCTTTTGGGACCAGCTGGAAAAGGCCAACCTGTTTTTGCAGGCTGTGCTCGACAACCGGGCAAAATCCGTCAACGACGAAACTGTGCAATGGCTGTTCAAGAACCCGCTTAGCGACGGCGGCCAATTCACGGGCGTGGCAAACCTGATTGACAAATACGGCATTATGCCTAAAGACGCAATGCCCGAAACTTACAGCAGCAACAATACCGGGCGTATGTCGGAACTGATAAAGCTGAAGCTCAGGGAGGATGCCCTGCAACTCCGTGATATGGCCAACAACAAAAGCACAACCGAGAAGATGTTGCAAGACAAGAAAATGGAGATGCTGAAAACGGTTTACCGTATGCTCGCCTATACGCTTGGCGAACCGCCCGCCCAGTTTACATGGACCCGCCGCGATGCCAAAGGCAACGTGGTGAGCACCGAAACCTATACGCCGAAATCGTTCGCAGAGGCTTTCGTGAAAGAGGATTTCTCAAAGTATTATATGATAATGAACGACCCTACACGCCCCTACTACAAGGTGTACGAAATCGAATACGACAGGCATGTCTATGACGGACAGAACTGGAAGTACCTCAATCTGCCGATGGATGAAATCGCCGACATGGCTATCGCTTCCATCAAAGACAGCACAATGATGTACTTTTCGTGCGACGTGGCCAAGTTCCTCGACCGTGAAAAAGGCTATATGGACATCAACAATTATGATTACGGTTCCCTGTTCGGCACAACGTTCGGCATGGACAAGAAACAGCGCATCGAGACCTACGCCAGCGGTTCGTCACACGCTATGACGCTCTGCGCCGTGGACCTCGACAAAGACGGCAAGCCTGTCAAGTGGATGGTCGAAAACAGCTGGGGCAGCAAATACGGGCACAACGGCTTCCTTATCATGACGGACGAGTGGTTCAACGAGTATATGTTCCGTCTGGTGGTCGAAGAAAAATACATCCCCGCCAAGACCCTCAAACTTTTCAAACAGGAATCTGTCATGCTGCCGGCATGGGATCCTTTGTTTGCTCCCGAAGACTAAGCTATCATTAACAAGACAGGTTCAGGTCCCAGAAGTGTCCGGAACCTGAACCTGTCATTATATCAACAGCCGACAATGAAAAAGACGCTCTCAACAATAATGCTTTTGCTCAGTGCCGTGACACTTTTTGCGCAGAATGCAGATGAAATATGCGGAATATACCATTCCATAGACCCGTTTTCAAAAGAGGGGTCGCAATGCCGGATTTACCGCGCCTCCGACGGCACTTACGAGGCCAAAGTGGTTTGGGTGGAGAATCCGAAAAAGAAAAACCAGTTAGGGCTGGTCTTTATGACTAAACTGACCTACAATGAGCAAGAATCAGAATACCAGAAAGGGAAGTTGAAGTATCCGGGCAAGCCTGGCACCTACAGCACTTACGTCAAAATGTCTTCCGACAAGAACACTTTGCACATGAGGGGTTATTTAGGTGTTTCGTTTCTTGGCAAAACGGTTGACTGGCATCGCGAGAGCAATGTGAGGGTGCAGAAATAACGGCTGTTCCCCTATTCCGTGCACTTGTCAAGCATTTCCCACAGCAGACGTGTGGGGAGCCCCATCACATTATAGAACGAGCCGCTGATGGACCGGATGCCTATGCAGCCTATCCATTCCTGCACGCCGTAGGCTCCGGCCTTGTCGAGGGGCTTGTAGCGCCCAACGTAGTATTCAAGTTCTTCTTCTGAAAGCCGGGCGAATGTGACCTCGGTGGAGCGGTAGTCGGTCAGCGTTTTCTGGCTTGTGGCAACGGTAAGTCCGCTATATACGGTATGGGTCCGTCCGGAAAGCGTCCGCAACATGGTCAGCGCACCCGCTTCGTTTTCAGGCTTCCCGATAATCTTTCCGTCGGCCACAACAATCGTGTCGCAGGCTATGAATATCGAATTCCTGCTTTGCGCATGAATGTCAATGCCGGAGAGTTTGAGCCTCGACAGAAACTGCACCACCTGATCGGGCGGCAATGCCGGGTCGTAAGCCTCTTCCACGTCCACATTCAGAATCTCAAAGTCAATGTCCATATCCTGCATTAGCGCCCGTCTTCTGGGCGACTGCGAAACCAGGTATATCTTATAGCCGTGAAGTCTTTCTAAAAGCATCTCTTTTTAAATCAATAAATTGGATTTGTAACAAAGAAGCCGCAAAAATAGCATAAACTGCGGATTTTGCAGACTGTCAATATCACATCACGGTTTTTTCCATCGTTTCGGTAATCTCCTGTTTTAGTTCGCAAAGTCTCCGGTACTCGGCCGAGTGCTTGAGCCGCTGTGCTTTGAAGTAGTCGCAGAGCTTTTTGACGGCTATTTTGTAATAGTGCGAGAAGAACTCGGTGCCGAACATGGCAAGCAGATAAGCTAACGCTATCAGGAAGTGCTTGCTGACCGCCCATACTACTCCCAACATGATGAGATAGAAGACGGGGAATGCGATGATGGTGCCGATGACATATTGGAACGAAGAGTGCAGCATAGGGTCTTTTACGCGGTTGGTGAGCCGGCGCGTGATGCTTTCGGGTATGAGGTTGTTGACGTACCCGAATATAAAGAGCGGCAATGACACGACCATAAGCAATATGCGCCAAAGCAGCCTGAAAAAAGAGAGTTTGCGGTTGACGACCCAATTCTGCAGTCCTAACTGTTTGAGCAGTGCCAAATACTCTCGTGTTTGCATCATAAGCCGTATGAAAGCGTCGTTATGGTCAGACTGCATTTGCTTTATGCGGGCGATGATGGTCATGGCGGCGTCTTTCTGGTGCGGGAGGTAGTTGGGACGCAGTCCTTTGTTGCGGAGCAGCGGTCCGCTCATCATCTGTGTGAGCGCCTCAATCTCGTTGTAGAATTCTGGAATGTCAATGTCGGGGGTGAGTTCCTTGACGCGGGCTCGTGCCTTTTCGTTGAGAGCGTGGTAGCCCCGGTCGTGGTTCTCTTTGTAGGTGTCGAAGAAATCCTCGATGGTGAAAGGCTTGCCTACGGTGACCATCAAGTCGCTGTGAAATGAGAAGTAGTTGGAATAGTGTATGTTGAGCGGCAGAACCTGAAGCCCTAACTTAAAGTCGTTGAGTTCTTCGGCGGCAAAGGCGATGCGGCAGAAACCTTTTTTGAAGGTGTTCATATAGTGGCCGTGTTGGTGTGTGGCCTCGGGAAAGATGACCAAAGTGCCTCCGTTGCGCAACACACGGGCGGCGCGGTTGTAGATGGTCAAGTTGCTGCGCACGTCGCTGTAACTGCCGTCACGGGTCCTGAATGTAGGCAAGATCTTGAGGAAACGCAGGATCCGTGCCACTTTGTCTTTTTTGAAGATGTCGCCGCGTGCAATGAAGACAGGTTGCCGGCGGTCTTTGAACATTGTGTGCAAGATGGCCATGGCATCCATCAACCCGTTCTGGTGGTTGGCGATGACGATGGTAGGTTGTCCTTTGGGCGGTATGTTTTCCTTGTTGAGGATGTAAAAATGGCGGTAATAGATGTGGTTGTGCAGAATGCACAGAAAATTCATGTAGAAGTCGTATTGCTTGTCGAACTTGTCGATGTTTTCGAACGAGATCATGATGCGATGCCGTTATTCAATGATGTCCATTTCTTCAATCAGATTGTTCGCGCCTGCGAATTTGTCCACGATGAACAGGAAGTAGCGCGTGTCGAGGCTGATGTTGCGGCAGCGGCTGGCGTCATAATAGAGGTCGCTCATAGTGCCTTCCCAAACACGGTCGAAGTTGACACCGATGAGTTGGCCGTCAGCGTTGATGACCGGACTGCCGGAGTTGCCGCCGGTGGTGTGGTTGCCTGCAATGAAGGCCACCGGCAGTTTGCCCTCTTTGTTGGCATAGCGGCCGTAGTCTTTGTTCTGCCACAACTGCTTGAGCCGCGGGTCAACGTGGTAGTCGTAAACGTCCGGGTTCTCTTTTTCCATGATACCGTCAAGGGTGGTGTAGTATTCGTACCGGATGCCGTCTGCAGGTTCAAAGCCTTTAATCTGGCCGTAGGTGACCCGCATGGTGAGGTTGGCGTCTGGATAGAACACCTTGGCGGTGTCTTTCTCCATCAAGGCTTTCACATACTTACGGTAGAGGGTGTTGAGTTTGTCGGTGTTGTCACTCAGTTTCATATAGGTCTGCACGTAGTTGTCGAAGACGGCTCTGTATATGCGCAGCAGTTCAGAATTGGCGCTCTTGGCAATCTGTTTGGCGGATGCCTCCTGCACAAAGCGCACAAACTTGTAGCTGTCTGTGAAGTAGGGGGCAGTGGTGGCTTGGGCATCCCAAAGCCGGGCCATACGCTGGCGTACCGTGCTTTCATCCTGGATGTATGTGTGCAGTTCAGCGGGTATTAGTTCGGGTTTCTCTTTGGTGAAAAAGTAGGTGAAGAGTTCAATGAAACATTCGCGGTCAATGGGAAGACTGTAGCCGTTGTGGAACGAAGCGTTTTTCTGAAGCATATTGGCACGTGCCGTCTTTAGCGCGACTTCTTTTCCTTTGTCCAGTTGGTCGGCAAGGTTGTAGTAATGGCGCACCAGGTTTAGAATGATTTCAGGGCCGAAAAAACATTCAGAGACGAACGTGACGGCTTCGGTCTGGTCGGCGATGTCTTTGTAAAGCCCTTTCATATCGGCGATGAGGGTGCCGTACTGCTTTTTACGGTTGGCGTCCTGTTCCGCCCACTGCTGGAACTCTTCCTCTGCGCGCTGTTTTTTTTCGATGACGCGACATTCGCGGATGCCTTTGGTTTCGCCCTGCCATTTTTTCCAGCCGTTGGAGATGCTGTTTGCCTTGGCGGAATACATGAGGCGCGTATGCGGGTCGAGGTTCATCTGACGTTTCATGGCCTCGAGGCGTATGGTGCGCGCATCAATGGCGATGGGGTTCTGGATGTTGGCGGTGATGTTGACGCCGTCGGAGATCAGAAACTGGCGGGTGCTGCCCGGATATCCGAACACCAAGGTGAAGTCGTTCTCTTCGATGCCTTTGATGGAGACGGGGAAGTATTTCTTGGGCTTCATCGGGATGTTGTCGGCGGAGTAGTCGGCGGGTTTCCCGTCGGGGGCGGTATAGATGCGGTACAGGGAGAAGTCGCCCGTGTGGCGCGGCCACATCCAGTTGTCGCTGTCTCCGCCGAACTTGCCGATGCTCTCGGGCGGCACGCCCACGAGCCGGATGTCGCGGTATGTTTCGGTTACGAACATAAAATATTGGTTGCCGTAATAGAACGGTTTGATGGTGGCGCTGTAGCCGTTGCCGTCGGTGGCTTTCTTGGTTTCAGCGGCAATGTTCTGCTTGATTGCCTGCTGCCGTTCGCTGTCGTCCATGTCATCGGTCACGTTTTTCAGCACCGCATCGGTCACATCCTGCATATAAACGAGGAAGGTGACGGTAAGCCCCTCCATCGGAATCTCTTCAGCCTTGCTTTTGGCCCAAAATCCGTTTTGCAGGTAATTGTGTTCCATAGTGCTGTGCGACTGGACGTAAGAGTATCCGCAATGGTGGTTGGTAAGCAGCAGCCCTTGGCTGGAGATGAGTTCGGCGGTACAGCCGCTGCCGAAGAGCACGATGGCGTCTTTCATGCTGTGGTGGTTGACGCTATATACGTCCTCAGCAGTCAGCCTGAAGCCTAACTGCTGCATTTCAGTTTCGTTGTACTGCAGGAAAATCGGTAGCCACATGCCTCCGTCGGCACGAGCGAACCCTAACAGGGCACAGAACAGGGGGATCAGTAGAAATCTTTTCATATTTATGGCGTATTGTAGGTTAGAGGGAGCAGTTCTCGCCTGCTCTCCGGAACTGCATTGTTATTGTTACAGGTTGTTCAGGATATAGTTGGCCAGTTTCTTGTAGAGGTAGGAGCGGGTGTTGCCGCCCATAATGAAATGGTTTTTGTTAGGGAAGAAGAACTGGTCGTACTCGACTTCGGCCTCATTGAGGGCTTTCACCAGCTCCATGGCGTTCTGGAAGTGCACGTTGTCATCGGCGGTTCCGTGTATGAGCAAGTATTTGCCCTGCAGTTTGTCTGCATAGGTGGTAGGGGAGTTGAGGTCGTAGCCGTCGGGGTTCTCCTGTGGGGTTCTCATAAAGCGTTCGGTGTAGATGTTGTCGTAGTAGCGCCAGTTGGTGACGGGTGCCACGGAGATGGCCATCTTGAAAGCGCCGTCGCCCCGGAACAGGGAGAGGGCGGAGAGGTAGCCGCCGAAACTCCATCCCCAGATGCCGATTCTGCTGCCATCTACGTAGGGGAGGGTTTTCAGCCAGTTGGCGGCTGCAATCTGGTCGATGGCTTCGTATTTGCCCATTTGCCGGTATATCACTTTCTTGAAGGCGTCGCCCCGGGTGGCGGTGCCTCGGCCGTCCACGCATACGGAGATGTAGCCCTGCTGAGCAAGCATTTGGTAGAAGGCCAGGTCTTGCGCACCCGAGTAGGCGTTCATCACCTGCTGGCTGCCGGGACCTCCATAGCAGTTCATCATGACAGGGTATTTTTTGGACGGGTCAAAGTCGGCGGGTTTCAGCATCCAGCCGTAAAGTTCCACGCCGTCAGCAGTGGTGAAGCGGACGATCTCGCGTTTGGCAAACCCGTAGTCATCCATGGTCTTCTGCACGCCCTTGTTGTCGTTGAGCACGCGCAGTTCCTTGCCGGCTGCATTGCGGACGGTGTATTGCGGCAGCACGTTAAGTGACGAATAGACATTGCGGTAGAAGTGCCCGTTAGGACTGAATTCGGTGCTGTTCCAGCCGTCGCCGCTGCTGAGCATCTTTTTCTTCTTTCCGTCGAAATTGACAATGTAAAGGTCGCGGTTCAGCACGTGGCTTTCGTTCGAGAGGTAGTAAATCTGCTGCTTGTCTTCGTTCACGTACTGTATCTTGTTCACTTCCCAATTTCCGGAGGTGAGCTGCTTGATGTCACCGCCAAAGGTGACTTTGTAGATATGGTTAAAGCCGTCGCGCTCGGAGGTGACAATCATGCTCTTGCTGTCTTTGAGAAAGTAATAGTCGTCGGTGACATCAAGCCATTTCTCGTTATGGTCGGTATAGATGATGTCTTGCTTTCCGGTGAGGGTGTTGTATCGGATGAAGTCGAGCCGGTTCTGGTGACGGTTGAGCTTGAGCACTACGGCTTCGCGACTGTTCGGAAGCCAATAGACGCGCGGGAAATAGCAATTGCTGTTGTCGCCGAGGTCGATTCTGGTGAGCGCACCGCCGGCAAGGTCATAGATGAAGACATCCACTAAGGAGTTGTCTTCGCCGGCCTTGGGGTATTTGTATTTGAAGTCGGTGGGGTAAAGGCTGTCGTAGAGGGCGAAGTTGTACTCTTTGACGCGGCGCTCGTCGAAACGGAGAAAGGCAATTTTGGTGCCGTCGGGAGACCATGACGCAGCCTGCGACATGTCGAGTTCTTCTTCATACACCCAGTCGGCAAAGCCGTTGAGGATGGCATTCTCCTGCCCGTCGCGGGTGATGCGGGTGACAGCGCCTGTGGCCATGTTTTGCAAGTAGAGGTCGCACCCTTTGGCAAAAAGCGCATGCTGACCGTCTTCGGAAAGGTCGGCGAAGTGCAGCTTCTCCGTCGTGTCAGACACCATCGTCAGCGTTTTCTTTTCTAAGTCATAAACGTAATAGTAGGCGAGGGTGGAACGGCGCCAAATGCTTTCCATGTCCACGGCGAGCAAAATCCTCTTTTCGTCGTTTGAGAAGGAATAGTCGCCAAGATTGCCCATCGTCACACGGCCGTGGCTGAGGCTGTCCAGTTCTTCGTTGCTGACCAATGTGCCGATCCTGTCGCCGCTGGTAAAGCTGTATCGGTCGATGCCGCCGCGCTTCATTACGGTGTAGTCGTCGCTGACGGGCATGGCAGTGTATCCGGTGACCCCTCGGGGATAGAATGCGTAAAGATTCCAGATTTCTTCGATTGTGATTTTCTTGTTTTGAGCCAAACAGCAAGATACGGCTGTACAAAGGAGAATGAAAAGCAGTTGTTTCTTCATTAAGATTGTTTTTTTTAGAGCGGCAAAAGTAATAAAAAAAGCGGAAGCGTTAATGTTGTGCAAAAGGTGAATCTCGACGAAATGATTACAGTATAAACCGTCCGCACACGATACCGTCAGGTTCTCCTCTTTTTTGTATATTTGCCGCCGGTTGCCGGCCGTGGCCGGATTGGCCGTTTTTTTATAATCCCAAGGCTATGAAGCTTGACTATCAGAATGTACTGTTTGCCGTCTCTCAGGCAAAAATGAATGAAAATGCCCCCCAAGCGGAGGCTGCATACCAAATGACGGTCGAAAAGACCGGACGCGGGAACGACTTCCTCGGATGGCTCGACCTTCCCGCCGAAGTGTCTGACAAGGACATTGAAACTATTGAGCATTGCGCTCAAACGCTCGCTTCAATGGCACAAACGGTGGTGGTTGTCGGCATCGGCGGTTCCTACTTGGGAGCTCGTGCCGTGATTGAGGCATTGCAACACTCTTTCCGCGCCGAGATGGCAGGGAAGTCGCCGCTGGTGTTGTATGCCGGCAACAATATGAGCGAGGATTACCTCCATGACTTGCTTGAGGTCCTTGACACGCGCGACTATGCGCTGATTGTCATTTCCAAGTCGGGCACGACAACAGAACCGGCCATCGCTTTCCGCATCCTCAAGGAGCATTGCGAGCGCAAGTACGGCAAGGAGGATGCCCGCTGCCGCATTGTGGCCATCACCGACCGCGCCCGCGGCGCACTGAAGTCTATCGCTGACCAAGAGGGCTATGCCCAGTTCGTCATCCCCGACAATGTGGGCGGACGCTATTCTGTGCTCACGCCCGTAGGACTGCTGCCGATAGCCATAGCCGGGTTCTCGATACGCAAGCTTTTGCAAGGCGCGGCTGAAATGAGACAGCAATTGCTGGCGGCCACGGATTTAGACAGCAACCCGGCAATCCGTTATGCGCTGCTGCGCAATCTGCTCTATCAGGCAGGCTATAAAATTGAACTAATGACATCCTTTGAGCCTAAATTGTTCTATTTTATCGAATGGTTCAAACAACTCTTCGGCGAGAGTGAAGGAAAGGAACAGAAAGGCATATTCCCCGCCGGAGCCATATTCTCTACCGACCTTCATTCGCTCGGACAATATATACAAGAGGGCAGCCGGCAGGTCTTTGAGACGATGCTGACCGTCGAAAAACCGCAGACGGGCGTAGTCATTCCCTATGACCCGCAAGATTCTGACGGACTCAACTATCTGCATCACCGTTCTTTGCACGAGATTTGCCGCATAGCCCAACAGGGCACAGCACAGGCGCACCTCGACGGCCAAACCCCTAACCTCTCCATCACGGTGCCGGAAATAAGCGAGCTTACCTTGGGACAACTGATCTATTTCTTCGAGATGAGCTGCGCCATCAGCGCCTATTTGCTCGGTGTCAACCCCTTTGACCAGCCAGGTGTGGAGGCCTACAAACATAATATGTTCGTGCTCCTTGGCAAGCCGGGCGTGAAATAATGAAATAATATTGAATCTCTTTTGTTTTACTGAAACAGGCTGGCTCAATGCACACGTTCATCTTCGTTTTTTTCGTTCTTTACGTCGTAATGCTTTTTGTCATCACCGGAATCACTTCCCGCAAGGCAGACAACAGCACCTACTTCACGGGCAACCGAAAGTCGCCGTGGTTTGTGGTGGCCTACGGAATGATCGGCAGTTCGCTCTCCGGCGTCACGTTCATGTCGGTGCCCGGCGATGTTTATACCACGCAGTTTACCTATTTTGGCGTCGTCATCGGCTACATACTCGGCTATATTCTGATTGCCGGACTGTTGCTGCCGCTCTATTACAGAACCAATGTCACCTCCATTTACGAGTACCTCGGTCAACGTATCGGCAACGAGGCGCACAAGACGGGGTCAGTGCTCTTTTTTATATCGCGGCTGTTAGGTTCTGCGCTTCGTATGTATCTGGTTATCTTTGTGTTGCAGGTGTTCGTCTTCGACGGTTGGAATATCCCGATATGGCTCACGTCTGTCGTTATGATTGCCATCATCCTGCTCTATACGTTCAGAGGCGGACTCAAGACTGTGGTGTGGACTGATTTGCTGCAGACTACTTTCCTCATTGCTGCGCTGGTGATTACTATCGTATTTCTGTTCAAGCATATAGGCGGCTCGTTCGCTGACATTTGGCAGCAGATGGCCACCGCCGGCAAGGACGGCACCGATTGCCGCACCGTCTTTAATGTCGACTGGCGCAACAACAGCTTTTTCCTGAAACAGATTTTCGGCGGCATGTTCATCACCATTGCTATGACAGGTCTCGACCAAGACATGATGCAGAAGAACCTGTCGTGCAAGTCACTCAAAGACGCACAGCGCAATATGTTCTCCTTTACCTCTGTTTTGGTGGTTGTCAACATGCTGTTTTTGATGCTGGGCGGCATGTTGCTCGTATTTGCGCAGAAACAAGGCATCGACATTGCCTCAATGCCCACCGACCGCATCTATCCTGAGATAGCCTTCAACTATTTGGGAAAAGCCGGTGCGTTGGTGTTCATTTTCGGGCTTATCTCGGCCGGCTTTTCCTCCGCCGACGGCACTTTCACCGCACTTACCACCTCGGTTTGTTACGACATCCTCAAAATCGAGAAACGTTATCCTGACGTGCGCCGGCAGACGGTGGTGCGCCGCATAGTGCATCTGGTCATCTCCGCACTCTTCCTGGCGGTCATCATCGTGGCATCAAGCCATCACAACGACGCGCTCATCCGCATTATCTTTATGGTGGCGTCTTATACCTACGGTCCGCTGCTCGGACTCTTTGCGTTCGGCATCTTCACCAAGCGTGAAATACCGGAAAAACTGCGTTTTATGATACCCGTGATTTCCGTGGCCATACCGGCATTGTGCTATGTTCTGCAACATAACTCGGTACGGTGGCTGTGCGGTTATAAGTTCGGCTATGAACTGCTTATCGTGAACGGCATCCTTGTGTTCACCGCATTGCTGGCATTAAGCAAAGCCGGAAAAATGAAGCCGGAAAACGGATAAGCCTACGCTATTCCGATCTATTTGTTAATTGTTTTTTCTGATACGACTTCCCCGTTCCTGTATATGGATGTCTTGATGTAAATGCCTCTTTGTACCGGGACTGACTTCAGCCTTTGTCCGGAGATGGAGAACCAAATGGTCTGTATGACTTCATTGTCAACATCATCATTGCAAAGACTTGCAATGCCTGTCGGGTGTTTCGTGTGCTCGAATACCCAGTTGAGACGATCATCAGTGTAACTTCTCGTGCATACATCTTCATGAGTCCACCCTTCCTCTATGTCGAAGATATACTCGGCGTTGAAGCTGTCCATATTTGTAAGAAATGTTTCGACATTGGCTATCCTCATTATTCTGTCGTCCGTGCCCATTACCGTATAGAGTGGCGTTTTTGATACGGCTTCTGCATTCAGACCTGTGGGATTCCCGGCAACTGGCATTGCCGCAGCGAACAAGTCCGGATGATTTGACAACATGTTCCAAGTGCCAGTACCTCCCATCGATCCGCCCAAGATGTAAACCTTGTCGGCATCTGCTACACCTCTGTTTATATAATTCTGCAGCAGACTGACAAGGACGTGCTGTGTAGTGCCCACCCATGATTTGTCCTCGGGACATTGAGGAACAAGCATGATGGCTTTGCGGTTGTTCTCCGAAAGCCAAGTGCTGATGACATTGACGCCCGGCTCCTGCATTTGCGTTTCGTTGTCATTGCCTTTGCTGGAACCACCATGCAGGTAAATGACGAGCGAGGCTTTGTCATCGTTGCCTGGAATGGTCGCTTTGCGATAGGGCAACGTCATGCCCGAACCGGTAAAAGACTCTTTGGAGAAGTAAATGCCTTGAGCAAAAACGTTGCCACAGCCGAGCAAACTCAACAGTGCGATTAAGGGATAAAAAAGTTTTTTCATTGCTTGCGGTGTTTGTTGTTGTGTAGGTTATGTAGTCTCGCGTTTCGGTCCATCTTTCGCGCCAATGATTGTACGCCTTTTCTATCTGTGTATGAGTGAAGAGTTTTGAATAGTAAGACCTCAAGTTTCCATACACGTTATAATTTCCATCAGTCGTTAGACACCCAGCATTGCGATGTCGCCTTTGCCCTCACGCACCACTTGCAGGGTGTCGCCGGTGCAGTCGATGACTGTAGAGGGCACGTTCCCGCCATAACCGCCGTCAATGACGATGTCCACCGTTTTCTCGTAACGCTCGTGAATGAGTTCGGGGTCGGTGGTGTATTCGATGATTTCGTCGTCGTCTTTGATGGAGGCGGACAAGATGGGATGCCCCAGTTGCCGCACAATCTCCAGAATGATGCTGTTGTCAGGCACACGGACGCCCACGGTCTTCTTGTTGCTCTGCAGCAGTTTAGGCACGTTGTTGTTGGCTTCCAAAAGAAATGTATAAGGACCGGGAAGCACCTTCTTCATCATCTTGAACAAGGAGTTGGGGATGGGCTTTGCAAAGTCGGAAATATGACTCAAGTCGGAGCAGATGAAGGTCATCGAACTCTTTTTCTTCTTGTCGCCCAGCAGTTCGGTGATTTTTTCCACGCTTTTCTGCTTGAAGATGTCGCAGCCGATGCCGTAGATGGTGTCGGTGGGGTATATGACGATGCCGCCGCCGCCCAGACATTGCACCACTTTGTCGATGGAACGCTGGTTCGGGTTTTCCGGGTATATTTTCAGAATCATATTTACAAATGAAAAAAGGGTAAGCTACTTGTATCGCATCGCTACAACCTACATGCCCTTGCTGTATTCCTACCCTGGGGGAGTTAGCAGGGAGCAGATCGTACAAGACTTACCCGACCGCAAAAGTACAAAAAATACCGAATGTTTTGTCAGTATCCTAAAATTTTAAGCATCGACTTGTAACTCTGTTCTTTAGCGAATAATTTAGTGCATATTTCTCCCTCTTCGTCGCGGTATATGATGATGTGTTTGGGAGCAGGGGTCATGCAATGCTGTATTCCGCCGTAGCCTCCGAGAGCCTCCTGATAGGCGCCGGTGTTGAACAGGCCGATGTATTGGATTTCGTCGGTGTCTTCGTATGGATACTCTTCTGATACGATGCGGGGCAGGAATACGGCGTTGAGGTGCGCTTCAGAGTTGTAATAGTCGTGGCTGTCGCATGTGAGACCGCCTAAAAAGACGCGTTCATATTCGCGGTCCCAGTGGTTGATGGCCAGTATGATGAACTGTTGGTTGATGGCCCACGAGTCGGGCAGGGTGGTCATGAACGAACTGTCGATCATGTTCCACAGCTCGCGGTCGTTCTGCCGTTTCTGCTGAAGCACGGAGAAGAGGACGCCGCTTGCCTCGCCGACGGTGAATGAACCGAACTCCGTGAAGATGTCCGGCTCTTCCACGCCCTCTCGGTTGCATATCTGCTTGATCTGCGATACGATTTCTTCGGCCATGTATTCATAGTCGTACTCAAAGGAGAGGGAATTCTTGATAGGAAAGCCGCCGCCGATGTTGAGCGAGTCAAGTTCGGGCGATATCTTCTTGAGGTCGCAGTAAAGGTTCACGCACTTGGTGAGCTCGTTCCAGTAGTAGGCCGTGTCGTTGATGCCCGTGTTGATGAAGAAATGCAGCATTTTGAGCTCGAACTTGGGGTTGTTCTTTATCTTCTCTTGATAGAACGGCAATATGTCGTTGTAGCGTATGCCGAGTCGCGAGGTGTAGAACTCGAAGCGCGGCTCCTCTTCGGCGGCAATCCGTATCCCGATGTTGCACTTGGTCTGGATGTTCTTGTCCAACAAGTCAAACTCTTTCTTGCTGTCCAGCACGGGTATGGTGTTCACAAAGCCTTTTTCCAGCATCGTCGAGATGTTGTCAATGTAAGGCTGACGCTTGAACCCGTTGCAGATGATATAGTTGTCTTTCTGGAACTGGCCGCTGTCGTGCAAGGTCTCTATCAGGTTAAGGTCGAATGCCGATGAGGTCTCTAAATGTACATCGTTTTTCAACACTTCTGAAAGCACAAACTCAAAATGCGAACTCTTGGTGCAGTAACAATAATGGTAACTGCCTTTGTAGTCTGATTTGGCAATGGCCACGTTGAACCACCTTTTCGCCTTTTGGATGTTTTGCGATATCTTCGGCAGATAGGTGATTTTGAGCGGTGTCCCGTATTGCTTGATGATGTCCATAAGGGGCACGTCGTTGAAAAGCAGTTCGTTGTCTTCTACGTTGAATTCTTCTTGCGGAAATTCGTAGGTTTGCGAGATGAGGTCGATGTACTTGGTTTTCATTTCAGAATCCGAATGATTTAAATCGGCTGCAAAGATAGGAAAATCCAAACACGGATTGCATATAAAAAAGTAATCCGTCTAACTCGGATTGTGACAATGCGATTGTTCCGGCAGTTTTAGATAGATGAAAGAAGTGTGTTCAGAGTCTTTGTTGTTATGTGTTGAAGAGAGATGAGAGCAGTTTTCCGCCCGAATGTTTTTTTTTGTATTTTTGCCGTTCTTCATCAAAAACAGCAATTAATTGGATTGTAACATGACGAAACCGGAATCTTCCTATTTCCCTTTCCTCTCCGGGGAGGAGGCAATGAACGGTTTGGCGGTCCGTATCCGCCGCATTGTGGCTCAGTATATTGAGAAAAGCAACCTTAAATCTTTGGTTCTGGGCATCTCTGGCGGCATTGACAGCGCATTGTGCGCCGCCCTGCTGAAGCCCGTGTGCGAAGCGCATCAGATACCCCTCATCGGACGTTCCATTACCATTGAAACGAACTGCGAGGACGAAATCGCACGTTCTGTTGCAGTCGGGGATGCCTTCTGCCACGACTTTTGCCACCTTGACCTCACCGGAACCTATTTGGAATGCCGGAAAATGCTGACCGGACTCGATGATTCCCACCTTTCCAAAATGCGTCAAGGCAACCTGAAAGCCCGTATGCGAATGTTAGTGCTGTATGACCTGGCGCAGCTTCATCACGGAATGGTCATATCAACCGACAATTACACAGAATACCTTACGGGCTTCTGGACTCTTCACGGTGATGTGGGCGACTATGCACCTATCCAGCACCTGTGGAAAACGGAAGTTTACGCGCTTTCCGCTTTCCTGCTTGCCGAAGAGAACCCGCAACAACGTTGCGCGCTGCAATCGTGCATTGATGCGACTCCCGTGGACGGACTCGGCATCAGCAGGAGCGACTGCGACCAGTTGGGCGTTCCGGATTACTTTGAAGCAGACCGGATTTTTGCACGTTTTTTCAGCGGAGACGATTCCTTGCGCGACCATACGCTCATTAAACGCTTTTTCGCATCAGAGTACAAACGGCACAATCCCGCCAACATTTCACGTTCTGTACTTGTCGGCAACGATCAAAACCATTAATTCACAACGATGTCTTCAACATTGATTATTGATGCCGGTGCCACCAAAACTGCTTTCGCACTTGTTGATGGCGGTTCTGTCGTCTGCACTTTCAAAGGCGCGGGAATCAATCCTAACTATTGTACCGATGAGACGATAAGCGGCATTTTTTCATCATTTATAGAACGGAACAACGTATCGCACGTGTCGCATGTCCACTACTATGGGGCTGGATGTGCCTCGGCAGAGAATGCCGGCAGGATAGGCTGCCTGCTCCAAGAGTTTTACCCCGAGGCCGTCGTTTCCGTTTGCTCAGACCTTATGGCGGTATGCCGCGCGCTCAGCAACCGCAGGCATTCCGTAGTTGGCATATTGGGCACCGGCGCCGCCACTTGCCTTTTCGACGGCCGTTCTGTCGTGGCGCGTGCTCCCTCGTTAGGCTATATGCTTGGCGATGAGGGCAGCGGAACCTACTTGGGCATGCAACTTGTGAAGGCTTTTATGCGGAATGAACTACCCGCAAGTGTATCTGCCGAACTGCGAAAACAATACAACCTGTCATTCGACAAGGCCATCCGGCGCATCTATAGCGAGCCGTCACCTAACCTTTTCTTTTCCTCTTTGGCGCCCTTTGTTTCTCAACATCTCGAAGTCCCGTTTGTGCATCAGATGGCTTCGGAGAGTTTCCGTCGGTTCTTTGCCTTGCAGAAAGCATGCTATGAGAATAGCGAAACGCTGCTATGGATGCTCTCCGGATCGGTAGCGTTCAACTTCCGTGAGGTGGTGCAAGCCGCTGCCCGCGCAGAGAATTGCCACCTTCAGACTATCGTAGAATCTCCGATGGAGTCGTTGGTAAGGTATCATCTATAACAATTATGTCCTGAAATGCTATGCAAAGTATCATTGCTGATGAAAAAGAGTTGAGACAGGTGGCGAAGGCCATTATAGAGGCCTGTCCGCAGGACCGTGTTTTCGGTTTTTACGGTGAGATGGGGGCTGGCAAAACCACCCTGATCAAGGAGATGTGTGCGCATCTTGGGGTTGACGGCATGACATCGTCACCGACATTCGCTATCGTGAATGAATATTGGACTCCGACAGGTCCCGTGTATCATTTCGACTTTTACCGGATTGACAGTCCGGAGGATGCGGTTCGCATCGGTTTTGAGGAGTATATCTACAGCGGCAGTTATTGTTTCATCGAATGGACAGAGAAAGTGCAGCCGCTCCTGCCCGACAAGTATGTGAGGGTTACGATTGAACAGGTTGACGATACAAAACGTCGGTTCATTTTCTGAACAATGTGGTTATTCGGTGTCTATGAGTTCTGACGGATTGATTTTAGAGGACAATTTGCCCGGCACGCAAGAGCAGCAGGTGACGGTTGAGTTTCCGGTCCGAAAATGTGCGGTCGCTTTTGTCAAGGACAAAACCCCGGCAGCCGGTTTTGCAATCATCACCCCCGAAGCGGCCAGAACCTTGGCAGACCATAATGTCCTTGTGTATATGCAGCGCGGCTTTTCTGAAGGGACACCCTATACGGATATGGATTATGCAGATGCCGGAGTTCGCTTTGAGGATGACTTGTTCCGTCTTGCCGAGGTTGCCAGGCTGCTGGTCAAGTTTTCCCCTTTTACGGCAGACGAAATGTCCCGGGTTAAAGATGGCCAAGTCCTCTTTTCTAATCGGGTGGATGACGAGATTGATGTCGAAACGGTCAGGATGATGAATGAAAAAGGCATCACGGCAATGGCGATGTGCTACATCAAGGATGACAAGGACAGTTCAATCACAGAAAGGATATTGTCGGAGACGCTTTCGCCAAAAGCGCTCGGTATCGCTTTTTCTGCTTTTTTGCTCCCGTGGATAGAGTGTCTTGTTTTCAGCAATATGATAAGATTCACGTTGCAGAAGGAGCCGGCGCTGACACAGAGTGTATATGTCTTTGCCGGTCACCTGTGCAGCAAGGAAATCGCTGACAGACTGCATCTCTCTTGGAAGAGTATCGTTTCTCTCTGCTGGGACATGAATTAGCGGTTTGTTTCCGTCCGGGTCGGCGAATCCGCTATTTCTGCAATCTTATCTTTATGTCGTTCAGTACGTTCATATAGTTTATGAACGCCTGATAGGGTGACGGGTAAACGTCGAAGTTGCGTTTTACGGACTTGTGTCCGATCCATCTCGAACTCATGAAGTTGAAATGGTCGGCGGCCTGCAGGCGAAGCCAGCAAAGCCGGGCATCCTGGTCGGTGGACTTATTGTAGAGATCCTCCAGTTTGAACAGTTGCCGGAAGGCTTCCTGCTGCAGTTCGTTGCCTAACCATTCGTTGGTGTCTTTCTCTTCTCCGGAACAGGATATGGGCCATGGCGCATGCATTGTGGCGGGGTCGAGGTCAAGCTTTACGGCCTCTTTGGGTGTAATGAAAGTATAGTTCTCCTTTTGGGAGAGGCGTTCTATGAGGGTACGGAAAAAGTCAAGTATTCCCGTCTCCTCGGTGTGGTACTCTCCGATGGTTTCATAGTCCCAGTACAGGTTGATAAGGGGATTGTCACAATGGTCGTTGCTTTTGTCGAGGAAGCCGATGTACTTGTCGGCGGTCAGCGGGTATTGGTCCCAGGTGGTGTCGCAGAAGCGCAGGGTGATGTCGTCGCAGAGGCGGTATGATCGAAGCAGCAGCCTGACATCGGTCTGGTAGGGGTTGCAGTAGAGGAAAAGCGGGCTTTTCCAGCCAAGGATGTGCCGTGCGCCTTCGGTGAGCACGACGCGGTAGCCCATGTCTCCGAGCCATTCGCCGATTTCGTCAGAATAGATGATTTCTGTGTTGCAGAAAGAGGTCGGTTTGATGCCGAAGGTCTCCCGCAGCAGTTCCTCCTGCCGCAGCACCTGTTCCACAAAAGCCTCCTTGCCGTGCAGCGAGGCAAGGCTGTGCGTATAAGTGCTGCCTGTGATCTCAACGTTCCCCGTGGCCAGCAGTTCCTTGAAACTGTCGATGACCTCCGGGCAGTAGTTCCGGAAAAGCATGATTGAACTGCCGGAGATGCTGAAACTGAGTTTGAATTTGCCGGGGTTCTGCCGTATCAGGTCGAGCATCATCTTGTTGGCGGGCAGATAGCACCGGTCGGCAAGGCGGCGCGCCATATACTGGTTCTGGTAATTGTCGAAATAGTCGTGGTTCTGGTTTATGTCGAAAAACCGGTAGGTTCTGAGCCGGTAAGGTTGGCTGATCTGGAAATGGAAGCAAATTCTATTCATAGTGCATCAATTTTTCATAAATGTTTTTGAGTTTTTTGGCTGCGTTTTCCCATTTGAGGTTGTGGACTTCTTCAAGGCCTTTGCTGCTGAGCATGTCGGCAAGGGCGGGGTAGTGCAGTATCCCGTAAATGGCGTCGGCAGTGGCGTCGACATCCCAAAAGTCAACCTTGACGGCATACTGAAGCACTTCGGCCACCCCCGACTGTTTGGATATGACCACGGGGATGCCGGCCTGCATGGCCTCGAGGGGTGATATGCCGAACGGTTCCGAAATGGAGGGCATGACATACACGTCGCTCATGCCGAAGAGGGTGTCAATGTCGTCGCCACGCAGGAATCCTGTGAAATGGAAACGGTCGGAAATGCCGAGCTCCGCCACGCGGAGGATGACGTGCTGCATCATGTCGCCGTCGCCAGCCAGCACAAAGCGCACGTTCGGGTCTTTCTCCAGCACGCGCTGCGCTGTCTCCACAAAGTAGTCGGGCCCTTTCTGGAATGTGACACGGCCGAAGAACGTGACGATCTTTTCGGTTACGGTCTTGCGGCGCTCAATCTGTTCGCAGTTCGGGGTTACGGCATTGTGGAGTGTATAGACTTTCTCGGCGGGGATGCCGTAACGTTCGATGACGATGTTTCGGGTAAGGTCGCTGACGGCACACACCGCATCGGCGGCCATCATGCCCTCGCGCTCAAGGTTGAAGATGCATTCGTTGCGGTTGTTCTCGCCCGAACGGTCGATTTCGGTGGCATGGATGTGTACGACTAATGGTTTCCCGCTCAAGCGCTTGGCGGATATGCCGGCTTTGTAAGTCAGCCAGTCGTGGGCATGGATGACGTCAAAATCCTCATTGTGCGCAATCTCGGCGGCGATTTCCGCATAGCGGTTCACCTCTTCCATAAGGTTGCTGCCATACCCGCCGTGGAAAACGTATCTGCGCTTCTCTCCGGAGGATTCAGTGAGAACGCCGCTTTCAATCTGGTTCACGACGTTGAAATAGTCGTCCATGCCGACGTACGGTATCATCCTTGAGTTGAACTGTATGAAAGAGGTGCTCTTGTCGCCGGCGAAGAAGGCGGTGTGGCGAGGGTCAACTTCTATGCTGCTGGCATTGACAATCTTGACATACCGTTCGTCTTCCATGCCAGATGCTTTAGGCATGACAAATGTGACTTGCACGCCATGCTGTGCCAAACCTTTGGTGAGACCGTAGCAGGCCGTTCCAAGTCCTCCTGAAATATGGGGCGGAAATTCCCACCCGAACATCAATACTTTCATGTCAAACGTCTAATTTCACTGATGTGTAGTTCCATGTTGTTCTCAATATGCGTTTTTATTTGTTGAAGTGTTCAATCCGCCATTTCATATAGAGGAGTGCGGCCACGCTCCAGGCCTGCGAGATGCAGCCGTTGGGCTTGTGCGGCGGGTCTCCGTCGGTGATCTCTGAAATAGTGGATATGCCGTAGGTTTTCATACATCCGTCGAAGTTGTACAGCAGCCGTTGCAGCACGGGCAGCGCCGACTTGCGGTAAACCGCCAGCATGCCGTCTGTGAACGGGTAGAGCAGCCAGATCCAGCAGGTGCCCTGATGGTAGGCGGCGTCGCGTTCGGCCTGGTTGCCCGAATAGTGCCCTTTGTAGTCCGGGTCTTTCGGGGAAAGCGAGCGGATGCCTTTGTCTGTGAGCAGCTCCTCGCAGGTGCGTTTCAGTACAAGCTGGCGTATCTTCTCGCTTATCGGGGTATATGGCAGCGATGCCACAATCATCATGTTGGGACGTATCTGGAAGTTCTTGTAGCCGTTGTCCACATAGTCGGCAAGATAGCCCATGTCCTTTGACCAGAAGGTGTCCTTGAAGACAGTCGGGAAATGGTGTATGATATGTTCCCATTCTTTCACGAAGCGGTTGTCTTTGGCCAGGTGTGCCATCTCTATGCTGAACTTCACAGCATTGTACCAGAGTGCGTTGATTTCAACTTGGCAGCCTGTTCGCGGCGTTACGGGACGGCCGTTGACAATGGCGTCCATCCAGGTGAGCGCCAATCCCTCGCCGCCGGCGTAGATGAGCCCGTTGTCGAGCATTCGGATGTTGTTGAGCGTGCCTTGCCGGAATGCATTGAGGATGCTTTCCATAATATGACCGTACTCGTTCCAGATGCTGCGCTGCGTGTGGGTATATTCGGCATAGAGCTGCAGCGTGCGGAAGAACCACAGCGGGGCGTCTACAGAGTTGTAGGCCGCTGCGGTGCCGTTGCCGCCAATGTTTGGGAACAGTCCGCAGTTCAGCTCCTGTGCCATATTGTCGATGATTTCCTTGCAAAGCGCGGGGTTGTCCAGTGCGAGTGTGAGGCCGGGAAGGGCTATGAAGGTGTCTCGTCCCCATCTGCCGAACCACGGATATCCGGCAATGATTTCCGTTTTGCCGTTTCTTCTCACGATGAACTGTTCGGCGGCATTGCGGAGGCAATTGAAATAGGAAGAACGGGCGGTGTGCTTGCCGAGTTCTTCGTTGTAAAGGCCCTCCAGGTCTTCCGGGTCTGCCGGCTCCGTGCCGACAGAGACGTAAAGGGTGTTGCCTTGCAGTTCGGCAGTCAACACCCCGGGGGCGAAAAGGTCTTCGAGCCCGTCATAGCCGCGCCGTATCTCTTCGGCATACTCGATGTTGTAGAACCAGTCGGGGCGATGCTCATACTGAACCGGTACGGAGCATTGCAGATAGACAGGCGTGTAACGGTCGTAAAGACAGAAGCCGACGCCGTTCTCTGCACTTCTGAAGCCGGCGTTCACCCCGTTGTTGGCATGGGTGAGGCAGTGTATGGAACGGAACGCCAGCAACGGCTGGAACTGTATGGAGGCTGACTCGAATTGGTCAAGAATCGTGTATTTCAGTATCAGGCGGTCAGCATTGTTCAGGAAGAGTGCTTCTTTGGTGAAATTGAACTTGCCGACGCGGTACTGGAAGGTAGGCACAGGGTCAGCGGTGAATTTCTGCAGGTATTTGTTCCCTTTCGGGTCTATGAATCCGCCTTTGTATTCGTGGATGCTGAGGTGGAAGTCCATATTGTTGATCACGATGGTCTCGTTGAGGCAAGAAACCAAAACGTGTCGTTGGTGGTCGATGCTGTCTTGCGGAACGATGAAAAGGCCGTGGTATTTCCGGGTGTTCAGTCCCGCAAGCGTGGTGGTGGCAAATGACCCTGTACGGCTGCAGCGCAACAGCTCGCGCTGGGTGGAGTAGTTCAGGTTTACAAGGTCTGATTTGTCGAATTCTATGTAACTCATTGCTGTGTGTTTTCAAATCGTTTGGTTGAACAATACATGAGAATGTTCACGTGACATTCATATCACGTGGCAAAGATAAGAAATAAGTGGGGCGGTGCGGAAAAAAATTATTGCATTATGATTACATTTTTTACCGCCTACATCGCTTTTCAGTCGTTGATGTGTTGAAGCATCACGGCGGCGGCAGAGCGGGCATCCTGTATGGTGTCGCTGAGGCTCATCGGGCGTTTGCAGGATCCTGCGACGAACAGTCCGTCGCGGACGGTGAGGTTGTCCTCCAAATGGGGCGACTTGCTTTCGGCAAAGCCGTAAAGTCCTTGAATGCCGGAACTCTCTGTCAGGGTTCTGGTGCCGTCAGAAGCGCACATGCCCACCATCAGCACCAGCAGGTCGGTGTTCATCGTGAGGGGAAGCCCCATCAGGGTGTCTTCGGCTTTCAGCTGTATGCGGTTGTCGTAGGTCGATGCCGCTTCGGAGATGCGCCCGCGCACGAAGTTGATCCCGTAGGTCTCCTGGGCAGTGCGGTACATCTCCTCAAAGCCTTGCCCCCACATCCTGAGGTCCATATAGAAAATGTAAACGTCCGTTTCGGGCAGCATGCGTTTCACTTCGATGGCCTGCTTCACGGCGGTAACGCAGCATATCTTGGAACAGTAGTGATTGCCCGTTTTCTCGTCGCGTGACCCGACGCATTGCAGGAAGGAGACTTGCTTGGGCTTTTCGCCGATGTTGTTCAGTACCTTGTTCTCGCCGATCATGCGTTCGAGTTCCAGCGAGGTGATGACGCCGTTGTAAATGCCGTAGCCCAGCTCTTCTTTCAGGCGGGCATCGAAGACGCGGTATCCCGTGGCCAGCAGCACATGGCTGAACGTGTGATGATGTCCTTGGCCGTCGGTCAGTTTCCACACGCCGTTTTCAAAGGTCAGGTTCACAATGGGAGTGCCGTAATGAATCCTGATGTTCCCATGCTGGGTTTTGTCGTTCAGCAATGAAACCAGTTCAGACGCGGCCCGGAAGTCGGGAAACAGCAATGCCTTGTCGCGGAGGTTGTCGAGACCGGCAAGGGAACGTTCGAAGATGGTGACGTGATGCTTCTGTGCCAGGACTGAAGCGGCTTCTATGCCGGCAGGCCCGGCTCCGATTACTGCGATATTTGCCATTGCGCTGTTGTTGTTATTTCGGGTTCTGGTATATGCTTGTTCGATGAAAGGTCTATACTTTAAGGGACGACGGGCGGTCTGGGAAAGCCAGCATCTTCCCGGAGATGCCCGTGTACTTGGTGTCCGGGTCGTAGGGGATGCCGATCTTGTTGAGCAGGCTTTCGCACTGGACCTGGTGCAGCTGTAGTCCGAGTTGCCACGGATTGTATCCGAGCAGCAGCCCTGCCATCTCTTCGTAGGTGAGCACGGGGATGCCGTACCCCTCTTTGTCGTAGGTCTTATGCTCCATTTCAGCAATGGTGTATTGCCATTTGTCGAGAAACATGGCGCAGCCCGGGCAGTTGGCTACGATGAAGTCGGGCTCGTAGGGCTCCATTGACTCGAATTTCTTCTTGGAATTGGCAACCGAATAGCCTCTGTTTTCCTGCACGAGGTATTGCCGGAAGCCGAAGCCGCAGCAATGCCGCCGTTCGGGATAATCGACCACCTCGCCGCCCCAGGCTTCTATCATGCCGGCAAGCACGTAAGGGAACTCTGCTTTGCCAATGCCGTGCTTAGGGAAAATCTTGGCATAATGGCAGCCGATGTGCTCCACTACGCGCAGCGGCTTGCCCGTAAAGCGGTTCACGAGACGGTGCTTCATCTTCTCCTTCAGGTCAAGGCGGAACTTGTAGATGACGTCGGAGGGATGGGCGACATTCTTCGGGAGGTTGAATGTGCGGCCGGTGGCCTGCTTGAGGTACTGACGCGCCTGCTCCAGCAACTCCGGCTTCTCCGCCCACTTTTCCACTATTTCGGTGATGACCCCGAAGGAGGTGACACACGACGGGACATAGTTTTCATAGCCGCGCTCGGTCATCAACGCGAAGAGGCGTGCCACAACGGTCATTGTGGTTTCGAACGGCACAACATCGGAGTGGTAACCTATGCCTGTACAAGTGTGCTGATGCGAGGAGTCGTAAATGTCTTTCCCTAAATCGTTGCGCAGGATGTTGAGAAATGCAGCCTCTGACCCGGGAAAGAATGTCTGGCGGATGCAGCTCCTTTCGTAAAAAAAGTGGTCATCGGCGATGTCTTTCTGATATTCGTTCCAAAAGCGTTTCTCCATAGTCCGGTTCTGTTGTTATTGCGCCTATATAGGCAAAAAAACTTGCCGGCTTAAACGTCAGCAAGTAAAATGATGATTAAGTGGAGCGTACGGGAGTCGGACCCGTGACCTCCTGACTGCCAGTCAGACACTCTAGCCAACTGAGCTAACGCCCCAAATTGCCGCAAAGATGTCATAGACTATCCTTGCGGCAGAATGCTGTTCATCACACTTTGATTTCTACATCAACGCCGCTCGGAAGCTCAAGCTTCATCAAAGCATCGATGGTTTTCGTTGTGGTGCCGTAAATGTCCAGCAGTCTCTTGTATGTGGAAAGCTGGAACTGTTCTCTGGACTTCTTGTTAACGAAGGTGGAACGGTTTACGGTGAAGATCTTGGTGTGTGTCGGCAACGGAATAGGACCGACCAAAACAACCTTGTCATCCTTTACGCCGTTAACAGTTTTGACGATTTTCTCGGCAGACTTGTCAACCAGCGTATGATCGAATGATTTTAATTTAATTCTAATTCTGTGACTCACTTTTGTTTGTTTTTAATTATTACGTAATATGTTTTTTCTGTACTTCTTTTAAAGAATGAATCTTCCGGTTGTCATAATATACTCTTTCACGTCGGCGGGCACTTCTGCGTATCTGAGGAACTCCATGTTGAATGTGGCGCGTCCTTGGCTCATGGAGCGCAGGGCAGTCACATATCCGAACATCTCGGATAACGGAACCTGTGCCGTGATCACCTGAAAGCCCACCTTGGCGTCGATCTGTTCCAGCACGGAGCGGCGGCGGTTGAGGTCGCCGGTCACGTTGCCGATGTATTCGTCGGGGGTGGTAATCTCGACTTTCATAATAGGCTCCAAAATGGCGGTGTCAATCTTCTTGAGCGCGTCTCTGAAGCCAATCTTGGCGCAGATTTCAAACGATAGCGTGTCTGAATCCACAGGATGGCAGGAACCGTCAATTGCAGTTACGGCCAGGGACTCAACAGGGAAGCCGTATTTGCCGTTCTGCATTGCTGTTTTGAAGCCTTTTTCTGCACCTGCCAGATACTCTTTCGGTACATTTCCCCCTTTCACTTCGCTCTTGAACACCAGTCCTCTCTCGTTGCCCTGCGGCGGAGCCATCTCAAACTCGAGGTCCGCAAACGAACCCTTGCCGCCGTTCTGACGTTTATAGACGGCATGGTGACGCACAGAACTCATGAGCGCCTCTTTGTACGTCACGCGCGGCTTGCCATGGTTGCAGTCCACGTTGAACTCGCGCTTCAGGCGGTCGAGCAGGATGTCAAGATGCAGTTCGCCCATACCGCTGATGAGGGTCTGCCCCTGATCGTTGTCGTTGTTGACGACGAACGTGGGATCCTCGTCCGACAGCTTGGCCAATGCCAGCATCATTTTTTCCTCATCGTCTTTCGTCTTGGGCTCGACGGCGATTTGGATCACCGGTTCGGGGAAGACAATCTGTTCGAGGATGATGGGATGCTTGTCGTCGGTGAGGCTGTCGCCGGTATGGATCTCCTTCATGCCTACAAATGCCACGATATTGCCTGCGGTGACGCTTTCAAGCTGCAGTTGCTTGTTGGAGTGCATCTGCATGATTTTCGACACACGTTCGCGCTTGCCGCTGTTGGCGTTATAGACCGTCTCGCCGCTGCTGAGTTTCCCGGAATAGACCTTTACGAAAGTAAGTTTGCCCACAAACGGGTCGGTTGCGATCTTGAAGGCGAGCGCCGCGAACGGCTCGTTCTCGTCGGCCTTGCGGGTCTCTTCCGCATCCGTCCTGGGGTTCGTTCCGGTGATTGCGGGCATGTCGGCAGGGGAGGGCAGGTACATCACGATGGCGTCCAGCAGCCGTTGCACGCCCTTGTTCTTGAACGAGGAGCCGCACAGCACGGGCTGGATTTTACGTTCGATGGTGGCTTTCCGTATAATGGGAATAAGTTCTTCGGCTGTGATGCTGTCAGCGTCCTCGAAGTAACGTTCCATCAACTGTTCATCCTGTTCTGCCAGCGTTTCGAGCATCATGTTGCGGTACTTGACGGCTTCGTCTGCCAGTTCAGAAGGGATCCCTACCTCTTGGTAGGTGGTGCCTTGGTTTTCCTCGCCCCAGCGGTATGCTTTCATCTCCAGCAGGTCGATGACACCGCTGAAAGAGTCTTCTTCTCCGATGGGGATCTGGACAGGCATCGGCGAGGCTTTGAGTTTGTCGCGGATCTGTTCCACCACGGCGTAGAAGTTGGCGCCCGACCTGTCCATCTTGTTGACATAGCAGATGCGGGCGACATTGTACTTGTCGGCCTGGTGCCAGACGGTCTCGGACTGTGCTTCCACGCCGCCGACGGCGCAGAAGATGGCCACGGCGCCGTCAAGAATGCGCAGAGACCGTTCCACCTCTACGGTGAAGTCCACATGCCCCGGCGTGTCGATGATGTTGACCTTGTAGTCATGCGAACGGCAGTTCCATGTCACGGTGGTGGCGGCGCTGGTGATCGTTATGCCGCGCTCCTGTTCCTGCACCATCCAGTCCATGGTGGCCGTGCCCTCGTCAACTTCTCCGATCTTGTAGTTCTTGCCGGTATAGAAGAGAATACGCTCCGTGGTCGTAGTCTTCCCGGCATCAATATGGGCCATAATGCCGATGTTGCGAATATGCAGAAGATCTTCAGCCATTTGTCGTTCTCTTTACCGTGTGGAGTATTGCTATATAATATATATTGTATGAATTCCGGAAGTTGCCGTTTACATGCGCATATGGGCGAAAGCCTTGTTGGCTTCTGCCATTCTGTGGATTTCCTCTTTCTTCTTGAATGCTGCGCCTTCTGATTTGTAAGCGGCCATAATCTCCTGGGCAAGCTTGTCGGCCATTGTCTGTTCATGGCGTTTGCGTGCATAGGAAATAAGGTTCTTCATGCCTACTGACTGCTTTCTGCCCGGCTTGATCTCCTCGGGGACGGGGAGGGTAGTGCCGCCGACGCGCTTGCTCTTGACCTCAACGCTCGGGGTTACGTTCTCCAGGGCTTTTTTCCACACTTCGAGGCCGTTCTCTTTCGTCTTCTCGGAAACGATGTCGATAGCCTTGTAGAAAATCTCGAAAGCAAGGTTTTTCTTGCCTTTCAACATAATGTTGTTGACGAATTTCGTTACCAATTCGTCGTTATACCTCGGATCTGGAAGAATGATCCTTTTTTTTGCATGTGAATTTCTCATGTTCTTGTATCTTCAATGTTTTAATTTACTCTTGAATCGCCAATCCCGGCGTTCAATTTACTTTTCTTTGGAATGATAATCGGGGATTATTTCTTTTTAGGTCTCTTGGCGCCGTACTTGGAGCGTCCCTGCAGACGGCCGTCAACGCCGGCGGAGTCGAGCGCGCCTCTGACGATGTGGTATCTTACACCCGGAAGGTCCTTGACACGGCCTCCGCGAACCAGCACGATGGAGTGCTCCTGCAGATTGTGTCCTTCGCCCGGGATGTAGGCATTGACCTCCTTGCCGTTGGTCATTCTTACCCTCGCCACTTTACGCATGGCTGAATTAGGTTTTTTCGGGGTCGTGGTGTAAACCCTCAAGCAAACGCCGCGCTTCTGCGGACAGGCATCCAATGCCCTCGACTTACTCTGTGAAGTAAGCTTCTGTCTTCCTTTCCTTACTAATTGTTGAATTGTAGGCATACAATTTGATTTGTTAAACTTTTTATTTATTACGTATTTTCACCCTATTTTCAGGGCGCGCAAAGATACACTTTTTTCTTTTTGATTAACTGTTTGCAATTAAAAGAAAAAAAGGTGCGCAAGACCGCCTCCGCACCTTTTTGCCGTCGCCTAAATGACGGTGATTTTCTTGTAGCGTATCCGCTTCGGCAACACGTTGCCGAGCCTCATTTTCTTGTTTTCTTCATATTCGGTGTATCCGCCTTCGAAGAAATAGACTTGCGAGTCTCCTTCGAACGCGAGGATGTGGGTGCAGATGCGGTCGAGGAACCAGCGGTCGTGCGAGATGACCACGGCACATCCCGCAAAGTTGTCGAGCCCCTCCTCCAAGGCACGTAATGTGTTGACGTCGATGTCGTTGGTTGGCTCGTCGAGTAGCAGCACGTTTGCCTCCGACTTGAGGGTGAGGGCCAGGTGCAGACGGTTGCGCTCCCCGCCGGAGAGCACGCCGGCTTTTTTGTTCTGTTCTGTTCCGCTGAAGTTGAAGCGCGACAGGTAAGCGCGGGAATTGATGAGCCTCCCTCCCATCATGATCTGCTCCTGGCCGCCGGAGACGATTTCCCAAACGCTCTTTTCAGGGTCGATGACCTTGTGCTGCTGGTCAATGTAGCCGATTTTGACGGTTTCGCCCACGTGGAACTCGCCGCTGTCGGGCTGCTCCAATCCCATGATGAGGCGGAACAGGGTGGTCTTCCCGGCGCCGTTGGGTCCGATGACCCCCACGATTCCGTTGGGCGGAAGGTTGAAGTTGAGGTCGTCAAACAGCAGCTTTTCGCCGAATGCTTTGCGCACGTGCTGCGCCTCGATGACTCTGTTGCCCAGCCGCGGGCCGTTGGGGATGAATATCTGCAGGGTCTCTTCTTTCTCTTTCACAGTCTCGTTCAGCAGTTTGTCGTATGCGTTGAGACGGGCTTTTGACTTGGCATGCCGGGCTTTAGGCGCCATGCGCACCCATTCGAGTTCGCGCTCCAGGGTTTTCATGCGCTTGCTCTCCTGCTTGGCTTCCATAGCCAGTCGGTTTGATTTCTGTTCCAGCCAAGAGGAGTAGTTGCCTTGCCAGGGGATGCCCTCGCCGCGGTCAAGCTCCAGAATCCAGCCGGCCACGTGGTCGAGGAAGTAACGGTCGTGAGTGACGGCGATGACGGTGCCCTTGTATTGCTGCAGGTGTGCCTCAAGCCACTCCACCGACTCGGCGTCCAGGTGGTTGGTGGGCTCGTCCAGCAGCAGGATGTCAGGTTCGGTGAGCAGCAGGCGGCACAAGGCCACGCGGCGGCGCTCTCCGCCCGAAAGGTTCTTCACGGGCGTGTCGCCGTCGGGACAGCGCAGCGCATCCATGGCGCGGTCAAGCTTGGAGTCCAGTTCCCAGGCATCGTACTGGTCAATCAGTTCTGTGAGTTCGCCCTGCCGCTCGATGAGCCGGCTCATTTCACCGTCATCCATAGGCTCGGCAAACTTCATGTTTACCGCTTCGTACTCTTTTAGGATGTCTACGATTTTCTGCACACCTTGCATCACAGTCTCCTTCACGGTCAGCGCGTCGTCAAGCTCGGGTTCCTGTGGCAGGTATCCTACCGAGTAACCGGGCGAGAAGACCACCTCGCCTTGATAGTCGTGGTCGAGGCCGGCGATGATCTTCAGCAGCGAAGACTTGCCCGCCCCGTTGAGACCAAGCACGCCGATCTTGGCGCCGTAGAAAAAGGAAAGGTAAATGTTCTTTAAAACCTGTTTTTGTGGCGGAAATGTCTTGCTGACATTCACCATAGAGAAGATGATTTTCTTGTCGTCTGTCATATGTCATGTGTTGTTTTGTCGGTCGGATATGTTTTTTATGATTGGTAAAAACAGTTCTGTTACAGTGACTTATTCTGTATATAAACGGCTGCAAAACTAAAAAAAATAGAGTTATGAAACATTGTTGATAATTTTTCTTGCAAACGTGTCAGAAATTAAAATATATTTGCAACGTGTTTTTTTGAGTAAAAAACACCTCTATTCTACTTTTACTCA